>NZ_BBCG01000010.1 GCF_001311925.1 Cellulosilyticum ruminicola JCM 14822
AATTAGATGCAGTAAAAATTATAATAAATATAAAATAGTTCAGTAATTCAAAAATAAACGGCTTTATGTAGTCAATATGCAGGGCTTTTCCTTTAGCTTTCAAATAATTCATGTAGCTCTTCATCGTTTAATCTTAAATATATTTTAATTGCTTCTGTTACAATTTTCTTTCTGTGCTCACACTGTGGTCTATAAGGTGAATTGATATCGCCGCTTAAAGAAAAATTATCATGAATACATCCACCTACACATAAATTTCGTATCCAACATTTGCTACACTCTTTAAAATTATCTACAGTCGCATTTTTTATAATCTCATCCTGTATGTTATCCCCATGAAATGTATTGCCTAAAACTGCTTCACTACTGCCTACGAATCTTTGGCAAGGATAAATATCGCCATTTATACCTATAGCATATAGACTATTTCCTGCACCACAGGCCTTTGTACGCACCTGAGAGTTATGGATGTCATTCAATTGTTTCATAAACATTGTATTTTTCTTTACTTCTGCATATCTTTTTTCCTTAATGCATTTCTCAAACTCTAAATAAAACTCTATAAATGCATCAGCTAATATAGCATATTCTTCAACTTCTAATAAATTAAATGCAGGAGATAATGCTATTTTATCAAAGCCAATAGATCTCAAATAATCATAAGTATGTATAAGGTCTAATTTACTTGTGGTAACTGTACCTCTAGCATCTAATAATCCTTTTTCCCTTAAATTTTTTGTCTTTTTGAGCACTGTATCATGTGACCCAACTTTACCACTATAATATCTGTTTAATTCATGTGTTTCTTTATCTCCATCAATACTAATTTGTAATTTAATATGATTCTCGATAATAAATGCTTCGATTTCATCATTTAAAAGCGTACCATTTGATGTCATACTAAATGCAAATTTCTTACCTATTTCTTTTTCTTTCTCATGACAGTATTCAACAACTTCTTTTATGAGCTTAAAGTTTAAAAGTGGTTCTCCACCAAAAAAGCAAATCCCTAAATTATCTCTCTTTGAGTTTTCTATTAAAAAGTCTACTGACTGCTTAGCAGTTGCAATATCCATTATTCCAGATTTGTGGTATTTACCATCACCTGCATAACAATAAGAACATCTTAAATTACAATCTTGTACAACCAAAAGGTTAATTCCTAATAGCCCTGTAGATGCTGCATCAGCATTATCTTTTGGCTTAATAAAGCTAAAGTTCTATCATCTACTTCACATATTTTGTTATCCTTAACACAATATATATATTTTTGATCCAGATTTTCAAACACTTTAAAATCTGTAAAATTAACAATTGTATCCATAATTTCTCCTTAGTTTCATGACTATTTTTTAAGTAATCTAAGCACTAACATTGATATTTTCATAGTCTAAGTATTTATTAAATTTACGCTTCCAAAAGATATTAGCTTAAATTAATATCCCATTTTTGTCCATCGCAGAAGATACAGTTTGCATCGAAGCTACCACAATCTTTTGCTCTTACATTTTTGTCAATTACGTTTTTTAATTTTAACATTGTAATTTCTCCTTTCTAAAATTTATATCAAACGTTGATTCGCTTGACCGAATTTAATACTATACGTATTTGATTCAATTTTCAATAAATTATAACAACTGGTTAATATATAGAATAACTCGTAAAATATTCAAGAATATAAAAATGCTTTATATCCTTTAGCACCATCTCATCTAGTTAATACCTATTGCCTATACAAATAAAAACAACCTTTAATAATTTCTTAAATTATCAAAGATTGTTTTTATTTTATCTGTATTAATAATCCATAAATTCCTTTTTATCCCTAACAGTAATGTTTGATCGGCCTTTAGCTTAAACTTTAGCATATTGTCCCCATAGCTTCCGCCCAACTGCCCTAATACATAAAAATTCATGGCATCCTCAAAATAGCATTTCAAAAATGCATCACTTTCACAATCTGCTACTATCATTTCACCACTTAATGAAGTGACCATATGCTCTACCTGTTTCACATATTCTTGAACAGTTTTTTCTTCAATGCAAAAACTGCACTACCCAGAAAAACCATGCGTCGCAATCAAAGCTTCATAGGTCACATATCCCCCCACACAATATAATGCTTCCATAGATATTTTGCTGATATTGTCGTTATATATTATTGTATTACTCATACAGCTCCCTCCTTATTAGAATTTAAAATCATCAATTCAAGTTTTTACTAAATCTATCATTATTAAAGTATTTATAATGAAGCCTTAATATGTTCTAAAATCGGCACCGCCACATTAATGCCTGTACATGCCTTAATGCCTTTAATGTGTGCATTGGAATTCACTTCACATAAAATCGGCTCCCCATTTTCGCCAAATAGTAAGTCCACCCCTGCGAAGTCTATGGCGAGGATCTTGCAAACCTTTGTTGCCATTTCTATGAAAGCTTGTGGTGGGTCAAAAGGTCTGGCTCCGCCACCTTGAGCAATATTGGCGCGGAAGTCTGTTTCTGAGTATCGTTCCATACATGCCACTAATTTGCCGCCTACTACATTAAGGCGCACATCTCGTCCTTTACTACTGGCGATATATTCTTGATAAATATGTGGTTTTGATCCCACCTCTTCACGAATTTTGATGAGCTCGTCTCTATTTTTAACCATATAGACCTGTTCCCCAAAAGAACCGAAACTTTCCTTCACAATCATTGGATAGCCTATTTGCTCTTCTAATGGCTGTAAATAACACACCTCATTACTTAACTGCCCATAAAAGATAAATGGGGCAATAATCGTCTTCGGCATTTTAATGCCATGTCCTGCTAATCTTTGAAAAGTTAATGATTTATCATCACAAGCAGCAATAACATCGCTATTATTAAAGAGTCTAAAGCCTAATCCCTCTAATTGTTTCGCCAGTCTAATATCCTTGTCCAAAAATAAAATAAAGTCTGGTCTTTCCTCTACCTTAATGCCTTTGAGAAATAATTCCCCTTCATTTAATCCCATCATAATTTCATCATTATATAATTGTATAAGTTTAAGCCCTACTTGCTCTGCTGCTGCTGCATACATCTCACACATTTCTTTAAACTGTGCTGTCTTTAAACTACTATTTGTAATCATCCATCCTGTCTTTTGCATCCTCTTGTTTCCTTTCTCATACCTTGCTCCTCTTATTATGACACAAGTAACTATCTTTAGTCATTCCATAAACGAACAATACCAGCAGGGATATCATTTCCCTACTGGTATTTAATCAATCTTATTCTTGTTCCCCATGGAGGGATTCTTCTTCTCTGCGTTCAATTTTTTCACTTAACTCTTCGATGAGTGTCTTCTTGTCGCTTTTTACAATCTCTTTAAGTGCTTCATAAATGAGTTTTTTCTGCTCCCTTCGTTGCTGCTCTGTGATCACAGATTTTTATTCTTTTTATGAATGGCAATAACCCCTAAAAAGAATATGGTAATAAAGAAAATCATTACAACAATTTGTAAAAGTAGTGTCATAGCACTCCCCCTTCTCTTTACTACCATATTATTCAAAAAAACTTATAAAAATTACACCTTTTAACCAATATAATCCACTAATTTTTTAAACACTTCATTGGCGCCATCTGCTTTTAAAGCCGCATCAAAATCAGCTTTTGCACCCTCTTTGTCTCCTAAATGAAAACGCACAATCCCTCTTTCAGATACAGCATTTACATCCTGTGGTCTGCATCCAATGTAGAAATCATATGCTTTAAGACTTCTCTCATATTGTTTTGTTAAACCATATAAAAGCCCTAAGCAATAATGTGCAAGTTCATTATCTTCTTCAAGTTCAATAACTTTTTCATAAGCTTTAATAGCTTCATCATACATTTTAAGACTTAAGAAAATGCTGCCTTTACATTCATACCCTACAGCAAGTTCAGGTTCTACAAAAATCGCTTTATTAAAGCAACGGATGGCTTTACCATATAAATCTTTTGCTAAGAATTCATCTGCTTTGGCAAAGTACATTTCATATTCCTGGAAGTTTAATACAGACTTTCCTTCAAGGTCTTTCTTAGGGAAAATATAATTCATTTGATCTCCGCCATAGTTATGGATATACATGCCTAAATCACGCATGACATTTTCATCATTTTCAATGAAAGCCCCTTCAGTTTCTTTCACATCTAAAAGTCTCAGTTCCATAGGTAATAATAAACTATCCTCCGCTTTGGCTACGAAGTTATATGTAAAAACAGTACGTTCACTATCAAGGGATAAGAAGCTTTGAGGTGTGCGGTAAACTGTGGCATTTTTATACCAGCCAATCACTTTATTTTCATCTTCACGGTTTTTCGCAGTCCAAATGACTGTTACCCCTTCTACTTTTTCATCTTCAGGACTTACACCTTCAAAATTTTCAAGGGCAATCTGTTCTACTTCTTTTAAGCCATAGTAGCAGCCATTCACATTTTGGAAGTTATAACCACAAACTGGTGTTACCTTTTCCTCATCGCCTTCACCTACATAATATTTCATCCAAGGTACATTAATTATCATTAATTTCATAAATCGTACTCCTTTTTATTACTAGTGTTAATATTATATCATTTTTATGTATTTTACCAAAGAGTTAAAATCATTTATAATAAAAAAATATATAGGGGGGTATATTATGAAACCAATGTCATTAAGTTAACATTGTGTTAGAAACGCACTCTTTAGAAAAAAGAAGCTGAAGATTCATTTCTTCAACTTCTTTTTCTATTTTTAGGCACTACAAATAGACAGATTTGCATCTGTCTCAAAATTTCTATTCAATTATAAAAATTTATGCTACCCTATAAAGGAAGCTATAAAAAATCTTGATAGTTAGGTGTCGTTTCCTATGCCTATCAGACCTTATAGGAATAAGATTTTTTGCAATTATGGCTTCTAAATCAGGTGGTGTTGCTTTTCCATGATAGAATAATCTACACATATGTACTGCAACTGAGAAATTAGCTTTATATGTATGTTTTCTCTGCTTTTTTTCAATGACTACGTGCGAGGTAATAATTTCTGGTATATTTCAAATCTCTAAAAGATGTTTCAATCCCCCAACGAGAAGCATACAGTTTTTTCACTTTATCAGGAGGCTATTCCTCGCTGTTTAGATTTGTAACTATGGTTTCATATGAAGTTTCTGAAATAGGAAATCTCACTATTCGAAAACGTAATTCATAGAATTTAGCAGGTTCAGATTTCTTATTTTTAAGTGGTAAATAATCAAACAGTTGAGTTGAAGAAATACTTCGATAATGGTTTTTGTCTTTGACTTCATTTGTTTTCTTTCTTGTAAGTTTTAATGAAATATCCATATCAAAACAGTCTGTTTTGGGTAGATCCAGCCCATTTTTTATACCATTAATCCCATCTTTAACTCGAATAAGAAAGAACCATCCTTTCTCTTGAATGTGAGCCATACTGTTGAAAGATTCATAACCTCTATCAGCAATAACGAGAGCTTTAGGAATTGATGAATTTAGATCATCAGGATTAGTTAAAATATGTACATCAGACCCATCAACAGCAAGTATAGGCATATCTTCATTAAAGTTAGCCATAAATTTGCTTGAAAAACCATCAAATATGTTCTTAAACGCTTCAGGCTTTATCTTTTTTCTCTGCTGAACAAACGCAGAAGAAGTTGGCGTATCTGCAGATGCACCAAATAGATCTAATAATTCATTTGTAAGACTTCCACTTCCCATTCCAATGATTCCAGCTAAAACCTTATTCGCAGATTATTACTTATCTTTTGAATTTCATTTAATAAAAGCTTTTTAATTTGGTTTGTTTTCATATGTATCCCCCTTGTAACTAAGTTTCCTTTAATTACAAGGGCCGCTCTCACTACCTTTATATTCAGTCAATAGCGAGAGCGGCCACACATTTTTTTTTAGCTTGTCAATATTTTTTCAAAAAAGCTCCCTATACCATTTGATTAGTATAGAGATCTTTTTTGTCATCTTAACTTAATGACATTGCTTATAAACTAGACAAGTTATCAAATCTCATTGCTGAACAAGAAAAAACCTTTATCAATTTAACTCATTTAAGCATGCTTAAATAAAAACATTCCCTGATTAATTTATGCAGAAGGTGTTTTTTATTAACCGATAAGAGATTGTAAAATAAATAATGCACTCACAAAGCTAAAGTTAATTATAGAGAATTTGATCACATAACTTTTCACCTGATCAGGATTATGTTTCTTAAACTCACTAAATGTAATTAAACTTGCTAGTGAAGCAATAAGTGTCCCACATCCCCCAATGTTTACAGCTGGTAATAAGCTGGCGTAATCTGTGGTGAAATGTGAAAGTAATACGGCACTTGGGACGTTACTAATAAATTGACATGATAAAATCCCAAATAATAATGTATTCTTAGGTAATAAATATTCAAAGAATGCACTTACAGCTGGAATTCTTGCCATGTTGCCACTAAATACAAAGAATACACAGAATGTAGCTAAAAGTGGATAGTTTACTTCTTTGATTGATTTCTTATCTAATAAAAATAGTGCTAATGTAATCACTACTGTTCCCCATGTATAAGGCACAATACGGAAAACAATTAAAATACTTGCTACAAATAAGATGGCATAAATAAGCGTGTTTTTCTTATCAAACACATAGTCCTCATCATTTTTAAGTGTTAGATGCGTCGGCTTTACAAATAAACAACAAATGATAATGAGTACTGTAGCCCCTAAAAATGATGGGAGCATAATCTTTACGAATTCCCATGTCTCAATTTGAAAATAAGAATATAAATAAAGGTTTTGTGGATTTCCAAATGGTGTGACCATGCCCCCTAAGTTGGCTGCTATATTTTGCATAATAAATGTAAAAGCCATAGCCTTTTTATTATCTGTACTATTTAAAACATAGAAACCTAATGGTAAGAATGTTAATAGGGCCATATCATTGGCTAATAACATAGAACCAAAGAATGTAATAAATACAAGCCCTAATATGGCATTTCTTAAATTATGAAGCTTAAGCACAATATTTTTACTAATGATTTCAAAGGTATGAATATGTGCAAAAGCATTCACTACTGCTAATGTACAAAATAAAGTGGCTAATGTTCGCATATTAAAATAACCTAAATACGCTGCATCGATTGGTACAAGTGTACAGGTCAAAAGCATGGCCAAAGTAGCAATAGCTAATACTGGCTGATTTTTTATAAACTTTGTTAATAATTTATTTATATTTAGTCTATTTTGATTGCCTGACTGCTTTCCAGCAGCTTGTTTTAAACTTTTTTCTTCATTTACATATGTATTTCCCGCCATAATTCTCCTCTTCCTAAAATTTTATTTTTCTTTCATCCTCTCCATTCTACCCATTTATTCCGTTTTGTAAAATATATTTTTAATCCTTCTTATGAATTTTATCATACTTTCTTTAATTTGTTTTTAGTTTAAAACACTAGCCCCATTGATAGACACAGGTTTCAAAGTTTTATGTTTTTCTCTTAATTTTTCATTATTTATCTTTAACTTTTTAAAATTAAAGTAATACTTTGAAATTTATTCACTTATTATAGTTTTTCTAGAATTTTGGTATTATATATTTAATAATTTTCTGTTTATTTTTTATCAAAATAACGTTATAATAATGTGTAGAACAACAAATAATACATATTATTTGTTTAAACATATATAAAATGGAGGGCATATTTTATGTTAGTTTCAGCTAAAGACATGTTAAACAAAGCTAGAGAAGGAAAATACGCTGTTGGTCAATTCAACATCAACAACTTAGAATGGACAAAAGCTATCCTTTTAACAGCTCAAGAAAACAACTCACCAGTTATCTTAGGTGTATCTGAAGGTGCTGGTAAATACATGGGTGGTTATACAACAATCGTTGGTATGGTAAACGGTTTAATCAAAGAATTAAACATCACTGTTCCAGTTGCATTACACTTAGATCACGGTTCATACGAAGGTGCATTAAAATGTATCGAAGCTGGTTTCTCATCAGTAATGTTCGATGGTTCTCACTACCCAATCGAAGAAAACATCGCTAAAACAACAGAACTTGTTAAACTTACAGCAGAAAAAGGACTTTCTTTAGAAGCAGAAGTTGGTTCAATCGGTGGAGAAGAAGACGGTGTAGTTGGTGCTGGTGAAATCGCAGATGCTAACGAATGTAAAACAATTGCTGAACTTGGTGTAACAATGCTTGCAGCAGGTATCGGTAACATCCACGGTAAATACCCAGAAAACTGGAAAGGTTTAGCTTTCGATGCTCTTGAAGATATCAATGCAGCTACAGGAACAACTCCACTTGTTCTTCACGGTGGTACAGGAATTCCTGCTGAAATGATCAAAAAAGCTATCTCTTTAGGAGTTGCTAAAATCAACGTTAACACAGAATGCCAATTAGCATTCGCAGAAGCTACACGTAAATACATCGAAGCTGGTAAAGACTTAGAAGGTAAAGGTTTCGACCCACGTAAATTATTAGCTCCAGGTTTCGAAGCTATCAAAGCTACAGTTAAAGAAAAAATGGAATTATTCGGTTCAATCGGACAAGCTTAATTTCGTTTCAGGTCATTGCACTAATGTGTGATGACCTTTTTATTGGGTTTGGTAGAGGGCGTGGGGATAAGTGCATAAACCAAATTTTCCTTAACACTCGCTTCGCTCGAATGTTAGATAAAATTTGTTTATGCACTTATCCCCACTTTTCTTTCATCGAAAGTTAAATAAATCTGTTACTTTATTTCTCATACCATACCAATGTTAATCTTTCATTAATCACTTCTGTTTTTCCAGTCTTATGATAACCCATTTTTTATACTTTGCCATATCCCTCTTTAATAAAGCAATACGCTCCTTTTCTTCTCTTGCCTGTGTAAATGGTGGATTGGTTAGCAGCCAATAATAGTCATCTGTATCTAAGTGTTTATACTGGTATCGTTCTTCTAACACTCTTCCAAGTGTTGAAGTCCCTGAACCTGAGGCACCTAAAATATGAATAAGTTTCATTTTCTTCTCCTCCAATTGTTTGTAATATTACTAACCATTTATTAATCGGCAATAAATGTATTCATTTCTTCAATGCTAATGCCTCACAGTCTAAAGTTTTAAGTGCTGCTCATAGGCTTATACGCCTTGAGATTATCTGTTTGCATTTTGAAAAGTCCTTTCTTAGGTCCCTCATAATATTCATCTCTTAAATCTCCAAACTATCTATGAGTAGCCAATGCCATCTATAATAGCCTTCTGCATCATTTCTTTGAATTTATCTAGCATCTTTTCACACCAAGCTATGGCTTGCTGCTTTTCTGCTAGAGACTTCTTAGACAGCCCTTGAATATAATTTTCAACGCCTATCTTTAATTTTTTACCATAGCCTTTCGTATCATAGACAACATTTCCTCTATAAACTTGAATAAATCTTTTAATCAATTGCCGCTGTAAATTCAGAGGAATGATAAATAAATACATCTAACAAAACACCTGCCACCTTATTGCCATCATGACTGCCACATACTTTATCTGTAATAATAAGTGCATCAAAATCACTATTTTGATTTGTGCGTCCCATCTACATATGAACCGTACAAATAAATACAATGACTGGCACACCCTTACTTCCTCTTTTAGGGTATCTATATTATTTCTATAGTACTTAAAACCCAAGCCTTGCCTGTGTATAAAGTTTATGCTTCCCTCAGGTACACCATGCCTACTTTCATTTTATTAGGCATGTTCTTATACATCTCTTGGCCACTAGCTTCTTTCCCAAAATGTCTTAATAAATAGGCAGATGAATAACCTGCACATTCAACATTCTGCTGCATATCTATGTGGTTAGGTTGCGCAATCATAAACTTAGGTGGATACTGACCTCTTGCTATTTTAAAGGTCAAACGCCTTAAAAGCTGCTGGTCTATCAGCATCACAATTCCATTCAAAATTATAGCAATGCCTAAATAATTCATGAAATGTATCCACACTTTCTTTTCCTCCTTTATTAAACTCTTATTTTCCCGCTGCATAAATTCTTCCTTGATTTTTTATAGCTTAATCCCTTGATTTTCTGCACTTAGCGGTCTTCTAAAGCTGGCAATGTTTGTCTCACCTTTTGAACCTGAGCCTTTGTAATCGTAGCAATTGCAAAAATTTCATCTGTTTCATTAGCTTCTTGAAGCATGGTACCCCATGGATCAATGATACAGCTTTTGCCGTGAAAATAGAATCCGGCATTTTCGCCTACACGATTAGCTGCTATTACATAAACTTGATTTTCTATGGCACGAGCCTTAAGCAACGTTTTCCAATGCTCTAACCTTGGAAATGGAAAAGCTGAAACGATGGCCAATGCTTCACAGCCTGCATCAATATACTGGCGGCCTAGTTCTGGGAATCTAATATCATAACAAATCATCAGTCCAAAACGTATGCCTTTAATGTCCACTGTGCATAAACTTTCTCCTGGGGTAAAAATTTCTTTTTCTTTGCTTAAACAAAATAGTTTATTTTTGCGATATTTAGCGATTTCATTTCCTGTATCATCTAATACATAAGCCGTATTAAATTTGCCTTCTTTGCCATTTTCATAAACGCCTGCAATGATGTGAATATTTAACTCTCTACATACTGCCTTTAATGCTTCTAAAGTCTCATTTGTATCATAATCTAACGCCTTCACAACATCTAAATCATATCCCACGTCAAAAAGCTCTGGTAATAAAACCAGCTCTGCACCTTGATTTTTGGCTACCTTAATAAGTTCTTTTGCTTTTTGTAGGTTAGTCCCCACATCTCCCGCTTTACTGGCCATTTGCACAGTGCAAACTCTAAGTTGTTCCTTCATCTTTTTCTTCCTTTCTGTTAATTAGTTTAGCAATTGCCTCTTATAAAACTACAGTATTTTGGATATATTATATTTTAATTAGTATAAAACACTTGTTAGAAAATTTCATCAATAAAAAGAACATCTTTTATAAATTCTTGATTCTTCAATTGAAATCATAAATTTATAATGGTTTGTTATTCTTAAAAATAAGGATAAAACTACCAGAATAATAAAATTGAATTTACACATATTAATAACATAGTAATCGCCCAAAATTAAACCTTTTAATTATGGTGGTTACTAAAATAGACCTACAGGGGGCAATTAACATGTCAAACAAACAAGCTTTTGAAACAATGAAATATGAAGTTGCAAAAGAAGTCGGAGTACCTTTAAAACAAGGATACAACGGAGATATTACAGCTCGTGAAGCTGGTAAAATCGGCGGAACAATTGTTCAAAAAGTGTTTGAAAGCTACAAAGGGTCAAAATAAGCAGTAATTAAAAAGAGAGCGTCGCATGAGCGTCGCTCTCGTATTTTTTATTTTGTTTCAGTTGTCTGCATCTCTAATTCATGTGCTTCTACATAAGCATTGCCTAACCAAATTTCATTTTGTAAATTCATATGCCAGCCACTTAACCAGCTATGGACTAAAATATTGCCCAGTGTCTTTTCTTCTATGGCTTCATCTGCTATAGTTTCTTCTAAGTTTGTCTCTTCGACTGAAACCTCTTGTTTTTCTGCATCTTGAGTCGTTGTAGCTACTTCTTCTGCCCCTTTTGTAGCTTCTTTCTCATCTTCTTTTAATGCATCCACCTCTGCATTTTCTGTTGTTTCAACTACTGGTGGTGTTAATACGATATTGCTTGTATCAATCATCTCTAAGTTTGAGGCTAATACATCTAATTCATTTTTCAAATAAGCTGTCTTAGCTTTTTCTCCATCACCCACGACTTTAAGGTCTATCCTTTGTAAATTCACGCCTTCTGACTGTGGGTAAATCTCATTTTTTACAAGTGTTACGCCTTCAGTTGTCATACTTTCTATTTTAAAAGGACCATTATAAACCGCATTTGCCTTAGTCCATTCATTAGTCCCAGAAAGTATATCTTCACGAAGTGGCATAAAACTTTCTAATATTAAATAATCCAAGAAAGCTTCATTAGGTGTTTCTAATGTCACCTCTAATGTATGATTATCTAAAGCTAATACACCTAAACTCGCTGTAGACATTTCGCCTCTTGCAATGGCTCCCGCATTTTTAATGCCTGCTTTTTCATAATCTGCTAAATGACTGCCTCCTAATATAGGATCAGCCCCTCTTCGCCAAGCATACACGAAATCATTAGCTGTAAGTTCTACCCCATCTGACCAGCCTGCATCACGTAATGTAAAAGTATAAGTTAAGCCATCTTCTGAAACCGTATACCCATTGGCCACACCATTGACGATTTTATCATCCATTTGACGTACTAAGCCTTCATAAATATGGTGCATGATAAAAGTTCCTTCACCTTCTGTATTAAACTGAGGATCTAATGTCTCTGGCACTTTGCTAATGTTCATGCTAATATTTTGTACCACATCGCCTACCTCAACTTTTTCCACAACCACTTCACCTGGCGGCGTACTCGTTTTACCGCATCCTGCAAATAAGACACTTACAAGCAAGATACGCCATAAATATTTTGCTTTCATATCATTCTCCTATTATGTACTGATTATTTTATATAACTTGCCATCTCTATATGCTGCTAATTTTAAGCCAATCTATATAATCTTAAACCTTTCTCTATCATAGCACTTTCTTATAAAATCTTCCATAATACAGAATAAATTACAAGAATTATCCATTCATTTAATTTATATTAGAAATATGCTATATTACTAATATATTATAGTTCGTTTATATCTATAAACTAGAAATTATAAGGGGAGATTATAAAATGTTCAATTCAAAAAGGCAAAAATTTATGTCCTATGTAATCTTAGGCATATATACCATACTTTTAATATGGCTCATTCTATTTAAATTCAATACCAGCTTAATCAATTAGATCACATTAGAAATATTAATTTTATCCCATTTACTGAGTCAGTGATTACCAATAGTCATCTGGATATCACAGAAATACTTTATAATATTTTAGTATTTGTCCCATTAGGCATATATGTGAGTATCTTCAAGCCCCATTGGTCCTTTTTAAATAAAGCAATGCCAAGTTTATGCCTTAGTTTATTATTGGAAACATTGCAGTTTATATTTGCAATCGGCGCAAGTGATATAACAAATATTATTGGAAATACATTAGGCAGGATTTGTGGCATACTTCTCTTCTTATGCCTTAAAAAGCTTTTTAAGAAAAAATATCTCACTATCATCAATTGTATCGGTCTAAGCGTTGAAAGCTTAGCCATAATACTACTTAGCCTTTTAATTCTATATAATCAATAAATGGTTACTATATATAGCAAGAAAGCTCCCAAAAGGAACCTTCTTTTTATATATAATAACCACTAGATTTATCTAACCCAGTTATTTAATTTACTTGATTTCTTGGCGCACCTGCCATATAGCTTGTAATATTTTCAGCTACTTCTTCTACAAGTTTTTTTCTAGCTTCCACACTTGCCCATGCAATATGTGGTGTAATGAGTAATTTCGATGGATCTTCTACGCTATAAAGAGGATTTGCAGCATCGATCGGCTCTTTTTCTAATACATCTAAAGCTGCCCCTGCAATCTGTCCTTCATTTAAAGCTCTTGCTAAATCTGCTTCTACTACAATTTTACCACGGCCTACATTAATTAAAATAGCTGTTTCTTTCATCATTTTTAAAGCACCATAATTAATGAGTTCATTTGTTCTTTCATTAAATGGTGCATGAATAGCGACCACATCACTTGTTGTTAATAATGTTTCAAAATCAACTTGTGTGTAGTCTGGATTATTGTTTTTACCTGATGTTGAGTAATACACAACTTTTGTCCCAAAAGCTTAGCAATCTTCGCCACTTCTCTACCAATAGCCCCTAAACCAATGATTCCAAATGTTTTACCATTTAGTTCCCAGAAAGGCCATTCTAGGTTTGTAAAGATTTCACTTGCTGCATAATCTTTTGATTTTACATAGCGGTCATATTGTGCCATATGACTTACAAGGTAAAAGAGCATTGAAAATGTATGTTGTGCCACACTCTTAGTTGAGTAACCAGCTACATTACATACTGGAATGCCTCTTCCCTTAGCATAAACAATATCCACATTATTAAAGCCTGTGGCTAATAAACCAATCATTTTCACATTGGCTGCATCTTTTAAATTGCTTTCATTTAATACAACTTTGTTTGTGAGAATGATTTCTGCATCTTTAATGCGATTTGCCACTTCTTCAGGCTTAGTTGTCTCATAAACAGTAAGCTCACCTAATTCATAAAGCTTGCTAATATCAATATCACTACCTAATGTTTTTGCATCGAGTATACAAATTTTCATGATTTTCTCCTTAGTCCAAAGTCACTTTTACGACTTAATTATTTTATCCTTATTGTACTATGACTAAGCCTCTTTGCCTATAGCTTCTAACATTTTTACCTGATTGTAATCTGCTGCTGCTAGTTCATCTTTTCCTTGCTCAGCATATAAATCGCCTCTTTTAACATAAGCTTCTACAAAATCTGGCTCCATTTCAATAACCTTTGTATAATCCGCTATGGCTAAATCTACTTCCCCCTGACGGGCATATAAATTGCCACGGTAAAAATAGGCGCCTCTGTAATTAGGCTGTAATGCGATTACATTAGTATGATCCGCAATCCCCGCCTCATCTTCATGCTTCATATAATATAAATAACCCCTATCATTATATAAAGCTGGCTGTGGATTAATCTTAATAGCCGCTGTATAATCCGCTATAGCCTCATCATATTGGCACATTTCAAGATATGCAAACCCTCTTCTATAATAAGCTTCAAAACAATCCTCCTCTTGTTTTAAAACTTCTGTGCAAACTTCAATTACCTTATCATACTGGCCAGTCTCATTAAGCTTTGCTATGTACTGTAATAATTCTTCTTTCATTTATGTTCCTCCTTATGTCACTTTTTTAAGATATACCCTTTTCTCTCTCAGCACACCTTAAATCCTATAACTGGTTTAGTTTACCATATTTTCATTATTATTGCTACTTTTCTATAGTTTTTATACTTTAATTAATTATAATATTAAGTTATAATTTTACACTTACTTAAACAAAAAAATAACGCCTGCTAGTTCCTAGCTGGCGTTATTTTAAATACTTATTTAGCTTACTTTGTTGCCACATTGTGGACAGAATTTAGCCCCTGATGCTACTTCATTGCCGCATTGTGAGCAGAATTTCTTACCTGTAGGTGCTTCCACTTTTGCGCCGCATTCTGGGCAGAATTTAGAGCCTTGTGGAATGCTGTGCCCACATGCCTTACAAGTTATCATGGCGCCTTGAGGCGTAGCTTGAGCTTGTTGTTGTGGTGTCCCATTTTGAGCGCCTACATTGTTCATTTGATTCATATTGTCTGCAAAGCTCTTGGCCATTTGCATGCCCATACCAAGTCCCATGCCACTTTGTGTCATGCTATTCATACCTGGATTCTTAGTTGCTTGTTCCATAATATCAAGCTGTTTAAGAATTTGAATCTTACTAAGTTTCTCATTTTGAATGCTGCCAAGCATATTCATGCTTGTGACATCTTTAAGGGTCTTCTCGATTTCTTCTGGAAGGCCAATATTACTGATTGTAAAATGAGTCAGTGTAAGACCTAAAGCTTTAAATGATTCAGCTACAGCATCTTGAAGGGCTTCCCCTATTTCAATATAGTTAGAAGCAAGCTGAACAACTGTGACATTTAAGCTACCAATGATATCTGCAAATTTATTAATAATAAAGCTTCTTAATTGTTCACGAATATTTTCTAAAGTATAACGTGATTTCGTTCCAGCAACTTGTGTAAAGAACACAACTGGATTTTCAATTTTGAAGGCATAAGTACCATGTGCTCTGACTTGTACTTGCCCATACTGAGAATCTGGAATCCAAATAGGATTATTTGTTCCCCATTTATTATCGAGGAATTCTTTCATGTTCAAAAAATATACGTCTGATTTAAATGGTGATTTGAAACCAAAACTCCAATGTTTAAGATCTGCAAGGAGTGGTAAGTTGGCTGTAGTCAGTTCATACATACCAGGGCCAAAAACATCTGCGATTTGTCCTTGGTCTACAAAGATTGCCACTTGCCCAGGTCTTACAGTGAGCTGTGCGCCACTTTGAATTTCTTGATCTTCCATTGGAAACATATATACAAGTGTATTGCTACTTTCATCTAACCATTGAATTGCATCTAAAAATTGCTTTTTAAAAAATCCCATCCCAAAACCTCCATTTTTCTTAAATAATCTATTGTACACTACTTATCCTATGCTCTCTTTCTATTCAAATGCCCATTCACCGTCTTTTAAAACAGTAAATCTTTCGCCTGACTCAGTTGTCGCTTCGATTGTTAACTTATCACTACCTACCATAAAGTCATTATGTGTACTGGAAGTATTTGCACCAGCTTTTTCAAGTTCCTCCTGACTCATGTCACCGCCGCCTACAATATTTGTTGTATAGGCACTTCCAATAGCAAAGTGACAAGAGGCATTTTCATCAAATAATGTATTGAAGAAAATTGTGTTCGTTCTAGATACTGGTGAGCTATGAGGTACTATAGCTACTTCACCTAAATAATGAGAGCCTTCATCCCTAGCAATAAGCTCTTTTAAGACATCTTCCCCTTGCTCTGCTGTGCAGCCTACGATTTTACCATCTTTAAATGTGAGGGTAAATTTATCGACTAAATTACCACTTACAACAAAAGGTTTAGTAGATGAAACTGTCCCATTCACCCCATATTTATATGGCATCGTAAAGACTTCTTCTGTTGGCATATTGGCTACGAAGTAAGTCCCTTTTGTACTATCTTCACCACCGCCTTGCCAAATATGATTTTTTACAAGTTCTACAGTTAAATCTGTACCTGGTGCTGTATAATGTAATGTTTTGATTTTCTTATCATTTAAATACGCACATTTATGTGCTAATAAATCTGTATGGGCATTCCAAGCTGCTACTGGATCTGCTTCAGTGATACGTGTTGCCTCAAAAATACGGTCCCATAATAAACTTTCAGCTTCCTCAGGTGATTTACCTGGGAATACTTTTTGACTCCAAGCTGGTGTAGGCATTGAAACAATACACCAACATACATCTGAGTTACTTGTAAGCCTTCTAAATGGCGCTAAAGCGACACCAGTGCTCTTTTGCATAGCTGAAATCTTACTTGTTGGAATATCTTTGAGTAAATCTGGATTACCTGCACTAATTGAAATAAATGCTGCATTTTGCTCAGCTAATGTATTCATTTTAGCAGCCATCCACTCTGGGTAGTCAGCTAATGTCTCTTCTGTAGCATGTGTATATAATAATTTAGTCACTTCTTCATCGCTATATTCTACAAATACACGTTTTGCGCCTCTTTCATAAGCACATTTTACCATCTCTCTTGCAAAGAATGCCCCTTCTAGTGGTGTTCTAATCAATAAAAGTTGATCTTTTTGGATATTCACCCCAACTTCTACTACTAATTTTGCGTATTTTTTTAAATTTGCTTCAAAGCTCATTATTCTCCGTCCTCTCACTTGCTGCTCTCTTCAGCCCTCTACTGTTTGTCCTTAGTCTGCTTATTCTCGATTTATTACACATAAACTTTTTATGCATTAATAAATTGATTATTGTCTTTACTATATGTGTACCCTACTTTTGCTAAACGTTCTTTAATAGATGCTGAATCCACATCATTACTTTTGCAAAGGTCATCTAATGAGGCGTACTCATCTCTTAATTTTGTATTCACTAAACTTAATAATAAGTAAGGATCTTTTGTCTCAAACATGTTCTTTCTCCTTTAAACGTATCCGTTTATCTATTTATTCTAAATTTTCTTCATTTTATCAAAGCTTAGGCCATTTGTAAATAAAGCATCAGATAGAATCAAATGTTTTTAGTTTTTACTTCCTAACTTCATATAGTTTTTCATCTTTGTACTAATATTATTAGGTTCTAACATCATCATATTAACTGGCAGTATAATAATCACATGCGTGAATTTATTGGCCTCACTTTCTATTTTAACCTTTCCTCTATGAGCTTCTACAATATTTTTAACCATCGTAAGTCCTATACCGCTACCTTCATATTTTTCACGACTTTTATCCCCACGATACATTCTTTCAAAGACATATGGCAAATCTTCTGAATCAATACCTATCCCTGTATCTTCAATAACAACCTGACAGTCCTTATTACCATTTAATAGGCTAGTTGTTACTTTGATTTCGCCTCTATCTGCGGTAAATTTGAAGGCATTAGAAAGCACATTCATCCAGAGCTGTTTCATACCATCTTTATCTGCCATAATCATGACCGTTTCTGTCTCATTAGATTTCATATGATAATTGATTTTCTTTTCTTTCGCCACGATTTTAAAAGCATCAAACACTTCTCCTAGACTCTCATTTAAATTAATGAGTTTAAAGTCCATAGAAGTTTCCTGTTCTTCAATGTTCTTTAGTAAATCTAAGTTATTTAAAAGCTTACCAAAGCGTACAACCTCTTTATAAAGCATATTCATTTGCTCTTCATCAATTGGGTAAATCCCATCAATCATCGCTTCTAAATTACTTTGTAAAATATGAAGTGGTGTACGAATCTCATGAGAAACGTCAGAAATCAATTTCTTACGAATTGTATCTTGTCTTTCTAATTTCTCACCTAAATAATTCATACTATGTCTCAGTGTTTCAATCTCTTTGATTTTACTTTTAAACGGATATCTGGCATTAAGCTTACCATCTGCTAACGCAATAGAAGTTTTACTAATGCCATAAATATGATAAGTAAATAATCTAGATAAATAAACACCTGCGAAAATAAAACACATTAAAATCATGCTACAACACCAAACGATACTTAAATTAATATCTTTCTTAAATTGCATATCATTCATATTCAGTGTGGCTGTTGGATAATATCCAATACGGGCATAGCCTACTATACTTCCATATCGATCATGTAGCGGCTTATCTTCAAAGGAATACAGACCTGTTCTCACACCTAGATGTTTATTCCCATTGCCTTCTCTTTTGATTTCCTCAGCCAGTTCCTTTTGAGTTGTTCCCCAAATGAATCTTTTATCTGGCGTTAAAACGGCAATAGAGAAATTCCCCATACCTAAGTAATTTTCTAAAATAAGCTGTTCACCTAAATTTTGCTGCCACTGATCTTCTTCATATAGCCTTTCTAGCACATCTACAAGCATATCACTGGCATAGTTAATATTATTTTCAATATATAACTGAAAGCTACGCTGAATGGTAACATTTACAATGAGGGATGTACTTAGTACCATAATACATCCAATGCTTAGGAAAATTGCAAAAAGCTGCTTCCTAATGGAAATCATGCTTGTTCGCCTTCAAATTTGTAACCAATACCCGTCACTGTCTTAATATAACGTGGGTTCTTGGTATCTACTTCAATTTTCTTTCTAAGGTTTTTGATATGCACATCAATGGTACGATCAAAGCCATCAAAGTCGATTCCCATAACAGCTTCAATAAGCTGATCTCTTGTAAATACACGGCCTGGTGAAGAAGCTAATTCATAGAGTAAATCAAACTCATTTGGTGTGAGCATCACTTCTTCATTGTTGATTTGCACGCTACGCTCTTGTAAATAAATTTTAAAGTGACCTTTATCAAAGATTAAAACATCTTTGTTATCTTCACGTTGTTTACGAATTTCTAAAGCTTTAACCCTTGCCACAACTTCTCTAGGGCTTACTGGTTTTACTAAATATTCATCAGCACCTACTTCAAAGCCTTCAATTTTACTATCTAAAGTTCCTCTAGCTGTAATCATGAAAATATGCACATTAGATACTTTGCGCATCTCTTTACATATTTCTTCCCCTTGAATATCTGGAGCATAAGGTCTAATAATACCACATCTATTTTATTTTCAAAAAATACATCTAGACCGCTTCTACCCGTATAACAAGTGTAGACTTTATAGCCTTCCTTTTCTAGATATTTTGTCATGATGTCTGCTACTCTTTCTTCATCTTCAATTACTAATACGTTCATCTTTCTCATCCCTTTCATACGGCCTTGTTGTTTATGTTTTTCATATTATAAAACACTTATGTGAAGAAAGTGAAAAGTTTTGTTTTCTCTTTTAACTTTTACTGTTATAAATATCATTTTTAACAAGTGCATAAGTTTTTTTAATATTGTATATTTTTAATTTCAATTATTAATTATTATTGATAATTTTATATATTTACTTTACAATAGTAAATAAGATTTACTTTACAACGGTAAAGAAACTTTTACTACATAGTGGTAAAGATTTTTACTGCTAAAAAGACTTACTTTAGCTTAATTGTGAGGGGGATATTTTATGAAGTATACTTTTGAAGACAAAGAAGACCTAGTAACATTTATTTGTAATGAAATCATCACAACCGCAGAGGCAACTGGTATGCTGAATTGCTCTAGACAATATCTAGATGAACTAGTAAGCAAGGGAAAGATCACTCCGATTAAAACAATTAACCGTGTAAGGCTCTACTGGAAAAATGACATCGATACGTTAGTCAGAAAAAAGCAAAATAGCTAGCTTCTAAAAGAAGCTAGCTATTTCTTGTTCATTTAATGTTTCTTTTTCAATTAAGCTTTCTGCAAGGGCTTCAAGTTTGTCTTGATGTGCAATGATTAAAGCCTTTGTTTCTTCATAAAGGTCTCCCATATACTTCACACTGCGTGTAATGAAGGCTTCATCTTCTACTGTTTGTTTCCCTGTTAAAACATTTAAGTTTACAAGGCCATAAGATGTATCCATCCCATATCTCAATAAGATATTTCGCATAGACTCACTTGCTTTTTCAATATCGTTACTTGCCCCTGTTGTAATCAGATTTTTACCAAAAATAATCTCTTCAGCTGCACGTCCTGCTAAGCTGATTTTAATACTATTTAAAAGCTCTGTTTTATTCATATACATTTTGTCTTTAGGGATATTCATACTAAATCCGCCAAAGCCTTTTGTACTTGGAATAATAGTTACCTTAGTCACACTATTTTCAGGTGCAATCAGTTTAGTTACTAACGCATGTCCTGCTTCATGATAAGCTGTAATACGCTGATCCATTTCACTAATACCACTGCGGTCTTTCTTTTCTTTCCCAGCTACCACTGTATAAAAAGCAGTATCAATAGCTTTTTGGTCAATGCATGGCTTACCAGTTGAAACAGCATAAATAGCTGCTTCATTTAAAAGATTCTCGAGCATTGCCCCTGTGAAATATACTGTTTGTTTCGCAATATTTGCTACTTCTACATCATCTGAAAGAGGTTTGTTTTTAAGGTGTAGCTTGATAATTTGTTCTCTCGCTTTAAAATCAGGGTATCCTACCTCAATATGTCTATCAAAACGTCCTGGACGAAGAAGGGCATCATCTAAAGTATCTAATCTATTTGTCGCTGCAATGACTACGATTCCCTCATCATCTTTGAATCCTGACATCTCTGTTAAAAGTGCATTTAATGTTTGATCCTTTTCATCATTGCCTTGCATGCTGCCACTGCTACGTTTTTTACCGATGGCATCAATCTCATCAATGAAAATAACCGCTTTTCCTTCTTTACGTGCTGTTTTAAAAAGCTCCCTCACACGGCTTGCACCGACACCTACATACATTTGCATAAAGTCTGAACCACTTACAGAGAAGAAGCTTACACCTGCTTCTTTGGCAATAGCCTTAGCAAGTAATGTTTTACCTGTCCCTGGAGGCCCATAAAGGATGAAACCTTTTGGCATACGTGCACCCATTTTAGCGTACTTTTCTGGTTCTTTCATAAAATCAATAAGCTCAGCCACTTGCTCTTTGGCTTCTTCATTACCAGCAATATCATCAAAACCGTGTTTAAGTGCATGAGGTGCTACTTTTTTATCACCAATGCTCATTTTACCACGGCTATTGTTTTGTTTTTTCACCATATTAAAAATTGCAATAAACATGGCAATCATTAAACTTATGCTAATGATATATTGAATCATGGATGTATCACTTTGTGCTTTTTCTACTACATTTATATTATTTAAAAGCAAGGCTTCCTTCAGAGTTTCTTTTCTAGGATTATCCGTTGTATAAACAGTATCACTATTTTTCAATTTAAATTTCAATGTGGAAGCATTACTAAGTTCTACTTTTTCAACTTGCTCATTTTGAATATCTCTTAAAAATTGGGTGTAGCTCACTTTATTTACAGCTTTATGTCTTGCAACCAAAACGCTTCCACATGCTACGAGGCCGCATAAAAGGCCCACCAATATATATTTTTTGATGTTTTTCTTTTGTTTCATTAAACTACCTCCTAATGCCCTTTCCACTTATTAGGTGTAGGGGGTATGTGTTGAACCTATTATACGGTCTGTACTTTATAATTTCATTAGTAGTTCAATGGAAATTTGTCGATATTCACAAAAAAAACAGAGAAAGACGCCAAGTCTTTCTCCTTGAGAGAAGGTATTTTATTCTAGGGGTAGCAAATAATTAAATATTTGCTGTAACATCTGGGGGAAGTTACAAATATATTATAACAACACCTTAGAAGTAAATTTGCCTTAACTTTTCAATCTATTTTCACCTTTTTTATATAATTTTCAAAATCATCTACCCTATTTATGCATTTATTACATATAAATACTCTATCTTATATGTTTATCTATCTTTTTCATTAATTCGTCTTCCACTTTCAGGAATAATTTTTCTTTTTTCTACATTTTCCACAATTTAATTTCCACTTCATACGCATAATTACCTATTTTCATGTATTGTGACTATTCTTGTCGTCTCTTCTGTACTTTTGGCACTTAATCTTTTATAACAATAAAAGGTTATAAATAATATCCATGTCTTATGACAAGTGGATATTATTTATAACCTTTTTTAAATGCGCATTAATGAGCTCTTCTGCCTTGTCGCCATCTCTATTTTTAATAGCTTCATAAATCCCACGATGTTCTTCAATGAGTAAACTTACACGCCCTGGTGTGGCCATAGATTTCTTCCTAGCTTGTTGAATATACATGTGGAAATCAGATAATACCTGTTTGATAATCTTACTCTTTGTTGCATTATAAATCACATCATGGAAAGTATGGTCTAGATTTTCAAGTTTTGTGATATCTCCCTTACTTGCATAAAATTCAGTAAGCTCTAATATCTCTTCCATCTTTTCTAATTCTTCCTCGGTAATACGTTCTGCTGCCAATCTGCCAGCTATGCCTTCCAGTTTTCCTCTTACCATGAAAATGTCCTGTACATCTTCTTCTGTAATTCCACAAACTACTGTTTCTTTATTTGGAATGGAATGCACTAATCCTTCTAATTGCAATTGTCTAATCGCTTCTCTTACAGGTGTACGACTCACATTAAGTTCATTTGCAATAGCAGATTCTCTTAATGTATCTCCTGATTTATATTTACCGTTTAATATTGACTGTCTAATCGTCTGAAATACTCTTTCTCTTAATGACGATTTGTCTATACTATCAGATTCGTAGATCACATTTTCCTCCTCGCTCATATGAGCTATGTATAATGGTATACAATATATTTTACCAACTTTTCTAAAACATTCAATACCATTTTGCACTTCTCTTAATATTGAATCCATTTACCTTCTTCACTTTTGTATGCCACAATGCTCTCTTTTAACGTTCGATTTATAATCTGCCACCTTTCACTTACTACATTGATTGCCATATCCCATTTAAGTACCAAGCGATAAACTCTATTCTCTTTACTGCCTTCTACTTCTTCTAAATTGGTTAGCTCAATAACTTCTACCACTTCACTTTGTAAACAACCATTTGCTTTTACCTTTCCAAAGTTGGCTTCAATATGCATATTGGCATCTTGTACATCTTTATTAGCAATAAACCAATCATTATACAACTTCCTTTGCTCATTTCTCATTCTTGCTTCAAAATAATTAGCTACTATTGTATCCTCCTTCAACTTAATTCCTTTTAAATAATCCTTGTAAAAGTCCTCAATAAAGGTATGCCACTTCTCCTCACCTTCTTCTGAAAGTGTTAACTCTTCAAAGTTTAAATTACAACTTTTATTATCAATAGTCACCTGCTCTATAATAGGTGTTATAACCTTATAAGGGCTTTTGATACATAATGTATATTCTCCTGGCAAAAGGTCTCCAAAGGTTACCTTGGACTTATTTACCTTTTTACTCAGCCGGTCTAAGCTTACCTCCATTCCCCTTACGGTTTTGACACTAACACTCATCATATCATAAGGCACTATAACTTCCTTTTGTTCTGGCACCTTAAGCATTTGTGTATAGTTCTTGTATTCTTTCTTTGGCATAATAACTTGTAATACATACTCTCCTGGCAAGAAACCACTGCCCACAAACTTACCATCCTGCCTATCTGTAAGCCTTTGACCATTAATATATACCTTGGCCATTGATGGCGCATAAATAGTAATACTTTCACTTTTAAAAGGATTAATAATTTCCCACCTTTTTTGGCTTCTTACAAGTTCTAGCTGCACCTCTTCATTTTTATTGCCATATGTATAAACTGCCTTACATACTGCTTTATTACTCCCCTTAAACTGCACCTTTCCTACTAACTGTGCTTGAAGCAGTTTCTTATAAGTTTGCCCATAATAAGCAATCATTTTCTGCGCGTCTACATCCTGATTTAAACTGTCATAACTTAAACTTTTATACGCCCTTTCATACTCCCCCTTCTCCACAGCCTTCACATAATTTTCCGCCGCCCATATAGGCCCTTTATAATAATGATAACCAGTTTGTATAATCTCAATAAAAAACACAATAATAATCGCATATAATACCCGCGTAATAATCTTGTTTCCCAAGTCTTTCATACCTTCACCCCCTATTCCTATATCATATGTCCCCCCCACACACTTTAGACTACCCCATAAAAAAAGCTCCCCACATCAACTTAGTGGATAGCTCCTTATACACTATATATATTTCTAACTCTGCTATGTATGCCAATCGCATCATTTATCATGATGGAAACATTAACTTTTTTCTTTATCGAAAATGAGGGTGGCTGCCTCTAGAAACGACTAGTCTACCTGTGGAGTAATCTGTTGCTGCACTTAGTAAAAGTTTAGTACAGCACAGATTACATAATGTGTAGCTAGGCGTGTCTAAAGGCAGCCGCCGGCCATTTGAGTTACTCTCTCTCGTAAGAAGCACAATCTGCTTCTCCTTTGTAAGTTCCATCTTTATTTTTTTCATGCTGTATACTTATCGCATTAAGTGTACAGTATTTCTCAGTCTTATCGTGATATTTACATTCCGTTACATCACAATGAATACTCATATTCATCATTTGAATTACTCCTTTTATCATACAAGTTAAACTTTCTTCGTTGTATGTATTAGTTTAAACGGAGCATCCTTCTTTTATTCTTCTTGTTTTAAAAACTCTTTAAAGCAATATGGGGCACCTGCTGTGATCCAAAGCATCACAAGTGCATAACGAATCATATGAAAAACTTTATAGGCTGGGAACATCTTTTTTAAACCTATTTGAATTACAAATACTACGACAAGTCCAAACACCACTTTAACGATTTGAATACATCTTGGTTGTACTGGTTTAAACTCAATATACTCCTGCTCAATAAATGCGCCTAATGCAAATCCCCATATACTTGCCACTGTCTTATATAAATCACCATCTATATCTAAAATAAGCATGATGATAAATGCTATACTTGAACCTATGACATTCCATCTTGTAATCTTACCCTTCTCATCAATGAGACTATTAGCTACTAAAACACTAGCAATCCCAAATACTAAAGCACCCACCACATCCATTGGCCAATGAACCCCTAGATACATTCTTGAAATCCCTGTAAGGGCAATGAAAATACTCCCTAAAATCACTACCGGCTTCTTCCTTAGGATAATCATACTGCTTACCCAAAAGCTTGTAGTTGCTTGTGTATGCCCACTTGGGAATGAATAACCGGTTGCTGTATGGGCACGAATAGGTGAAACGACACCAACTTGAAATGGCCTTGACATTTTAATAATATTTTTAACAATACCATTTACCCCTGTACTGAAAAAAATCATAAAACTAAGCCGTTTACTTCTTTCTTTATCAACACACCAATATAAAATCATGGTAATAATTGAGAGAAACAGTGTTTCTGCCATCATTGTAATCACAATCATCAAAGAAGTAATTGGCTCCACACGAATACTTTCTAAGAATTGTAATATTTGAATTTGTGTCTGCATAAAATCTCCTTAAATTTAACTGCTTTTTTCCATCATTTATTTACTTTTTTTTCCTATTAATATTGTACAAGATTCCTTTTTGGATTACAATATTAATATATTTATTTGAAAAATCTTTCAATTCATTTTTTTTGATAAGGAGGTCTAGCATGGAAGACTCTATTATTTCTAGAGATTTTTTACCACAAATCTATTTTAAAAAATCTCTAGACTTTACTTGCAATGGAAATACCGAAGAAGCTATTCAATCTATGGATACAGCTATTATTATTAGCGACAACGCACCTTTTTATATTTATCAAAAGATGAAATTGCTTTATACTTTAAATCTTACAGAACGTTGTAGCCAATTTATTATAACTCAATTAGAATATTTATTTAAAAATGCATCTTTATATTTGGTCTGCCGCTTTATAGATTATTATCAAAAAATACACGACCTTGATTTAGCCCGCTTAACACTTCTTTTAGAAAGTATCCACTTGCCTTATTGTCTTGCACTTGAATATAAAGACTTATTATATCATCCACGTAAATCCTTAACGCATTTAGCTCAAAAAGCTAGCATCCAAGATCATCACAAACTTTGTATTAGCTATTGTGAACTCATTCATAAAACTAAAGTTTTTTCACCAGATATTATTTATCTCAAAGCTTATTCTTATCATATGTTAGGTAACCTTATCAAAGCACGTTTAACTTATATGGAATTCATAGCTTTAGAACCTGAAAATGCCTTAGCTTATCATAATCTAGGACTTATTTTGATGGAACAAGCTCAATACTTAGAAGCACAAAAAGCCCTTGAAAAAGCCAATGAACTCGCACCTAATAACAAACATTATTTAATGGATTTAGCAGAATGCCATACTCGTTTCAAACATTATGAAGAAGCCATTGCTATTTATAAATCACTTCATAAGGCTTTTCCTGATGATTTACAAACTTATTTCAACCTATCTTATATCTACAAAAAACATCATCGTTATTTTTTATATTACAAATATACATATCATGCAAAAAAGAAACTTAGAGCACTCCTCTAAAAACATTTTTTATAATTAATTTATTAAAAATAATAACCTACTCAACTTTACAAGGAGGAGTTATATGGATAACGCAGCATTTGAGAAATATCAATATTTCACAGAACAAACTATTGCCAATCTTTCCACTAGAATTACCACCTTAGAAGAAAAACTTAATGTATTTACTAACCTACTGGCCGTTAGCCAATATGTGAATCAATATATCAAAACCGAAGACTTTTATCCTTTAATCGCTGATACACTCATTGGAGTCTTTGGCGCAAAATATGCTACCATATATCTAAAAAAAATGGGGATTATCTCTCTGCCACACCTTCTACATTCTCTTTTCCATCTATTGAGGCTGAGAAAGATCTCATTATGCGTCATCAAGAAGAACCCTTTATTATCAATAATGAAACACCTATTTATGAGGCTGTTAAAGAGACACCTCCTGTCTTTTCATGCTTAGGTGTACCAATTACTCTCAAAAAAAGACTATTAGGTTTTATTATTATTGCCCATGAAGAAAAAAACTATTTTTCAGCCCAGCATACCATTCTTTTATCTTCATTAGCATCCCATATTAGTGTCTCCATTGAAAATAATCTGCTTTATAATAAAATCCGTGAAACTGCCAATTTAGATGGTTTAACAGGTATTTTTAATAAACGTTATTTCTTTGATACACTCAGCACTTATAAAGACATTGATACACAAAACTATACAATTGCCATGATTGATATTGACCGTTTCAAAAAAGTCAATGATACTTATGGCCACCTCTTTGGTGATATTGTTTTAAAAAAAGTTATTCAAATCATTAAAGATAATATACGTCCTATAGATATTGCAGCCCGTTATGGTGGTGAAGAAATTATCATCTTCTTCAAAGATTTTACAAACCCTACTAGTGTAGAAACGTGTCTTGAATCTATTCGCTATACCATTGAACAAACGCCTATTATCGATGATGATATCGTTACCTCCGTCACCGCCAGCTTAGGTGCTTATATTAAATATAATGAAGTCCTTACCCTAAAAGAAGCCATCAACCGAGCCGATTCAAATCTTTATATTTGCAAGGACTTAGGCCGCAATCGTATTCATTTCAATAAAATCAATTAAATTATAAAGAAGGTGCCGTAAAATCTACGGCACCTTCTTTATACAAATCTCTTATAATTATGCGAGTTGTAATGCGATTTCCATCATTTGTGTAAATGTATTTTGTCTTTCTTCAGCTGTTGTTTCTTCACCTGTGATAAGGTTATCAGAAATTGTTACCATTGCTAAAGCATTTACACCAGCAGCTGCTGCTTCCATGTAAAGTGCTGCTGCTTCCATTTCTACTGCAAGAACACCCATTTTTGACCATCTTTCAGTGGTTGTTTTATCTGCATTGTAGAAGATATCTGAAGAAAGGATGTTACCTACACGGTAAGGTACTCCTACTTCTTTAGCTTTTTCTACTGCTTTTTCTAAAAGTTCATAACTAGCTGTCGCTGCAAATGTTCCTGGTAAGTTATATTGTACAGCATAGTTCGAGTTAGTACATGCCCCCATACCAAATACAATATGACGAAGTGGAAGATCTGCGCTCATACTTCCTGCTGAACCAATACGGATAAGGTTTTTACATCCATAAACATGGATTAATTCATGTGAATAAATCCCGATTGATGGCATCCCCATTCCTGTTCCTTGAACAGAAATTCTTTTTCCTTTGTATGTTCCTGTATAACCAAACATATTTCTTACTGTATTATATTGTACAACATCTTCTAAGAAATTATCTGCAATAAATTTCGCTCTTAATGGGTCTCCTGGTAATAAGACTGTTTCTGCAATATCACCTGGTTTTGCTGCATTATGTGGTGTTGACATAGTTGTTCCTCCTAGACTCTAATGTTTCAAAGCTTCTATGTATATATCATGTCCTTTTTTTCTATAGTTATGAAATGATCAGAACGCTTTTTTTAATTATACCATATCTTGCTAAGATTGAAATATAATTTTCAGCTTACTGTTTCTTTACTATTTAAGATGTGCGCATTACAGATTTTACAAACTTTTATCTTAGTCGTACCCTTCTTAACTTCCCATCCCAATTTCACCCTAGGCCTATGACATACCGGACAAGTGCCTCTACCGTATCCATCTCGTTTTAAAGCTTTGCCTCTCTTACTTTTTGCCATAATTTTTACCCTCCATAATGAGAATTATTTTATATTAAATATATTATTTACCTAGTTTGTTTATGCCCCCCTCTTGAAAATATACTTGATATCAATTATCATTATTATTGACAAATCATTAATAATAGTTTATCATCTTACTAACAATACATTTCATCCTTTTCAATGTGCAAATGCAATACTCAAAAAGAAGGCATCATGGAAAACATGATGTCTTCTTTTCTATTTAAACAACCTTTTTATTTTACTTCGTATAATCTTCACAGTAAGCTTTTGGAATACCTAACAAATCATCTAATGCATTAAAAAATGCTACGATGCGCTCGGACTTCATACTTTCTTTAATTTGGGCTTCTTCCATGGATTCTGTTTTATAACGATTCAGCTTATGTTTGCCCCCAGTGAATTGCATGTTGGGCTGCCTTGTGAATTGTGCCAATATCCCATTGCAGTAAACTCTGGGCACAGCAATTGAATCACACCTATATTTTTATCCAATAAATACTCACATACTTTCGCTGCTAATGTAAATCTACATCCTAATACATCAACATGAACCCTTATAGCAGGGTTTAATAAACAATGCGACACAATTACAAAGTATCCAGGTTTCGCCATATGTTCTCCTTCTCGAAATATATTTTTCTTTAGTATTTGTTTTATCGCCTGAAGTATGCCTATTTCAACAAAGTAAATTACAGCATTTTTAATTTTTAAAAAAAACCCTTGAACTTTCAAATTATATATGCTATATTAATATAGTAAACCGAACAAATGTTCGCAAGAACATTTAAACATAAAATTACCTTAAATTTTTATCAAACAAAGTTTCATAAACAAATATTCCAACAAATATTCCAACAAATATTCTAACGTACACAACCGTGACATGCGTTATTTATAACGCACAAAGCTGACTAACCTCAGTTAACCTGTCACAACAAAAAGCCAATCGTTTAAGCGGCACTCCCCAAGATATCCTGCTTAAACGATTGGCTTTTTTATTATAAATATAATGATTAACTTTCTTTCTTCTGCGCTGTGAGATAAGCTGCATACTTAATTAGAAGCGCACGTATATGTTCACGCTTATAAGTTTTCTTATCCCATAAGCTCCTTTGCGTAATGATTTGTTGCTCCACAAGTCTATTAATGGCTTCCTCATATGTCTTTTTCCTTGTCAACCTACAAACAAGTGCTGGTACATTTTTGAGAATCATTAAATCTTTATGCTTCCATCTATTAAATTCTAAAGAAACGCCTGATTTAATGATAGTACTTACAGCTTTAAATAACAGTTCGTCAATAGTGTTTGTATATTCTACTTCCTCCGTGGTATCATACTTGGTCAAATCATTGGCTTCAATAAGGCTGATGAGTTTTTGAGTATAGTTAGGGTCTGTAGCATAACCTGCTTCATAAATATAAAGACAAGCCTTTTTATAATCCTTTTCTCCTACTACTTTTGCATAGTGGCTCTTGCTCGTTAAAAACTTGCTATGATCTTCTATGCTTTCTTTCCAGCTATCATATGCTCTAAATCCAGCTGTAATAACTGTCCGATTTTCATCATAATATTCCACAGTTCTTCCTGTCCACACTTTACCCCGCCAACCACTAGATGCCTTAATGCCAAATAAAGCTTTCCCCTCTGTAGCCAAAGTACTGTTGCCATCTGCACTTTCTAGTATGGCTTGAGCAATTGTAAGGCTTGCTAATATATGAGACTTCTCACTATCTGCTTTAGCTATTGGTGCAACAATCTTGATAAACTGCGCTCTCGTATATGCCATTTTTCACCCTCCATATAGTATTGTGGTCAAATAAATGACCTCACTATACTATATGTTGGTTCATTTCAGGCTGTCCCATATTTTATTTATTTTAATATCCTCGCCACCAATTATAATCTTTTGAATTTGCTCTTTTACATCAAAAATATTATATACGAAGGTTGTATGATCCTTTGAAATACCAGCAGCCTTTTTATGTAATAATTTTTTACCATCTTTTGTAACAACTACAATTGAATAATCATGTTTTAAATTTTCACTACTATCTACAAATTCTAAAGTTAATAATAAACTGTTTGTGTAATATTGCTTCACAATCAACTGCTAATTGCACTTTTCTATTAACATCTATCACTTTTCCTTGAAGCGTTTTTAAATTCATCACAATCTGACACACATCTTTTCCTTTATAGCTTGTTGGCATAAGCGTTAACTTATAAATAAAATTTTCCAGTAATAAATTCAATAAAAATGGTGAAGATATTGACTCACATAAGCGTCAGCTTTTACATTGGAATCTTATGATTACTAACATCATCAAAGAAATCCTTAATACATCTATTATTACAGAGCTTTATCGTATAAGATGGCAAATAGAACTTCTTTTTAAGGTTGTAAAAAGCACCCTTTCCCTAGATAAAATGCATGTAGGTAAAACTAAATATATAGAAGCAATTCTTTATGGGAAACTTCTAGGAGCATTACTTACAATGCCACTTTATGATGGTATAGATCAAACCATGCTTAAGAATCAGGGGAGAGGCGTAAGTATGCAAAGATTTTATGCATTACTACTTGTAGACTTATCTCAATTCTATACACTAAAAAGAATCACACTACATACTTACGAGACGTTTTCTAACTTAATTCAAAGGATAGGAAGGTTGGCTTTGCATGAAAAACGTTTAAGACAAACCACCTATTCTAAAATAGAGTGTTATCTAGAACAACTAATTGTTACCGGAAAAACTTAGTCTTAAGTTAACGACTATGATATTCTTTTTCTATCATAATGCATCATCTTAATATTATGAATATAGTTTATAACCTTTTACATTTGTTCTACAAAAATAAGCTATACCTAAATACTAGGTATAGCTCCATTTAAAAACCGCTTAGTCAAATAAATGACAAGCTATATAATGATTTGGTTTCACTTCTTTCCACTCTGGTCTTGACTGTTTACATTTATCATGTACTTTAGGACATCTTGTGCAGAATGGACAGAGGTTAGGTGGATCAATTGGACTTGGAATCTCACCTTCTACACGAATTCTGTCTCTATTTTTCTCAACGCCTGGATCTGGAATAGGTACAGCTGATAAGAGGAATTGTGTATACGGATGTAATGGATTATCATTAAGTTCTTCACTTTCAGCAAGCTCCATCATTTGTCCTAGATACATTACTAAGATTCTATCTGAGATATATTTTACCATTGATAAATCGTGAGCAATGAATAAATATGTAAGTCCCATTTCATTTTGTAATTGTTTAAGTAAGTTCACAACTTGGGCTTGAATTGAAACGTCTAGGGCAGAAATTGGTTCATCACATACGATAAACTTAGGTTCTACAGCTAAAGCTCTGGCGATACCGACACGTTGTCTTTGCCCACCACTAAATTCATGCGGGAATCTAGAAGCATGTTCTTCACTTAAACCTACAAGGTTAAGTAATTCTACAATTCGTTTATGACGGGCTGGGCCTTTAGCAAGCTTATGAATATCTAAGGCTTCTCCAATGATATCTTCTACTGTCATTCTCGGATTTAATGAAGCATAAGGATCTTGGAATACAATTTGCATTTGTTTACGAAGTTCTTTTAACTTTTTCTTAGGTAAACTATATACATCTACCCCATCGAAAGTTACTTTGCCTTCTGTTGGTTCATATAACCGAAGTACTGCACGTCCAGCAGTTGATTTACCACAACCACTTTCGCCTACAAGTCCTAAAGTTTCTCCTTTATATAAATCAAAGCTTAAGCCATCCACTGCTTTCAGTGTGCCGCCGCCTACATTAAAATGTTTTTTAACGTTTTCAACTTTTAATAATACTTCTTGTTGTGCCATTGTACTTCCCCCCTAGTCATTTCTATTTTGTGCTGGGCACATAGGATGATTAAGCCAACATGCTGATGTGAGTTCTCCATCAATCATTTGCATTTGTGGCATATGATTCTGACAGACTTTCATCGCTTTATTGCATCTTGCATAGAAACCGCATCCTGCTGGTGGTGCAAATAAATCTGGAGGTGTACCAGGAATAGTAGTAAGGGCTTTGCTGCGATCCATTTCCATACTAGGTACAGCACTTAAAAGTCCTTTTGTATATGGATGCGATGGGCGATTGAAGATAGCCTCTACTGAGCCTTGTTCTACGATTTGCCCTGCATACATTACAGCTACACGGTCACACATTTTAGCCACTACACCTAAGTCATGTGTAATCATAATGATTGACATACCGATTTCTTTTTGCACTTTTTGAAGTAACTCTAAGATTTGTGCTTGAACAGTTACATCAAGCGCTGTAGTTGGCTCATCGGCAATGATGAGTTTAGGACGGCAGGCAAGGGCCATAGCTATCATAGCACGTTGTCTCATCCCACCTGAGAATTCATGTGGATATTGATTCATTCTCTTTTTAGGTTCTGGCATAGACACAAGTTCTAGCATTTTTTCAGCTTCTGCATAAGCTTCTGCTTTACTAATATTTTTATGTTCTCTTAAAACTTCTGCGATTTGTTTTCCGATTTTTTGTGTAGGGTTAAGAGATGTCATAGGATCTTGGAAAATCATACTGATACTATTGCCACGTACTTTTTGCATCTCTTTTTCTGATTTCTTTAAAAGGTCTTCCCCTTCAAAGACAATGTTGCCTTCTTTATACATAGCAGGAGGTGTTTTTAAAAGCTGCATGATAGCTTGTGAAGTAACACTTTTACCACAGCCACTTTCACCTACAATTCCTAAACATTCACCTTTTTTCACTTCAAAGTTAATGCCACGCACAGATTGTACTTCCCCAGCATATGTTTTAAAAGAAACTTTTAAATTATCTACTTTTAATAATGTTTCTGCTGTCATATCCTCTACCTCCGCTTACTTTCTTAACTGTGGATCTAATGCATCTCTTAAGCCATCTCCAAATACATTAAAGCCAAACATGGTTAATGAAATGAGTAAAGCTGGGAATAAGAGTTGATAGCCGCATCCTGTGAAGAGTCCTGTTAAAGCATCATTTGCCATAGATCCCCAACTTGCCATAGGCGCTGAAATACCAAGTCCCAAGAAACTAAGTGTCGCTTCTGCGAAAATCGCACTTGGTACGGATAATGTTAAATCAACTAAGATAGGTCCCATTGTATTTGGGATAAGGTGTTTTCTAAGTTTCCAAAGCATACCACCGCCTAAAGCTTCTGAAGCTTTAACATAATCTTGTTCTTTGAGTTGGAGTACTTGTCCTCTAACGAGTCTAGCCATTCCAATCCAACCTGTGGCTACCAATGCAATGATCATAGGTACTAAACCTGGATCTAATACAACCATCATTAAGATTACAATAAGCATATATGGAATACTGTAGAAGATTTCTGCTATACGCATCATTAAACTATCTATCCATCCACCAACGCTCCCAGAAATCCCACCATAGATGGCACCAATTATAAACTGAATAGCTGTAGCTACGAAACCTACTGTTAAGGAAATACGTGCACCGTACCATGCTCTAGTCCAGAGATCACGGCCTAAGCTGTCTGTTCCAAACCAGTGGACTGCACTTGGTTTTAAATTACGTTCTTTAAGAGATTGTGTTTCATAAGAATACTGACTTAAAATAGGTGCAAAGATTGCAAGTAATATAAGCACTACAATAAGTGTCAGTCCAAACATGGCTAATTTATTTTCTTTTAAACGACGCCATGCATCTTTCCAATATGTTAAACTAGGTCTTTTAATAGCTTCTGCTTCTTTGAGGTCTGTTTCCACACGTTCAAATAAGTCTGCTGTTAATTCAAATTCTTCATGCATGCTTAAATCCCCCAATCACTAACTTGTTCTTCTGCTTTTTTCTTTTTAAACCAGCTTTTTTTAGAACCTGATACTAATTGAATACGAGGGTCTACGACTACGTATAAAATATCTACGATAATATAAACACTAATTAAAATCACACTATAGAAAATAGTTGTTCCTAAAATAACTGGATAATCCCTATTTGTAATAGATTGCACAAAGTATTTTCCAATCCCAGGGATTCTAAAAATATTTTCTACAACGAAACTTCCTACTACAATGTTTGCAAATGTTGTTCCCACTACTGTAATAACTGGGATTAATGCATTACGAAGGGCATGTCTTCTAATAATTTTGCTTTGTGATAAACCTTTTGCTTTCGCTGTACGAATGTAATCTTGTCCAAGTACTTCTGACATTGTACTTCTCATCATTCTGGCAATATGTGCAATAGGCATCATACTCATAGCTAAAGCTGGTAAAAGAGCATTTTTAAGACTCCCCCAACCTGATGTTGGTACAAGTTTCCATTTAAGTGCAATCACATCAATAAGTAATGTAGATAAGATAAAACTTGGTATAGAAATCCCGATAATAGCAATGATTGTACATAAGTATCTGGCCACTGATTACGTTTAAGGGCTGCAACTACACCTAATAAAATCCCAATCACAAGGGCAAATATAAAGGTTACAATCCCAAGTTGTGCTGATACTGGGAAGTTCTCACCAATATAATCATTAACTGTTCTTGTTTTACTTGTAATAGATGGTCCTAAATCTAAATGTGCTACATTATCTAAATAGATTAAATATTGTTCACCTAATGGTTTATCTAAATTATAGTGTGCCATTAAGTTATCATAAACTGATTGTGTCATTTTCCCTTCACTGGCAAACGGATCACCAGGAATGTTATGCATAATTAAAAATGTAATTGTAATAATCGCCCATAATGTAATGATTCCTAACCCTATGCGCTTTAATATAAATCCAAGCATAAATAACCTCCTCGTCTCTTCTCCACACGTATCCGTAACTGCAATAAGTTGCCTATTAAATTTAACAGCAACTTACTACAAACTTATCATTCAATTAATCATTATTGGTTAATATCTGCATAAATTAAGCTTACGTCACGATTGATTGCTTTTGTCACACCTGTTAAGTATGGTTTTGTTGTAATACCTCTTGTATAGAAGTAAAGTGGCATGATAGGCATATCTTCCATAATTAATGCTTCCGCTTCATGTAAGTAACCCATACGAGCTACTGGATCGATTTCAGCACTTGCTTTTGTAATGAGTTCATCATATTTGTCTGATGTCCAACCTGTATCATTTTGAGAGCTCCAAGATGTATACATATCTAAGAATGTATTAGGGTCAATATAGTCACCAACCCATCCTGCTCTTGATACGTCATAATCTAATTTATGTTCTCTATCTACTTTAACTTTCATTTCTACGTTTTCAAGAGATACATTTACACCAAGGTTTTCATTCCACATTTGTTGAATCGCTTCAGCTACTTTTTTATGATTTTCATGTGTGTTGTAAAGAATTGTGAAGTCTAAGCTGCTCATACCTTCTTCAGCAAGACCTTCAGCTAAAAGTTTTTGAGCCTCTTCTACATCTTCTTTAATAAAGTCACCACCATTTTCTCTAAAATCAACTGTTTCATCTGCATCTGGGATATTTCCTGGTACAACTGCATATGCTGGAATTTGTCCACCTTGTGTAACTTCATCAATGATAAGTTGACGATCAACTGCCATAGATAATGCTTTACGTACTTTTACATTATTAAATGGTTTTTCTTGTGTATTAAAACGATAGAAGTAATTTGCAAGCTCTGGTACGATTTTAAGTTCTGGATCGTTTTGTGCATTTAATTGTCCTAATACGTCTGCTGGTAAATCGTAGTTGATGTCAATTTCACCATTTTGATACATTTGCCATTGTGTATTTAAGTCTTCTGAAATGTAGAATGTTACACCATCAAGTTTCACAGCATCTTTATTGTAGTATTCTTCATTTTTAACGAGTTCTACGCTTTCATCATGGTTCCATGCTTTCACGCTAAATGGTCCATTACTTACGAATGTATCACCATTGTGTGACCACTCTGAACCTTGTTCTTCTTGAAGTTTTGAGTTAACTGGGTAGTATGTATAGAATGCACATAATTGTAAGAAGTAACTTGTTGGTAATTTAAGTTTAACTTCTAATGTTGTATCATCTAATGCTTTAACCCCTACTTCATCTACTGATCCTTTACCAGTATTGTATTCCTCAGCACCTTCTAAGTAATAAAGTTGGAAAGCATAGTTAGAACCTGTATCAGGATCAAGTACATATTTCCAAGCTACTTCAAAGTCTTTAGCTGTTACTGGGTCACCATTTGACCATTTTACATCTGGACGAATTTTAAATGTATATGTAAGTCCATCTTCACTTACTGTGTGGCTTTCTGCCATACCGTATACTGTTTCTGAATTTTCATCTCTCTTCATAAGTCCTTCGAAAATATGATCTAAGATAATTGACTCATGAGTTCCTTGTGATAAAGCTGGATGTAATGAACCAGGTTCACCACCAGAGATTAATTTTGCAATTTTTAAGTCACCAGCATTCGCTGATACTGCTGTTTCATTTGTTCCTGCTCCTGCGCCGTTGCTGCCACAACCTGTAAGTGCCATTGTGCCAAGTAACAGTACGCTAAGTAAACGTGTTAATCTAGTTTTCATAAGTTCCCCTCCCATATTTCTTCCTTTATGACATAAATTCTACAAAATATGTGCAATTTATGCCACAGGCCGCTGCTATATATGGAATAATATATAATTATTTGTCATTTGTCAACATAATTAAACTATTTTATTTAACCAAATTTAACTTCAAATTAAAAACAGTTGTTTTCCATTTTAAAACAACCGTTTTTGTCTCATGCACAAATTTAACTTCACTTTCCTTTTTATTGTCTATTTTATATAATATTTTATTTAAATTATTTCTATATATATGAGTAAATTTATGTACTATATAAGTTTTTTATTTTAATTTTTTTATTTTCAATCATCATTTCCCTCTTATAAATACATTCAACTACTTATTTGTATCCTATTTGTTTATATCTACCCATTAAATATATTAACGTGATAACATAAAAAAAGTGCAAGATATACCTTCTATATCTTGCACTTTTTGTCTTGTCTATCTACTTAATTATTTACTTATGTTAGCAATTATATATTTTTCATTAACTTTTCGCCTTGTCGTAATGTCTGATATAAGGCATCATTCTTTAAGCCTGATAGTGCCACAAACTTAGTGCCTACCCCACCCTTAACCTTAAGGCTTTTCGCTAATTGAATCACTTCATTTCTAGATAACTTCATAATAATACCATCCTATAGGCACTGATATTATTATAGTATGCCTTACTTTACAAAAAGTATACTGTTTCGATTTATCTCTTATATTTTTATTCTATATACTTCTTAGAATTCTATTTGTTCTATTAGACGCACTTACTATTGGATCATGTTTATTTGTTAAACCAGCTGTTTTAATCCCCACGCCCCCATTTTTTGAGCTTCTTTAGCTTTTTCAATTGCCAATCTTCTAGTTTCCTTGTTCTCCTTCATAAGTGTCACCTCCTGTATGCTTATATAATAATACCATTTAAAGCTCAACACAATAATTATTTTATTCTTCAGGCAATTCCGCTATTACTGGTATAATGTAATCTTCAAATCGCTTAAAAATATTTAAAATGAAACGCTGCTCGATTTCAAATATATCCTGTCTGCCTCTTAAAACAATAATCATTTTATCCACACAGTAAGTGGTTTCATAAGGTACAAATAAGAACTGTTCACCTCCTGGGATAAAAAAGATTTATTGCCCATTATACTTCTGCATACCCTTTCACACAACATATTAGAAAGATCATAACGTATTAAAAGCTCTTTTCTTAAATTTGTACTTTCTCCCAGCTCAATGCATTCTGCTGTAATCTGCTTTTTCTGCACCTCACAATAATACTGAGCTAACATTTTAAATTCTTCGCCCCAATCAAAAGTCTCAAAGGCATTCTGCAATTTTTCCACCACTTGCATACTTCTCATATACTCTTCAAAGCGCTGTAAGATTTCATGTTCTGCATCAATCTTTTCGATAAGTACTTGTACATTACTAGCATTTTCCTCAATGTTTTTTTTGATGTCCTCTTTTACAAAAGTAGCCCCTGCAAAGTTAATTTCTTTAATAGCTGCTCCGGATAAAATCAATAAATCCAAAATCAAAGCCGCCACAAATACAATAATGCTTATAAGGCCACTAATAAACAATTCATCTGGTACCCCAAAGAAATTATTGACATGAAAAGTTTTAAAATCAACACAGTTAATAATACATACATCAATGATTAATACGAATATGTAATAACACTTTTTAATCTCTATAGGCGTGATACGTTTCTTTTCCCCTGTATAAAGCAGTATACACAAAACAATATAAATGATGGGTATACCAAAAAGATAGTTGCGACTATCCGCCTCCTTTAGTTTCTCACTAATTATATATATATATCGCCAATTAGTAATTAATGTGCCTAGTCCTAAAATAATGAGTATATCATATTTTTTATGCCGCTTAATATATCTTCCTATATCTTTATAATAGTCTATTGGCACAATATGCTTGGCAATATATAAACACAATAAGATGATTAATACACTCCCCCAATCATGCCATCCTCTCCTTATATATTAAGCCTAAATTTTATGCCCTCATTATACCATAGACTTTTAGCAATTTTTGTCATATTTAAGTATACCTATAAAATAAGCTGCTTCAAAACTTATTATTTCACAGCAGCTTATTCTTTATATTTACGCCATAGACTTAGTCTAAAGACTTATAATAAATCATTTCATCATACGATAAACTTTCGATTAACTCATCACCTAAAGCTGGTGAGATTAAGCCCCTTTCAATTTGGTCTTGAATGAAAATATGTTGTATTCGAAATGCCTTAGAAATGTACTTCTTAATGGCTTTTTTACTATCTGTATTAAACTCATTAATTTCATTTCCATTTTTCTTCTTATAATACTTCTTCACGAAAGCAACAACTTCATAATTCTCATTATTCATTTCTTCTTTAAAATAATCTAAAACCGCATTACAATCATAATGTTTGGCAATTTTCAAGTCTTTTAAAATTTGATATTTGTCTTCTAATTGTTTATTTGAATTCTTACCAATATTTCTCTCCATTTTAAAGTGAATAAATGATAAGCGGAGGTGAATCAGCTTGGCAATGATATCATTTTTATTGGTATGTATGATATAAGTTTGATAAAATCTCCCATTGTACCTTGAAATTTTCCTTTCTTGAACTAATTTTTCAACTGCTTGCAACTCAATTTCTGTAGCTTTCATAAGTAATTTTTCAATTTCATCACGAGGCACAGAGTTAAAGTGAGACTTTTTAAGATAAGCTAGCTGCTTTCTTAAAATATTTGTTACTGCTCTTACATTCTCATCCTTCTTCCCATAAGTACGTTCAAGTTCAAAGATGGCATAGTAAATCACTTCTTTTTTTACTTCTTCAAATACTTCTGGTGAGATACGCTTTTGTTTCTTCGGCAGCATCATATGAAAGGCAATACTTGGTACAATGATGCTGAGTAAAATAATAATGCTTACAACTAAAATCATTTCTTGTCTTAAAAAACGCATCTCTGGATGATTCACTAAAACCGGAATAGATACGGCAATTAAAAGTGTCACTGTGCCATGAACGGCACTAAGGGCATAAATCATAGCCCCTTCTATACGCTTCTTACGGCTGCTATTGGTAATATGAAACTTCACTGGCTGCAAGAAAACCTTACACCAATTGTCATTAAATAAATGACAATTGCAAGGGCTACTAATAAATGAATCGAATAAACCCCCTCATTTTCTAAGTTACTAATAACAGAACGCAAGATAAGTCCTAAATAAATAACTACAAAACCATCTAATACATAGTGAATAAACTCCCATATACTATCTGAAATAATCTGCAATTTCGTTGAGATGATTTTTGTTTTTCATTTTTTAACTCTCTATCCTGCTTTTTTACACAACATTTAAAATATGTTTTCCCACTATTACATAGACATAAATCTTTACTATTAAATCTAAAATTATTAAACATCTCCTATTCACCCACTTCTTCCGTTAAATAACAAAGAACTTAAATGTAAAGGCTACACTTAAGTTCTCTTATACTCACTAATATTTCACTGTAAACTATACTGTAAATCTATTTTCTCTTCTAGATTTATCCCCATAAACTTTTTATAAAAGCTGGAAGCGGGACTCGAACCCGCGACTTGCTCATTACGAATGAGCTACTCTACCAACTGAGTTATGCCAGCACTATATCTTTTATTATAGGATTTTTTTATTTATTTTTCAAGTCTTTTATGTGAATTTATGAATTTTTGATTGTATTGTGATATATATTTTCTAAAGACGATGCATATGTATAAACATGATAAGTTGCATAGAAAGAGGTGGCGCATGAGTTCTACTTATACCAACAATTATAATCGTGATAAAGCCTTAGCTTATGCCACTAAGTGGGCTATGAAACGTAATCCGGCCTTTGGCAATTTTAATGGCATTGGTGGGGATTGTACCAACTTTATCTCTCAATGCTTGTATGCTGGATGTGGTATGATGAATTATACCAAGGATCTTGGTTGGTACTATAGCAGTATGTATAATCGGGCACCGGCTTGGACTAGTGTGAACTTTCTCTTTAGATTCTTAACTAGCAATAAAAGGCAGGTCCCTTTGCCAGTAAGGTCAATATTACTGAGCTAGTACCTGGGGATATTGTTCAGCTTGGAGATGCTTCTAATCGTTTTTACCACAGCCTCTTTGTCCTTTCTACAGGTAACTTTACTTATAATGAAATATTTATTGCCACTCATTCTGTAGATGTCTATTCTAAGCCACTTGCTGCTTATAAATTTCATCAAGCCCGATTTTTACACATAGAAGGCGCCAGAGTTTAACATTATTTTCAAACCATGATAATAATTCATTATAAATTATGCCCTAATCTCCAGTTACTAGACATGAAGATTAGGGCATAATCTGATAATTTATTTAGCTTCATTTTGCCACAAAATTTCTTGTGTACCGGCTTCCCCTGTATAAATAATCCGATCAATCTTTTTGAATTGCAATATTGGCATAATCATATTTTGACTAGCTGCCTTATTGCCTAGTAAAGTGGTTTTAAAACTTTTTACATACATAATCTGCTTACCATCTATAGTTTCAAATCCCCAATCCACATCTGTTAAAAGATAAGGTGCTTCCATTGTAATATAAGAAACATAATCACCCTCTTCTACCATCTCCTTTGAAACAGATGCACTACTATTTGGCATATCAGGAATATCGATACTATAGTACTCTACCTTATCGCCTTCTTCCCCTTTTGAGATATGCACTGAATCATATTTCTCTTTCCCTGTAACAATTTCTTTTAAAGGATATACTGAAGCTTTGACAGTGACCTCATGAACCGGCAGCGTTTTTAAAGGCATATTAAATAGTATTTGCATGATACCTATAGTGCCTACAATACCTATAATTCCTGCTGCCACTGCCTTTTTCACCTTTTTATTAACCTTATGATTAATTTTTTTTAATAACTGCTTTTCTGCTTCTACATAAGTATTTGTCTTTTGACTATGCACTGCCCTTTCATAGTCCTCTTTGCCTTCTTTCATCCCTTCATAAGTCAGCTGACATGCCCTGCATTGTTTTAAATGGCTTTCCACAGCTTCTACAGTTTCAGTACTTGCTAATTCATCGATATAACTAGGTAATAAATCTCTAACGATTGCACATGATAATTCATTTTTCATTTTCAATCCACTCCTTTAATCTATTTTTGCTACGATAAAAATTTACTCTCGCCCAATTTTCACTTTTCCCCAATATCTCACCAATCTCCTTAAAAGAAAGTTCTCCAAAAATCCTCAGATACACCACTTCTTTTTGCTCTGGCTCTAATTTATAAATCATGCGGTATAACTGAAGCCTTTCATCTTTTCTTACATACCGATCTTCTACATTATCATGGTCACTTGTAAACTGCTCCTCCATTTCTTCTGAAATAGACACATTGGCATTTTCCTTCTTTTTCACGTAATCTAAATATGTATTTTTTGCAATGGCACAAAGCCATGTGAGCAGTTTGCCTTCTGTAAAATGATCTATGTTTTTCATGGCCTTATAAAATGTATCCGCAGTAATATCCTCCGCCAAACTCTCATTGCCACATAAAGATAAGATATAACGCTGCACAGGCACTGCATAACTACGGTACATTTCCTCTATCTCCTTCAACTTTTTTCACCTCCTATACTTATGAAACGCATGACCTGACCATTCGTTACAGCATTTATAAAAATTTTATTTTAAGCTTATCCATACAAAAAAGCCCTTGGCATCACCAAGAGCATGCTTGTTAATCTCTTATTACTTAAAACTATTTTCATAAATATCAAAGAAAGAGGATACAAAATTAGCATAATTGATGCTATTTCTTGCCATACTCCCACTCATTATGCTTCACACCTATTCCAGCTGATTTCATAGCATCTGATGTACTGCAAAAAACATAGGAATCCTCACCAATTCGTCTTCCATGCTATTAAGTTCACTATAATCATTATGTCTCGCCTTCAACTCATCTGAGATATTTTCTACATCATCTGCATCTTCAAGCCAATAAAATTCAATATAATCATCCCCTTTTATAGCTGATAGATATGTACCTGTAGTCCCCTCTTCTACGGGCTCTGTTACAATTACTTCATACCCCTGTTCCTCTAACCGATTTCGCATCGTCTCATTATCTGGGCAAAGCACACTCACACTATTCCCACTACATCCTGAAAACATTAAACATACTATACAACTCACTACTCCCGCTAATTTTTTCATAGTTCCCCCTCTTTTCATATGAAAATATATTTTTAAATTCATAACTCTCCCACTTTTTATAACTCTATTATCCTTCATATACCCACTATTTTCAAACTAAATATAAAAAATGATAGTATCACATTTTTTGCGATACTATCCATTTTACTTGCTAACTGATGTCGTATATTTTAAACATCATCTCCAAAGCCGCCTACTGTTTCTTTATAAATTGCCTCACTGCCTCTACCACCTAATGTAAATATCGCTTTAGTGTCCTCAAATCATACATCTACCACACTATAGCATACACCCAATTTCCAATCATTTAACCACATCGTTGCATCAGACAAATGTTTGCTTATTTCCGGCTGTTCGATAGAATGGGCTTTAATAAGGGCCATCTCAATTAGATGGGCATCCTCTTTACTTTTTACACTAGGCTCTAGATTCGTACATTCCTCCGTTACCGGCATACCAATACCAATATTATACATTGGCTTTTTACTTTCATTCATAAAATATATATTACTACCAATTAACCCTGTAACGGTTGCCCCAAACAATATATTTTTAATTATTTTGTAGTTCATGCTGCCTCCCATTGTGTCTATCCATGCATCAAACACAATAACTATATATCCAATTAACAATAATACACGATATTCACAATATATGCAAATCCCTTGTTTTTTCAACCAATAACTAACTACTTTGATAATGTCACTACAATACTCTCTGGTCTATTCAATAATCGTAGTGGAATAATGCTATTTCCTAAACCTCTACTAATCACCATAGATGTCCCACCACTTATATGTATGCCTTCTATTAACTTAGGAAAAAGCCCTTAATTCGTTGCAACTAATCCACCTATAAACGGCAGTCTCACTTGTCCTCATGAACATATCCTATAAACACCAAATCCACCTGACTATTTACATATATATCGAACATTTCCGGTCTATGAGAAAGTAATATCTTAAAGTTACTACTTTCATCTATCAATTCCACCAACACCTTCAATGTATCCAGCCAAGTAGACTGTTTAACTGCCAAATCTGCCAAGCCTATTAAATCTATCTGTGCTCCTTCCTTAAATATTTACATATAACAACCAGCTAAACTTATATATATTTATTCCTAATTTCTGTACATGCTTTATTACTCTTGCATTTTTAATCGCATTTGATACCAAACCACATCTCCATGTGTTGAAACAGATATCCCCTCATTCTTAAATCCAAATTGCCCATAAAAACCAATCAGCTTTTCTTTACATGTCAATACAATGCCAGTCCTATCTTCCATCTGCATATCCTCGATGACACGTTTCATCACCCTACTCGCATAACCTTTGCCACGATATTTAGGATCTGTAACTACTGAGAAAATCATCAACCATTTACCATTTTTATCATGCATCAATGGATTTTCATACATCTCATCAATAAGATTCTCCTTGTCAGTAAGCATTCCATTAATAAAAGAAACTATTTCCTTATTTTCATCTTCCAAAATCCAAAAACAATCCGAGAAATGCTCAATTCGTTCTTTAATACTTTCTTTTGAAGCACCCTCCGCACTCGGATAAGATGCTGCCTCTATAACCGCAAGAGCCGCTAAATCATTTTGAGTTGCATGTCTAATATTCATTTCTAATCTATCCTCCTATTATATTTGCCTTTATTCTATAAAGGCATTTTTCCCCTCTTCACTACATATCCAACTAAATCCATCTCCCTTATATCTCAAGAAAATATGGAGATGAAAATGGCCTATGTCATTAAATTCCCCACCATTTTGCATAATACTATAGCCATCAAGTGCATATACCTTTTTAAGTGCTTTTACAATTTCTTTTGCACCCCCCATTAAATATGTTGTCAACAATTCATCTGGTATTTCCTCTATATCCAAATAATGTATCTTAGACACAACTAATACATAGCCCTCGTTAATAGGTTCTATATCCATAAATGCCATCACTAGCTCATCTTCATACACAAAGCTACTAGTGATATTCTCCTTTATCTTATTTTATTATGCTTTATATAATCAGTATTTTCAAATTAAATTCAAAAAAACATCGCAAGTTCTAGCTTTGCAATACTCTCCATTAAACCTTCATTCATAATTGCAGCTCCATTTACATCACTATTTTGCTAATGTCACTATGATAAAATTGGTAAATGATTTAAGCATGGTGTTAAATACATCATATTTTAATCAGAACTTCACTTCATCTTTTGTTATTGAACAAATCACCATATTATTTCTTTCCCCTGATAAGCCATCTATTCTACGCCCTCGCAAAGTTGCTTCAATGCGAAAACCTAGCTTATTCAACAGTTTGCCAGAAGCCACATTGGTTTCATTATACTTCCTCACAATATAATTAGTCGCCTCATAAGCATATCCACACTTCTGATACCTTTCAGCAATAACATAGGCAATCTCACCAATTCTCAATATATCATATGGAATATCTACTATCACATACCCAATAACATTCCCCGTCTCCTTGTCCTCCAAAAGCCAAGCATCCTCATTCCTAGCTAATCCACTTACCAATGCCTTCATTTGAGAAACATCTTTCATGGAATATATAATAATATACCTCCCTAAACCTTCATTCCTCCTCCACCAAAAAGCTGCCACCCCAAAATCATCTTTTTCTAGCGAAGTCGGGTTTGACATAGAAGAAGCTCCGCATATGGTAGGCAGCTAAGCTACATGCGGAGTAATTTCTTGAGTCTCTTAGAGAAAATAATCAAAGCGGTTTTAGGTGTGATATCTGAACGCAGCGTAGCGCAGTGAGTTCACACCGTTGCTTTTGATTATCGAACTTAGAGACCACAAATTACGTAGAGCGTAGCGTGCTGCCTACCATATGCGGAGCGCCCCTTCCTATGCCAAACTACCCGATAAAGCTAGAAAAACGTGCTCTAACTTCTTCTTCCCCAATAATTTGCATAATTGTATATAAATCAGGAGTATTAGTTCTATGGGTTAAAGCTGTTCTTACAGCTCCAGCTACATCTGATACCATACCTTTGAATGCTTCTGGAGCTTTTTTGTAAGCTTTTCTATCTGCTGCATAACCATTTGCTACAGCATAAGCTTTAAGTTCTTCGAACCATTCTTCTTGTGTTGTGTTGAAGTCATAAACTTCTTTGTATCCTGTGATGATTTCTTTAGCTTCTTCCACTGTTACTGTTTTAGGGAACTCTACTTCTGTTTCACCACTGAATAATTCGTTGTAGAAGTAGCAGATTTTTTCTTTTACTTCTGACCATTTACCGAAGTCTTTACGAGGTTTTGGACCTTCTTTATCGATACCGAAGATTGCTTTAGACATCTCTTTGTGTGCTGTTACGATGTCATACATTTCTTGATCGAATTCTTTAGCCCACGCTGTGTAAAGTGTGTATACTTCTTCTGCTGGCATTTTTGAAATAACATCTTTACTTACGTCATTTAATTTTACGAGGTCGAAGAGTGCCCCACTTTTACTCATTTTATCAAGTGCTACTGGGAATTCTAAGTAATCAGCTTTTGGATTTTCCATACGCCATTCTTCGAATGTAGAATTAATGATATTTAAGAGGTATTCTACTACAGAAGCTCTTGGATACCCTTCTTCTTTATAGTAGCTTACAGCACTTTCTGGGTCTTTACGTTTAGAAAGTTTACGTTTAGAATCTCCATCTAATTTCATAACATTTGGAATATGTGCGTATTCTGGTCGTTCGAATCCAAGTACATCGAAGAGTTGTACGTGAATTGGAAGAGATGATAACCATTCTTCACCTCGAATAACAGTTGTTGTACCCATTAAGTGGTCATCAATTGCATGTGCGAAGTGATATGTTGGAAGTCCATCAGCTTTGATGATAACAACATCTTGAATGTTTTCTGGAAATGATGTTTCACCTTTGATAAGGTCAGTGAATTGTATACGTTTTTCTGCATCCCCAGGTGATTTTAAACGAAGAATGTATGGTGTACCTGATTCGATTTTTGCAATCGCTTCATCAGCTGATAAATTTCTGTAGATTGCATATTCACCGTAGCAACCAGGTGTAATTTTAGCAGCTACTTGTTTTTCACGCATTTCATTTAATTCTTCTGGTGTGCAGAAACATGGGTATGCAAGACCTTTTACGATTAAGTCTTTTGCAAATGTTTTATAGATTTCTTCACGTTCACTTTGTTTGTATGGGCCATAGATTCCTTTAGAAGTTTCTTGACCTGTCATACCTTCATCGAAGTCCATACCGAAGTTGTGCATTGTTGCGATTGTATCATCAATGGCACCTTCTACTTCTCTTTTTTGGTCTGTATCTTCAATTCTAAGGTAGAAGATTCCGCCACTTTGATGTGCGATTCTTTCGCTAACGAGCGCTGCGAATACACCACCAATATGTTGGAAACCAGTTGGACTTGGTGCGTAACGCGTAACTCTTGCCCCTTCTTTTAATTCTCTTTTTGGATATTGACTGATAAAGTCAGCTGGTATTTTTGTGATATCTGGGAAAATTAAATCTGCTAGTTTTTGTAAACTCATGTTTCCACCTTACCTTTTCATTAGTATTTTCATTTATAAAAACCTTCCCCTTTAAGGTAAAAGGTACTTACTTTTTTACATCTTTTTTATTATACCTAGCGAAATGTTTCTTGTAAAGACTAGCTCTTTTCACCTTTCTACTTACGCTTACCTTTTTTCTCCTTAATAACTTCTATAAGCCTTATCTCAGATTTTAAATAGGCTCTTTTTTTGTTCTTTAACTTCTTAGAAACTTGCTCCCTTTTAGCTTTTTTATTATGTGTATAATTTGAAATCTTAGCAAGTTCTTTGAGTCGGCCTAAGAGTGTGGCATTTTCATTATCTATTTCCTCTTCTCTAATTAAAGGCATTTGAATAGGCTTTACTCTTTCTAATATAAGCTTAAGCTTCTCATCGGTACAGATTTCTTTGATATTTTCAAAGCGTTCTTTAAGCTCATGATCATTTTTAATAAGCGCTTCATTTCTAAGGGCTACAAGCACCATACCAATATACCTTAAATCTAAACGATTGCGGACTTCTGTTTCCATCCCTGCTTCTCTTACACTCTTTTCTAACAAATAATGGACACGCATTTGGTCTTCCCATATCTTCTTATTATAAGAATGCAAAATAGATTTAGGATTTTGTACATAATGATAATAGACACCCTGCTCAATTTGCACACCATTACTTTTTAATAATGACTGCACCATAAAAACTAAGTCTTCCATAATCGTAATGCCAGGTGTAAAACGCAGTCCATTTGCTTCAATGAACCTTCTTTCATATAAGCCTCGCCATACACAGCCCATGATATACACATATCTAGGCGTTAAATCATCCATACCTATCATATCTGGAATAATCTTTTTGCGTACCATATTGGCATCTAAACTTGTATCACTAAAACCAAAGTACTTTGGTATACTACGCTTTTTAGTATCCTTAAAATAGTTACACAAACAAATAGGATAAGGTGAGGATTTAATTCCCTCAAGAAGTCTCTCATACATATTCGTTTCCAACCAATCATCAGGATCAACAAATCCTATATATTTGCCACTGGCTATTTCAAGACCTGAATTCCTAGCTAAAGCAACTCCTGCATTCTGTTTATCTATAATGACAATGCGGCTATCTCGGGCGGCATAAGCTTTACAAATTTCTAAGCTGCCATCTTTTGAGCCATCATTAACTAAAATGATTTCTAATCTTTGATAAGTTTGAGAAATCATTGATTCTATACATCTAACTAAATATTGCTCTGCATTATAAATAGGTACGATAATACTTATACAATCCACGTGACTTCTACCTCTCTTTTATCACTCTTCTTAATATTATATCGTATACCCTATAAATTTATCATGAATCTCTTATTTTACCTCTTATGCCTCTTTATGAATAATATCCGAGAATTCTAGAGCTCTTCTATAAAGGGTATTTCCCTTCGCATCTAAATCATAGTCCTCATACGGCGTCTCTTCATCCACAAAAGCTGGCAATTCTATAATGAACTGACTTCCAAATCCAACCTCGCTGCGTACAGTAATAGTCCCCTCATGGGCTTTTACAAAACTTTTCACTAAAGATAAGCCTATACCACAGCCTTCTTGCTTTCTTGTGAATGTTTTGTCTGCCTGCCTAAAACGTTCAAAAATTACACCTAACTTATCCTCTGGAATGCCTCGTCCTGAATCTGACACAATGATTTGTACCTTGTCTCTCTTATCATTAATATCCACCATCAACATACCACCTGGGTCTGTAAACTTCACAGCATTAGAAATAAGATTCAATACTATTTTCTCTATCATTTCAGGATCACAATACACAACCTTTTCCTCTACATTAGTATCAAACTCAAAAGTAATTAAATTTTCTTTTATATAATCAATAACAGATTGACTAATGTCTTCTACTAAACTAACAATATTATAATTTTGCTTATTCGCTTCATAATACCCTGCTTCAACTTTAGCCATACTCAAGAAATTATTTACAAGTTTAAGAAGCCTTAAGGCATTTTGTTTCATAATTCCTGTATAATATTTTCCCCTTTGATCCACTTCACCTAATCTCCTACACAAATCTGCTGTATAAATTTCCATAGATTGCAACGTAACGATAATGACATTAAGTGGTGTACGTAATTCATGGGCTACATTTGCTAAGAACTCACTTTTTAATTTCTCAAGCTGCTTAGTCTCTTTAATAATATTACGTTCAGAAATATCCCTTACGACAGTCATAATCATATCACGACTATTGAGTTTAAACTTATGATGGACCACTTCTACAGGAATTAGTTGTCCTGATTTGGTACGATACTTAGTCTCATACATGACCTTGTCTTCTTCAGACAATATACGATTAAACATCTCTTGTCTCTTACGTTCTCCCTTTTCTAAGAAACGTACATCCAAATCCGCTAGACTCAGCTCTTTGCACTCATCTTCATCATAACCAAAGTTTTTACAAACTGCTTGATTAAATTGATAAAAATAAGTATACGTATAATCCATAGAATAAGGTGCAATAAAAATAGCATCTTGAATTCCATTGAAAAGTTGATAAAACTTACGTTGATTTCTTTGTAAATCTAAATAGGTAATCTTTTCAGTCGTAATTTCTCTGCAGCTTACAACATTGCCAGTTTTTTCCTCATTTTCATTCAAAATCGGATTAATTGTAATACCTACCCATATATAATATCCTTTTTGATGTTTCAATCTTACTTGAAAATACTCACTTTTTTTACCATCTCTTAAACAATTAATCATCTTTTTCATTTGCGAACCATCTCTATCATGCATATGCTTTACAACTTGTCCAATTTCCACCCATTCTTCTTCATATCCTAAGAAATCATTTAAACGCTTATTATGATATATAATCTTCCCCATGCAGTCGACCTTAGCAAGTATCATTGACACATTATGCATGATTTCATCCGTTAAACTTAAGCTATATTGAAATACTCTAATTTTTCCATAGTAATAAAGCACAACAACCGCTACACCTATTAGAATATATGACAAAGCTAGCATATTGTTAAGAATAATCTGCATACTGATTTTCTTACCAAATATATAGCATATTATAATTGTTCCCCCATGATATGCTAATGTAACACTTAGTATAAATCTATTACTCCTATTACACTCACATAATATACGCCAACTCATACATGCAACGATATACCCAATGCCTATGAACAGAAAAAAACATTTAATAGACCATCCTAGTAAAGGTATTAAAAGTACCAATACACTTCCTGAAATTATATAATATCTCTGTAATACTAGTATCTGCTTAACTTTATTAGACCACTGTTTCATTAATTTGGCACAGCCCACAAGACCAATCAATTCTCCTAAAAAATAAACAACATCTATTACATACCAATATTGTTTATTTTCCTCTCCCATAATTATTGTAGCTAAAACAGCACCCATACAGATAAATATACTTATTCCCCATATTTCTAGTACTTTATCCTTTTCGTATTGCCATAGAATTAAAAATGTTAAGACGGTCGGAACCATACTCATAATTAAAATGCTCTTATACAGAATTAAATCACTCATTATACACCCCTGTTTTTTGTAAATATAAGGCAAATTTTATTCTATTTATATTATTTTATCTTTCGTACACACTATATTATAGCGAAAAAATAGAATAAAGGGGAATAATTAATGAAATTTTTTAAATTTTTGTTAAAAATATTTTTTTAACATCTACTTTTTTATTACCTCCACACCTTTTATGGCACAGCAACGCATACCCAACTATGTTATTGAAAATGAAGTCACCAAATCTCTTGGTCAAGAAACTACTACAACTGTAGAGCCTAATGAGCAAACTTTAGAAGAACACTTTGTACCTATACTAGAAGAACTATTTCAAAATCGTAATGCTTGCATTCTCGCTTCAGATTTAGAGAATCTTAAATCCCATTACAATTTAAATATCAAAGTCAGTCTTTGGGCCTACGAAAGCGAAGCACAAAAAATAAAATATTTTAAGAACTGGTGTGCAAAACAAGGTATAAAATTTAATAAAATAGACTCTCATATTAAACTTAGAAAAGTAAAAGAAAAAGAACCGGGTCTTTACGGCATTCTCTGCTTTAATTCTACTGAATTTACCTATAGTTATGTGGATACACCTGAAGTAACTAATACTTTTCGCCTAGGTACTTCTCATTACATGAATTTAAAAGCAGATAACGACCGTTATATCATTACTAAAGAATGGTACACAGACCCCTTTGCTGATTCACTTAATCTAGAAAATATTAAATCTGATCAAATTAGAAAATACATTTTGGCTCAAAAGAAACCAGACTACACTATTGATTCACGTACCCAATGTGCCGTTGACTATGCCCATAAATACTGTGGTGTTAGTGATAATGATGAATTTCTATTTAAATATAATAAAGCCTATAAAAACTTTAATCCTGATGGTGGTGACTGTGCAAACTTTGCTTCTCAAATCCTCTTTGAAGGTGGCAAATTTAAAAAGAATGGCACTTGGAACTACTGTGACCGCAACGGTACTAAAGCTTGGGTCAATGCACAAGCCTTCAAAAACTATATGGTAGGAAGTGGCCGTGCTGGTTATATTACAAAAGGTACTTATCAAGAAATTTATAAAGCAGCCTACAATCTCCGCCCAGGAGACTTCGTAGCTTATGAAAAGAAAGGTAAAATCGTCCATATCTCCACTGTAACAGGACTCGATTCCAAAGGTTATCCCCTTGTAACCTGTCACAATACAGACAGACTTCTCGTCCCATACGACCTCGGCTGGAGCAACAAAAACATCCGCTTCCACCTAATTAATGTTTACTATTAATTTATTTACACCAACATGCAAAGAAGGTACCACAAAATTATCTATAATAATCTTGTGATACCTTCTTTATTTAATAAAATATAAATCATTAGATTCATCACCATAAACTGTGTTTGACATATTTAATTAAAAAATTCATTATTAGATGATTACAATATTGTCAGCAACTTATACACAAATAAATTGCGAGATACACATTTTGATAATAATCCAATCATTAAAATATAAGTTTATACTTCCCATCAAAGTTGATACATTAGTTGAGCGTTTGATTGTAGGCATCTAATGCCTCTGTGACAGCTTCCATTAACTTTTGTTGATACCCTTTATCTGAAAGCATTCTATCTTCATTCCAGTTACTCATAAAGCCCATTTCAAATATAATAACAGGTACTTTAGACCAATTAAAACCTGTCATATCTCCACGTTCAAAAATGCCGTTTACTTTTACACCTTTACCTTCTAAAGATTTTTTTAAAAGCTGTGCGTAGTCATAACTTGGTTTATAAATCCCTGCTGTATGTGTACCAGCTTTAGCTGGCACAATAAGTACCGCACCACTCTTTCCACCATTACCAATACTATCACAATGCAATCTAATGGTCATATCTGCATGGGCATTATTGGCAATTTCTGCACGTTCTACATTACTTACATTAACTTTATTAGTCTCTCTAGTCATTATGACTTCATAACCCTTTTGAGTTAATAAATCTCTTAGAATAAGTGCTGCCTCCATATTTACAGCATACTCTGGCTTTTTAGTCGCCACACCAGCCGTTCCAGAAGCCACTCTCGCCTTCTTATGAGGTGACCCCGGCGCAATAGGTTCTCCTTTAGGATCCCCCTTCGCTTGATGCCCTGGATCAATGCATACTATAAAATGCTCCTTCGCCCAAACTCTAGGCACATTGGTAATGCACACACTCACCATTAATAACATATAAATCATCATTCTAAGCATTCGTCTTGCTGTTGTCTTCACTTTTCTGCTCCTCCTCCTATGCTTATAACCTTATTTATATGTAATCTTTATTTTTTTACTCTTAAATAAAAATGAATTGCCAAAAAAGCTGCCCTTCTTGACAGCCTCTAAGCTTACTAATTCTCCCCTTGAAACTACACTCATAAATATATCTAAAACTTCATTTCTCTACATACAGCATGATGAATACATTAACTTTCTAATCTCCACGCAGTTTTAACTATAAAGAAAAGCAGGTGGCATAGTCGATTCTAATCTACCTTCGTAGTAATTTATTGAGTTTCTTAGCGAAGAGAATCAATACGGTTTTAGGTGTGTTGTTTGAACGCAGCGTAGTGAGTTCACACCGTTGCTTTAATTCTCAAGCTTAAAGACTCACAAATTACGAAGAGTGTAGTTAGAAGCGGCTATGCCACCTGCTGACCTTTAGAGTTACCCTAAACAAGTGCTTCTTTTAAGATAGCAACTGCTTCGTCGATTTCTTCTTTTGTTACGATAAGTGGTGGTACAAAACGAATGACGTTTGTGCCTGCACTTGCGATAAGCATGCCTTTTTCCATACATTTGCTAACAATGTCCTTAGGTGTTTTTGTAATTTCAACTCCTTGCATTAAACCAATCCCTCTTACATCTGTAACGCAGTCTACTTCATCTTTAAGTACATTGAGCTTTTCTGTTAAATAAGCCCCTACTTCTTGAACATGAGCAAGTAATCCATTGTTTACGAGTTCATCCATTACAACTGTTGCTGCTGTTGTTACCATTGGATTACCCCCAAATGTAGAAGCGTGATCTCCTGGTACGAATACAGCTACATCATCTTTGCAAAGCATAGCCCCGACAGGTACACCGCCACCTAATCCTTTAGCAGTAGATACTACATCTGGATGAATGCCGAAGTTTTCATAAGCAAAGAGTTTACCGGTTCTACCCATACCAGATTGCACTTCATCAATGATAAGAAGGGCATCATATTTGTGACAAAGTTCTTCTACTTGTTTGAGATATTCTACTTGTACTGGAATGATTCCACTTTCTCCTTGAATAACTTCAAGAATAACACCACATGTTTTTTCACTAATGATTTCTTTTAAACTTTCAATATCATTGTATACAGCATATTTAGTACCTGGTAATAATGGTAAGAAGTTCTTTTGATATTTTTCTTGTCCTGTAGCTGTAAGAGCGCCACATGTTCTACCATGGAAAGATTGTTTCATTGAAATAAGTTCAATTTTATCTTCACTTTTAAGTTTCCCATACTTTTTAGCAAGTTTAATAGCTGCTTCATTGGCTTCTGCCCCACTATTACAGAAGAATACTTTATCAAAATCAGAGTTTTCTACAAGCATTTTAGATGCATTTACAAGTGGTTCTGTATAATAATAGTTTGAAATATGAATAAGTTTTTCAACTTGTGCTTGTAAAGCCTGTGTTAATTTTTATGGCCATAACCTAAAGCATTAACAGCAATCCCTGCACACATATCGATATATTTTTTATTATTTTCATCATATACATAAACGCCTTCACCATGAGAAATTACAAGCGGAAAACGTCCATAAGTGTTCATTACATAATTATTTGCATTGTCTAATACTGACATTATTTCTCCCCCTCTTTGTACATCATTGTTCCAATACCATTTGGTGTATAAATTTCTAAGATTAGTGCATGTTTTCTACGTCCATCTAAGATATGCACCATAGATACACCTTTATCAATAGCTTTCATACAGCATTCAACTTTTGGAATCATCCCACCTGCAATTGTGCCATCTGCAAGGTAATCTTTTGCTTTTTGATCGCTTAAGAATGAAATAAGTGATGATGAATCATCTTTGTCTTTGAGAACACCTTCAACATCTGTTAAAAATACTAGTTTTTCTGCATTTAATGCCCCAGCAATCGCTACAGCTGCATAGTCTGCATTGATATTGTAAGTATTGCCTTTTTCATCTGCGCCAATAGGTGCAATAACTGGAATGAAACTATCATCAAGAAGTGATTTTAAAAGTCTTGTATTCACTTTCTCGATTTCACCTACGAATCCTAAGTCAATGCCATCTTTTTCAAGTTTTTTAGCTCTTAACATTTTGCCATCTTTACCTGAAAGTCCTACAGGACATCCGCCATGTTGTGCAAGCATTTGTACAATATTTTTATTAACTTTACCTGATAAAACCATTTCTACAACTTCCATTGTTTCTTTAGTTGTTACACGAAGTCCGTTGATAAATTCTGATTTAATATCAAGTCTTTTAAGCATAGTATTAATTTCAGGACCGCCCCCGTGAACGATAACAGGTCTAAGTCCTACTAATTTAAGAAGTACAATATCTTGAATAATTGTTTTATTAATTTCTGGATCAAGCATCGCACTTCCGCCGTATTTAATAACAACTGTATTTCCATTGAATTCTCTAATATAAGGTAATGCATCTATAAGCACTTTTGCTTTTTCTAATCCATCATCTACTAAATTTACTTTCTTTTCATTCTCCATTTTTAAAGCCCCCTCAAGTTTTAACGCTCTATGTTAAATCTTACTTCAATTCAATCCTTATCTACTCTTTACCTATTTTTTACACCGTTATTAGCTTCTGTAGTCCCCATTAATTTTTACGTAATCATAACTTAAGTCACAGCCCCAAGCTGTTACTTCAGCATCACCTTCACCCATTGTGATACTAATTTTAATTTCCTTTTCAAGAAGAATTGTTTTAGCTTTTTCTTCACTAAATTTGATTGGAAGTCCGCCTTTAAGAAGTGAAATACATCCAGCAGTACTTTCAAAATCAATATCTACTTTAGAGGCATCAAAGTCAATACCAGAGTAACCCATTGCGCAAAATACACGTCCCCAGTTAGCATCTGCACCGAAGAATGCTGTTTTTACAAGATTAGATGTTAAAACGCTTTTTGCAATTGTTTTACCATCTTCGAAGTTTTTAGCACCTTTTAAATTGACTTCAAGAAGTTTAGTGGCCCCTTCACCATCTTTTGCAATAGATACGGCAATATATTTACATACTTCAAAGAGTGTGTTGCAGAAGATATCAAAAGCTTCCCCTTCACTATCGATAATCTTGTTACCTGCAAGTCCATTAGCCAGTACAAGAACGCTATCATTTGTACTTGTATCCCCATCTACTGTAATCATATTAAATGATGTATCAATACATTTTTTAAGTGCTTTTTGTAACATCTCTTGTGTGATATTAACGTCTGTTGTTACGAAACCTAACATTGTTGCCATATTAGGGTGAATCATACCAGAACCTTTACCCATACCACCAATTGTATAAGTTATACCATTAATTTCTTCTTCAATAGCAATTGTTTTTTTGATTAAGTCTGTGGTTAAAATAGCTGTTGCTGCACTATCTCCACCTTCGAAACTTGCTTCTAATTCTTTTGCTACCACTGGAATTCCCGCTCTAATTACATCCATTGGTAAGTTCACACCGATTACACCTGTAGAACAAACTAATACTTCTTCTTTTTTTACATTTAATATCTCACTTACAATTTGAGCCATTTCTTCTGTATCTTTAAGTCCTTGCTCCCCTGTTGCTGCATTAGCATTTCCACTATTTACAACGATCGCATGTACTTTATTTTGTTTTTCTAATACACTTTTATCCCAAAGTACTGGTGCAGCTTTTACCACATTTTGTGTAAAAGCACCTGCATAAGTACAAGGAGTTTCACTATATACGAGTGCTAAATCTTTTTTCTTTGCTTTAAGTCCAATATGTCCTCCGGCTCCTTGATATCCTTTCGCTGCTGTTATGCCACCTTGTATAAGTTTCATAGTCATCCCTCCATATTGTTTAAATTTTATATTTAATTATAAACTTTTATCTTATTTTAATATGTTTATAATTATATTTAATTTTTATTTTTTTGCAATACCTTTTCAGAATTTTTATAAATTAATTTGTATTTTTATTCAACCCTTATACATTTTCATTTTCCCTACATGTCCATAAGTTCATAAAAAAGAATAGATACAAGGTTTTTATACCACTGCATCTATTCTCTTAGAATTTCATTTTATACATTTTAAGTCTCTTATTACTATTTATATTAATTCAAGTTAATAACTGTTAACTCTGGTATGGTACCTAATCTAAAGCGCTGCTGACTGGTACCAACTCCTGTATTTACATATAACTTCATTCTTGAACTTAGATCATATAAACCCTTCACATACTTTTTTCCTTTAGGCGGCGTTAAGATTGCCCCTTTAAAAGGAATTCTCACCTGTCCACCATGGCTATGACCTGAAAGCTGTAAATCTGCTGGATATTTTTGAATCTCATCTGCTAAATCCGGCTCATGACACAGCACAATATTATAGTCCGCTTTGCCACTATTCAACATAGCTTTTTCCAAATCTACTTTACCAAAAATGGCGTCATCTATACCTATAATATTCAACTTCTTACCATTTTCTAATGTAATCACTTTATGTTCATTCATTAAAAGCTGAAAATTAGCAGCTTTCATAATCTCCTTATAACGCCTAATTCCATTACTGCCATAATCATGATTGCCCGCCACAGCGAACTTGCCATACTTTGTTTCTATCTCACTGAGTATACGGATAGCATCTTCTTTTTCATTAAATTTCTTGTTATCATCTATTAAATCACCAGTGAATATGAGTAAATCTGGCTTCAGTTCATTAATCTTTTTCACTAAACGCTCTAAATGGCTATATTATAATCTGGCCCTAAATGTATATCACTGCATTGTACAATTTTAAGCGGTACGCTCTGATTTAAAGCTTTTGCATCTATGTTGATTTCATTTGTCACTAAAAGTTCAGGCTCTACATATCTCACATAAGTTAAGACACATACTCCGGCTAATACTAAAAATACCATAAATTTAATCACACCTTTTATGAATAAAACAACTTGCTTAATAAGCTTCCTACCCATGTATCCTCCTTTATTAATATGAATCAGATACCTTATGCGTTACCACTTGTATCAATGTACTTTAATCTTCCTGTGACATAAGCTCTTCTAAAACCTTGCGAATCACTTCACTATTAAACCCTCTTTGAGCAAGGAAACCATACATCTTTCCTTTAAAAGTATATTGATCTTCAGTCTTTCTTTTATAATAATCATATTTCTTAAGGGCAAGCGCCTTACAATTTTCATAAGCCTCATCCACATCATAACCATCTTCTAAAGCACTTCGAATGATTTCACTATCTACACCCTTCATCTTTAAAGCCTGTGCGATATAACGTGGCCCCTTTTTAGAAAACCTTTTCTTGTCACTTATAAAAGCAGCTGTTAATTTTTCATCATCAATATAATTGTATTCCTTAAGTTTCTCCATAGTAAATGAGATGGCCTCATCCGAGTATTCCTTTTGTCTCAATTTATCTTTGAGCGCTTTCTCAAAATAATTGCGTCCACCCAATAAATAAACGGCATAAGAAAAGCACTTATTTTTACTTCTTCATTATTAAGCAGCTCTAAAGTTGTCTCATCTAATTGCATACCCTTTTTTAAATTCAGCTTAATGAGTGTATCTTCACTGACACCACAATAAAATTCCTCATCTAAAAAGAGACTATAGCGCTCTCCGCCTTGCTGCACGCTAATCTTCGTAATTGTCTTCATAATGAACCTCCTTTTATAATGAGTAATTATATCACAATCCTCTCCCTAGTATTGCCATTTTATTCATCTTTCAAACGAGATTTACCTTACCCAGAAATAGCTATTTCTACTTACTCTTTTGGGTTGATTTTCTTATTAAAGTATATTAAATATGTCCATCTTATTAACATCTGAGGTTTTTATTTTTACATCATGCAAATCCAAAAATACAACCTATTTGAGATTGAGTCCTAGTAAATCTCTCTACTGTAACTGCCATCAATATAAATACATTAACTTCTCGTCTTCCACCATTAAATAAGCAACTATCAACTGGGGTTGACCTAACCTGAATGTATTAACTCTTTTTCTACCCTCTGGTAAACAAAAAGAAACTGGGGTAATGGCCTATTTGTTAACCTTCTATATCTTAAATGATAATTTCTTCCCAAGTTGCTGAGTTTAAATAATCCTCTACTCTTTCTGCTGTCATTTCTGGGTGAATAGTTTCTTCATGTGAGATTGTGATATTTGACATTGAAATCGCATATTTTACGATATCCTTAATTGATTTATTTGTCATATATCCTGCACCTAAACCTGCTACGAATGCGTCTCCAGCACCTGTTACATTAAGTACTTCTGTACAAGCTGCTTTAATGATTCCTTCTTCTTCACCGTTATTGTAATAAACCCCTTCTACATCTAAGCTGATAAAGATATTCTGGATACCTAATGATCTGAAGTGAGCACCAGCTCTTTTAACATCTTCATGTGTTTTGATTTCAAAACCACAGATAATTTCAGCTTCGTGTCTGTTTGGTTTTACTGTGTGGAAATGGTGTAATAAATGTTCTACACGTTTGCTTTAGCTCCTGATACAGGGTCTAATACAAATTTTGTTTTTCCTTTATATTTTTCTAAAACATATTCAAGAAATGGTGGGTTATCAGCTCCTAGAATCATATATTCTGCATTTTCAATGATCTCTGCACGCTTGTCTAATTCTTCATGTGAAAACTGATTTGCAAGTTTTGTATCAACTACCGCTGATACCATTTCACCATGTTCATCTAAAATCGCTAAATATGTTGGTGTTGAACCACCTTTTACAACTAGTGAGTCACTCATATCAAGTCCAACTTCTTTTGCACGACGTAAAATATCTTCCCCTTTTGAATCATCTCCTAAGATAGAAATAAATTTAGTATTTACGCCAACTCTAGACATGTTTTCTGCAATGTTTCTACATACTCCACCGCAAGAAACTTTTACTTTTCCTGGGTTAGAATCATAAGGTCTGTATCCTGCATATGAAAATCCAAATATGTCATAAATTGATATCCCAAAAACAAGGGCGTATGAATTATTGTTTTGTGTCATCTCCATGTTCCTTTTCTCTTTCTCTTTAAATGTTCCTATATTTTTAGATAACTATTATCTTATCACAACTCTTACCAAATGAACATAAAAATTTTATATAACTATATATTTCCAACTTTAAGTAATTTAATTCTATAATTTTATATTTTTAGAATAATAAATCTTAAAATAACACAAATACTAAACTTAATATTTTATATTACATTATTTTTTATTGAACTTATGCATATTATATTCTATAATGAGATAGCATTTAGAATTACATTTTTCAGCAAAGGAGCCTAGTTGAAGAGCAATGAAAGATATAGCTAATAATAAATTAAAATTACATGGATTTAATAATCTTACAAAGACCCTTAGCTTTAATATGTACGATATCTGTTATACAAAGACAGCGACTGATAGGCAGGCTTATATTGAATATATCGATGAACAATACAATGCTGCGAGACTCACTCAAATTCTTACTACTGTTACAGAAATGATTGGGGCCAATATCTTAAATATCGCTCAGCAAGATTACGATCCTCAAGGTGCTAGTGTAACTATTTTAATGAGTGAAGGTGCTGTACCTGAGATTAAACATGCAGAAGCCAAATCCGCTTCTCCTGGACCTATTCCTGAGATTATTCTTGGCCATTTAGATAAAAGTCATATTACTGTGCACACCTATCCTGAATATCATCCTTATGAAGGGATTAGTACATTTAGAGCCGATATTGATGTGTCTACTTGTGGAGAAATTTCACCACTTAAAGCACTTAATTATTTAATTCACTGTTTTGACGCTGACGTTATGACTATTGACTATCGCGTACGTGGTTTTGCAAGAGACTTTGCAGGCAATAAGCTCTTTATTGACCACCCTATTGACTCGATTCAAAACTTCATTCCAGAACATATACGCATGATCTATAACATGATTGATGTAAATGTTTATCAAGAAAATATCTTCCATACCAAATGCCGTCTCAAAGAATTTGACTTAGACAACTATCTCTTTGGCTATACAAAAGATGAGATTCATAAAGGTGAAGCTAGAATGATTGCCAAAAAGGTGAAACATGAGATGGATGAAATCTTCTATGGCACAGTTGTACGTGAAGCCATGTTTCCTTTAGAAGAAGATTACGATACGCCAGATAAATAAATGTGCAATTAACAAGGAGGACACAATGGCAGAATTATGGTATACAGAAAATCATCAAGAGGATGTACGCTTCTCAATAGAAATCAAAAAACATTTACATTCAGAGCGTAGCCCCTTTCAACAGATTGATTTTTATGATAGTAAAACCTTCGGCCGCTTCTTTACTTTAGATGGCCTTATGATGGTTACTGAAAAAGATGAATTTATTTATCACGATATGATTAGCCATATACCTATGGCTGTTAATCCTAACATTAAGAAGTTTTAATCATAGGCGGTGGAGATGGAGGTTCTGCGAGGGAAATCTTACGTTATAAGACCATTGAATCTGTAGATTTAGTAGAAATAGATGAACGCGTTGTGCGCCTTTGTCAAAAATTTTTACCTCAAACGGCTTATAAATTAGACCATGATTCACGTATTAAAATGTACTTTGAAGATGGTGTTGCCTTCGCCCAAAATGCTTTAGAAAATACTTATGATTTAATCTTAGTAGACTCTACAGATCCTATAGGACCTGGGGAAGGTTTATTTTCTACTGCTTTTTATCAAAACTGTGCCCGCATCTTAACAGATGATGGTATTTTGATTAATCAACACGAAAGCCCTTATTATAAGTCTGATGCTTATGAAATGCGCAGAGCCCACCATAAACTCAAAAAGACATTTCCTATTACGAAAGTTTATCAGTTTCATTTGCCAACTTATCCTTCAGGTCATTGGCTCTTTGGCTTTGCCTCAAAGAAATTTGATCCTATTAAGGATTTAAAAGCTGAGTCTTGGGAAAAGCTTGGGCTTTATACAAAATACTATAATACAAATTTACACAAGGGAGCTTTTATGCTGCCAACCTATGTAAAGGAAGGACTTGAGAATGCTTAACACTTATACAATGCAAACATTTATTGGTTTTGACAAAACATTTGAAGAATCAAACATCGTTTTATTTGGTGCCCCATTTGACGGTACAACAAGCTACCGCCCTGGAACGCGTTTCGCACCTACTGCTGTGCGTCCTGATTCTTATGGACTTGAAACTTACTCTCCTTACTTAGATCTAGATCTTGAAGATTTTAATCTATGTGATATCGGAGATGTAGATCTTCCATTTGGTAACACACAACGTGCCTTAGACGCTATCGGTGAAATAGCTGAAAATATTATTGCAGAAGGTAAAAAGCCACTTATGGTAGGTGGTGAACATCTCGTAAGTCTTCCTGTGATTCAAAAGCTCCACGAAAAATATGAAGACTTACATATCATTCACTTTGATGCACACACAGATTTACGTGAAGAATATTTAGGTGAGGAACTTTCTCATGCCACAGTTATTAGACGTGCATGGGATACTGTAGGAGATGGCCGTATCTTCCAATTCGGTATTCGTTCTGGTATGAAATCAGAATTTGAATGGGCCAAATCTCATACACATTTAAATCCATTTAATACAGATACATTACAAGAAGTTGCAGCTACTTTAAAAGGTAAACCAGTTTATTTAACAATCGACTTAGACGTTCTAGACCCTTCTGTTTTTGCTGGAACAGGTACACCAGAACCAGGCGGTATTACAATGAAAGAACTCTTAGCAGCACTCGTTTCAATGAAAGGCTTAAACTTCGTAGGTGCCGATGTGGTAGAACTTGCACCACATTATGACGCTAGCGGCGTTTCTACAGCCGTTGCATGCAAAACACTTAGAGAAGTAAGTTTACTTCTTAGTATCTAACAATCCAGCTTATAGATATAATAACGAAAAGCGAGCTATTGCAGATGAAGGCGCAATAGCTCGTTTTTTGATATTAGGATTGTCTGCTTACACTTGCGCAGAGGATTGCTTGGTAGGCTGGATCGTCTGCTTTTAAGTCTGTATATGGGTTTTGAATATTGGTGGTGTCTGTACAATTTCTATTAAATAATTCATTAAACACAAGTACTGCTTCTGCTCTTGTGACATCTCCTAATGTTTTGGTTTTAATTTCTTTACCTAGGCCTACATAGGGTTCTAACTTCTTAAGAATATCATTAAATTCTGTCCAAGTGACAGGCCCTTTTGACCTAAAAGTACCATCTGAATAAAGTGACATAAGACCTAATCTTCTTACGTAATTAATAGCTGATGTGCTATAACGGTTAGGATTTAAATCTGGAATTGTATTCGTTTCATCTGGTACATCATTATCTGTTAGAAGTCTTGCAATCATTGTGGCAAGTTCTTCTCTTGTAACAGGCTGATTAGCCCTAAAAGTTTTGTCTTCATACCCACTAATGTATGGAAACTGCTCTGCCTCTGTACTAGGCTCTATAATATTGACATAGATTTTCGTTTTAACACAGCACCCTTCCTTTTCGTATACAATCACAACGCTATGTGGTCCTACTGTATCTTTAAATTCATCGTAGTTAGTTTCATAATTTGTGACTACTTCTGTCTGCTTAGTGCCTTTATAAGTCACAGATACTTCCAATAAATTTTTAAATATATCTTCGCTGGTACCTTTAATTACATTGATTTCCTTAGGTGACACAGTAAGTTTCTTAGGAACTTGCTTATTTAAAGCAATCTGCGCTTGTATATTGATACGATTTTCTGCGGCTACTATCCATACTGTTGGAATGAGCATCAGACAAATTACAAAAACTGCAATAACCTCTTTTATTCTAGCTTTCATAATATGCTCCTTCTAGATTGATATCATTTCACACATATTATGACTAATAAAAGAGGTTATTATACAAATTTTTGTACTAATTATAAGTTATCTTTTATAACTTATTTTAGCGTACTTTATAATTGATTATTTTTAATTCTTATCTTTAAATCTAAGATTTTTTCTTCAATCTTTTTCGCTGTGAAGATGAAGGCTTCATCTACTTTATGAGATGGATCTTCAAGTCCCCAATCCTCTCTATACTTATATGGTAAATTAGAACATTGTACATTGCATCCCATAGTGACTACCACCACATCTACCTCTGGAATATCTTCTAATAATTTGCTTTTTTGATTTTCATTCATATCGATATCATAAAGATTCTTAATAATTCTTACAGCATCTTGATTAATTTCAGGCCTAAGCTCTGTCCCTGCTGAATAACTTTCAAATACATCTCCTGCTAATTTTTCCCTAATGCTTCTCCACTTTATATACCTAATTAATATCAAGTATTTCATATAGATTATATACTTCTTATCATACTTATTTATAACTATTTTCATCTACATGATGTTCTAAATCTTTACTGCGTAATAAATAAATTGTCGTTAAAACACTTCCTTTTAAAATAGTTGAGATTGTAATACTCCACCATATACCGTCTACGCCTAAATGCTCTGTAAACACATAAGCCATCGGTAAACGAATGGATGTAAAAATCATACTTATCATTGATGGTACTTTTGGCTTTCCTATGCCTATGAAATATCCTGTTGAAATCATCTCCATGGCATTGAATATTTGTGAGTAAGCAATAACCTTTAGATATGCTATAGCAATTTCCGTAGTAGCCCAGTCTTCGACAAAAAGCCCTACTAATTGCCCAGGAAATATTAAAAAGATCATTAATGTGACCACTGAATAAACCATACCTACCATTAAAGCAATCTGATAGCCCTTTCTCATACGTTCCTGCTTTTGTGCCCCATAATTTTGACCTATGAAGCTGGCTACAGCCCCATTTAAACCACCTGTTACCATATAGGTGATAGCTTCAATCTGTACCCCAATCTTTTGTGCGGCTACAGCTTCTGCCCCAAAAGGTGCAATTATCTTCGCTAAGAATATATTAATCATAGTAAATAAAATTCTTTGCACAGCTACTGGTGTACCTAAGTGAATGATTTCACTTACCTTTTCATAAGTTGCATGACTTCTTGCTTTGAAACTGATATAAGCTTTTCCCATAATGAGATAGCTCATTAACATCATTAAATGGGCAACAATTGATGCAATAGCAGCTCCTACTACGCCCCATTTGAAAACATAAATAAAAATAGGATCTAATACAATATTTAAAATAAGTCCCACTGTATTAATCTTAAGTACACTTTTACTACTGCCTAAGCTTACAAAAATCCTTGAAAATAGATTATTAAAGTTAGATAAAATCAGCATTGGTGCACTCCAAGCTAAGTACGCATATGCCATTTCTTTTACATCTACTTCGCTAAGACCTAAAAACGTAATAAAGGACTTGCCAAATAAAATAAGCGCCCCTGCATAAATAGCACTTATTAAACCTGTGAGTACAATCCCTAAATAAATATAAGTTTTAACATCTTCTATGTCTTTGCGCCCCATGCCATGAGCTACTTTAATACCTGCTCCGGTGACAATTAAAGCCCCTATAGCAGATCCTAAATTAATAAAGAAGCTGGCAGAACCAATACTGGCTAGGCTTTTACTCCCTAAATGACCAATCCATAGCATATCAACTAAGTTATATGTAAATTGTAAAAGGGAGCTTCCCATAATCGGCAAGGCTAACATTAATAAAACCTTGGCTACATTTCCTTTTGTTAAATCAACTTTTTTCATAATTTTCTTTTATAACACTCCTTCTATTTTGCCCTACACGTTTGTTATTCTCATATATATTGATGTTTTTTTATAGTTTTAACATATCTACTTTTTTCGATATGTTAAGACTATAAAAACCATCCTAAGATGGTTTTTAGCATCTATATTCATCTATACTTATTGTTTCAGATACAGCTGTTAAACGCTTTACTAACTCTTCTGCAACCTTTGCCCCTTCTTCACTAATGACATAATAAGTCCATTTTCCTTCTTTGCGGCTTTTAACTACCCCTGAATCACATAGTATTTTCATATGATGAGATAAAGTTGATTGTCCAATGCTTAGTGTATCTAATAAAGCACAGGCACATTTTTCCCCGCTTTGAAGCATTTCTAAAATCATGAGGCGATTCTCATCACAAAAGGCCTTAAAAACTTTAGCATGTTCTAAATACTTATTTGACATTGTCTTACCTCATATTGAAATTAATTACTTTATTAAGTTTATGCTTCATATCGAATTTTGTCAATATATCTTATTAATATAAGACTTGCATCTTACCTTAAACGACTTATCTAATTGTTAAATAAGCATATAATAATTGAATCGTATTTTCTAATGCTGTAATATGTGTACGTTCCATACCATGAGAAGCATGAACCCCAGGTCCGATAAGTGCACCGCGGATATTGTTGCCACCTCTAAGCGCTGCCCCTACATCTGAAACATACATTGGGTAAATATCTACCACATGTCTGATTTTATTGGCTTTAGCAAGCTGCACAAGCTTCGTTGTCATATAGTAGTCATATGGCCCACCTGAGTCTTTTGCACAGATTGAAACGTCTAACTCTGTACAATTTAAATCTTCGCCAATGCACCCCATATCTACTGCTATCATTTCTGTAATATCACTTGGTATGTAACTTGAACCATGGCCTACCTCTTCATACACAGAGATAAACATCTTTGTAGTATATTTAGGTTTTACCTTTTCATCTTTTAAAAGTCTAAGCAGTGTCATCAGACATGCCACACTGCCTTTGTCATCAATGAAACGTGATTTTACAAAACCGCTTGGTGTAATCACTGTCTTAGGATCAATGAAGATATAATCTCCTGCACAAATCCCTAACTTTTCTACGTCTTCTTTACTTTCTACAATCTCATCAATTCGGACTTCCATTGTTTCAGGTAATCTTGGTTTATCTTTGCTATCTGTATAAACATGAGCTGCTGGACTTGTACTTAAAAATGTCCCTGTATAAATCTTGCCTTCTCTTGTACGGATTTTACAGTACTCACCATCTAATGTGGCCGCAATAGGTCCACCTACTAAAGTAAACTTTAATGTGCCTTGTGGTGTGATGGAACGTACCATAGCCCCTAATGTATCTACATGAGCTGATAATCCGATAACTTCTTTTGTATTTTCGCCTGGAATTGTAATAATCCCACAGCCTTTATTCGTCTTTTCAAATTTATAACCACAGTGAAGCGCTTCTGCTTCAATGATATCCATGACATCATAGCAAAAACCACTTGGACTATGACATTTTAAAATTGTTTCTAACATAAGTTTTAAATAGTTTGTATCAATTTTTAACTTCATTTTAATTCCTCGTATTTCTTTCATTAATATTCAGTAGGGTCTGCCACAATGCCCATAGTAAGGGGCAGTCTTGTTTCATTATCAATGATAGCATATAAAAATGGCTCATTAAACGTAATGTTTTTTGTAGTAGCCTCTTCTGTTTTAGTTTCCTTCTTTAGATGCTTCTCCATATTCCCTTCATTAATTTCAATGGCATTATTTTGAATCATATCGCTGATATAATAGGTTTCATTATTAGTTACATAAATTTTATTAAAATCTGCATTTAAAGCATCAAAAACCGTTTTTATCCCTACATATTGTAAACTTTCTTTAAGACTCTTCGTCCCCTCGTATGTAAATTTCGGAATGGCAACAGTAGCTTTTTGTGTATTCTTAGAATGTATAATTTTTTTTAACTCTGTACTATCTATGCCCTGTAAATATTCATAGATATTTTGATGATTAGTAGGCTTAATGGCTACAAAGCTGCACTTTTTCCCTTTATAAGGTTTAATAAAACCTACTGCTGTATCTGTTTCAAGATAATCCTCTTTAGAATGCATATATTGCATCGGCTTACTTTTACCATCTATCAGTTTAAACTTCCCATCTAATAAATCATTTGCTGTATAAGGTATTTCCCAATTAGACTTCATATTCATAGTACTTAATACATACATATTGGCGGCTTCATTTATTTCTTCAAGTGGTATGAGCAGTTTATGTCCCATATTATTTTCAACCCATTCCTGCATAATCTCTCTTGTATAAGATTTATGTAAGTTAGCTCTAAATAAATCGGCACCATAATAAGTTTCATTAACCTTTAAAAAATAATCTTTAGGCATTTCATCCTCTGTAGGATTTAGCCATATACTGCCTTTGGCATCAAAAGTAAAACCTTGATAATTCCTTATCTTTTCCTGTAACTTTCCAAAAGTCTCATTCATCTCACTCATGGTAAAGTTATTTAAATACGTTTCAATCTCTGTAGCAGTATCGCCTACTGCCCCATTTTCAAGTATGCCTAATGTCATCAGCGTCATATAAGGTGCAATCAAATTATTTTCACCTTCCACACAGCTTGCCTTAAACAAATTAAAACTTTTATCAAACAAACAATATACTTTAGCCTCTGTTAAGTCTGGAATATTTACTTTAATCTTTTGTTTGTCTGCATTCAAACTAGTGACACCCATGCAAGCTGTACTTACCTTAATGCCTAAATTCACCCATAAAACAAATGTTACTGATACACAAGTTGCTAGTACAATTCTAGAGAGTATTCTAAGGCGTCTATCAGCTCTTCTTCTTTTATACTTCATTTTATTAAATTTTGTACTTCGATCCATGTGCTCATCTCCTCATGTACATCTTTTTCTATTTTAACATATTTTCTCACTCTTATTTTATATTTTTTAATTTTTATATAGTATTTTGTCACTACTTGATGCACCTAGCCTAATAATAGCCATTGTTGTATAATGAGACTTATGTAAAAACTATATAGTAAGGAGATAATAATGATTACTGATTTTACAGCACTTAATTTAAATCCAAAAGTTATTGAAGGACTTAAAGCACAAAATATTACAGCGCCTACACCTATTCAGGCTCGTACACTTCCTGCTTTTATAGAAGGTTATGATATCATTGCCGAATCTTACACAGGCAGCGGTAAAACGCTTGCTTTCGTACTTCCGTTATTCAAAAAAATAGATGCATCAAAAAATGAAATGCAAGCTATCATCCTTGCACCAACTCATGAACTTGTTATGCAAATCCATGAGCAAATTAGACTCTTAGCACAAAATAGTGGGATTCCTGTTACTTCACAGCCTATCATGGGTGAAGTTAATATGGAAACACAAATCAAAAAACTTAAAAACAAACCACATATCATCGTAGGTTCTGCTGGACGCGTTTTAGACCTTATGGAACGCAAAAAAATCACAGCCCACACCATCAAAACTGTCGTTTTAGATGAAGCAGATAACTTACTTGGTCAAAATCAAGTAGGTACAATCAAACGTTTACTTCATATGACAAGAAGCGAGCGTCAACTTTGCATCTTCTCTGCTTCTATTACAAAACAAACTTTAGATGTAGCAAAAACATTTATGCCAGCACCAATTATTATTCAAATGGCACCTAAAACTTCTCTTAATCCAAACATTGAACATATGTACATTGTAGGTGAGAAAAGAGATAAATTTGAGTTACTTAAGAAATTACTTGTAGCAATAAAAGTTGAAAAAGCTTTAATCTTTGTAAGTCAAAATACAGATGTCACTACAATTCTTGAAAAACTTACTTACCACGGTTACAAAATCGCTTCAATCTCAGGGAAGGTTTCTAAAGAAGAACGTAAAAATGCTTTAATGCGTTTCAAAAAAGATGAAGTACAACTGCTTATCTCTTCTGACCTTTCTGCGCGTGGACTTGATGTGCCAGATATTACACATGTCTTCCATTTCGATATGCCACTTACAGCCCAAGATTATCTTCACCGCGCAGGACGTACAGCCCGCGGAATCGCTAGCGGTACATCAATCTGTATTACATCTCCTAAAGAACTTGGTGCTATTCGTATTTATGAACGTGAATACAACATTAAATTCGCACCAATTACACTTGTTAAAGGTAATATCAAACGCTTAGATTCAGGTGAAATCATCAAAGCGCAGACACCTAAAAAAGCGAAACAAGAAGCTCCTAAATCTAACTCACGTAACAAATATCCAAAAGGCTTTAACAGTGATAAAAAGAAAGACAAAGGTCCTAAAAAAGATGCACCTGAGTCTAATTCAAAACAAGATACACCTAAACAAACTAAATTCAAAGTTTCTAAAAATCAGCTTAAAACAGCTACATCTAAAAAAGCTAAAGAAAATACAGGTACATTTGCTGATATCATGGCTTTAATCGAAGCCGATGCCAAATTCGGTAAAAACTACGAATAATCTCTGTTTTTCTCTCTTTATTGTGCTATAATAAAATCAAACAAGATAATATAAGTACAATTTATAAGAGGGGGCGACAAAATCATGGCAAAATTGGCTTTAAATTTATCTAGAGCATTAGAACCGTTACAAAATGAACTCAAAGGTACAATGGATTTACTTTGTCCAAAGACTGACAAAGATGCTTCTTTATTTGAAGTCATAGAAGGCTTTGCAAATAAATATGGCAAGTCTCCTTATAACTCTGTAGAAGACATTTTAAACGCTTCCTTAGCGGAAGCTGAATATATGGCATCTTCCGTAAACATTTCATTTGATGATGCCCTTAAAGACCTAATAAATCTATAGTTAAAAAGAGCTGATGCAAACTAAATGTTGCATCAGCTCTTTATTTTGTAACCCTCAATTTTATTTTATCCTTTTTACAAAGTTTTATTCATATGAGCATATTCTATATTTAATTTTCATTAGTAATCATAACTTTTAGTTCTTCTACTTCATTAACGAGTTCTTCACTTAATGCAAAGTTCTCTTGTGAATTGCTTACATTTGTATCTGTAATAGCTGTTAATTGTTTAGTTCCTTTTGTTAATTCATGAATAGAAGCTTTTTGTTTCGCACTATTTTCCATTAACTTTTGACTGATTACTGCTGTGTCTTCTACTGTATGCACAATGTCATTAAGCGCATTGTCTGTATTAGCTAATATCTCTTGCTGATTCTATAACCGCATTAAGGACTAGTAAATTTGTTTGTTCTGCTATACTTCTACTTGAAGTATCAATCTCATTCATGGCATTAATCATTTGTTTCATTAATATGATTAATATTCTCTTCAAGGTTATCTGAAATCTCACTAATAGATGCTACGAATTCTTGAATAATGCCTGATTGTTCTTCAGCATTTTTTGATAACTGTGATGCACTATTGGTTACTTGTATTGAAATACTTAAGAATTTATCTGTACTTGTTGTAATACCATTAATAAGTTCATCTTGTTTTTCTTTAATGTTTAATGTTTGATTAAGATGTGTAATGTCTTGAAGGATTTCAATATGACCGCATTTTTCCCTTTTTTGATTATGTACATAAGCTAAGTCAATTTGGAAATCTGAACCATCGGCTGAGAAATATGTTTTGCCCATTCCCCTATTTAAGCATTTAATATCGCAATTCTCAGTATCACATATTTCTGTGCCCCACTTGCTGCACATATGTCCTTTAAGTGCTTCTCTTTTTTGATTTAATATTTGTTCAGCTCCTTTATTAACAAATGTCCATTTCATATCATTATCTGTTACTGAAATAGGAAATGGTATACCATCTAAAATAGATGCAAACCAGTCTTTTTCTTCTTCTAATTACTTAATTTGTTTCTTCAATGAAACGGAAAATATTACTGTCGCAATTAGTCCAGCTAATAACCCTACTATTACTACTAAACTCATTTCTGCCTCCTAAATTTAATTAAACTCTGTCATATTATATCATTAAATGTAATTTTATTTCATTTATATTTTAGAAGGCTGTCTTTTTTATACAAATACCAGCACAATCCCTAATATTAAAATGGCTGTACATAATAACTTTTTCTTAAGGTTAGGTTCTTTGAAAATCAATCCCCCTATAAGTACGGACACCACAATAGAGACGCTACGCAAAGGCATGGCAATAGAAATCGGTGTATTGGGCATATTGAGCCCTGCAAAATAAATGCGATCCGCTAAAATAATGCATACACTCATGCCCAAAATGCTCCAACTCCACTTTAACTTAAGTTTCTCTTTCTTCACATATTTACGCCCTAAATAAGTTACACCATAAAAAAGCATCATAAAGCATAAAAACCATACTTGAACAATAGGGCTTGTCAAACTAGCTGCCATCCCCTTAGCCGTTAAAGTTTCCGTTACCTGAGCAATAACGATCTTATCAATCAAACTTGAAATCCCATTACAAATAGAGCCAATAATCATATAATAGAAATACTTGTTTCTAAAAATATGCTCCACTTCAAACTTACCAACCTTACTGATGAAATAGTACGCCACAAACATAATGACAATTCCCACCCATTGCATCGGTTTCAACATTTCTCCTAAAACAATAATCCCTAATATAATAGAAAATAACGGTGTCACCGTATTAAAAGGTATAATCACACTAATAGGCAGCTTCTGAATAGCCAAAAACATCAGATTCCAACCCACATAGATAATTAAACTCTTAACCGCTAATAAGCAAATCGTCCCACCACTAATCATTACCGCATGTGGCATCTCATAACACACTAACACAAACGACAAAATACTATAAGCCGCTAAGACCGAAATAACCTCCTCATCCTTCAAAGCCACCTTCTTCAAAATATCCCAAACACCCAAGAAAATCCCCGCAACCAAAAACATACAAAGTGCAATCATTGTTTTTCCCCTTTTCTCCTGTACAAATTTATCCTCTTTCCATTCTTTATCAGCATATTATATTCAACTATCTTTGTATATCAATGAAATTAAACCTCATTCACCCCACTTTTTAGCTAACACACCATATACACTGCTATATTACGCACTGCTGTATCTCAAATATTCACAAAAAAAGCCCACACACCTCAATCAGTATGCAGACATTTTCTTTTAATATATTTTACTCATTCTCTTCACACATTCATCCAGTGAATGCAATCAAGCACACTCAATTCACTTCAAACACCGACAAGCTAGCATATTGGCTAAGGTGTCAAGAAAACTACATAGTTATCCCACTAGCATGATTTTGGTGTGGTTAAGCGGACACTGAGATTTTATCTTGCGTTCGAGCGGATGCGAGCGCAAAGAAAAATCTCAGTGCTCCTCTTAACCATTCACCTAACTATATACTAACCGCACCTTAGACAAAACCAATACTAATACTATCTATTGTCCACCTTCTCAGGGTACATATCATGGTTCATAAGTCTATGCTCTGCCATTTGTTCGAATTTTGTTCCTGCTTTTCCATAATTACAATATGGGTCAATACTAATTCCACCTCTTGGTGTGAATTTGCCCCATACTTCAATATACTTAGGATCCATTAATTTAATTAAGTCTTTCATAATGATATTTACGCAATCTTCATGGAAGTCTCCATGATTTCTGAAGCTGAATAAATATAATTTAAGTGATTTACTTTCTACCATTTTTTCACCTGGAATATAGCTGATATAAATTGTAGCGAAGTCTGGTTGACCTGTAATAGGGCAAAGACTTGTGAATTCTGGGCAATTAAATTTTACCCAATAATCGTTATCTGGATGTTTATTATCGAAGCTTTCTAAAATATCTGGATCATAACCAAATTTATATTTTACCCCTTGATTCCCTAATAATGTTACATCTTGCATTTCTTCTCTTTGTCTACCTGCCATTTTTGCCTTCTCCTCTTCCTGTATGCTGTTACGTTCTTATATGTTATTACTTACTATTTTAATACTTATACTACTGTACTTCTTATGGTATTCTACTTTTTACACTACTTTGCTTCTTTTGTTTTTAAATAGTTTTCAAGGCCTCTTTGTCTTAAATGACATGCAGGACATTCACCGCATCCATCGCCTATAATGCCGTTATAGCATGTTAATGTTTTTTGTCTTACATAATCAAGCTTTCCTAACTTATCTGCCATTTCCCATGTTTGAGCTTTATCAATCCACATAAGCGGTGTATGTACCACAAAGTTATAATCCATAGCTAAATTCATTGTAACGTTTAATGATTTTATAAAGATATCTCTACAATCTGGGTAGCCACTAAAGTCTGTTTCACATACACCTGTTACAATGTGTTTTGCCCCTTTGACTTTTGCGAGTACTCCTGCAAATGTTAAGAAAAGCATATTACGGCCTTCTACGAAAGTAGATGGTAATTCACCTTCTCTTACTTCGATTTCGATATCATCTCTTGTTAAAGCATTTGGTGCTAATTGATTTAAAAGTCCCATATCTAATACATGGTGCTCTACATTTAGTTCTTTGGCAATTGCTTTGGCACATTCAATTTCTAAAGCATGGCGTTGCCCATAATCAAATGTTACTGCAATAACTTCATCAAATTTCTCAAGGGCCCAAAATAAACAAGTCGTAGAATCTTGACCGCCACTAAATACAACAATAGCTTTTTCTTTCATCTTTCTTCCTCTTTTCTATTTCTTATGTCTCAAAATGATTGTTTCATCATTATTCTCTAATAAGCATTAAAGCTTCTTGTCTTAACATAGCATCTTCCTTAAATCTTCCTCTAAAGGTTGTGCTACGTGTAACTGTACCAGGCTTTTTAATACCTCTTGCCGTCATACAGCTATGTTCACCTTCTATAAATACACCTATATCATTACTTCCTGTTACTTTCATCATAATATCTGCAATATCACTGCCTATACGCTCTTGAAGCTGTAAGCGTTTGCCCACCATATCTGCAATACGTGCTACTTTACTAAGGCCAATGACTTTATTACAAGGTTTATACACTACAGATACTTTCATGTTATACATCAAAGCTAAATGATGTTCACAATAGCTGAAAATCGGTATATCTTTAATCACCACTAGGTCCCCATAATTTTCGCCTAAATAGTCTTCATCTTCAAAGGTCTTGCCAAACATCTCGGCAATCTCATCATTAGTATAATTCATACCTTCGAAGACTTCTGCATACATTTTTGCCACACGATTTGGTGTCTCTTTTAATCCTTCACGTTCTGGATCATCGCCTAAAGCAATGAGTATTTCTCTAATATGATAAGCAATCTTTTCTTTGTCAATTCGCCCTGTCATTTAAGTCCTCCTTCTTAAACGCCTCTACTTTCCTTAGGCCAAATAATTTTATGTAGTTGTAGCTGCAGTTTAACATCATCTAAATTTTTTTCCTTCATAAATTCTACCATAAAAGCTGGGTCTATATTCTCTTTTACTGGACTTAAATAAACCTGACAACGTTTTACAAGATCATTTTGCATAATAATCTCATAAGCAGTCTCTAAATCTTCCTTGCTGCCTACTACAAGTTTATATACATCTTGAGCTGTGACAGCTACTAAATTTTGTGGCAGCATCTTATGCATCATACCACTGGTGTGTAATTTATAATCTAGAATAAAGTAGATCTTTTTACCTTCATATCTTGTTTTAAATGGGCTAATATCTACAGCCCCATTGGTTTCAATATGCACTGTAAGTTCACTTTGGGTTGCTAATAAATCAAGCACGCCTTCTATGTCCTTTTGCCATAAAGGCTCTCCTCCTGTAAGGGTAACATGTTTGACCCCAGTTGCTAATATATAATCCATGATTTCCTGAGCTGTTAATGTTTCCACTAAACTGCTGCCATCAAAGGAATACGTTGTATCACACCATTTACATCTTAAATTACAGCCTTCGAAACGAATAAATACTGAAAGGGCACCAGCTGTAGGGCCTTCTCCATCTATAGAAACAAATTTCTCAATAATGCTATATGTTTTCATGGTCTACTCCTTATAAGTACAACTATTAGTAGGTGTTTCAAAAAGTTCTACTTCTGAAACTGAGATACCTTTATCTTTTAATAAATAATAAATATAACGTGACATTTCCTCAGCAGTTGTTCTAAATGGTAAATATAAAACCTTAAAAGTATTTGGTAAAACGCTTAAGGCTTCTCCCACTTTGCGTCCTTCCTCATTATCTTCAAGTACAAGTTTATGATCAAAGAGGTCTTCAATCTCTTTTAAAACCCTTTTAATATTTCCAAAATCATCCACCATGCTGCGTAATTGTCCTTCTTCATGAAGGGTTTCACTTGCTACTTTTACCACAATGCGATAACGGTGTCCGTGTATATTTTGGCATTTGCCTGTGTAACCACTTAAATAATGTGCCATATCAAATTGTACTTCACTTTTTAAAATAAACATCTTTTCCTCCATTTATAAATAAAAAGCTATTTTTACAATGCTTCCATCATAAAAACAGCCTACAAAATTTAATCTATTTTCTAAGGGCAAAAGAATAAGGTGGACGAAATGCCCACCTTATTCTATGCCATAAATACGTATTTAACTTACAAAAAGGTGCATTAGACACCTCATATTCTATAATAGCCTAGTTTTATTTAACGACAGGATGGTCTGAATGAACTGTCTTATTTAGTTTTAATTTAGCTTTAATTTAACATAAATTTTCATTACTTTCAAGTATTTTTTTAATGCGCTGTACTATTACCATTTCGAAGTACTGCACGTTCCTCAGATAAATTCTCTGCAAGTTCTTTGAAAGTCCAATTAATAGAATACTCTGTTACAACTGCAATCAGCGGTCTTGCCATACGCATTTTCTTAAGTCCATCAATAAAAAGGTTTACCTTACTACTTGGCATGTTGTTAAATACAATCACCTTTTCATTCACTCCTAAATCTTCTCCTTGCTGCATATGATTATCTAAAATATCTTTTACTGTTGTTTCTAATTGATTTGCTTCAATTGTAATAATATCTCTAATACCTGTTAATCTTGATACACTTTGAATCGCTTGCATTTCTTTAGGCGAGAAATGATAAATCATCATACAACTTCTTTCATGTACCCCTTTTAAATCTTTCATCTTTTCAAATGACATAAGCATTTCCTTTCTCTATGTTATATTTTACACATAAGCTGCAATCCTATTTCTGCCATTTAATTTAGCTTGATATAGTGCCTCATCTGCTTTTTTAATACATGCTTCAAATTTTTCTTCTTTACATAAGTATAATCCACAGCTTACTGTAATGGCAACTTCTTCCTCTTTTTCATTTTTAAATCTAAATATACTTACATTTGTACGAATACGTTCTGCTATTTTCATACCTTCTTCTAAATCCACATAACTTAAAACTATAAGGAACTCTTCTCCACCATAACGCCCAAGAATATCACCATTTCTTGTGCTATCTCTAAAGATGCATCCTATTTTTTTAAGAACTTTATCTCCAAAAATATGCCCATTTTTATCATTAATCTGCTTAAAATTGTCAATATCTAACATAATTACTACAGTTTTCTGGTCTAATAATTTATTTTTCTCAAACTGCTTTCTACCTCTTTCTAAAACAGTTCGTCTATTATAAATATCTGTTAATGCATCATACATAGCCATATACTCTACTTCATTAAATAAATTAGCATTTCTAAGGGCTACTGCTAGATAAGATCCTAAAATCTGAAGACTCCTTAAATCATTTTTGCTATAAGCATCTGCTCTATAATTGCCAATACCTATGACACCTACACACACATTTTCTATCTTAAGCCTTGTGACAATAGCTGATTGAATAGGACCTGCTAATAAACCTTCTTGAATGTCTATACCATTAAAGTATTTGCTAAAATCACCATCATTAATCAATAAATCTTGATCCATGTACATCGTCATATTTCCTAGTCTAATCGCACGATCATATAAATTTTTATTGACTTGAATCACCTCACCTTCACTACTATAAGCCCTATAATCAAAATCACCATTTTTCTTACGCATCCCTAAATACACCATATCCGCTGGTAAAAGTTCATTGACTTGTTCATAAACTAAATCAATCATATTATTAAGCTCTAAATTAGCTGTAATATTTTGCCCAACCTTAGAAATCTGCTGCATTTGATTATATAATCTCTTATAGTTTTTAAGTTCTTCTGAAGTCACCCTCTGCTCTAACTTTTCAACCCATAAGTCTTCAGCTCTATAAAGTTCTCTTTCCTTCCTACAAGCTTCCTTTTGCTTCACCATACCATAAGCAGATTGCCAATCATTCACTTTAGTATATAATTTTTCTAAGGTTTCATAAACTTGCACCTTTAAATGTAACGCATTGATTTGATCCGCCAAGTCAATAGCTTCTCTTAATTTATCTTCAATATCTTCTATAATGCCGTACTTTATTTTTTCCTCACACCATACAATAATGCCTTTTATAATTAATTCTTTATAATTATTAGCTCTAGAAATCCTATCACTTGCCATAAAATCTGCATCTGCCGCAGAAGTTCTATTATAAAATGTATGAATCTGGGCGCGAATATATAAAATTTCTGCCAATGTGTTCATATCCTTAAGCTTCATAGCATAAGCATATGCTTTTTCACAATGCATCATAGCTTCTTCCATTTGACGCTTATGTAACTTAATCTCTGCTAAGGCACTTTCTATGAACATTGTGTACCCTTCATCTTTTTTATAATCTAATTGTTTTAAATATGTAATGAGTTGTAGTGCTTTGTCATATTCTCTAATGCCAATATAAAGTTCCATGATGTTTAAAATCAAAGTAGCTTCTGATTTATTGTCCGCATATCTTTTAACAAGTTCCAAGCCTTCTACACCATAATTAATAGCCTTTTCAAACAATCCCTGTTTCATATAAGTTATTAACAGTATATTACATATACGTACCCTATCTTTTTCCCACCTTCTACGTTCACAAATCTCATACGCTTTGAGCCCATAGTTCGTTCCCTCCTTATATTTAGAGTATACAATATAATACCACTCTAAACAGATGATGATTTTTACATAAATTTCTTCAAAAGTTTGGCGGTCACTATATCCATTAATCTCTAATAAAATAGCCTCAAGTAAATTTTTCACTTCATCTGTATGCATATGCCAATTTTGCTGTGCTAATTTAACAATCTGCATAATATACGTCTTGTCACGATTTAATAAATCTAATTCCTTTTTAATGTCAATCTTCAATCTCATTGCAACCCTCACAAACGTTCTAAATATCATTTTCATTCTACAATACTTTAAACTTAAAATATACTTTAACTAAAAATTTTACAGAAAAAGAGGATGTCCATTATCGATATTTTGCTAATACAATTAGCAATATAGCGTTAATATAAACATCCTCTTTATCTCCTGCTAAAATTCTACTTATGTGGCTTTGTGTTATACTTAAATTCTTCGTCACTATCATCAGAATAATACTTACAAAATGTTTGCTGACTTTGGGTAGCCCCCATGTACGAAGTACTTCTCCTAACTACAAGTAACTACTTCTCCATTAAGTCTTAATCACATGCCAAGTATCCTTTTCCAGGTATTCAATTAGGTTTTGATATCTTTGTGCAAAATCAATTTGCTACTGCATTTTAATCTCCAATGGTACCATCTCCTAACTTCTGTACTTCACATCTGATATGTCTTACATATCACATCCTCTGTACAATACTATTATGTGCAAGATATTCGATTTTATGCTTTAGGATTTTATCTAATTTTTACCATATCTTTTTGTACAATTTATCATATATTATTCTTCCTATCTTTTATTGATAAACTGTGTCAAAAAATACAACCTTTGTGATATATTCTACCGGTAACTCATCTTTACTTTCAATATTCTCGTTAAGTATTGCATTGATCTCATCTTTTGTATAAATTGCTGTATCTTGGAAATAACCATCTTGTCCAACATCTTCTAATGTTTTTGTTCTGAAGTAATCCCCAATAATTGAATTAATATCTTCTTTATACTTTGCAAGCTGCTTAGTAATTTGTGTTTTATATTTCGCTTTGTAATACACTTTACATCCTGTTGTAACAATATGTACTGATCCATTTTTCTCAGTCTTTGTATTAAAGTATCCTTTATCAATAAGAACCATTTGTTTATCTGGCTTCTCCTCAAATAAATTACCATCAAATACTACAAATATTACACCGAACACAACTGCTACTGTTACTAAAAAAGTAGTTAGCATTAAAATAATGATTGTCTTCTTGCTCATGCAATACCCTCCCTATACTTTTATTTCCTACTTTTAAAAATATCACGAATTAACTATATTTTCAATAAACATTAGCAATTTAACGTAACTATTTCACAAAAAAGCGGCCTTATATATCATATATCGGCCGCTTATCCTCTTATTTTTATTATTCAAACTTCTGTCGTTATTAGCTCATTATTTATTAAATCTTATTATTTTACAATACTTCCAGCATAGTATAATTCTGTTTTTTCTGCTACTAAGCTGCTGATACTACTCCAATCTGCATTGACCATACGTGTTTGCATTGTAAGTATGCCATTCGTTACACTTACATCTACATTTGGCATTGTAAGTTCTAAATAGTAACCTGTACTTGTTTTTACGAACTCAGCTTTTACATCACTGCCAACGCTTGCGTACCATGGTGCTGTATCTAATGAAAGACCTGCATTATCACACCAGAAATTCATTTCTTTTGCATCGTCTTTTGTAAAGTAGTAACGAACAACTACTTTTGATAAATCTATAGCACTGTCACTTGCTACTTTAATTGTAAAGATTGGATTATTAGAAAGACCGCTTTGTACAACGCTCATGCCCATTGCTACTGTTTCACCTGTAGTATCATCTTTTTGATCTTCATCTTTTTGATCTTCATCTTTTTGATCTTCATCTTTTTGATCTTCATCTTTTTGATCTTCATCTTTTTGATCTTCATCTTTTTGATCTTCATCTTTTTGATCTTCATCTTTTTGATCTTCATCTATATAAGTTTCAGTTGCTGTACCTATTACACTATTGCCATTTTTCACCATGTCATAGTTTACAACATCTCCACTTAAGAAATGCATTTTTAACGTAAATGCACCATCATTTGTTTCTTTGAAGAAGTTTTCTTGAATTTTTAAAGTATTATTTGTGTAATCTGGTAATAAATTATAACCAAATTCTTTGTAAGTTGTCCAGTTTTGAGGACCTACTGCATTGCCATTTTTATCTACTGCTTCAAATGTTTCAAGTATATCCCCTTTATATTGTACTGGAATAACAAAATTGCTTATTGTTCCTTGTGCATCACTCATAATTGGACGGTTATAGAAGTCTACATAAACGTTCCAATTTTTACCTGAGGAGAATTTGAATGTAAGTGTAGTATTTGTGCCATATGTATTTGTTACAACATCTTTTAAGTAGCTTGCTTTAATTGTGACATCATCACCATCTACTGTATAATCTTGCCCTAAAACTAATTCTTTGTTTGCATCACAAATACTTACAAGTGTATTACCGTTTAAAGTAAGTTTTTGTGTAACATCTTTAATCGCTTCACCTTTTTTAATATAAATGCGGTCTGATGTTGTGTAAGCTGATCTTCCTTCCCAGCTTGCTTTAATCATGTCAAAAAGTTCTTGATCTGACCATGTATAATTAGTACGGCTAAGGTGTTGGCCATTATCCCAAAGCATCATTGTAATATTTTTTTGATTTGTATAGTAACCAAGGTATTCCATATATTTCAGCATTTCGCCTTCTTCTACAGTTCCTAAATATGAGTCAAAACCAAGAAGTCCATATTCACCACAAATGACACCGATACCTTTTGCGCCAAGTCCATTGTAAACTCTATCAATAGCACTATCTACTTCGTCTTTTACCCAGCTATCAAATGTTGTACATCCTGCAATATTTACACCAAATGCCCATGGTCCATAGTAGTGGAATGTAGCAATAAGGTTAGGATCATCTAATTTTTTGATTGTGCTATATAAACTTTCTACGCGGTCTTCACTATCATTTGTATTAAGTGTTGGCATTACAATCATTCTTGTGTTATTGTTTCCGCCAGATTTTCTAATGATTTTATAACATGTTTCATTAACTTGTTCGTTGATTTTAATTTGCTGTGCATCTGAACCTACGAATTGTGGCTCATTTAAAGTTTCAAAGCATACTTCTTCTGGATAGTCTTTGAAGTAATCTGCAAGTTGTGTCCAAATTGCTTCGTACTGTGCCATAGCTGCACCATTGTCACTGCCAATGTTTTTAGCCCAGTTCCAAGAATCATGATGTACATTAATCATGACATAAAGATCTTCATCAAGGGCCCAGTTTACAACTTCTGCATAACGTGCTAAAAATGCAGGGTCAATTTTGTAATTTGGTGCACTGCCTGTCCTCATCACTGTTGTGAAAGGCATACGGATACTATTAAAGCCTTGTGCTTTAATTTGATGAATAAGTTCTTTTGTTACTTTTGGATTTCCCCAAGATTCTTCACCTCTGTCTCCATTGGTGTCATACCCATCAAAGGTATTTCCAAGGTTCCATCCTGGCTGCATTGCTTTTGCATACACCTGTGACGGCGTCAAACTTTGTTCAGTTGCTTTTACGATGCCTACATTGCCAATGTTAAAGAACATAACACATGCAAATGCCATCATAAAAACAAACACTTTCTTCATGTTTTTCATATGCTCTCCCCCTTTTTAGAATACAAAAAATTTTTACACATATAAATTTTAAATGTTTTACACTGCTAAAAATACCCTTATTTTTAGTAATATTTTATATTATTATTTATCCCCTTTTTCATCTTATGCCTAATTTGTATACTTTTTACGCATCTAAAAAATTTATACTTATATATTTTCACTAATCTTATAGCATATTTGATTTTTGCTTAAGGTTTTATTAAAATTCGAAGTATATACTGTCATAGGATAGGTCAGTTGACACAGCCTTTCATATACATATACATTTACATATACATTTACATATACATCTTCTTATCTATCACATCCATTAATGAATACCTCCCTCATTCATTAAACCAATTCATTAGTTCAAACTATGTATACAAAAACAGTCCCCAACAGCTTATTTGGGGACTGTTCTTTTTATATCTCATAATTACTGACTATACATTTTTAACTGCAAAGATAGTGTCTTTTTACAAGATCAATAATTTCTTTAGCTTGACTTGCTTGTGATGAAGGTACTTTAAATGAAATCGGTGCGCTATAAGCAGCTCCTGATGAAGCAATTGTTGTATTACCTTCTACGCCTATTTTAATATCTACATCTAAATCAAAGCTACCTGCTGTTTCATAAGAAACTGTTTTCACTACTTTTTTAGGGAAGAATTTTACTTCTACCTTTTTTCCTGTAACGCCTTGTACATCTACTGTATAAATACCATAGTTTGTTAAAACAATAGAATCTCTTATAAATTGATAAGAAGCAATTACCTGTTCATCATCAAAAAAGTATTCCTGCACATATTTTAAATCTGTGCCAACTGAAGCTTTACCTGTTAACTTATCATATAATCCCATAACTTCCTCCTCTAAAGCCTTGCCTCTTCTGCTTATCTTATTATTTTTAGTAAATTATATCATATTTTCACCAATTATTTTTATATCAATTAATCAGTAAATTGATTAATTGGTTGGTTTATTAATACATATATACAATGTCGCTTCATAAGGTCTAAGCTGTTTATTTTCTCCCCTATAGTTACAAAGGATTCTTTTATACCCCTTGCTACTTTGTTTGCGCCTTACAAATTTGCTACTTAAATTACATTCAATATAAAAGCACTTTTCAGCTGATTTTCTATAATAAGTTAATACATTTTTCTGTTTTTCATTCACAAAGGTTATCTCACCATAAATAAGTGCTTCGTTGGCCTTCCTCATAGCAATTAAAGTCTTATAAAAATAATAAATCGAGTTTTCTTGAGCCATCTGTGATTTTGCATTAAAGACTTTGTAATCTTCATCTCCTTTAATCCATGGCTTACCTGTTGTAAAGCCGCCGTTCTCCGTATCATCCCAAGGCATAGTGCTACGTCCATGATCTCTGCTGCCGCTAAGTATCTTTTGAAAAGCCATTTGCTCTGGCATTTTTTGAATAAGCTCTGCATATAAATTTAAACTTTCAATGTCTTTAAAGTCTTCAATTTGTGTAAAAGCCTTATTAATCATCCCTAGCTCCTGCCCTTGAAAAATAAAAGGTGTTCCCTTTAATGTAAGCTGAATCATGGCTAATAATTTGCCTAATACCACCCGATATTCTGGGTGCTGATTCACCTTAGAAATCATGCGGGGATTATCATGATTTTCATAAAACAAACTCATCCAGCAATTATTCCCATAGTCTTTCATCCATTTAATAAAATAATTTTTAAGATAATTTAAATCATACTCATAAACATCAAATCTACTATGCCCCGAAGACTCTAAGTGAGCAAAGGAAAATACCATATCTAATTCTTTCCGTTCTTTGGCAGTAAGCTGCTTACTCATTTCAATGCCTACTCCCGGCGTTTCACCTACGGTCATTACATCATATTTTCCAAAGGTTTGTTCACGCATTTCTCTCAGATAGTCATGTAAATGTGGTCCATAAAAATAATGTTCTATGCCATAATAATGCATCATTTCACCAATCTGTTTATTCCCATCTGGTAGTCCCTGACGCTTGGAAATATAATTAATTACATCTAATCTAAAGCCATCTATCCCTTCTCTAGCCACCAATTCATCATTTTATAAATCTCACTACGCATCTTAGGATTTTCCCAATTAAGGTCCATTTGTTTCTTAGAAAACAAATGAAGCCCCCAACGCTTAATGCTCTCATAATAATTCCAAGTGGAACCGCTAAAATAAGAAGTCCAGTTATTAGGTGGTGTTTCCTTGCTACCTTCTTTAAAGAGATAATAGTCCTTATAAGGAGATTCAGGATCTTTAATAACCTCTTTAAACCAAGGATGTTCATCGGAAGTATGATTTACAACCAAATCCATAATGAGCCGCATCTTTCGCTTATGCACCTCTTTTAAAAGTGTATCAAAGTCCTCCATAGTCCCAAACTCTGCCATTATCTTATAATAGTCTCTAATATCATAACCATTATCATCATTAGGTGAGTCATATATAGGGGATAGCCAAATAATATCAATCCCCAATCCTTTGAGATAATCTAACTTTTCTATAATCCCCTTTAAATCACCTATGCCATCTCCATTACTATCTTTGAAGCTTCTTGGATAAATTTGATAAACTATAGCTTCCTTCCACCACGTTCTCGTAATCTCTTCATCGCTTTGGACTACTGGCATTTCTGCTTCATTTAAGAGGTTTAAAAAGACTTCCCAAAAACCTTTATCTACTATTAATCTGGTAAAAGGCATAATTGTCTTAAGGCGTAAATTTCCTACAATAGGATTATTAATCACATGTTCACTTTGCCCCATTTGTAACAAAAGGCAATTCAATATATCTCTCCCTACTGGACTGGCATAAATTTCTTTGATTTTACTGTCCTTATTTAAGATTTCCACAGCATTTTCCCCTTTCAGCCCTTATATAGTCCTATTTTCTTTATCATGTTATAATTGACTTATTAAATTACTTATACTATTTTATGGAGAAATCTTATGAAAATAACACTTAATGACACAGAAATTTTCTTTCATGTGCAATATAGCAAACGAAAAAAAATGACTTTAGAAGCCACAGCCGAAGGGCATATCACTGTTAAAGCCCCTTCTAAATCTACAGAAGAAGACATTATGGCCTTTATGAGAGCCAATAATAAAGTCCTTGTAGATTTTCAAAAACGCCTTGAAAATAGAAAGTTTATCTCAAGCCAAAAGAAATATAACGAAGATGAAAACTTCTTATACCTTGGAAAAGCTTGTACTTTAGGAGATTTACTTGAAGTCATTCCTGAAACAGAAGAAGAAATCCAAATGGCCCTAAAAAAATTCTATACAACCAAAACAAAAGAAATCATCAAAAAACGCGTGAAACACTTTGAAAAAGTCATTGGGGTTAAAGCTAAAAGCATGATGATTGTGGACTCACCTAAGTCTTGGGGAACATGTAATGGACTCAAAGAATTAACATTTAATTATAGACTCTCAATGGCACCTTTGAATGTCATTGATTATGTGGTAATCCATGAGTTATGTCATATATTACATTTAAATCATGACCGTTCATTTTGGAGAAAGGTAGGGGCATTTGATCCTAATTATGAGGCTCACCAAAACTATCTGGCGCGCTTCAATGGGGTGATGACTATATAATTGTGGTGCGTGGCTGCCTGTTATGGAAGAAGATTGGGAAGGCGTTTTTTCTTGGTCCATGTTTTGATGCTTTGTTCTTTGAGGAATTCGACGAAGCTTTCGATACGTTCGGTTTGGTCGAAAATGGCTAGGCCGTAGTAGTAGACTGCTTTGTCTTCGTTGTAGATGATGATTGGTGGATAGCGGTAAATGAGGAGGTAGTAGTTCATAAGGATTCTGCCTACTCTACCGTTGCCGTCTGCAAAAGGGTGGATGGCTTCGAAGTTTAGGTGGAAATAGACTACGGCTGTGAGGGGATTGTCGCCTTTATAATCGTTAACTTCTTGGCAAAGGCTGTAGATTTCTGCGGCTACGTCTTTTCTGGGGTGGTGCCTACCGCGTCTCCTTCTCCTATAATATATTCATGCACTTTATATTGACCTAGATATTCTCCTTTCATATATCTTGCTTCATCGTAGCAGCCGATCATGAGGAGTTTATGCACTTTTTTGATTAGGCCTTCTGATAATGGGGTTCTCTTGATGATTTCTCCTGTTAAGAAGTCAACGCATATTTTTTGATTTTTGATTTCATATAATGTCTTTAGTTCTCCTGTGTAATTGACCACTCTTCCATTTTCAAAAATTTCACGAGTATCTTCATAAGTCGTTTCAGGATTTTCAATCAGATTGGAATGATAGGCAAAGAAAATCCTAAAGTTATCTAATGCAATTTCTAAATCCGTTATATCCTTAATGCGTTTATTGCACCAGTTTTTGACGACTTCTAAATAATCCATTGTTTCACCTCTTATGATTAAATCTATCTCTTGTTTTTCTAGTATGTATCATTTTGTGCATTTAGATAACAACTATGGTAAAATTAATCAAACCAACGTATCTGCGCTGATATGTATATAGACTTTTTAAATAAAATTGTAGGTGTCATTTTCGCCCTAACAAACTTTGCTTATTGGTTATTTGTAACAGATTTAGGCGTTGATCGCGATTATGAAAAACAAGGCATTGGCACGAAACTAATGTAAGAAGCTCACCACATAGCTGGAGGTGAAAAGGATATCAATGTTTATCTTTGTGCCAATGATGCGGCTATCAATTTTTATGAAAAGCTGGGTATGCGCAAATCTAATGATATTATGAAATATTGCAAAGCAGATTGGACAAGCTTTACAATAAAATGAAGATGTCGCAAGGTTAATCTTAACTTTGCGACATCCCCATTTCTTAACTTTCTTATCTTAGCTTTCTTATCTTAGCTTTTTTATTCCTATCCCTATTAATGTGCCTACTAAAATTAGAATGGCTATGGCACTTCCTATAACGCCTATGCCTATTTGTAAGCCCCAATTTCTTGTTAATGTGGTTAACATAGCTAACACACATACTAGTACACAAACTGCTATTAGAATTATCCTACTTTTTATAGTCTTAATCTTTTTGCCACAGTAAATGCCTATACCTAAAATTATCAGGTCTACAATGATTAATTCTAAACTTAATGGCTGTTTAAACCACTCAAAAACAATATCCATAGCATGCTCCTTGCATGTTGATTTATATAGCCAGTTTATCTTAATATGTCAGCAATCTCAATCTATATTTTTATGGCTTCACCTACAAAACTATTTCCTAGTCTATATGCTTACTGCTTACCCTACAAGTTTATTTCTAAGCTTTGTAGAGAAGAATTCTATAATGATAATAAGTACTGCTAGCCCTATAATAATAGCGCCTGCTTCATGCCATCTATACGAACTCATGGCAAATATTAATGGAGCACCTATACCACCAGCTGCTACTAATCCTAAGATGGCAGCATCTCTAATATTCATATCGAAACGATAAATAAGCGTTGATAAGAAACTAGGTAGAAGCTGTGGCAAAATGCCATAGCGAATCTTTTCAAAAGTAGTACACCCTAGAGCATCAAAAGATTCTAGTATATGCGTATCCATATCTTCTATAGCTTCTTTATACAGTTTACACAGCATCCCAATAGAGATAAAAGACATACTTAAAAGACCTGCAAAAGGTCCAGGCCCTGTTACTCTAATGAACATTAAACCATAAACAAAGGCTGGTATAGTTCGAATAGCCATAATCAACATACGGACTATGAAGGCTACTCCCTTTGGTACTACATTGGAAGCAGATAAAAAGGCCAATGGCACTGCTAGCATCCCGCCTACAATGGTTCCTAAAAATGCGATACATACAGTTTCAAGAAGTAAATACGGTACGCCCTGCATAGTTAAATTAAAAAGTAAAGCACCATCAGGCTGTAAAATCCCAGTTATGATTCCTTTAGCAATATTTAACCCATCTTCTTTAATGGCACCTATAGCGCCTACTTGCATGCTCCATATGACTAAAGCAACGATTAAAACAAAGGTACTCATCTTCTCTAGTGCCTTTGAAGGATATTTATTTAATTGTACTGCAATTCTATCTTCCATTTTCTCACCTCCCCCTTAAGTCAAACGTTTTTCTTAAAGCACGGCTAATGCTTTCGATAATAAATACGGTGATATATAACATCAGTAAAATCATACCCACACATTCATATTCACGCCAGCCGATTTTCTCATTTAAAATAAGGCCAATTCCGCCAGCCCCTACATAACCTAAGATGGCTGCATAACGCACATTTCCTTCAAAGCAAAATAAAGTAGTGGATAAATAAATAGGTAAAACTTGTGGTACTACAGCTTTAATAAAGGCATATAACTTGCCATTTCCCATAGATTCCATAGCTTCAAAAGGCCCCATAAATACCGTTTCAATCTGCTCATACATAATCTTACCTACATAAGCAAAGGTGAAGATACATATTGAAACTGTTCCTGCGAAGCTGCCGAGTCCAAATATGTAAGTTGCAATAAGGGCTGTCACTAAAGTTGGAATAGCTCTTAATATACTAATAAGTAAACGGGTAAGACCTACAAGTATCCTAGACTTCATAATATTTGAAGCCGCAATGATTGCAAAGGGAATCGCTAAAACAGCCCCCACTAAAGTTCCTAAGAAAGACATTTGAATGGTCGCAATTAGTGGTCCCCATACCTTGGCTGCATAGTTTAAATCAGGTGGAAACATCTGTCCTAGCAGTATAAAGAACTCTTTCCACCTACGCATAAGCAGGCCTAAGTCAAACCCTGTAATCACCACAGAAAGATAAGTAAAAGCAAGGACAATAACTAAAATGAGTGGTACCATAGAACGTTTCTTTGTGATACATTTGCCATTAGATAGTACTAACTGTTTCCCCTTTAACAAATTCGACATTTTTTGCATCTATAGTCCCCTCCTTTTCTTCCCCATAAATGCAGTCTAAAACTGCTTGATTCACCTCACTTGCCTTACCATCAAATACGATTCTTCCGGCCTTAATACCCACAATACGATCTACATATTTGAGCGCCATATCAATATGGTGAATATTAATAATCACGGTGATATTGTCTTCTCTATTAATACGCTTAAAATCCTCCATAACTTGTACTGCTGTAATAGGGTCCAATGAAGCAACTGGCTCATCCGCTAAAATGATTTGTGGCTTTTGCAAAAGCGTTCTTGCTAAAGCTACCCTTTGTTGCTGTCCACCAGATAATTGATCCACACGCATATAGGCCTTATCCAAAATCCCTTCTCGGTCTAAAGCTTCTAAAGCCTCGATTTGTTCCTTCTTTGTAAAGATACCTAAAAGCACACGCCAAAAAGGCATATCAGATACTTTGGCCGTTAAGACATTTTGAATCGCTGTCGTACGTGGTACTAAATTAAAGGATTGAAAAATCATCCCAATTTGTCGTCGAAAACGTCTTAGACTTTTTCCCTTTAAATTGCTGATATTTTCGCCATTTACAACTAATGTGCCATCCGTTACACTAATCATCTTATTAATCGAACGAATCAAAGTAGATTTTCCAGCCCCTGAAAGCCCAATTATAGCCACGAACTCTCCTTGTTCAATCTTCAAATTAATATCCGTTAACGCCTTAAACCCATTACTATACGTCTTATTCACATGCTCAAATAAAATCATGGCTCTCCCCTTTCTTGTCCTAGCTTAGGTTACGTAAATGTAGAAAGGAAGGCTTTGCTGCTACTAGTCTACCTGTAAAGTAATTTAATAATCATCCAACTTAAAATGATCATTAATTACAAAAGGCGTAGCTAGTAGTAACAAATCCTCCCTGCAGCTACTTTACTATCCTAATTAATTATTTTCTCTTGCAAGTTTTTGTGCTTCACGTTCATTATCATAATCTGCACTATTGGCAACTTGATAACCTTCATGTGAATAAATTGCAATAACAGATTTACCTTCTTCTGTTTGACCAATTTTAATAAAGGCATTTTGAAGTGCTGTCTTAAAAGCATCATCCATGATTTCTGAGCTCTTGCTTACACTAATTGTATCATTATAAATAGCAGGTGTTACACCGATTACATTTGTTTCTTCCCAAATAGATGTGTTTCTTGCATATTCTGATGTCCATTTACCTTCATAATCTCTACGGGCATCTGCATAAGTTAAAAGTACATCAACTTGACCTGAAGCAAGTCTTGCCATAGCACTACCATAAGAATCTGATTGAACTGCATGGCTTAAATCTGTAATGCTCTTACTATAGTTATTTTTAAGCCATAATGAAGGATAAATATATCCTGCTGGAGAAGATGATGACATAATACTCCAGTTCGCACTATTTAAGTCATCAAAACTTAAAGCTTCACCATTATTAACTTTGCTAGCAAGCTCTTGACCCTTTTCAGATGGTCCTGCAATAATGAGGGCGCGATAAGAATTCGTTTGCTGACCTGAAGAAGTTGTAGGCTGACCATCATTCCAAGCTTTGGCTTCATCAGCATCTTTATTTAATCCTTCTCTTGTCGCTGTTAAAATGACATCTGCTCCATCATCATAAAGTACATAAGTTCCACCTGGGATAAATCCAATATCTGCTGTACCTGCAGATAAAGCTTCTCCAACGGCTTCATAGCTAGTACCTACTTGAATATCAATATTTTTCACATCATAACCTTCATCTTGTAAACTACTCTTTAAAAGTTCCTTAAGTGGCTCAGTCGTTGCAATGATTTCTTCTGGTTCTCTAGAAGGTACGAAATATACCCCCAGCTTTTCAATAGTTTTTAAAGTCACTTCACTATTTGCCTGTTCTGCATTATCTGTATTTTCTACTGCACTATTTGTGTTTTGTGTGCTGTCACCACAGCCTACCATACCTACTGCTAATGACAACATACATGTCATTCCTAAAAGTTTTTTCATCCATTTACTCACTTCAAAATCCCCCTCTATTTTTAATACATAATCTCTTGTAAATCCCTTAAGAGATTGTTACTTTATCTGTTAAAACATTTTTAGTACCTTGTTTAATTCTAAGGTTAGCTGCACCATCTGTTTTGAGTTTATAAACAAATGTCTTATATGCTACACCATTTTCATCAGCTGTTAAAGTAAAGTAATCACTATAACCATAAGCTGTAGGATAAGTACCATCCTCTTTCATAAATAAACCAATTTGTGTACCGCCATCTAAATAAGCACCTACTCTTAAGTTACTAAGTGTTTGATTTGGCTGCATATTCGTTACACGAACCGTAATGGCTGTTTCATTTGCTACTTTTAGTGTTGAAGCATAAATCATATCATAAACTGGTGTACCTACTGCTTTTGAAGAATCTACTTCATCGGCTGTTACAGTCATTTTCTCTGTTAATATCTTTTTACTTCCTTGTTTAATACGAATATTAATATCACCTAATGTACCTGGTTTAAGCTTAAATACTAAAATTGTACTAGCATGACCATTGTCATCTGTGGTAAAGCTGAAATCATCACTATAACCATAGCTTGTAGGCCAACTTTTAGAAAGCTTCTTAAACAAACCAACTTGTGTCCCGCCATCTAAATAAGCCCCAATGCGGTAATTGCTATAAGTTGTATTAGGTGTTAAATTATTAAATTCAAGTGTTAAAGGAAGTTCTTGATCAGCGATTACATAATTTGGCTGATTAATCACATAAGCCGCATCTTCTACTGGCGTTGGTGTTGGATCTGGACTTGATATTGGTGTATCTCCAGATTCATCTATATATTTATAAGCCCCATTTGCAAAAGTAGTACTATCATACCATTTATAGCTGCCACTAGCCGTTGCCCATGGTTCGCTTTGTGGCTCTGTAGAATTTTCAGGTGTTTCAAAATCATATAAAGCTGTAGCTGTATCTAAAGTGATACCTTGATCTGCAAAACTTGTATAATCTTCTTGATTTGCAAGCCAATTTGTGAGTTGCATTAAAAGTAACGCATCATCTTCTTCTTTGTAACCATCATAAGTTGTCTTTTTCTTGCCAGTTTCTTCTTTTAAATATTTAGGTGTAGCATCTTCTACTAAAGAAGAATCTCCGATAAAGGCTGCTTTTCCTTTACCTTTCTTAGCAATAGCTACATAAGCCCCTTCTGCAATACCTCCATTATTATAAACACCTTGATCTACGGCTGAAGACCATTTACTGATACCGCCTTCTGGTGTATAAATAATGCCTTTTGCTACTTGAGGATTTGTAATCGCTACAGTAGAACCTGCATGCATAGCCACAGAGCTAATGCCACTTGTAATATTGAAACATTCCCCCGGCGCTACAATTTGATTCGCACTTAAATCACCTAAAGCATTATAACGGAATCTTACTCCAAATTCTGTACTAAGCCAGTCACTGCTGACTACCTCTTGCATAGCTGCTGAATTTCTTTCACCACTATTCATACCTTTTGCTGGATCATCATAAGCCCCTCTTCGATAGCCATTAAAAACTTCTGAAGAATCCCATCTATTTTTATTACGGTCTGCATTATAATGATCCGCAATAAAGAGGATACTTCCGCCATCTGCTACATATTGGGCAAGAGCTTCTTGTTCCGAAACCTTAAAAGGCACATTAGCTTCTGGTATAACAAATACAGCAGCATCACTTAAATCACTATATGTAATGCTACTTCCCTTTCTAAGTTCTTTCACACTATAGCCTTCTCCTGCTAGGTCATTGGCAAAATCCGAGAAACCACCATCAATGACCCAATCTGCTGCCCCAGCTGTTTGAGCATGTGCATTATCAAATAAAATCATCTTACCATTATCAGCTGTTGGTGTAATTACTGGTGACGTATCTGCATAAATTCCATAACCAGCTTGCATCATAGCTAAACCTAAAGTAACAAGTGTTGCAATTTGTTTCTTTCCCCTAAACTTCTTGCTATTCATGGTTTTCTCATCTCCTTAATCTTTTTACTCTTTTATTCTACATGATTTTCTATCTTCCAACTAGTGGATTTTAGTAAATTTTTAGAACATTGTGCAAATTTAAGTATTAAAAAAATAAACTAGCTATAGCTTATGCTATTTAACTAGTTTTATTTTATTACCCACTATGGATATATATGATTATTACAACCAGTTCTTTTTCAAAAGTTCTTTTAAAATTCCTACTGCTTCCTCTCCTATTTTGTTTGCAATCTCTTTTTCTATAGTCATCTTAAGGTCTTTGCTCTTTTCACAATATATTTCACCCTTTTCTGTGAGCCTCGCATACTTCCCCTTGCTTTCTTCTGAAGTTTCAAAAGTTAAATACCCTTGCTGCTCTAATTGTTTCGCACACTTGGACATAGCTTGCCTTGAAATGTTAGCTTGCCTTGCTACCTCTGCTAAAGAAATGCGTCCCATACCCAACTTCGCCAAGAGCATTGCTTCTGTATGTGAAATCTGATCCGTCATTGTCTCTTCCCATCTTTCTTCTACAGCACGTCTTAGCACAATATGTTTTTCACTAATTAAATCAATCAAATTTAAATCTTTTAATACCTCTTTCATTAGACACTTTACCTCAATATATCCCTTTTATTTTATATTATTATAACTTTTAACCTCTTAAATAACCATCTAAAGTTATGTTTTATCACATTGTCAACTTAGTTGACATTATGCCCATAATCAGCTAAAATAATCAAGTCAACTTAGTTGACAAATTAAAATTCGAAAGGATATGACTATGGGACAAACAAAAACTCAAAAGAACATTTTCACATTAATGATGTGCTTTGGTATGGTACTTGGCATGACAGCTTATAACATGCTTTTAAATGAAGGCTTCCACTCAGCTTCTATTTTCTTCACAAACTTATTTAAAGAATTCTGGCTCGGATTTATCGTAGCCCTTATATTAGACGTATTTGTAGTAGGTAAAATTGCAAAAGGTATCGCTTTTAAAATCGTTAAACCTAATAAAGATATAAAACCTATTAAACTTATTTTAACAATCTCTTGCTGCATGGTAATCGGTATGGTGATTTGTATGTCACTCTTTGGTGCAATCATGATAGCAGGTTTCAATATAGGCGCACTTAAACTTTATCCATTATGCATTGTACGTAACTTCGTAATGGCTTTACCACTTAACTTATTAATTGTTTCACCAATTGTAAGATTTATCTTCGGTAAAATCTTCCCTAGTGCATAATAAAAATATTTTTTAATGGCAAAAAAAGGCCTTCTATCTTATAAATAATTTCTAAACTTATTTTTAATAATATAACAACATGTGCTAGATTATCTCAACTTATAAATAGGATAAATATGGTAATACATCAGGCTGTATAATCCCTAAAATAATTATACTAAAGTCTATTTATCCAAATATTAAATGCTTAATCTGTCCAGTTTCTTTATTACCAAGGCATTTATTCATGAAATATACGATGTTATGCCCTAAAATTTAACTAACACAACTCGTTATTCTTTGAATCTAAAAGTCCTAAAGACACTACTTTTGCAAATGTCTCAGGTAGAAGTTTAGAATGACGTTTCATAAAACCAGTTGATTTTGCAACTTTTTCTATAAAAGATGGTATAAAAAGTTTAAAAAATCTAGATACTAATCTTGCGATATGCATGGGAAACCTCCTAATCTGAGTACTATTAGACTATAGAGGTTTCCCATTTTTATTGAATTTATTACTGGAAAATTTTATTTATAA
>NZ_BBCG01000011.1 GCF_001311925.1 Cellulosilyticum ruminicola JCM 14822
CCAAACCCTTTATAGTGTCATTTCTTATTCTATTACTGCGTTTGATATTACCTCAGGGGTTACCCATGACACAAATACTTTACCTACAATACTCAATAAACTTACTGAAAGATGAAATATTTCTAAATTGTTTGCTAAAATGATCTCTGACAGTGAATCTATTGATCAACAAGTTTATATTGGTGCAGAAAGTTGTAATAAGTTAAAAGTTCGTTTAGTAGGCAATAAGCTTTCTGATGAAATTGCAACTAAGCGTATCAAAAAGGCACTTATCCAAAATAATGGTGAAGATATTGACTCACATAATCGTCAGCTTTTACATTGGAATCTTATGATTACTAACATCAGCAAAAAAAACCTTAATACATCTATTATTACAGAACTTTATCGTATAAGATGACAAAGAATCACACTACATACTTACGAGACGTTTTCTAACTTAGTTCAAAGAATAGGAAAGTTGGCTTTGCATGAAAAAACGCTTAAGACAAACTACTTATTCTAAAATAGAAGGTTATTTAGAACAACTTATTATTGCTGGAAAAACTTAGTCTTAAGTTAACGACTATGATTTATTAATAATTTATTTGATATACTTAATATTTTAAACTCAAAAAAAGCTAAAACCCTCTCAAAAAGGTTTTAGCTTTTTATATCTATATATCCTTCGGTAAAGCCTTATTAAGTATAATGCCAATTGCTGCTGCAATTGCAAGCCCCGAAATAGTAATGCTACCAACTATAGCAATACTATCTACGCCAATGCCTATAACAAGTATAATTGCAGCAATAATTAAATTACGACTATGTGAAAAATCTAATTTAGCATCTACTAATGTTCTTACACCTACACTAGAAATCATCCCAAATAAGATAATACTTACCCCCCTTTAATAGGGTCTGGAATAGTTTGAATAGTCGCTGTAAATTTGCCACATAAACTAAGTATAATTGCAAAAACTGCTGCAATATGTAAAATCTGTGGATCATATACCTTTGTAACAGCTAATACCCCTGTATTCTCACCATAAGTGGTATTGGCCGGTCCACCAATTAATCCTGCTACTGCAGTTGCCAGTCCATCTCCTAATAATGTGCGATGTACTCCTGGATTTTCAAAGAAATTCTTACCTACAACCGCACCATTAGTTGTAATATCACCAATATGCTCAATAAATACAACTAAGGCTATTGGTGCAATTCCTATAATGGCCTCCCATGAAAAACTTGGCATTGTAAAAAGTGTTTCTTTCCCTAATGGCGAAAGACCAATCCATGCTGCCTCATGAATTTTAGTTGTATCCACTTCACCAAGTATAAACGCTACAACATACCCCACAAATACAGCTATTAAAATAGGTACCATTTTGAAAAAGCCTTTAGCAAAAATAGATACCGCAATCATTGTAATTACAACAACACTAGCAATTAAAAGCCCTTTCAAATTAATATTATGCATTTTTGATGCTACTTGGAATGTCTCTACACTCACATCAAATCCATTGTTCTTTAAGATATTTACCATTTCAGCTGCCCTTGGATTTTCATTCATAACTGGTGCATAACCTATCATCGTTAATGCTGTAGGACTTAAGCGTAAACCAATTACCATGATAATAGGTCCTACAATGATAGGTGGAAAGAACGATTGGATTACCTCTACACCTAGAAATCTAATAAGTACTGCAATACACATATAGACAATACCTGTTGCAATAATCCCACCTTTTACAGCCCCTATACCATGGGCACTTAAAGCCATACTTATCGCTGTAATAAATGCAAAACTTGAACCTAAAAACACTGGTACAATTCCTTTTGTGACACTATGAAATAATAGTGTTCCAACTCCTGCACAAAGTAATGCAATCCCAGGATCCATTCCTGTTAACAATGGTACGAGTACTGTTGCCCCAAACATTGCAAGCACATGTTGCAAACCTAAAATAAGCTTTTTCCCCATAGTAATATCTTTCATCTATTTTCCCTCTTTCATTTCTAGTAATACAACGTTATCTCCATCTATTTCTGCAATATGCACACGTACTATTTCCTTCTTTGAAGTTGGAATATTTTTACCTACAAAATCTGGACGAATAGGCACTTCACGATGACCACGGTCAATGAGACAAGCAAGTTTAATATGACTAGGTCTGCCACTGTCCATAAGCGCATCCATTGCCGCACGTACTGTACGTCCCGTGTAAATAACATCGTCTACTAAAACTATACTTTTACCATTAATAATTGTATTCAATTTAGACTCTTCCATGACTGGTTGCTCAAATTTCTTTTCTAAATCGTCACGATAAAATGTAATATTAAGCTCCTCTACTGGTACTTCTACATTTTCAATCATCTTAATTTTTTCTGCTAAACGATGTGCAAGTGGTACCCCTCTTGTCTCAATACCTACAAGTACCATATCCATTGCCCCTTTGTTTGTTTCAATAATTTCATGCGCAATGCGTGTTAAGGCACGATTAATCGCTGCTTCATCTAATAAAATCTTTTTTTCACTCATTTTTTCACCTTCCATTTTTATTTTATTCCTGAAAATAAAATGCTTCTGTAATACAGAAGCATTAGATATACATAATAGAGCGCCATTTATCTAACCAATAAAACTATAAGCTATAAACAACATGCTACTTTATACGCTATGTGTATATCCTTATTAGCCTCTCGGACTATTTTAAAGGAACATAATTTTATTAATTATCTCATATCTTGTGAAGTTTGTCAATTACTGTCTTAAAATAGCTTGGTAATTCACTTTCAAAATACATTTCTTCACCTGTAATAGGGTGTTTAAACCCTAATACTTTTGCATGTAACATTTGTCCTGTAAGCCCAAACATTGTTTTAGATGGTCCATAAACTGGATCACCTAATAGAGGATGACCTATATGTTTCATATGTACACGAATTTGATGTGTACGGCCTGTATAAAGTGTTAACTCTACAAGTGAAAAGTTTTTAAATGTTTCTAATACACGATATTCAGTTTTTGCATAACGTCCACCTTGTACAATGGCCATTTTTTTGCGGTCTTGTGGTGATCTTGCAATTGGTCCTTCAATGATGCCATGTTCTGATTTCAGCTTACCATATACAATAGCTTGATATTTTCTTGTAATATTATGATTTTTTAGAAGCTCAGATAATCCTAAATGTGCACGGTCATTTTTAGCAATCATTAAAAGACCTGATGTATCTTTATCAATACGATGAACAATCCCCGGTCTAATCTCACCATTAATTCCTGAAAGTCCATCTTTACAGTGATATAATAATGCATTCACAAGCGTACCTGTATAATTGCCTGGCGCTGGATGAACAACCATGTTTTGTGGCTTATTAACAATAAGTACATCATTGTCTTCATATACAATATCAATAGGAATATTTTCTGCCACAATATCTACTTCCACTGGTTCAGAAATTGTAATAACAATCTCATCACCTGCTTTTACCTGATATTTACTATTTACTACTTTATCATTTACAAGAACACTACCTGCTTCAATTTGCTTTTGTATAAATGATCTTGTATACTCCGTTAAATTTGTCGCTAAATATTTATCTAAACGTGTGCCGCTTTCCTGCACGACTACTGTCATTTGTTCTTCCATTTATTATGCCTTCTCTTTTCTTCTTTCTTCTTCTACTTCGCTTAGTAACATTGTTACCACCAATAATCCTACACCCACTACAACTAAAATATCCGCTACATTAAATACAGGGAAATTAATAAGTTTAAAATATAGGAAGTCTCTTACATAGTTCAAAAACACCCTATCTATAAGATTCCCAATTGCACCACTTATAATCATAATAAAGGCAATCTTAGTCCATTTTCCTAAAACTGTTGTTGGTAATTTATGATAATAAATGAACATTCCAATAATAATAAGAGTTGTGATAATAATAAGAAATGTTTGTCTACCGCCTAACATACCAAATGCTGCACCTGTATTTTTAACATATTGTAAATGAAAAACACCATCCCAGATAGGAATGCTTCTTCCATCTGCTAAAGTATTTGTTGCCCATACTTTTGTAATCTGATCAACTCCAACAAGTCCGACAATAATAAGCCCAATAACTATATAATCCATCTTTATACTCCTTTATGCTTAAACTTAGAAAACGTGCTACTATTGGCACGTTTTTTCTATAAATAATATAGCATTTATAATTTCTTCTTTTGTAACATCAGTTACAATTGTAGCCTCACCAATGGCATTTAATAAAATAAATGATATCTTGCCATATGCCATTTTTTTATCATAACTCATTTGTTCCCATACTGCATCATGGCCAAAATGATTAATAGGTGCTAAAAGCTTATAATTTCTAAATACATTTACAATACGTGTTACATCTTCAGAATTTATATAACCCCTTTGTGCACTAATGTATGCCGCCATACATGAGCCATAAGCTACACATTGTCCATGAGATAATGCAAAGTTGCTTAAAGTTTCAATACTATGTCCAATAGTATGTCCAAAATTTAAAATCTTTCTAAGACCTAACTCTTTTAAGTCCTCTTCAATCACACTACATTTTACAAGACAAGACGCATATGTCATTTCTTCAATCATTACATCCTCATTATCTAAAATGCTATTAGCGTTCTGTTCTAACGTAGCAAACAACTTTGCATCACGTATTAACCCATGTTTAATAACTTCCGCTAAGCCACCTGTAAATTCTCTTTCTGGGAGAGATTTTAAAGTAGATAAATTACTATATACAAGTAATGGATTATAAAAAGCACCTACCATGTTTTTATGTGCTAGGTAATCCACACCTGTTTTACCACCCATGCTACTATCATTTTGTGCAACTGTTGTTGTAGGTACTTGTACAAATTTAATACCCCTCATATAACTTGAAGCAACAAATCCTGCCATATCACCTGCAACACCGCCACCTAATGCCACAATAAGTCCACTACGATCCATATTGTGTGCCACTAATGTATCATAAATCTGTGTAATAGTTGTTAAATTTTTAGAAGCTTCACCAGCTTCATATATATGAACAAATGTATTTGCAATTTCACTACAAATACTTCTACTTCTTTTAAATATAATGCTTCTAAATTTGTATCTGTAATAATACAAATTTGACTTGGTTTACAAACTGCTTTTATTTCATCTTCAAGTAACTCAAAATTCTGATGGAGTAAGATTTTATAAGGTCTAGTTGTAACAGCATCTATTTCTCTCATGCAAGCTCCTCTTCTGTGACTGGCACATATTCTTTAGTATAGTATTGGTCTTTTTCTTCACCTTCAATTGACTTGAACTCTTCAGGTTCATCCTCAATATGATCAAATGCTTTAAGCATTTCTTCATTTAAAGGACTCATTTGTGTATCTCCTTGTTCTAAAAGCTCCATTTGTGCTTGAAGTAATTGTTTGAATTGACCTTTATAAGCTAAATATTGTCTTCTTAAATCGTCACCTTTCTGACTTAGCTCAAAAGCTTCTTGTTTGCCTTGTTCTAAAATACGTGCCACACGCTCTTCTGCAAGTGTTGTCATTTTATCTGCACGTATTTCTGCATCATGCTTCATCTGTTCTGCTTTTTCATAAGCATTTGCTTTTGTCTCTTGTGCTGTTTTATCTGCAAGTACAAGAACATTTTGAATAGTAGATTCCATTGTACGATAATACTGCACACTTTCATTAAGTACATTTACTTTATCTTTTAATGTATAATTTTCATTAATGAGTTCTTGATACGATTGCAAAATAAGATCTAAAAACTCATTTACTTCATCAACATTATATCCACCTAATTTACTCTTCTTAAATTCTTTATTTTGAATATCTACTGGTGATAGCATTTCAAATCCCCCCTTATATATATTTATCTATAACAATGCGTAGCTTTTCCTTTTTGCTCATTCCAAGCATAGGACCTATTTTAATTTTTCCATATCCTCTTAAAGTAACAGTGTCACCTTCTTTTACCTGATAACTTACCTGCATGCTTACGCCATTGCATTTGGCTTTATCTGCTGCTATTAGCTTAGCTGCTGTTGTTCTAGAAATTCCAAAGGCAGCTGCAATAATAGCATCCATTCTTAAAGAAGCAACTGTAACTTGCATTGTTTTTGTATTTGGCTTTAAAGGCTCAATCTCATTAAAGCTTATTGATGACAAACTAATATTTTGATAACGGCCTACACTAGCCAAACTATAACTTACATAATCTGCCATCTGTGCCTCTAAAATTACATAAGCCCCAAAAGGGGCTAAAATAATATCTCCAATAGCTTCTCTTACTATACCTAGTCCTAGAAGTGCACCTAAAAAATCGCGATGTGTCAACGCTTTTCCAATACCAGTTTTTACCTCTATTTTTAAACAAACCATAGGCCATTCATCTTCACCTAATTCATAAGGTGAAATGCCCATCATTTGTCTTTCAGCCCCTTCATAACCCCCAAAGTAAAAAATCATATGGCTTGGCACAAACCCTCCATATTGTTTGAGCATTTGTGCCATCCAATCTCTATTGTAAAAATCTGTAAAAAAAGCTCTATTTTGGTACTCTGCCTTCTTCAAATATTCAATATAACTTTTCATAAAAAGCTTTTCTTGCATATCTGAAATCACTATATTCCTACTCATATCTTAAATTGTAGGTGGGAATACACTTCTTTGTTTGATTTTTTCTGGATTTACATTAACGTGTTCTGGTGCAAAAATAAAAATGTTATCTGTTACTTTTTCAACTGTCCCATTTAATGCACAGCAAGCCCCTGTTAAAAAGTCTACTGCTCTTTGCATTTCATGTGGTACTAATTTTTCCATATTTACAATAATAGGTTTTTTATTTTTTATATAACCGCATATTTCACCTGTCATATCATAGCTTAACATTGTAAAATTCAATAATTCCATTTTATTAACTGCCCCTAAACTTACAACTTTAGGTTGTGGAAGTGGTGTTGGATGTGCAACTGGTCTTATAGGTTCGTGTTTTCTTTCTACTACCTCTTCCATTTCCTCCATTTCTTCCTCATCATATTCATCTTCCGGTGAAAACATGTTTTTAAATTTGGACATAAAATTACTCATAAAATTGCCTCCTCTAACTTTTATCTTTTTGTATAGTCTCTATAACCAAAAATAGCTGTCCCGATACGTACATGTGTTGCACCCTCTTCAACTGCTACCTCGAAGTCGTTACTCATGCCCATTGATAAGACGTTCATACTTATATTATCAAACTTTTGCTTTTGTATGTCAACTGATAAATCATAAAGTTTCCTAAATATGGTTCTATTTTTTCAGCATCTTCCACAAAAGGTGCAACAGTCATTAGACCTTCTACTTTTACATGTAGTAATGCTGAAATTTCCTTAACAAGTGGTATAACTTCATTTAATAATATTCCATCTTTTGAATCTTCTTCTCCCACATTCACTTCAATTAAAATTTTTGTCACGACATTATGTTTAGCTGACTGTTTTTCAATTTCTTTAGCAAGTTTTAAGCTATCTACTGAATGAATAAGCTTAGTTTTACCTACAATATATTTAACTTTATTAGTTTGTAGGTGACCTATTAAGTGCCAATTCACTGGTGTTTCAATAGCTTCAATTTTTCCTACTAATTCTTGTACCTTATTTTCACCAAAATCAGTGCAGCCATAGCTTATGGCTTTTTCAATATCACTTGCTGGATAAGTCTTTGATACTGCAATAAGCTGAATCTCTTCTGGATTTCTTCCAGCACGTTTTGCAGCTAATGCGATGCGTTCCTTAATTTGTTCTAAGTTTTCTTTCATCATTTTAACCACCTACTCATTTTTAATTGTCATATCTTCTAAAAGCTGATTTATTTTAATGTTCTTAGGATTTGAGATAATCTTATCCTTTTCTTTAAGTTGACTACTTCCATTATTTTTTATAAGGGCATAGTCTTCACTTTGAACATAAATATCAATTTTCTTAAATTGTGCAATTTGACCATTAATAACATATACCCCTTGAGCGGTTTCGAACTCATCTATTGTATAAGTTCCACCACTAACTGGGTTAACTAGCTTAGTTCCTACTGTAAGCCCTCTTAAATTACCTACATCTTGTAAAATATACATCATATCTTGTTTTTCACTTTGTGGCCTAATCTCCACAAATTCTATAACTTCACCATTTTTACGCTGTACACCTATTTTATTATCTTTTTCAATCTTATATTCTACCGGTATTTTTAATAAACGTTGTTCTACAATTGCTTGTACTGGAATCTTCAAACCACTTTCATTTTTATTTCCAATACTAAAATGCACTTGGCGTACTGTTAAAAACTCATCGATTTGTTCTTGCGTTTTAAATACTAAACGTAAACGATTATTTTCTTGCTCCTTAGAAACTAATTTACAATTTATTTCAGAACCATTTAATGTATCAAAATTTAGTGGATAACTAGTTCCTTTTGTAAAGATATCATCTTTTTCATTAGATACATAAGTTACAATATACCACGTATTATCTAAGACAAGCTTATAAACCGGTTCATCTTTTTCTACATAAGACTTAATAATATTTTGAGATGCTGTCTTTTTAAAGATTTTATGATATGTATTGTAATCTAACTTAGAAATATTCTCATAATTTAATTTTTCTTGTCCATCTATATTATAAGAAATAATTCCTGAAGATGCTGTTTTCTGCACACTCTTATATTTTTCCAAGTTATTTGTAATATTATTTACCTTTTCCCCTACACTTGTATTTAATGCTTCTTGTTCTTTAGTATAAATATCAGTTAAATCTTTTACATTATCATCTAACTGCCCACGTAATATATAAATATAATCAGTATTGATTGCATTGATATTCTTGTAATATTCTTGCATTTTGGTATCAAAATCATTTGCAAGTACAGATACTTCATCTTGATAATATGAAATCTCTTTACGTTTATCTGCTGTATTATATAATTCTGTATCGGCTTTTACCTTTTCTTTTTCTGCCATTACTAAATTTTTTTCATCAGAAACAACAGCATAAGCAATACCTTCTTTTTTTACCTTTTCTCCTTCTGTCACATTATACTGAATTGTTCCAGTCACTTCACTTGTATAAACTTTTTCATTACGTACAATGATTCCCTCATATATCTCTGACATATCTAAGGTTCCTGTATTAACAACCTGTGTTGAAACTTCTGGTTTTGTAAGTATTTCTTTTACTTTCAAAATTCCCCATACACATAATGTTGTTATAATAACAACCATAATTAGTTTCTTTCTAAAACGCTTTGCTCTTCTCCTACGATTTCTCTCAATTTGTGCTTTTAAAAGCTTATTACGTTTTTGTATATCTTTTCTGCGTTCATCTGGAGAGCCTATGTAATTACTTGTGTATGCAGTATAATCTTGCTGCATCCTAGATACATTTCTTTTACTATTTGTTTTTGAGCTTGTCTGCTTATTCTTAGAAACTTTCTTTTGAGTTGTTATAGGTTTACACTTATTATTTGCCGTTCCTGCTTTCTTTTTTGTCCCAGTTTTTACTTCATATGGATTCAAATAAGTAGAAGTTCGGTTTCTTGATTTTGTAACTTTAGATTTTTTCATATTGTCACTTCCAACTCTTTCCTCAAAGCTCTTATCTTAAGATTACTTATTTAAGTTTGTTATTGTTATCCTTATCATATAATGGAATAAATAATCTTGCAAGCATAAGCCTTATAAATTTCTTCTTTAAAATAAAAGGCACTTAAAGTGCCTTTTTTATTTTAAAGAAGAATACAAATCAAACCACCATTACCCTCATTAATAATCTTTTGAAGTGTTTCTTGTAACTTTTGCTGTGCATCTTCTGGCATGCGATATAACTTATTCTGTAAGCCTTCATTAACTAATTCATGAAGTGATTTACCAAATATATTAGATTCCCAAAGTTTAATTGGATCGGTTTCAAAATCATTGAGTAAATTAGTAATTAAATCTTCACTTTGTTTCTCTGTCCCTACAATAGGTGAAACCTCTGTTTGGATATTTGCACGGATAATATGATAGCTTGGTGCACTTGCTTTGAGTTTCACACCAAATCGATTACCTTGTTTAATAATCTCTGGTTCTTCTAATGTGAGTTCTTCAAAAATTGGACTTACTACACCATAACCTTTTTCTTTTACTTCATTCATAGCATAAGCTACTTTATCATATTCTTTCTTGGTACTTGCAAGTTCTTTAATGAGACTCATAAGTTCATAATCACCATGAATCTCAATACCAGTTGCTTCTGAAAGAACGCGATAGAATAACTCATCTGTTGTAGCAACATCAACTTTTACAACGCCTTCACCTAATTGAATCTTTTCAAGGTAAACATTCTTTACAAAATCTAATTCTTTAAAATCACTGATAATATCCTTTACCTGTCTGATATTTTCAAGGTTATAAACATGTTCTTTCACACAATCAATCCAAGCCTTTTTTACCCAGTGTTCATTATCTAATGTTTCTACCCATTTAGGTAACATAAATTGAATTTCATTAACTGGGAATTCATAAAGAATTTTTTCAAGTAAAGTGTGAATATCTTCTGTCTTCATCTGTGCGACATCCATTGGTATAACTGGCACATCATACTCTCTTGAAAGATTATTTGTTTCTTCTATCACATCACTATCAAATGGCTTCTTTGTATTATAAACCACAACAAAAGGTTTACCTAATCTTTTAAGTTCATTAACCGCCCTAGTTTCACCTTCTATATAACTACTACGTGAAATTCCCGTAATTGAACCATCTGTAGTCACTACTATTCCAATTGTAGAATGATCCGTAATAACTTTTTTAGTTCCAACTTCTGCTGCTTGTGAAAATGGAATTTCTTCATCAAACCAAGGTGTTTTAACCATACGTGGTGCATTATTGTAAAAATGTCCCTCTGCTTCTGGAATGATATACCCTACACAGTCTATCATTCTTACTTTCACTTCAAAGTCTCCACCCACAGTAATAAGTGCCGCTTCATTAGGAATAAACTTAGGTTCTGTTGTTGTAATCATTTTGCCATCACCACTTTGTGGCAATTCGTCTTGTGTACGTTCCTTATTATGTTCATTCTTAATATTAGGAATAACCAGCGTCTCCATAAAACGTTTAATAAATGTGGACTTACCTGTTCGAACTGGACCTACAACACCTATGTAGATGTCCCCGTTGGTTCTCTCTGAAATATCTTTGTAAATATCGAAATACTCCATCCTAACGCCCTCCTCTTCCCTTAATGTATGGGTACATTTATATATATTGTGTAGAGAGAATATATATGCGTAGAGAATATTATTTTTCACAAAAAAATAATGCAAGACCAATGCCTTGCATTATCCATAATTTCTTATTCATCTTTTTTATCGCGCATCATTAATGTATCAATTGTTTCTGCTACAGGTACTTTATCAAATAAAGCTGCATAAATTGCACTAAGAATTGGCATATCTACATTATATTTTTTCATTAATGCATATCCACCTTTAGTTGTTGGTACACCTTCAACAACCATATTCACTTTTTCCATAGCTTCTTCAATTGTGAAACCCTGACCAAGAAGTTCTCCCGCACGACGGTTACGACTATGACCACTTGTACAAGTTACAATAAGATCACCAATACCCGTAAGTCCAGCGAACGTACTAGGCTTACCACCCATAGCAATACCTAAGCGTGAAATTTCAGTGATTCCTCTTGTAATTAAAGCTGCCATTGTATTATCACCATAACCTATACCTTCTACAATTCCTGCAGCTAAAGCAATAACATTTTTTAAGGCGCCGCCAAGTTCAATACCTACTAAATCTTCGTTTGTATAAACTCGGAAATACTTATTCATAAATAAATCTTGAATCTTAGCTGCACTCTCCATATTATTACTGCTTACAACAACAGTTGTAGGGACATGTCTTGCAACTTCTTCTGCATGACTTGGCCCTGAAAGCACTACCACATCATTCGGAAGTACATCTTCAAGTACCTGTGAAAGACGCATTAAAGTTTCATCTTCAATTCCTTTTGAAACATTAACAACAATTGTCTTAGCTGGTATAAATGGCTGCATCATTTTTGCTGTACTACGAATAGCTTTTGATGGTACTGCCACAATCGCTACATCTGCATCATTTAAAGCTTGCTGCATATCTGTTGTAAATGTTATTTCAAGTGGTATTTTTATACCTGGTAAACAACGCTTGTTTTCACGATGTTGTAAAATATCATTTTTTTCTTTTTCATCATAGCACCAAAATGTGATATGGTTACCTTGTTCATTTAGTAAAAGTCCTAATGCAAGCCCCCATCCACCTGCACCAATTACAGTAATCTTTTTCATGTGCTATACCTCCAACTTTACTTTTTACTTGTTAGATTTAATTTGGACTCTGTTCCTGTTAGTAAGCGTTTAATGTTGTCTTTATGTCTATAATAAGTAATCCCCATGATTACAAATCCAAGAAACATAGCCTCTAAACCACCTGGTTGATTACAGTAAAATAAAATCAATACAAATGGCAAGCTGCCTGTCACTAATAGTGAACTTAAAGAAACAATGTGTGTAATTCCAAAGCAAGTGAAAAATAAAGCTGCTAAGATTAAAAATAAAATTGGACTACCAATTCCTATAATTAAACCTGCTGTAGCAGCAATACCTTTACCTCCTTTAAATCCAAAGAAAGCTGGATAGCTATGCCCTAAAATAACGCCTAATCCTGCATATAATGTAACTACAATACCTGGCGCTACAGATTTAAATAATAATCTAGAAATAAGAATTGCAATTAATGTTTTAGCAATATCCATTAACAATACAATTGCTCCTGATTTTTTGCCTAGTACACGTACTGTATTAGTTGTCCCTGCATTACCACTACCTTGTGTACGAATATCAATACCCTTTAATCGGCCCAATAATATGGCTGATTGTACATTTCCTAAAAAATATCCAATTACTAACGCCCCTAATCGATACATTTTTATTCTTTCGCCCCTTTTTCTCTAACAATAAATCTAACAGGTGTTCCTTTAAATCCAAAGGCTTCACGCATTTGGTTCTCAATGTAACGTTGGTAAGAGAAGTGCATTAATTCTTTATCATTTACAAAGATAACAAAAGTAGGTGGTTTAATACTTACTTGTGTCATGTAGAAAATTTTAAGTGGTTTACCTTTATCACTTGGTGGCTGATTCATTGCCATTGCCTCATAAAGTACATCATTTAAAATACCTGTACTAATACGTTGGCTTTGATTTTGATGAATTGCAAAAATTGTTTCAAATAATTTTGGTACACGTTGACCAGTTAAAGCTGAAATGAACATTTGTGGTGCATATTGCATATATGCAAGTTCATTTGTAAGATCTTTTGAATATTGATTCATAGTTTTATCATTTTTCTCAATAGCATCCCATTTATTAACAACGATAATACATCCTTTACCAGCTTCATGAGCCATACCTGCGATTTTTGTATCTTGCTCTGTTACTCCTTCTTCTGCACTAATTACAATAAGTACAACATCCGCACGTTCAATAGCTGCAAGTGTACGAATAACACTATAACGTTCAATGTTTTCTTTTACTTTGCTTTTTCTTCTAATACCAGCTGTATCAATTAATACGTAGTCTTGACCATTAATTGTTACTTCTGTATCAACACTATCACGTGTTGTTCCTGCAATATCACTTACAATAACACGTTCTTCACCAACAATTCTATTAACTAATGAAGATTTACCTACATTTGGTTTACCAATGATTGCAACACGGATTTTATCCTCCTCTTCTTCCTCTTCGCTTGTTTGTGGGAAATGACTAACAACTTCATCTAACATATCACCCATGTTTAATGCTTGTCCTGATGAAATTGGAATAGGCTCACCAAGTCCTAAGTTATAAAATTCATAAACTCCCATGCTTTGATGTAACATATCGTCTACTTTATTTACAACAAGTACTACTGGTTTATGTGATTTACGAAGCATATTTGCAACATGTGTATCTGCATCTGTAAGACCTGTTTTTACATCTACAAGGAAAATAATAACATCTGCTGATTCAATTGCCGCTTCAGCTTGTCTTCTCATTTGACTTAAGATAACATCTTTACTATCTGGCTCAATCCCACCTGTATCGATTAATGTAAATTTATGATTAAGCCACTCAACATCTCCATAAATACGGTCTCTTGTTACACCCGGTGTATCATCTACGATTGACGTTTTTGTTTTTGTTAATCTATTAAATAAGGTAGACTTACCTACATTAGGTCTCCCTATTACCGCCACGATTGGTTTACTCATTAATATTTCTCCTTTAATTCAATAATTTTTTGAACCCATTCATTGCCTTCATTTGGTAATACTTCAATTGGAATATCTAATTCTTTAGAAATTTGTTCTACAGTATAGTCATCTAATAAAACAGGTTCACCGCTTTTTAGCATATTTTCAGCAAAGCATAGTACCTTACCTAAAGGTATGTCTTGTTTTAATGTACTGATAATATCCTGTCCTGTCAAGAGTCCTGTTACAGTAATATTTTCACCAAAGAAGTGGTTAACGACTGGATAAACATGTATTTTATAGTTCGGAAGCTTTTTATTTACAAGGGCTACACACTCTTCCATATACCCTTTAGTAATACATCCTGTTACTAAGGAAAGTTCAAAACTTTCTTCACTACTTTCTATTTTTTCAAGTTCTTTTTCTAATTCCCACTTGAATTTTGTAAGCATTCCTACCCCATTATCTAATACTGGAAAATTTTCATATTCATCATATGTGAGAAGTGGCTTTTTACCTGTTATATAAAATTCATCTGCCGCAAAAATGAAACGAGTACCCATTCTCTCTAAATAAAACTTCTGCCATTTTTCAACTACTTCAACAACAACTCTTGCTGACTCTTCATCAAAGCCTTCAAGTTCTGCAAGTCCTTCTCTAAATTTAGAAATACCAACTGGTACAACTGTTAAAGATAAAATATGTGGTATAAATTGACTTAAGTCTCTAACTGTTTGATCAAGTACATCCCCATCATTTAATCCTTTACAAAGTACAATCTGTCCATTAATTTCAATACCTGCATCTACAAGCACTTTAAGCTGTTCTAAAATCTTACCTGCATGGCGATTGCTTAATAATGCTTTACGTACTTCTGGGTCTGTTGCATGAATAGATACATTCAGCGGTGATAAACGATATTTAATGAGCCTATTAATATCTGCTTGACTCATATTAGTAAGTGTAATATAATTCCCGTTTAAGAACGACATACGCCAATCATCATCTTTAAAATATACAGTTTCACGCATGTTTGGAGGAAGTTGGTCAATAAAACAGAACTTACATTTATTACGACATCTAATCAAATCATCCATTAAGCTCGTTTCAAATACTAAACCTAAATCCTCACCATACTCTTTATCAATCTCTATAACCCATTCTTCACCATTTTGTTTACGTATACATATATCAATTGCTTCATCCGCCATTAAATAGCGATAATCAAATACATCTTGTATATTTTCTTCATTAATCCAAAGGAGAGTATCCCCAGCTTCAATTTCTAATTCTTCTGCTATGCTGCCAGGCTCTACCTCCACAATTTTATGCTCTTTATATTTCAATGTCTACAACTCCTTAGTCTTTTAATGTCATAAAAGCACCTAATGTTCCTCTATTTCCCTGTGTCTTACGATGTGAAAAGAATATTTGACTATGGCAGCAAGTACATATACCAGATATACTAATATTTTCTTCTAAAATACCACTTTCTATTAAAACCGCCTTATTACATGCCCATAAATCAATATGATATTTTTCACCTCTCTCATCTTTACGAATATAAGATGTTTGACCAAATGTCTCAAGGAAAACTTCTGCCACCTCAGATCCTACTTCAAAACAACATGCACCAATAGATGGTCCAATCCCAACTTGTATCTCTTCTAATGGAATATTTTCTTCTTCATGCCAAATTTTGACCATTTTGTGTCCAATTTTAGCTACTGTACCACGCCATCCTGCATGTGCCATTCCTATCATACCATATTTAGGAGCATAAAAAAACAGAGGAACACAATCTGCATAATGTGTAACAAGTGTAATATCTTTCTCATTTGTATAAATACCATCTATACTTTTCCACTGATTTGGTGTAATAATGCCATTACCTTTATCTTTCTCAGTTACCTTTGCAATATTCGTTTCATGTACCTGTTTTGATAAAACAATGCTGTCTAAAGACACGCCTAATCCTTCACAAACGTTTTTATAATTTTGAATCACGTTTGCTTCTTTGTCTCCACGATTAAATCCAAGATTAAGTGTTGCTAAATGCCCTTCACTCACACCACCGAATTTAGTTGTAAAACAATGCTCTAAATGTGCATCATTTTCCCAATTTGTAAATACTAAATAAGTCAAATCCCCTTTTGTAATAAATTTAATTGGACTTTCCATCTATCTTTCCTCCTAAAAAGCTGCTTCTATGTGTGAAAGCTTTTTATCTAATATTTCAATCACATCAAATCTACAATTAATTTCAATATTATAATGAGCATGTAGATACCATTTTGCAATACGTAAAATACGTTGCCTCTTATAATAATTAACTGCTTCTGCTGGTGAACCGAATGCTGTTGTCTTACGATATTTCACTTCAATAAAAACTACTATTTCTTGCTCCTTGGCAATAATATCAATTTCACCTACTCTGCAGCGATAATTACGTTCTAAAATTTTATAACCTTTTTCTATGAGATATGCAGTAGCCAAGTCTTCATATGCTTTTCCTACTGCTTTTTTATTTTGTTTTTCCATATAGCTCATCCATATCTTTAACAAATAATAGTATTCTTGCAATGGCTTCATATAATTCCTCTGGAATCTGATCACCAACTTCTAACTTTGTTAAGATTGTAGCCATCTTTTCATCTTCATAAACAGGTAGTTTATTTTTTTCTGCTTCTTCAATAATACGTTCTGCTACTTTTCCTTGTCCACTAGCAATAATTGTAGGTGCCGTCATTTCTGTATTATAAGATAAGGCCACAGCTTTCTTTATAGGTTGTTTTTTATTTGTCATATAAACCTCCTATACTTTAAAATCCATTTGACTTAAATGTAGTATTTCTCCTGCTAATTTATTATCTAATTCTTTTGTTTCAATTAAAGAAACTGCCATCTCATCCACATTAAATTTGGTATTTCTCATTAACTTCTTCAGCTGCTCTAAATGAGTCTCCACAAGATTTAAGATTCTTTCTTCTTTAACTTTAAAATGCAACAATAAGTCTTCTTTCTCTTGTCTAATATGTACTTCTATATTTTTTAATTTAGGTAAATCTAATACTAAAACAACATATAGATGCCGTTTTTCTTCATTTGATTTTTTCTTAGGCTTAAAAAAATAGAGTTCTCCTTTTCCCTCTCCTTGAGGTAGCTTTAATGGAAAAAAGTAATATTCACCCTGCATATTAAACTTATTAAGTACTTGAACATTTTCCGCTATTTGATTTAAATGTCCTTCATACTTTTGAGGTAGTCTCATCAATTCTAATTCTTTTAATATCTCATTTAAGACTTTATAACCATTTTCAATATTTTTAACAACTTCTCCTGACTTCTCTAACTGTTCTATATTAACTGTTAATGCCTTTGAAATTGCTGATTTAATAAGCTTATTTATTTTTTCCCACTCATTATAAAATATCGCTCTAGATATGCCTCTTCTGCCGTCTAAGTCTTCTTTTACTTTAGTCATATCATTAACAATCGTCTCTACTAGCAATTTCAGAGTTATTTTACTGTCTTCCAAATTATCTTGTCTAGGCTTAGCACTTTCCTTTATTAGTAAATTTTCCTCTATATTTCCCAGTCTACTTTCTTTATCAGTAATATACTCCTGTAAAGGTGCTTCTTCTCCTATAAATACTTTTTGAAGTCCACTTTGCTCTACCAGTCTAATATATCTTTTTCAGTTAAATAGGTATCTAATCTTTGACTCACATTTTGCACAAGCTCTGAATCTTGAGCTTCACTTATAAGATCTGCTACCGTAGTTGTTACTTGCTCTAAATTATCCTGCTTCATTTCATAAAAATTCTTAACTTCTTGTAAGCTAATAGTACCAGATTTATCACTTAAATTAGATATTACTTCTGCTGGAATTTGAAATTTTTGAGACATATGATAGTTTCTTAAAAGTCCTTCTCTTTGAAGCGACATTTGCTTTGCTAAAAAAGCCTCTATAAGCTGTCTCATACTATCTGTTTTAGGTAAACTTAATTCATTCATAATTTTATCTTGCAAAGAAATATCAGCCTGAATACCACTTTGTAAAAGCTTAAGTAGTATTTGTCCCTCATCCTTTTGCACAACTTCTAAAGTTAACAATTCATTAAAAATGGTCATATCATGAAGCTTAACAGGTATAGACTTTCCATCCTCTTGTACAAGCACAATCTGTCCATTTCCAAGCTTAGTCAATGACCCTTTTAATATATCACCAATTTTTATATCAGAAAGAAGCTGACCACTTTTTGCTGTCAGCTTTTGTTCACCTTTTATTTGTTTAAAACTTACACCTATGGATTCAATCACACAAATCCCTCACTTTAAATTAAATTTTTTAAAAAACTTCTGCGATGTAACGGTGTAAGTCCTTTTGCATGAATTCCATCATAATGACTTTGGCTACCATATCCCTTATTGCTTGCCCAATCATAATCTGGATACTCTTTTGCATACTCAATCATCATACGATCTCTTGTTACTTTAGCTATAACACTAGCTGCTGCAATACTAGCGCTTTTATCATCTCCTCCAATAACAGCATGCTGTATCTCTTGAACCATGGGAATTGTATGATTCCCATCTACTAAAATAATATCTACTGGCTTATTTAACTGCGCAAGTGCTTCACTCATTGCCTTAAAAGTAGCTTGTAAAATATTAATCTCATCAATTACAGGTGCTTCTACAATTCCTACACCAATACCTAATGCCACTTTTTTAATTTCATCATATAAAGCTTCACGTTTAGCTTCTGTAAGCTTCTTAGAGTCTTTTAAGCCTAATAAATTGGTCTCATAAGGTAAAATAACTGCTGTAGCTACTACCGGCCCTGCCAATGGCCCTCTACCTACTTCATCAATACCCACAAGCACTTTTTCATAATCATGAAATACGGCATCAAATTCACATTTTAATTGCCATTCATGAATAGTATTCTCATAAGCTTCGTATTGCTTCATATACTTTGCAATAAGCTTTTTAACACCATTACGCTCATCTGATTCAAATGATTTTAATGCTTCTGGTAATTGTTTTTTAGGAACTGTTTTTAAATATGCATCAATTTCTTTTATATTCATTTCTTCACCTTATTTTAATATACCTACTCTATCAAAAGGATAAATACACAGACCTGCTTTTGCTAAAATTTCCTTTCTTGCAATTGGACCAAACACCCTACTATCTTTACTATTACTTCGGTTATCACCCATCATAAAATAATAGCCATCTGGTACAATATAAGGAAATTTAACTTTTGAACCTGCATATAAATAGGTATTTTCTTTATGATTTAAATATGCTTCTTTAAGCGCCTTACCATTGATATAGACCTGTCCTGATTCAATATTAATTTCATCTCCAGGTACACCTATAATACGTTTAATAAGGTGGTCTTCCTCAAAATGAAATACTGCAATTTCACCTCGTATCGGATCACGATAATAATAAGGAATACGGTTTACAATTAAATGATCACCAGGATTAATTGTACTCACCATAGAAGCCGTTGGTACTTTTGTATGACTAATAATAAAACTAGAAATCAATACTGCACTTAATACTGCTAAAATGAGCTCTTTTGTTCTTTCAATTAGGCGTTTTAATTTATTATTTGCTTTGCCCATTTTTCTCACTCATTTCTATCTATTGTTCTTTGATTAATGAAGTAAGCCTATTTGATTAAATGGATATATTTTTACCCATGCTTTACCTACAATATCCTTGCAAGGAATCATCCCTACTTCTTCAAAACGGCAATCTAAACTGCCTAAGCGATTATCACCCATTAAGAAATAATAATCGTCTGGCACTGTCATAGGAAACGCAATAGGCGTAGCACCTGGTTGCATAATCGGTGTTGAAATTCCTTCACTTTCTAAATAACTTGTTTCATCTATACGCTCTCCATTGACATAAACATTGCCTTCACGAATATCAATCTCATCCCCTGGATAACCTATAAGACGTTTTACCCATAATTCTTTTCCTTTATGGAATACAATTATTTCACCTTTTTTAGGTAATCTATAATAAAAAGGAAGGTTATTCACAATAATATGGTCTCCAATATTAATTGTACTAATCATAGATCCAGATGGAATACGATTATGACTCATTCCAAATGTAAAGAAAAGTATAATTGCTAAAGCTAATAACACCATACTCTTTAAATACTCTAAAAATGCTTTTAACCTATTTTGTTCTGCACTCATCCCATAGCCACCCCATAACAATTTATTTTAAAACGCTGATTTGATTAAATGGATATATCTTTATCCATCCCTTACCATAAATTTTATCACGACTTACTGCACCAATATAACGGCAATCTTGACTTTGAGTACGATTATCCCCCATTAGGAAATAACTATTCTCTGGTACTGTATATGGAAATTCTACGTGATTACTTCCTGTATAAGGATCTGAAATACCTTCTCTAGCTAAATACCTTGATTCATCAATTTTTACATCATTGACATAGACATTACCTTCACGAATGTCAATCTCATCTCCTGGAAGTCCTATGACACGTTTTACCCAACTTTCTAATTTATCGGGACCTTCATGTTTAAATACAACAATTTCACCATATGCAGGATCACGATAATAGTATGGTATCATTGTCGTTAAAATATGGTCATTCACATTAATTGTACTTACCATAGAAGATGTAGGTATCTTATTATGACTCACAATAAAAAATGTAAATAGTAAAGCCATTAATACTGCTAAAATAAGTTCCTTACTAAATTCAATACTACGCTTAATAAAATTTACGCCCTGTCCCATATTTTCACTTCTTTCTATATTTATTATTTATCCAATACTATTTATTATATATTTTTTGGGTGTTCTACTGTAATATGCCCCCATTTACCGCCTCTAAATTCATCTAAAATGATCTGTGCTGTACGAAGTTCATCAATTTCACCACCAGCTATAATAAGCCCACGTTTTACTGCAATTGTTTTGAATGCCTCATATCCATCATCAGGTAATTCTACTTTATATCTATCTTCTATTTTATCTTTAAATTCTTTAAGGCCAAGATCTAATAAGTTAATTGCAAGCTGTCTATTATCTAAAATATTATCATTAATAGATCCGATAAATGCTAAATGTTGTGCTACTGTTTGATCTTCAAATTTAGGCCATAAGATACCTGGCATATCAAGGAGTTCAAATCCTTTTCTAATTTTAACCCATTGTTTACCTCTTGTAACACCTGGTTTATCACCTGTCTTAGCTGATTTTTTACCAACTAACGCATTAATAAATGTAGATTTACCTACGTTTGGAATACCTACAATCATTGCACGAATTGGACGATAAATACGTCCTCTTGCTTTATCTCTTTCAATCTTTTCTCTTAAAAGATCTTCTGCAATTTTAACAACTTCTTTGATGCCTTTGCCACTTGTCGCAATGATTGGTACGACTTTTACATTATGTGCACTGTACCAGTCAATCCAAGCTTTTGTTACTGCCTCATCAGCTAAGTCAGCTTTATTTAAAATGATAATACGCATTTTATTATTAGCTAATTTTATCGATGTCTGGATTTTTTGTACTATAAGGTGCACGTGCATCTAAAAGTTCAATAACAATATCAACTAACTTGATATTTTCCTCTATTAATCGTTTTGTTTTGGTCATATGACCTGGATACCATTGTATATTCATTTTCTAGTCACCTGTATTTATAATTTTTATAGCTTTATTATATGATAAAAGTCTTAAAATACTCAATGAGTATAATAAAAAAGGACTTAAAAAGTCCTTTTTTATTATTTAATTAATTCTTTAACTTTAGCGTTTTTACCAACACGTTCACGTAAGTAGTTAAGTTTAGCTCTTCTAACTTTACCTAAACGAACAACTTCGATTTTTTCAATGTTTGGTGAGTGAAGTGCCCAAGTTTTTTCTACACCTACACCGTAAGAAATTCTTCTTACTGTGAATGTTTCACGAATTCCACCATTTTGTCTTTTTAATACAATCCCTTCGAACATTTGTACACGTTCTCTTTGACCTTCTTTGATTTTTGCATATACGCGGATTGTATCACCAACGTTGAATGCTGGTACTTCTGCTTTAAGTTGAGCGTTTTCGATTTCTCTAATAATTGGGTTCATAATAAATTCTCCTTTTTTCTAAGACGTTCTTAACATAAAATACTGCCAGCGGAACATCCGTAATAACAGTACATAGTATAGCATGTCTTGTTTTTATTTGCAATGATTTTTTGCGTAATTTTCAAGGAACCTCTTGTCTTTTATGCTTAAATTAGCTTTTTTTAGCAAATCTGGACGTTTATTATACGTATTTATAAGGGATTGCTCTCTTCTAAATTCCTCAATTTTCTTGTGATTTCCAGAAAGTAGTTCCGCTGGTACTTTGCGTCCTCTAAACTCAGCTGGTCTTGTATAATGTGGATATTCTAGAAGTCCATCACTAAATGACTCTTCTTCAAAAGATTCCTGTTTACCAAGTACACCTGGTTTCAAACGCATAATGCTATCAGCAATAATAACAGCAGGTAATTCCCCGCCCGTTAATACATAGTCACCAATAGAAATTTCATCTGTTACAATTTCATCAATAACACGCTGATCTACACCTTCATAGTGTCCACATAAAATGACAATATGTTCTTCTTTTGCGAACTCCTCTGCCATTTGTTGATTCCACACCTTGCCTTGTGGTGTCATATAAAGCACACGAGGCTTCACACCAGGCATAGTTTCTTTTACATGTTCAAAGCAATCACAAATAGGCTGTGCCATCATCAGCATCCCTGCACCACCACCATAAGGGTAGTCATCTACCTGATGATGTTTATTAGCTGCAAATGGACGAATATCGATAGCTTCCAATTCTATTTGATTGCTTTTTTTAGCACGTCCCATGATACTATAGTTTAAAATTTGATCAATTGTTTCCTTAAATAAGGTCATAATTGTTATTTTCATAGTTCTTCAAGCCCTTCTAAAAGGTGTACAGTCATTTTACCTGCTTCGATATCTACTACTTTAACAACTTGTTTAATAGCTGGTAATAAAATTTCTTTCTTAGTTTCTGGATTTTTTACAACATAAACATCATTGCTACCTGTGTAAATAATATCAACGATATCACCTAAATAACGATTATCTTCTTCTGTGTAAACACCTAAATCATATAAATCACTGATGTAGTATTCATCTTTTTTAAGTGGTAAGCTATCTTTACGGTCAATTTTAAGTGTACTTCCTTTTAAAATTTCAGCGTCATTCATATCATCAATACCTTCTAATTTAAGAAGTACAAAGTCTTTATGAAAGCGTACAGCTTCAATATTATATCTTTTAAGTTCTCTTCTCTCTACATAAATCTCTTTTAATTTTTTGAAACGCTTAGGGTCATCAGTTGTTGGTACAATCTTAAGTTCCCCTTTTACACCATGTGTATTAACGATTTTTCCTACTGTAAACATTGTTTCCATATGAATCATCCTTTGTTTAAATTTATATCCTTTCATAAAGGATAACAATAACTTTGTGAAAGATAATAAACTTATTTATTATCCCTTGTGAAAATATATAATTATTTTCCCTAGTTTATGACAAATGTCACTCACTTTATTATAGTATGACAAAATAAAGCTTTGCAATACATAAATCATTATATAGCACAAGTAGGTTAGGGATTCCCTAACCTACTCTACTATTTCAACTACAACTTTTTTATGCACATCGGCTGTTGCAGCTTTCACTATTGTGCGGATTGACTTAGCAATTCTACCTTGCTTTCCAATTATTTTACCCATATCTTCTGGGGCTACATGTAACTCTAAAACAATTTTCTCGTCATCCTCTTTTTGTGACACAGAAACTTGTTCGGGATTACCGACAAGTTGTGTTGCTAACATCTGTAATAAATCTTTCATTGGAAATTCCTCCCCTGAAACAAATTACATTTCAACACCTGATTTTTTAAGTAAATCTTTAACTGTATCTGTTGGTTGAGCACCATCAGCAAGCCATTTTTGAGCTGCTTCTGTGTTAATGCTTAATTCATTTGGTTCTTGACAAGGATTGTAGTAACCGATTTCTTCGATAAATCTACCATCTCTTGGAGAACGTGAATCAGCAACAACGATTCTATAGAAAGGAGCTTTCTTTTGTCCCATTCTTTTTAAACGAATTTTAACTGCCATCTTAATTTCACCTCCTTGTAAGTATGCTATATATTTACATAAAAGGTAATTTGAATTTACTACCTTTTTTGCCTTTCATCATACCTGAGAATTGTTTCATCATGACCTGCATTTGCTCAAACTGTTTAATCAGTCTGTTAACCTCTTGTAGGTCACGCCCAGAACCTTTTGCAATACGTTTCTTACGTTGCATATTTAAAATGCTTGGATTAAGACGTTCTTCTTTAGTCATAGAAAGAATAATTGCCTCGATATGAGCCATTTGTTTGTCATCAATTTGAATATCCCCAAGTTTTGCTGTATTCATACCTGGAATCATTCCAATAAGCTGACTAATTGGTCCCATATTTTTAACTTGTTGCATTTGATCTAGGAAATCCTCAAAGTTAAACTCTGCTTTTCTAAATTTAGCTTCTAATTCTTTAGCTTTTTGCTCGTCAATGTTTTGTTGAGCCTTTTCAATAAGTGTTAAAACGTCCCCCATCCCTAAGATACGAGAAGCAATACGTTCTGGATGGAATGGCTGTAAATCTGCCATTTTTTCACCCATACCAACATATTTAATTGGCTTATTTGTTACAGCTTTTACAGATAAGGCTGCCCCACCTCTACTGTCACCATCTAACTTAGTCATGACTACACCGTCAAGTCCTAAAGTATTATCAAAAGATTCAGCTACATTCACGGCATCTTGTCCTGTCATTGCATCTACTACAAGTAAAATTTCTTGTGGTTTAAGAGCTGCCTTGATGTTTTTAAGCTCATCCATAAGCACTTCGTCAATATGTAAACGACCCGCTGTATCTATGATTACAACATCATTATTATTCTCTTTAGCATATTCAAGACCTACTTTTGCAATGTCTACTGGATTTACCTGATTCCCCATAGAAAAGACAGGTACATTAACTTGCTTTCCTACTTTTATTAATTGATCAATCGCTGCTGGTCTGTAAATGTCACAGGCTACAAGTAATGGTCTCTTTCCTTGAGATTTTATAAGACTACTAAGTTTAGCACTTGTTGTTGTTTTACCAGCCCCTTGAAGACCTACCATCATAATGACTGTAATTCCTCTTGGTGCAAATGTGATTTTACTTTGTGTAGAACCCATTAAATTAACAAGTTCTTCATTTACTATTTTTATAACATGTTGTCCTGGTGTTAAACTTTCCATGACTTCTTGTCCAACTGCACGTTCTTCAATAGTCTTGATAAAGTTTTTAACAACTTTAAAGTTAACATCAGCTTCCAAAAGTGCAAGCTTAACTTCACGAAGTGCTACTTTAACATCTTTGTCTGTTAACTTACCCTTACCCTTAAGCTGTTTAAAAACATCTTGTAATTTGGTTGATAATTGATCAAAAGGCATACATGAGTCCTCCTATATTTTATTTATTAATTCATCTACTAGAGCAATGACCTCTTGTATGCAATTTGCCTGTTCACCCTCTAGACTTTCACTCACGTCATTACAATGACTTTTTATTTTGATGAGTACTTGTTGCTGCTTTTGGAATTTTGCAAAGAGCTGCAACTTATTTTCGTAATCTAGGAGTTTACCCTCAGCTTTTTTAATCGTGTCAAAGACACTTTGTCTACTAATTTGATGTTGTTCAGAAAGCTCTCCTAGAGATAAATCTTCAAAATAATATTCACGTAATAAATCTCGTTGTTTATCAGTGAGCAATTCCTGATAAAAGTCAAATAAATAGGTTATCACAACAAACTTTTCCATGTTACACCCCGACTTACTGTCAGTCCTTTTTGCTTTACACTAGATGATTATAATGAAAACCTTGTTATTTGTCAACTATAAATTTAAAACTTATTGTTCTGTCTGAAAAAGTGCTGTGGCAAACGCTTGAGCATCAAAAGGTTGTAGATCATCTATTTTTTCACCAACCCCAATAAATTTACTGGTACTTCGAAGTTTTCATAGATTCCTACAATAGCTCCACCTTTAGCAGTACCATCTAACTTAGTTAAAATAATACCACTAATTTCTGCTACTTCTTTGAACAGTTTAACTTGTTGAATTGCATTTTGTCCTGTTGTTGCATCTAATGCAATTAGAATTTCCTTTTTAGCTTCTGGATATTCTCTTGCAATAATACGTGAAATTTTTTCTAATTCCTTCATTAGGTTTGTTTTATTTTGAAGACGCCCTGCTGTATCACAAATAAGCACATCACTGTTACGCGCTTTTGCAGCTGCAATCGCATCAAATACAACTGCGGCAGCATCTGTACCTTCATCATGTTTAATGATTTCTACACCTGCACGTTCACACCATACTTGAAGTTGTTCAATAGCTGCTGCTCTAAATGTATCTGCTGCTGCTACAAGTACTTTTTTACCTTCTGATTTATAAAGATGTGACATTTTTCCAATAGAAGTTGTTTTACCTACTCCATTTACCCCAATTACTAAAATAACAGTTGGCCCATCTGGATTTAAAATACTTTCTGTTGGTGTTTTTGTTAAGATTGTTGTAATGATTTCTTGAAGTGCTACTTTTAAAGCTTGTGGATCTGTAATTTTGTCTGATTTAACTTTTTGACGTAATTCATCCATAATTTTAAGTGTTGTATCTACACCGAAGTCTGCCATAATAAGTGCTTCTTCTAACTCTTCATATAAATCTTCATCAATGTGTTTGAAATTACTTAAAACATCTTCTACACCTTTTAAAAAGTTATCCCTTGTCTTAGTAAGCCCACTAATTAAACGTTTCATAAAGCCTTTTTTCTTTTCTACTGGTGCTACAACTTCTTCTACTTGAGTGTTTTCTTGCTTTGCTTCCACTTCTTCTACTTGAATCTCTTCTACTACTTCTGGATTTTCTTCAGTTTGTACTGCTTCTTCTGTAGTTTTATCTTGTAAAATTGCTTCTACGGCAGCATTTACTTCTTCAACTTTTGGTGCTCCCTCAGTTTCTGTTACCTTCACTTTTCCTTGCTCACCTGATAAGCTTTTCTCGTCTACAGGTGCTTCTTCTTGTTCATCTGAATCTTCTTCTACTTTTTCACTAGGAAGTGTTTCATTTATAGTATCTACTTTTTCTTCTTGAAGCATACTTCTTGTTTAACTTCTTCTACAGCCTGTGCTTCCTTTTTCCCAAATAATCTTTTAAAAAGTCCCATTCTCTAGCCTCCTAATTATTTTTCTTTTGATCCATATAATTACTTGCATCTTCAAGTTCAATTGAAAGAACTGTTGAAACTCCTCGTTCTTGCATTGTTACCCCATATAATGTATGGGCGCGTTCCATTGTTCCTTTTCTATGAGTAATAACAATGAATTGTGTTTCTTTTGAGAGTTTCTCAAGATAATTTGCAAATCTTAATACATTGGCATCATCCAAAGCAGCCTCAATCTCATCCAGTACACAGAATGGAGATGGTTTAAGCTTTAAGATTCCAAAGATTAGAGAAATCGCTGTTAGTGTTCTTTCTCCCCCTGATAAAAGTGTCATGTTTTGCAGTTTTTTACCTGGTGGTTTAGCAATAATTTCTATACCTGATTCTAAAATATTTTCTTCATCAAGAAGTTGTAAGTATGCCTCTCCTCCACCAAATAACTCTTTAAATACTTCTGTAAAGTTCTGTGCAATAATTGCAAACTGTACTTTAAAGATTTCTTTCATTTGATTCATGAGTTCATCAATCATTTCAATTAATGTTGCTTCGGCTTTTTCCATATCTTCTTTTTGACCTGTTAAAAATTCATAACGGGTTTTAGTTTCTTTATACTCTTCTACAGCGTTTACATTAACGTTTCCAATCTGCTTGATTTGGCCACGCATCTCTACTGAATGTTTTTTAAGTTCTGTAATAGAGCAATCTTCAATTTTGTATTCTAGGGCTCTATTATAAGTGAGTTCATATTGTTCCCACATAGTATTTCCCCAGTTTTGTTTCTGAATCGCGCTATTTTCTTTTTTATTTTCTAGACGATAGCGTTCTTCTTTCAGATTACTAAGTTTTTCACTAGCTTTATTAATAATTTCAGCAAGTTTCACTTCTTCTTGTTCCAAAGTTACTTTTTCCTCATCATATTGTTTCCTTCTTTCAAGAGCTGCCACAATACTTGCTTTATCTTCTTGAATTAATGATTCAATATGCGTATTTTCTTCTAATAAAACTTGTTTCTCTTGCTCAAACTTAGCCATTTTTTCTACTAACTGTTCTTGTTTTTCACCTTGTCCATTTAGTGCTTCTTCGATTTCACGGATTTGTTCAAGCATATACTTCATATTTTGCTCTGTACTTGATAAGCTGATCTTCTTTTCAGTTAATGCATTATTTGCTTCATCTTTTTCTTGTTTTAACTGAGTTAACTTTTTCTCTAATGCTTCTAATGCTTCTTCATAATCGCCAATAGTAGATTTTAACTCCTGAGCATGTTCTTTAACATCTTCTCTACCCAATTTAATTTGTTCTAGGTTATCTTCGATATTATTTCGTTCTGCTAAAAGCTGTAATTGATTTGTCTTTGTAAGTTTTTAAAGCATGTTCTGTTTTATCCCACTCTAAAGCGTGCCCTTTTATTCTTGTATCTAATGCATTAATTTCTAGAGTAAGTGCCTCTACTTCTCTTTTTTCTTCAACTAATGATGTATTTAATGTTTCTAAAATTGTCTTTTCCTTTTGAACTTCTGATTGATAGTATACAAATTTTTCATTAGCTTCTTTTAATTCCCTGGCACGTGAGAAAATGTTATTACTTTGATTTTTTGTACTTCCCCCACTTAATGAACCACCACTATTAAATACTTCACCTTCTAAAGTTACCAACTTGTATTTATATTGATATTTACGTGCAATATGTGAAGCATTATCCATATTATCAATAATAAGTATACGACCTAATAATGAAGAAATAATATTGCTGTACTCTGCTGGATACTTAATAAGTTCATTTCCAAAACCTAAAAATCCTTTTTCTGATTTTAAGCCATTCTCATTAATTGGCTGACTACTACGTACTGTATCTTGTGGCAAGAAAGTTACTCTTGAAATACCACGTTGTTTCATAACTGTAATCATATCTTTGGCATCTTTTTCACTGCGTGTCACAATATTTTGAATCACCCCACCAAGAGCTGTTACAATAGCTGTCTCATATTCTCTTGGTACTTCTACAAGTTCACCAACTACACCCACAATGCCTTGCCATTTTGTACTATCACTTTTAGCCAGTTTTAATACTTGCTTAACGCTTCCATAGTAGCCTTCATGTTCTTCTTTAATCTGTTCAAGCCATTTCATCTGACGTTCTGTTTGAATCATATTCTGTGTCATTTGATTGAGTGCTTTTTCTTTTGTAAACTTCTCTTTTTCTATTTCTTGTCTACTTGTTTCAACTTTTTCTAAACATTCTCTTAAGCTCTCAAGTTTAGTTGAAGCTTCACTTTTTTGTTTTTCAAGTAATTTGCCTTTGACTTCTTGATGCTGAATATCACTATTTAATAATGCAATTTGCTCACTAATTTGAGAAAGACGATAGTCAAGCTGTGCTTCCATCCCATCGTTTTTGAAGCTCTGCTTCAAAAGTCAATCTCACGCATCTTCTGATGTAATTCCTCTTTAGAACTATCAATAGTGCCTTCTAAATCACTTAAGGCCTTAATTAGTGCATTGACTCTTGTTTCCTCTTGTTCAATAATTGTCATTTTAGATGCATGTTCAATTTCTAAAGCTGTACGCTTTGTTTCAAGAAGTGAAAGACGTTCTTTTTTATTTTGATGATCTAAAACTTGAGCTTTTTGATCTTCTACAACTTGTCCTAAAAGGGTTTCAATATTGATAATCTTTTCTTCATTAATTGTAATTTGACTTTGTCTTTTTTCTTGTTGTTTCTCTAAGTTAGAAATCTCACTAATTAAAGTCTCAATATTTGTATATAATGCATCTTTCTTTTGTTTAGACTTTTCTTGTCTCTTTTTAAGTGCATTTTCTTCTTCTTGTGCATCTTTGATTTGCAGTTCTATTGAAGTAATAAGTTCATTTAATGCTGCAATTTCTTTTTCAATGCATTCAATTTCAAAGATAAATATATTTATATCAACTTCTTTTAAACGCTCTTTAAGCTTCAAGAATTGTGTTGTCTTTTTAGCTTCTATAGAAAGTGGTTCTAAACGCCCTTCAATTTCTAAAATAATATCTTGTATACGTACTAAGTTATCACGCTGCTTTTCAAGCTTACGTTCTGCCTCTTGACGTCTTACTTTATATTTATAAATTCCAGCTGCTTCCTCAAATAATGTTCTTCGCTCTTCTGGTTTAGAACTAAGTACTCGGTCAATTTGACCTTGTCCAATGATTGAGTAACCATCTTTACCAATTCCTGTATCCATAAAGAGTTCTTGAACGTCTTTTAATCTACAAGTACTTCCATTAATAAAGTACTCACTTTCTCCAGAACGATATACACGTCTTTTTACCACAATTTCAGTATATGCAATAGGCACCGCTTGATCTGGGTTTTTAATAGTTAAAGCAACCTCAGCATACCCTAAAGATTTTCGCTTTTCTGTTCCTGCAAAAATAATATCTTGCATATTACTTCCACGTAAACTTTTGGCACTTTGCTCACCGAGTACCCATCTAATAGCATCAGAAACATTACTTTTACCACTACCATTTGGTCCTATAACACCTGTAATACCTTGCGGGATACTTAATTTCACTGCATCTCCAAATGATTTAAAGCCATGTATCTCAACTTTATCTAGATACATAATTCACCTCAATTTTCTAATTTCTCTAAAGCCTTTTTAGCCGCATCTTGTTCAGCTTCTTTTTTGCTCTTACCGCAGCCTCTACCAAGAATATTTTCTCCATGATACACTTCTACATAAAATTTTTTATCATGATCTGGACCTTCTTCACCAACAACTTCATAATGAATTGGCACATTACTTTCTTTTTGAATATTCTCTTGTAAAAGCGTTTTATAATCTGTATAAAGTGCTTCTAAAGAAGTCATGCCTTCTACTTGACAAATTAAAGTCTTTGTTAAAAAGTCTTTAGCAAGTTCAAAACTTCCTTCTAAGAATAATGCACCTGTAACAGCTTCAAAACCATCTGCAAGTATTGATGCACGTTCTCTACCACCAGTCATTTCTTCTCCTTTGCCAAGGAAAACATATTCGCCTAACTGGATTGTCTTAGCTGTTTTTGCTAAAGACCCTTCACATACAATACTTGCACGTAACTTAGATAAATCCCCTTCAGGCATTTCTGGATGTTTTTTAAATAAATATTCACTAATTACTAAATCTAAAATCGCATCTCCTAAAAATTCTAATCTTTCATTGTCTTTTGTTTGAATATTTCTATGTTCATTGGCATAAGAACTATGTGTTAGTGCTTCTTCTAAAATAAGTGGTTTTTTAAATTCATAGCCAATTACTTTCTGCATAGCTTCTACTTTCATTGCTCTTGAAGCTTTATCTGTCTTTTTAGCCATTTGTTTATCTCCTTTATCATTCCTACACTTTGCTATATATAGGAAAAGCCCCGCAAAGCGAGGCCTAATATTTACTCTAATCCTTTTTGTTCTTTGATATAATCGACAACATCACCCACAGTAGATACCTTCTCTGCTTCATCGTTTGAAATTTCCATTTCAAACTCTTCTTCAATTGCCATAATTACTTGAAAGACATCTAATGAATCTGCATTTAAATCATCAACAAATGATGTTAATAAAGTAATTTCATCCTCTGAAATGTTAAATTGCTCACTAATAATCTGTCTTACTTTATCAAATACCATATTTCTACACCTCATATAAAGATTTATATTTTGATGATATTATATACCTCATTGATAGTCAATATTAATTTGCAGATTCTGTAAAGTTCATCTTAATCTTTTCAACTAATTGATTTTTAATAAAACCTTCTGTCTGAAGAATTGTGACACAAACTTCTTCTGCTTTTGAACTACCATGAGTCTTTACTACAAGCCCATTTACACCTAAGAATGGTGCCCCACCTTTGGTAGCATAATCAAATTTACCTTTGATTTCATGAATCCCTTTTTTAAGTAAAAATGCTGCTAATTTAGTTTTTAAATTTCTTAGGAATTCTATTTTCAGCATACCTAAAATCCATTTTGCAAAGCCTTCCATAAATTTTAATACAATATTTCCCACAAAGCCATCACACACTAAAATGTCTGCTTCACCTTTTGGAATATCTCTTGCTTCTATATTTCCTAAGAAGTTGATACTTTCATCTACTAAAAGTAATTTATGGGCATCTTTTACAAGTTGATTACCTTTTTCAGCTTCAACTCCAATATTAATAAGTCCTACTTTTGGATTAGGAACTGCCATACACTGTTGCATATATACTGTTCCCATACGTGCAAATTGTGCTAGATAGCTTGGTTTTGCATCAACATTAGCACCACAATCTATAAGGAGGGAACACCCTTTTTGTGTCGGAATAAATGGAGCTAAGGCTGGCCGTTCAACACCTTTTATACGTCCTACAATTAATGTTGCTCCTGTTAAAAGTGCACCTGTACTTCCTGCACTCATGAAGCCATCTACTTTTCCCTCTTTAAGAAGCTTAAGTCCTATTACCATAGAAGATTTTTTCTTTTGCCTAATTGCTAAAGTTGGGGACTCTTCCATTTCAATTACTTCTTCTGCATCTACAATTTCTATTTTGGATGGTTCATATGTAAACGCAGCTAATTTTTCTTTGATGAGTGCTTCTGGACCTACTAAGACTAGTGTAAAGTCAGCTTTTTTACTTGCTTGTATACAGCCTTTTATAATTTCATCAGGTGCATTGTCTCCACCCATTACATCGATTGCTATTTTTGACATATGCATCACCTCTATCTTTCTCTATATTGAAATTAAATATACAAAAAGACAGCTAAAAGCTGTCTTTTTTATAGTATTAATCTACTTTTACTACAACACGGTTTGCATAAGAACCGCAAGCTTTACATACTCTATGTGGCATCATTAATTCACCACATTTTTGACATTTCACTAAGTTAAGTGGAGAAAGTTTCCAATTCGCTTGTCTTTGGTTTCTTCTGGCTTTAGAAGTCTTTCTTTTTGGTACTGCCATTTCTACACCTCCTCTTATTACTACTCTTCACTTTGAGGGTGAAAAATATTCTTTAAACCTTCAAGTCGTGGATCAATTTCTTCATGTCCACAATTACATTGCTTCAAATTTAGATTTTGACCACAAACTTTACAGATGCCTTTACAATCTTCATCATGTACCCAGTGCATAGGTAGATTCAAATAGATTGCCTCTGTTACAGCATCTTCTAAATCAATTGTATCAGAAATTTGAATAATGTCTTCTTGCTCTTCACCTACCGGTAAAGCTGAGTACTCTTGAAAAAGTTCTCCTTCAACAAAACAGTCAAATTCTTCACCACAGCGATCACATAAACGTCTTACTGTTACAGATACATGTCCTTCTACTAAATAGAGATTATCAACTTTTTGCAAATTTCCCTCTACATCAGCTTCACAAACTTGCATTTTACGTATACCACTAATTCCTTTAAGTGATACTTGCTGTTTTCCTTTGAAAGTTACTTCGGACTTTTTTTTAAGTTCCAGGATATTAAGTTTCATTTTTTTCACTCCATTAAGTAACACTTCTTTAAGTATACATATTTCGCATGTATTTGTCAATCATTTATTTTGCAGATACTAATCTTACAGCATCTCTTGCAATCATAAGTTCCTCATTTGTAGGAATTAAAAGCATTTTGATTTTTGAAGATTCTTTTGTTAAGTCTCTTTCAACACCACGGCATTTGTTTTTCTCTGGATCGATTTCAACGCCTAACCATGTTAACATGTTAGCAATTTCTTCACGCATAATTGCATTGTTTTCACCAAGACCACCAGCGAAGCAAATAGCGTCACATCCATTCATAATTGTTGCATAAGCACCAATGTAAGATACTACTCTATGTTGGTAAGCATCCATTGTAAATCTACAAGCTGGATCACCTGCAACTACACCGTCTTCTATTTCACGGAAGTCACTTGATAAACCAGATAATGCATCTACACCTGATTTTTTATTTAAGATAGTATCGATTTCTTTAACTGATAAACCTTCTTTTTCCATTAAGAATGTTACGATAGCTGGATCGATATCGCCTGAACGTGTACCCATGATAAGACCTGCAAGTGGTGTGAATCCCATAGATGTTTCTACTGATTTACCTCCATCTACAGCACAAACACTTGCACCGTTTCCTAAGTGACAAACGATAACTTTTGTTTCTTCTACTGGTTTACCAAGCATTTCTGCTGCTCTTTGAGATACATATTTATGTGATGTCCCATGGAAACCATATTTACGAATACCATATTTATTGTAGTATTCTTGTGGAATAGCATACATATAAGCTGATTTTGGCATTGTTTGATGGAATGCTGTATCAAATACTGCTACTGCTGGTACATTTGGCATAAGTTCACGACATGCATCGATACCAAGTAAGTTAGCTGGGTTGTGAAGTGGCGCAAGTTCGCAACATTCTTTGATAGCTGCTTCTACTTCTTCTGTAATAACTACAGATTCATTGAATTTTTCTCCACCATGAACAACACGGTGACCTACTGCATTGATTTCTTCAGGTTTAACGCAAGCTGTTTCACCTTCTGTAAGCATAGAAAGCATTTTTGCTAAAGCTACTTTGTGATCTGGGAAATCAACCATAACTTTAACTGAATCTTGTCCTGTTGTTGTATGTTTGATGAATGATCCATCAATTCCAATTCTCTCGCAAATACCTTTTGCGATTTCAGTTTCTGTCTCCATGTTTAATAATTGGTATTTTAATGAAGAACTACCGCAGTTTACTACTAATACGTTCATTATATTTTTACACTCCTTAGATTAATTCTTTGTCTCTTAATTATTTTGAGCTTGAACAGCTGTAATTGCAACTACACCTACGATATCTTCTGCACTACAACCTCTTGATAAGTCGTTAACTGGTTTTGCAATACCTTGTGTTATTGGACCGTAAGCTTCTGCTTTAGCAAGTCTTTGAACAAGTTTGTATCCAATGTTACCAGCATCTAAGTCTGGGAAGATAAGTGTGTTAGCTTTACCAGCTACTGCACTTGCAGGCGCCTTTGCTGAACCTACAGATGGTACGATTGCAGCATCTAATTGTAACTCACCATCAACTTTAAGTGCTGGTGCTTCTTCTTTAGCGATACGTGTTGCTTCAACAACTTTATCTACATCTGCATGTTTCGCACTACCATATGTAGAGTGTGAAAGCATTGCAACGATTGGTTCTTCTCCTACTAATTGTTCGAAGCTTTTTGCTGAGCTTTGAGCAATTGCAGCAAGTTCTTCTGATGTTGGATTTTGGTTAAGACCTGCATCAGAGAATACGAATGTACCGTTTGCACCGTATTCACAGTTTGGCACTACCATTACGAAGAATGCTGAAACAAGTTTTGTTCCAGGTGCTGTTTTTAAGATTTGAAGTGATGGTCTAAGTACATCAGCAGTTGCATTGATAGCACCAGCTACCATACCGTCTGCTAAACCTTGTTTAACCATCATTACACCTAAGAATAATCCGTCGTTAAGAAGTAATTGATTAGCTTTTTCTGTAGTCATACCTTTTTTCTCACGAAGTCTAACAAGTTCTGCAACATATTCATCCATTTGTTCGAATGTTGCTGGATTTACGATTTTAGCACTGCTTAAATCTAAACCTTCTGCTTTATCATTAATAGCTGCTTCATCACCAATTAAGATAACATCAGCAATACCTTCTGCTAATACTTGATGAGCTGCTTTAAGTGTTCTGATATCAGATGTTTCTGGTAAAACGATAGTTTTTTTATCGCTTTTTGCTCTTGCTTTAATATTTTCAATAAAAGACATTTAAAAGAACCCCTTTCAATTTATACTTTTAATTCGCCCTCACATACTATTATATGCAATGTATCTCGTGTATACAAGCCCTGATTAGCAATTTATTCTAATTTATTTTTTTGCTCCCTTTATTTTCATCTAACTTTAGGCTACAATAAGCACGTATTATCACAAAAGATTGGAGATTTATAATGCATATTGCAGGTATTGTCGCTGAGTATAATCCATTCCACAATGGACATGCTTATCAAATACAAACATTAAAAAAAGAAAAACATATAGATTTCGTGATTGCCGTAATGAGCGGTCATTTCTCACAACGTGGTCTTCCCACTATTGCTGATAAGTTTACACGTACGAAAATGGCATTAGACTCGGGCATAGATATAGTTATTGAATTACCCACACCATTTGCAACTTCTAGTGCTGAACGTTTTTCAGAAGCTGCTATTTCTCTTTTACATCAAACAGGCATAGTTGATACACTTTGTTTTGGTAGTGAATGTGGAAATTTAGAAGCCTTAGATTTAGTTGCTACAACACTTATCAATCCACCGCCCGTATTTTCTACTAAACTTAAAGCTTATTTACGTAGTGGACTTAGTTTTCCTCGCGCACGCGAACAAGCCTTAATAGATACGTTAGAAGTGGATTCTGCATCTATAGGCCTTTATAGTCCTATTATCAATAATCCTAATAATATTTTAGGCATCGAATATATCAAGGCACTTCATAAATATAATTCAAACATTAAGCCTTTTACTATTACAAGGATTCATGCTGGTTATCATGATCTCCATATTACCGGTTCCATTACTTCAGCTACTGCTATCCGTCACTTAGCACTCAAAAAGGATTTTGACACCATAAAGACTTGTATGCCCCCTACTTCGTTTAACTATCTAAACGAAACGCTTAACCATATACCTAGTTATGAGAAGCTTTATACTTTCTTAAACTACAAACTTATAATGTCCAATAAAGAAGATTTATATGCCTTATGGGACATTCCTAAAGAGCTTATCCACTCTATCTTAAATCATTTTCCTTATTGTGACACTTTAGAAAAACTTATTGATATGGTCAGCTCAAAAACTTATACACGTGCTACAGTTCAGCGGAGTTTACTCCGCATTCTATTACACATTACTAAAGAAGATATCTCTACACTAGAATCATTAGCCTGGACACCTTACATTCGTATTCTAGGTTGCAAACGTTCTGCACTATCACTTCTAGGCAAGCTTTCCAAAAAAGCAACCTGTCCAGTTATTACAAATGTAGGCAAAAGTTACGTTTCACTAAACAAGGCACAAAAATGCTTAATGGATTATGAGCTAAAAGCCACAGCGCTTTATCATAGTTTAAGTTGCAGTGGCCAAAATTACAAACAGGACTTTACACAGTCTTTTATTAAGCTCTAAAGTTACTTTATACGATTAAATATATTCTAGTTCTTCACAAGGCATCTCCTAATAATATGAGAGAGGTTTAGTTTTCTCAAGCTAAACTTCTCTTATGTTATCTTTCTACTTTCTATACAATTCTTGTTATTATTTCTAAGACAAGTTCATATAATATCATATATTTTAAAAGAGGTGAATTGATCAAATGATACATAAACGGCTAATTTTACTTGGCATTGCCTTAATCATTATAACACTTTTAATTACACCATCTCCTTGTATCTCTGCAGCTACAGAAGGACTTTTATTATGGTTTAATAAGGTTTTGCCTTCCTTGCTTCCTTTTATTATCCTAATCAATCTACTGGTTGGCTTAAATATGTTAGAACCTCTTAGCAAACATCTTTCTCCTATCACTCAGAAATTCTGGCATATGCCCGGCGCAGTTGGTTTTGCCTTTTTAATGGGACTTATGGCTGGTTATCCTATGGGTGCTAAAATTATTACTGGTTTAGTTAAACAAAAAACTCTTACACTTGCGCAAGGTGAAAAAGCATTATGTTTTTGCAATAATTGTGGTCCTCTTTTTATTATTGGTACTGTAGGGACTATTTTGCTTCAAAATACACAACTTGGTTATTTTTTATTATTCATACATATACTTTCAGCAATTATCATGAGTTTCCTTTTAACTGCTTATAAAATTCCATTTTACGTACAAAAATCAAGTCATAATACCCTTAATTCAGATTTTCACTTTGCACCTGCTTTTACTAAAGCCGTAGAAGATGGCATGGATACTATTGTATGTGTTGGCGGTTATATTATCTTCTTCTCTGTTTTAACTCACATCTTTATGGATTCTATTGTATTTAAAGTCTACTTAAACTTTCCACTTATCAAAACACTTTCACCAGCTCTTGTGCAAGGAATATTCACTGGAATATTAGAACTTTCTAACGGTGTTGGTTCATTTTCTAAAGCTTTCATGAATACTCCTTCGATTTATACATTAGCATTTCTTGCCGCATCTATAAGCTTTGGTGGATTCTGTGTTTATTTTCAAACACTCTTTGTACTTGGTGATATTCCATTTTCAACAAAACCTTATTTACTTTGTAAATTATTTGAAGGTATTTTAAGTTTTTTATTAACCTGTGTATTTTATCCTATGTTTTTTATGTATACATCAAAAACAACTTTGTATTATTCACTAATTTGGGGATTCATTATGCTTATTTCACTTTCTATTTTTTATACTGTTATCAATAATTTTTCATCTCCAATTTGTAAATCTCAAAAAACTCATTTAAACAAATCATAATAAGTTGTTTCTATTTTTAACATAATAAAAAGATGGTAGTATGCTATACAATATCATTAAGTTAATATGACAAAAAAGGATCTCTATACTAATCAAATAGTATAGGGACCTTTTTTAAAAAAATATTGACAAGTCTAAAAAATGTGTGGCACTCTCCTACTGACTGAATATAAACGTAGTGAGAGAAGCCCTTGTAATTAATAGAAAAAGAAGTTGAAGAAATAAATCTTCAACTTCTTTTCTATTAAAGAGTACGTTTCTAACACAATGTTAACTTAATGACATTGGCATACTACCATCTTTTTATTTCCGTATCAAATAAAATCACTTAATTACTAATAACTATTTACGTAATTTATCAAGTTCTTCTAATAAAGCACTATTAAGAACTTTAATATAAGTTCCTTTCATACCTAATGATCTTGATTCAATTACACCAGCACTCTCAAATTTACGAAGTGCATTAACGATTACTGAACGTGTAATACCTACTTTATCAGCAATTTTACTTGCGATTAATAAACCTTCACTACCATCTAATTTTTCGAAGATGTGGAAGATAGCTTCAAGTTCTGAGTAAGATAATGTTGCAATAGCAGATTTAACGATTGCAATACGACGCTCTTCTTCATCACTTTCTTCTTTTAATGATCCTAAAATTTCTACTGCTACGATTGTTGCACCGTATTCCGCTAAGATAAAGTCTTCTGTTGTGAAGTTACCAATGCTTTTTTCTTTATAAAGTAAGAATGTACTAATCTTTGACCAGCTGCAATGATTGGAATAATGCATGTTGTATAATTTGCACTATTTGGTACTTCAGCAAAAATTGTATCTAAAGAAATGTTTTCTTTGATATCCATGATTGATAAAACTCATCGTTTACTGAGTATTCAATGTAGTTATCTTCATTTGCAAAGTTGTGTGGGATTGAGCTATTTACACCTAATACTTTACTTTTTGTACTTACAACTACTGCATTAGCCTTTACAACATCGCTAATCACTTCACAGATATCTGAAAAGATTACACGGTCTGAACCAAATCTTTGTAATAATCTATTTACTTTACGCATTTTGAGTAATAATTCTTGAGACATGATATGTCCTCCTTAAATAATTTTGTTAAGTTAGTTTGTACTTTTATAATCTAAAGGTTTTATATACTTTAGTATGTTCTAAAAATTTTAAAATATACACTTTATCATTTAAAAAGACAAAGTTGATATACAACTTTGTCTTGTACAAACAAATCTTAACATGATTTGACAAAAAACTCAATATATAAATGTAAACATTAATGCCTGAAATTTTTAACAAATTGTAAACTATCGCTTATTTTGTTTGCCATAGTTACACTTTGAATTACGACAAACTACTTTTTTGTTTTTATTACTCCCTTTTTCCACAAGAGCATCACCACATGCAGGACACTTCTCACCAGTTGGTTTGTCCCATGACATGAATTCGCAACTGTCTCCATTATGTTCACAACCATAATAAGTTCTACCTTTTTTAGTCTTTTTAAGAAGCACTTTGCCTCCACACTGCGGACACTTCACACCAATTTCTTCATACCATGCTTTTGTTCCATTACATTCCGGAAAATTTGGACATCCTAAGAATTTACCATATTTACCATAGCGTACAATCATATGCGCTCCACATTTTTCACATGGTATATCTGTTGTTTCTGTAAGGTCTATATTCTCAATCTCATTTTCTGCAATTTCAATTGTATGTGCAAAATTAGGATAGAACGATTTAATAATCTCCTTCCACTCTACATTACCTGATGCAATCTCATCTAATATTCTTTCCATATTAGCTGTAAATTCTACGTCTACAATTTCATCAAAGTACTGTATCATAATTTGATTTACAACTTCTCCAAGCTCTGTAACATATAAGTTTTTATTTTCTTTTACAATATATCCTCTTGCAAGAAGAGTTGTAATAGTTGGTGCATAAGTACTAGGTCTACCTACGCCATTTTCTTCAAGCGCTTTTACTAAAGTCGCCTCTGAAAAATGTGCAGGTGCTTGTGTAAAGTGTTGACTTGGGATAATACTTGCCATATCTAATACTTCATCTTTAGCTACATCAAATGCATTTGTCTTTTTATTTTTTTCCTCGCCTAAATTATAAACTTTTGTAAAACCATCAAAAAGCTGGTTTGAATAAGATGCCCTAAATAAATAGGCCCCATTTTTAATCTTCATACTATATGTTTCATATTGTGCTGCTGCCATTTGACTTGCAACAAATCTATTCCAAATCATATTATACAGTTTATATTGGTCTCGTGATAAATATTCTTTTATTTCTTGTGGTTCATATTCCATATAAGTTGGTCTAATCGCCTCATGGGCATCTTGTATATTTGCTTTTTTGGCTTTTCCAGAAGTAGGTTTTACTTCACCTAAATAATTTTCACCATATTTTGTTTTAATATATTCTACAGCTTCCTCTTTTGCTTTATCCGCAATACGTACAGAGTCCGTACGTATATAGGTTACAATACCTACCTCTTTTTTCCCAACCTTAATCCCTTCATAAAGTTGTTGTGCTATATTCATTGTTTTTTGTGTTGAAAATCCAATATGTTTAGCTGCTTCTTGTTGTAATGTACTTGTTGTAAAAGGTAAAACTGTATTTTTTATACGTGTTCCTTTTTTAGTTTCAATAACTGTAAATGGATTTCCTTCACACTCTTTTATAATTCTTTGTGCTTCTTCTTCACTTCTTATTTCTATCTTTACATCATCTTTGCTGTCTAATCTAGCTTCGAATGCCTTACTTTTACCATAACGTAAATTAACTTCAATTGTCCAATATTCTTCTTCTATAAATTCTTTAATTTGTTTATCACGATCACTAATTAATCGTAAGGTTACAGATTGTACACGACCTGCACTTAATCCTTTACGAATTTTTTTCCAAAGAATTGGACTAATTTTATACCCCACAAGACGATCAAGTACACGTCTTGCTTGTTGTGCATCTACAAGATTCATATTAATGTCTCTCGGATGTTTAATTGCTTCTTTTACAGCTTGTTCTGTAATCTCATTAAATGTAATACGACAAACTTTTTTGTCTTGTAATTTTAGTGAGTGATACAAATGCCAAGAAATTGCTTCACCTTCCTATCAGGGTCAGTTGCAAGATAAACACATTTTGCACCTTTTACATCCTTACGCATTTTTTGTAATAACTCACCCTTACCACGAATCGTAATGTATTTGGGTTCATAATTATTCTCTATATCAATACCCATTTGACTTTTAGGTAAATCTCGTACATGTCCTATAGATGCTTCTACCTTGTAATTTTTACCCAAAAATCTACTAATTGTATTTACTTTAGCTGCTGATTCCACAATCACTAAATTATCAGCCATATTTACCTCCTCATTTAAGAACGTACATATCTTTCCCCTGGTAATTTTCTTATATATCCTTTCAGCTCTAATTGAGTTAGATCTCTATAAATAGCTTTATAGGAAAGCTTGGTACTTGTTAGTAATTCATTTAAAAAAATAGGATTCCAACTTACATAAGCATATACCATCCTTTCTTCTTGTGCAAGTTCATTATTATTATTTTTTAAAGTATTTTTATCTGACCTCGCTAATTTTGCTTGTATTTCTAAAGGAAGTTCCTCTAAAATATCCTTTACATCAGTTACACATTTTGCACCTTTTTTTATAAGTTCATTAGTTCCTAAACTCATACGACGCCTTAAATCTCCTGGAATTGCAAAAACATCTCTATTATATTCAAGAGCTAAATTAGCTGTAATAAGTGATCCACTTTTGCGATCTGCTTCACTTACCAATACTCCCCAAGATAATCCACTAATAATACGATTTCTTTTAGGAAATTGATAAGGCCTTGCTAGTGTATTTAATGGATATTCTGATATAATAGCACCTTGTTTGGGAATCTGATGATATAAATTGCGATTGCAAGCCGGATAACATACGTCCACACTTGTTCCAAGTACCGCTATCGTTTGACCATATCTTAAAGCACCTTCATGTGCAGCACCATCTATTCCTTTAGCCATACCACTTACAACAGTAATTCCCATACTTCCTAATTCTTCAGCAATTCGTATAGTCACATCATAGCCATATTCTAAACAATCTCTTGCACCTACTATAGCAAAAGTAGGTGTATTTAGTACATCTATATCACCTTTTACATAAAGCATAATAGGTGCATCCGGAATATTCTTTAATAATTTAGGATACTCTTCATCTGTAATTGCAACTAAATTAATCTGCTCTTTTTCACATTTTTCATATTCAATTTTAGCCCAATCAAAATATTCTTTTGCTTTATTTAACTTTTCTACAATATCAACTGCAATCCCTGGATATTCTTTCATTTCATAAATTTGTTTAGGTGTTTTATACCTTTCTAACAATTCTAGTTTAATAACCTCTCTTAATTGTACATGATGAAACCATAAATAATATACCTTTTGCATTTCTACACCTCATTTTATGGATTTTATAAACTCTTTATACATAATTGTTTATTTCTTCTTTGAAATGACTATACTCAAACAAAATAAATTTATTTATTAAGAAAGGATAGCCTAATGTTTTGTAAATTAAACAGTTATTCTATAAATGGCATAGAAGCCATTCCTATTGAAGTAGAAATTGATATTAATGATGGTCTTCCAGGATTTGATATTGTTGGACTTCCTGATAGTTCTGTTAAAGAAGCTAGAGACCGTGTCAAAAGTGCTATAAAAAATAGTGGTTTTAAATTTCCAGCTCGTCGTATTACAGTTAATCTTGCTCCTGCTGATCTCAAAAAAGAAGGTAGCCTTTACGACTTACCCATTGCTTTAGGTATTTTATGTTGTGCAGGCGAACTTCCTTTAGAATACCTAAGACAAACCCTTTTTATTGGTGAGCTTGCTCTTGATGGTTCCTTACGCAGTGTACGAGGTTTATTACCACTTTTATGTTCAATTCCACAAAAGCACACAATCTGTATTGTACCATCAAGCAATGAAAAAGAAGCAAGCCTTATTCAAGGATTAGATATAAGACTTGCTAGTAATTTATCAGAAGTTATTTCTTTTATTCATCAAAAAAGTTATTTAACCCAATGTGCACCTGCTACTTGTATAAAATCTCCCTCACTCACCTTAAATTTTTCCGATGTAAAAGGGCAGGAAGCCGCTAAACGTGGGCTTATTATTGCAGCTTCTGGTTTTCATAACGTTTTATTAATTGGTCCTCCTGGATCAGGTAAAACTATGCTCGCCAAACGTCTCGTCACAATATTACCACCTCTTGCAGAAAATGAATGTATTGACATAACAAAAATTTATAGTTTAGCAGACAAACTCCCTACTGATGCCATCATACGTACAAGGCCATTTCGTGCACCTCATCATACCATTACTCCTCTAGGTCTTGCTGGTGGTGGTTTACACCCTAAACCTGGCGAAATCAGCCTTGCACATTTGGGTATTCTTTTTTTAGATGAACTTTTAGAGTTTAAACGTTCTACATTAGAAATTTTACGACAACCAATTGAAGAACATAAAATCACTTTATCACGTGCTAATTTTACTTTTACTTATCCTGCTGATTTTCTCCTTATTGCTTCAACTAACCCTTGTCCTTGTGGTTATTATCCAGATACACATAGATGTACTTGTAGCTTAAATAGTATCAAAAACTATATGTCTAAACTCTCAGGTCCACTTTTAGATCGTATCGATTTACAGCTAGAAACTGTTACTCCTACATTAAAAGATTTAAACACTTCCAAATCACTTTCATCCGAAGAGATGTATGCCAATGTACTCAAAGCACTTAAATACCAGCAACAACGTTTTAAAGGTACTTCATTACATTACAATAGTCAAATCCCCACTTGTGACCTCAAAAAATATTGCCCACTTACAACTGATGCCAAAAATATGCTAGACCACTGGTTCACAACTACTTCTTCTAGTGTCCGTTCTTACGATAAGATTTTGCGCATTGCACGCACAATCGCAGACTTAGATGATAGTGCAATAATCGATACTGTTCATATTACTGAAGCCATTCAATACAGACTATTAGACCGTAATTTATGGCATTGATAAAAATAAAAGACGTCTCACTTTAAAAGTGACAACGTCTTTTATTTTTTACATTTTTTTATATTCTCAAGTTCTACAATAAATTCATCTATAGAAGTAAACTGTTTATACACAGAAGCAAAACGAATATATGAAACCTCATCTAATGCTTTTAATCTTTGCATTGTAATCTCACCTAATGTAGTTGAGGAAATTTCTTTTGTCTCTAAACTACTAATATAATTTTCAATTCCATCTACAAGTTCTTCAATTTGTTCAATACTAATACTTCTCTTATTACAAGAGCGTAAAACTCCCTTAAATAACTTTTCACGATCAAATGGTTCACGCGTCATATTACGTTTAATTACAATTATTGGAATGCTTTCTATTTTTTCATATGTAGTAAAACGTTTATCACATTTTTCACATTGTCTTCTTCTACGAATCATTTCATTTTCATTAACAGGTCTAGAGTTCAGTACCTTTGATGTACTATACCCACAGTAAGGGCATTTCATGGCATATCCTCCTAAGTTTTATTATGATTAAGCGTATCATACAGCTTTAATAAAAGTCAATACCTATAAAAGGTACAACGCTTGACCATTGTACCTTTTCACTTTTATTTAAATATATTTTTTCATATGCTTAAGTGCTGTTTTCTCTAATCTAGAGACTTGAGCTTGTGAAATACCTATCTCATTGGCTACTTCCATTTGCGTTTTCCCTGCAAAGAATCTAAGCATTAATATTTGCTTTTCTCTTTCATTAATACGTTTCATAGCTTCTTTTAGCGCAATATTCTCAAGCCAAATGTCATCCTGACTCTTTTCATCACTTACTTGATCCATAATGTACAAAGTATCACTTTCATCATGATATACTGGTTCAAATAAAGAAATAGGGTCTTGAATTGCATCCAACGCAAATACAACATCTTCTTTTTTTACACCTAATTCATCTGCTATTTCTTGAATCGTAGGTTCTTTTGCATTTTTTCGTGTGAGCTGCTCTTTTGCCTGTAACGCCTTATAAGCTGTATCTCTTAATGATCGACTTACACGAATGGCATTATTATCACGCAAATATCTTCTAATCTCACCAATAATCATTGGCACTGCATACGTAGAAAATTTTACATTTTTGTGTTATGTCAAAATTATCAATTGCTTTAATAAGCCCTATACATCCTACTTGAAACAAGTCATCTACATGCTCTCCACGGTTATTAAATCGCTGAATAACACTAAGTACAAGCCTTAAATTTCCTCTTATATACTCTTCTCTCGCTGCATTATCACCTTGTTCAATAAGTTTAAATAAAATCTCTTTTTGTTCATTTGTTAAAATGGGAAGTTTTGCTGTATTTACCCCACATATTTCCACCTTATTTATAGCCATATCCTTGCCTCCTAGCATACTATTCCAGCATAAGTTAAGTCTATAAATAAGCTTTTCCATAATACCATTATTTATTCAAAACTTTAGCTCATTCTATTAATTTCCTTTTTAAGTCTAAGTATAATTTTCTTTTCAAGTCTTGAAATATAAGATTGTGAAATTCCCAAAAGATCAGCTACTTCTTTTTGAGTTTTTTCTTTTCCTTGTGCTCTAAACCCAAAGCGAAGTTCTACAATTTCTCTCTCTCTGTCAGTAAGCTTTAACAGTGCTTGCTTAAGAAGTTTTTTATCCACCTCTTCTTCTATATTTCTAGAAATAATATCTGGTTCTGTTCCTAATATATCTGATAATAATAGCTCATTACCATCCCAATCAACATTAAGAGGCTCATCAATAGATACTTCTGTCTTTAATTTATTAGTACGTCTTAAAAACATTAAAATTTCATTTTCTATGCACCTAGAAGCATAGGTGGCAAGTTTTATCTTTTTACTCGGATTAAATGTATTAATAGATTTAATAAGTCCAATTGTCCCTATAGAAATCAAATCTTCCATATGAATCCCTGTATTTTCAAATTTTCTCGCAATATATACAACTAGTCTTAAGTTACGTTCAATAAGTGTTGTCTTTATACCTTTTAAAATCTCTTCATTTCCTTCTGCCTCTGCCATTTGTGTAATTAATACTTCTTCTTCTTCTTTTGTAAGTGGCGGTGGTAATACTTCACTACCACCTATATAATCTATTGCCTGCCCATTCCTTCTTATGTAATGATATATAATCTTCTGAATGAATACTCTTAAATACTGCCAGATTTTTTTCATCACTTACTCCCCCTCTCTTATTATAAAATCCGGATGAATCAACGCCTTATACATTCGATCTCCACATATTTTTTCAAATGCAATGCCTATGACACATTTGGGTATTTCTTTGTCTAATGTTCCTTTATGCAAAATAATACATTCACTCACAATTCCCCATAATAATCCCTCCTCACATCCCATGCTATGAAAAGGTATAATATATTTAGGTCCATTCTCCATTTGTAGTAACTTTCCCATATCATTATAACAACTCTCTATATTCTTACATTCTTCTTCTGTCAACATTTCTTTAATTGCGTCATATGTTACAACAAGTACAGGTCTATGACCTATTGGTGTATATAACATATTTCCTGTATCTAAAAGCCCTAAAACATGGCCTATTTTTCCGCAATAGTGTATCTCCAAATCGTACTCAAAATGTGGCATCACAAGCCGCTTTCTTAAAGCATAAAAAGCAAAATATATAATACCACCTATACATACGCCTATCATAAGTATATAGCCAGTTGAACCTTTGTAAGTAGGTATATAATACTGCAATTGATATAATATTGTAAAGCTCATACCTCCTATTAATGCTGCCACTCCCATACTTATCATATAGTATTTTATAAAGCTCTTTAATTTAATGGGTTTATACAAGTATAAAATAGAAATAACAGGTACAATTAACGTACATATGCTGTAAGGTAAATGCTGTAATACCGGCAACAAAAGTAGCATACAATATAACAAAGCTGCAATCCCTCCACCTATTAAATGTTTTTTAATATACAGTGGTTTATTCAGTATCATAGTTGTTATAAAAATATAATAATGTCCATTATAAAGTTTATTAAAAACAATACATCTATATAAATAACTTGCACTTTGTCACCTCTTCCTCTCACTTGCCTTATTATTGTATCTAAACTTACATACAAATTTTGTAAAAACAAAGTTGCACATTAAAAAAGATACGACATCATCGTATCTTTTTTCTTTACTATCTATTTCTTCTTAAGAATTGTGGTATTTCCACTTGAATTTCTTTAATAGGTGTAAATCTCTCTTCTTCAATTGTTTGCTGTACTACTGGTCTAGAAGGTGCTGTTTGCGTTTGTCTTGGTAGTTCTTCTTTCATAGCTTGCACAGGCTTAAAAGTATTTAAACTCACATCTTGATTTTGAAAATCTGTTGCTATAACAGTAATGATGATTTCTTCTCCTAAATCTTCATTAATAGATGTACCGAAGATGATTTCAGCATCTGGATCAACTGCTTCTCTGATAAGTCCCATACCTACATTTGCCTCCATAAGTCCAAGAGTTTCTCCACCGCACATGTTAACAAGTACACAACGTGCACCATTAATGCTTGTATCAAGAAGTGGACTACTAATTGCGTATTTAACAGCTTCTTCAGCACGATTTTCACCTGTCGCACGGCCAATACCCATGTGTGCAACACCTTTATTATTCATAATTGTTCTTACATCGGCAAAGTCAAGGTTTATAATCCCTGGATTAGAGATAAGGTCTGTAATACCTTGTACACCTTGTTGAAGGACATCATCTGCTTTACTGAAAGCATCTACCATAGTTGTTTTCTTATCAATCACTTGTAAAATTTTATCATTTGGAATTACTACAAGTGTATCCACATTTTGTTTTAATTCATTAATTCCTTTTTCTGCATTTAACATACGTTTTCTACCTTCAAAACTGAAAGGTTTTGTTACAACGCCTACCGTTAAAATACCTTGTTCTTTTGCAATACTTGCAATAACAGGAGCAGCACCTGTTCCTGTTCCACCACCCATACCGGCAGTAATAAATAACATGTCAGCGCCTTTAATCGCTTGAAGAATCTCTTCACGGCTTTCTTCTGCTGATTTTGTTCCAATTTCTGGATTAGCACCTGCACCTAATCCACGTGTCATCTTTTCACCAATTTGAATTTTACTTGGCGCACCTGAACGTGCAAGTGCTTGGTGGTCTGTGTTAACTGTAATAAACTCTACCCCATCTAATCCTTTTTCAATCATTCGATCTACAGCGTTATTACCCCCACCGCCTACACCGATAACTTTTATTTGTGCGCCTTGTAATTCATTTTCCCATATTTCGAGCAAAGTAGACTCCCCCTTCATCTGAAGTATATTTATTTATTGTGTAGTTTTCTATGTAATGGGCCTAAGCGACGCTTGTCCACTTTTAACTACTTGAGATAAATCTAATATTCCCATGTCGTAGTTTTTATGCGTTGCAATGAGCCATTGAAGCTTTTTATCAAAATCTCCTATCCCACCCATTATAACATCTAAATTATCAACATACAAGTGAATTTCTTCAAGGTTATAAACATCTATTTCTTTTACCTTATCCTCATAGGTATACTCATGTAAAGTGTTAATAAGTTCCTTACTTGCTAAAAATGCGTCATCATTTTGTATTGCTAATATTTCTCCTATTTTAAATTCTGAGAAATTAAGTCCACTTACAAGTGGAATAGGATTACTTAGATTGTTTGTTTGTGAAACAACTTGTCCCTGTTCATTTAGACATAAATAACTTCCAGAAAAAGGAACATACATAAAGGGTGCATTCTCAACCACTTTAATAATGACATTTCCTGGAAAATTATATTTTATGTCTACATTTTTAATATATGACAACTTCATAATTTCCTTTCTCGCATGAGAAAAAGATAAGTCCCATATAGAATGTGTTTTTATACCAGAAGCCTCAATAATTTCTTCTTTTGAGTAGTAACCATTATTTTCAACTTTAATGTCTTTAATATTCCAAATTGGCATTGATAATAGGGCAATTAAAATCAACCCTATTATCATACCAATATATATTTTTTTCTTTGGTTTTTTTATATTATATTTATTCAAATATAACTACTTCCTCTCCTCTGTATACCATATATTTGCGCCCAGTTTACTTAAATCTCTTACAATATCTTCATATCCCCTTTGAATATGATAGATATTCTTAACATTAGTACACCCTTTAGCCACAAGACCTGCTAAAACTAATGCAGCTCCACCTCTTAAATCCATTGCTTCTACACTAGTTCCTATTAAATGAGGTGTTGGATGAACTGTTGCTATTTGTTTTCGCTCATCTACAATAATGTGTGCGCCTAACTTACAAAGTTCCTTTGCTGTTTTAAATCTAGCATCAAATATATTCTCTTTTACATGACTAATACTATTACACGTTGTAAGTAAGGCCAAAAATTGTGATTGCATATCTGTTGCAAATCCTGGATAAACTTCAGTTTTTAAGCCTATTCCTTTAAGTGGTTTAGCAACAGATAAGATTACTTTATTTTGTTCTTCATTAATATGACAGCCTATAGCACGTAGCTTATTAATAGTTGCTTGCATATGTCTGTTATATACATCATTTAGTATGATATTTCCCCTAGTAATTGCACCTGCTACTAAATATGTCCCAGCTACAATACGATCTGGAATAATCCGATAAGTTATACCTTTTAATTCACTTACACCATGAATAATAATCTTTTTGGTTCCTGCACCAGTTATATTTGCACCACATGCATTTAAAAAGTCCTGTAAATCAACAATCTCAGCTTCCTTTGCAGCATTATGAATAGTCGTTGTTCCCTGTGCACAAGCTGCTGCTAGCATAATATTTTCTGTTGCTCCAACACTTGGCATATTAAGGTGAATTTGAGCGCCTTGAAGGTTTAAAGTCATGCACTGAATAAAGTCTTCATATTCTGTGATTTCTACCTGCATTTTACGTAATCCATCTAAGTGCATATCTATAGGCCTTTTGCCAAGTTGACAACCACCTGGCATGCCAATTCTAGCTTCTTTACAACGGCCTATAATCGCACCTAATAATATAATTGATGAACGCATTTGACTAACTAAATGAGCCGGTACATCACTACTATTTAAAGTACTTGTATCAATCATTAAAACTTTGTCATCCCATATTACTCTACAACCTAATTGCCTAAGAATCTGTATCATTAATACTACATCAGAAATTTTAGGGCAATTATAAAGATATACTGTGTCTCTACAAAGTAAAGTTGCTGCAATAATAGGAAGAATTGCATTTTTGCTGCCTGCAATATGCAATTCACCTTCTAGACGCCTACCTCCTTGGATCATAATTTCACTCATTAAAGAGCACCTCCTAAAATAGGTAAGCTTCTATACAACCAATTTATGCCTCAAACTGTAAAAAGGTACCAATTTATTTTTTTACTTTTTGAATATTCGCTGATTTAGACACGTTAAGTAATATACCTAATGTTGCAAGTAATACCGCAACTGCTGTACCACCATAGCTTACAAGAGAAAGTTGCATTCCTGTTGTAGGAATTGTATTTGTGTTTACTGCCATATTGATGATAACTTGAATAGCTATCATTGAAGATATTCCTGTCGCAATCAATGAGCCAAAGTAGTCTATTGACCGCATAGCTACACTTAGTCCCCGTATAATTAAAATAGCATAACCTGAAATTAATACAAGTGCCCCTACAAGACCTAACTCTTCACATATAACTGCAAAGATAATATCATTATACGGCTCTGGTAAAAAGCTTTGCTTTTGAACTGAATTACCAAGACCTTTACCAAACAATCCACCAGATCCCACTGCATATAATGCTTGTATTGGTTGATATCCTGAATCTTTTGGATCAATCCATGGATCTAGCCATACTTGAATACGTTCCAGTCTATAGGCTGGTAATACAACTTTTAAAATAGGGTTAGCAGGATCTTGACCTTCTGGCGTAGACATTGCTAATGAATAGGCACCAAACACAGCACAAGCTCCTAATATAACAATTACTATGTATATTTTTATTTTAGGCATAGAAATAAAGCACATTACAAATCCAATTCCACCAATAACAATAGCTGAACTTAAATTCTCAACCATAACTATTCCTGCTGGTATAAGAAATATTCCCCAAGCACCTAAACGATATTTGATATTATTAAAATTCTTCCTATTTCGTACAATATATGAAGCTAACATAATAATAACAGCTACTTTAGCAACTTCTGACGGTTGAAATTGAATAGGACCAATAGCAATCCATCTTTTTGCACCATTTACTTCTTTTCCTATAAACATAACTAAAATAGAAAGTGTAATGCTACCCAAATAAATCGCCCAGTTAATAATTGGCACTGAAAAGATATGATAATCAAATCTATAAGTCAGCCATAACATAACTACAACACCTACTCCACCAATTCCCAATTGCTTTAAAGCAAAGTTTGCAGGTGCCTTACCATTGTTCACGCAAAAATAGAAACTTGCACTGTATACCATAACAACACCAAAAGCAAATATCAAAAGTATAACTGCCATCATAATGTAATCAGGTGTTGCCATGTTTGCTTTTTTCTTCTTTCGTACTTGGTTTGATGATTGTTCTACTCCCATTTATTTCACCCTTCCAAATTGTGTACGATTTCCTTAAAGATTTCTCCCCTTCGTTCATAGCTTTCAAACATATCCCAGCTTGCGCATGCAGGTGATAATAAAATACAATCACCTTCATGACTTTCAGCATAAGCCATTTTTATAGCATCTTCAAATGTTTCAAATGTTGCTACATTATAGTAGCTTTGCTCAGCACATTCTTTAACAATTTGTGCTTTTGTTTCACCAATGATATATACTTTAGCTACTAGACCTTCAAATAATGCAATCCATTCTTTGAAGCTAATTTGTTTATCCATTCCTCCAGCAATAAGACGAATAGGCTTCTTAAGCACACTAAGCCCTACAAGGCCAGCTCTTGCTGCATCTGTATTTGTTGCTTTAGAATCATTAAAGAAATCTACGCCACCTTTATTTGTTACATACTCTGTACGGTGTTCTACACCTTTAAAACTTGTAAGTACGTTTTTAATAATATCTACTGGTACACCAAATGCACGACACATTGCTGTAGCTGCTAATGCATTTTCAATATTGTGTGAACCTTTGATATAAAGATTATCACTATTACAAATAACTGTTTCTTCACCTTTAATATTTTCCATTAACATGCCATCTTTTAAATAAGCACCACATGCAGGTACTTCTGTTAATGAGAATGCAATTTCTTTACAAGATAAAAGTTTTTTAGCTTCTTCATAATAAGTATCTCTTGTATTTAATACACAGTATTCATCAGCTGTTTGATTTTTAAAGATATTGTATTTACAATCACAGTAATTTTCCATTGTATGATGTCTATTTAAATGATCTGGTGTAATATTTAATAAACTACTTACTTTAGGATGGAATGTTTTAGCCGTTTCAAGTTGGAAACTACTTACTTCAGCTACAACGATGCCATCTGCTGGAATATGCCCTACTTCTTCACTAAATGCACGACCAATATTACCTACTACGAAAGTATTTTCATTGTAAGCTTTCATTATTTCACCGACTAATGTAGTCGTTGTTGTTTTACCATTTGTACCTGTAATGGCTACAATAGGTGCCTTACAAAATGTAGAAGCAAATTCAAATTCACCTGTTACCTCCACACCTGCTTTTAAAGCATCTTGAATAAGTTCAATCTCTAATGAAATTCCTGGACTTGTAATGAATAAATTATATTCTTCTACTTTTACTTCGCCACCTAAAATATACTTAATCCCACTGGCTTTAAGTGCTTCAATTTGTGCCTGTGCTTTTTCATCCCATTTTTCATATGGTTTACTATCATAAATACAAACATCTGCATGGTGATCATATGCTAGCTTTGCTGCACCAATTCCACTACGTGCATTTCCTACAACTAAAACTTTTTTTCCATTCATGCTCATGAGTTCTTCCTCCTAGTTCTTTTATGATGCTTTATGTTTATCTTGCAATAAGTCCGATTAAACACATAATAGCTGTTACAATGCTAAATACTGCAACAACTTTTGTTTCTGGCCATCCACCAAGTTCAAAGTGATGATGAATAGGTGCCATTCTAAATAATCTTTTCTTTGTTTTTTTGAAATAAAATACCTGTAAAATAACAGATACATTTTCAATAACATAAATTAAACCAACAATTAAAATAAATAATGGCATTTTCATTACAAATGCTGTAGCAATAACAAACCCACCAAGGGCAAGAGAACCTGTGTCTCCCATGAATACTTTTGCTGGATAAGTATTAAAGAGTAAGAATCCTAATAAACTCCCTACTGCTGCTGCTGCAATTGGGAATGCCCCACTACCTACACCTAATGCAATTGCTGCGAAATAAGTTGCTACTAATACAGTAATGCTTGAAGCTAAACCATCAAGACCATCTGTTAAATTAACAGCATTTACTACAGCAAGTACTGCAAATACTAAGAATGGCCAATAAAGGATACCCATATCCCATGCTTCTCCACCTGTAAATGGTACAATAATTTCTGTATTAAGCCCTAAGTAAGACTTTAATAAATAAGCAAAAATAATTGTTACCACTAATTGACCTACAATTTTTTGCATTGCTGTAAGTCCTAGTGAACGTTTTTTAACTACTTTGATATAGTCATCTAAGAAACCAATGATTCCAAATCCTACTGTTACTAATAAGATAAGGTGCACTTCACGATTTCCTTTCATAAAGAATAAACTCGTAATGACCATACTTGCTAAAATGATTACACCACCCATTGTTGGTGTTCCTGCTTTTTTTAAATGACTGTTTGGCCCATCATCTCTTACGTTTTGCCCAAACTTAAGACGTTGTAACATTGGGATTACAAATGGGCTTAATAATATACTTAAGAAGAATGCAATTAAAACTGCATATAACGCGTTATTTTCCATCTGATTTCACCTTTCCTAACTCTTCTACCATTCTTCGAAATGCATACCTCTAGAAGCTTTGAATAATAAGGTGTCCTCATCTTGTAAAAATTGCTCCTTGTTTTGCATCCAAGCTTCTTTTGTTTCATAATAAACGACTTGAATATTGCCTGCTTTTTTAGCACCTTCATAAATATGACGCGCAAGTGGCCCTACAGCACATAAAAGATCAATCTCTAAAGCTACTGCTGCTTCTCCAACACTTGCATGAAGAGCTGGGGCAAATTCACCTTGTTCTAACATATCCCCTAAAACAGCGACTTTTCTACCCTTGCTTTCATAGTCTTTTAAGACTTTTAAGGCAGCTTTCATTGATTCAGGACTTGCATTATAAGTATCATCAATTAATGTCATATTATTGATACCTTTTGTAATATGCATACGCATTTTAGCTGGTGCATAGTTTTTAAGACCACGTTTGATTTCTTCTTCTGTAAGTCCACAAGCTTCAGCTACAGCAATTCCTGCAAGCACGTTATAAATCATATGTTCGCCTAATGCTTTGATTTCGATATCATAACTTTCACTTGGTGTTTGAATATGTGCACTTGTATATTCTCCATTTGTTACAATGTTCGTTGCTCTATAAGGCTTACCTTCTGCAAAACCATACTGAATAACTTCTATATTTTGTGCTGGCATACTACCTAGTAAATCATTATCACCACATACGATTAATTTGCCGCCTTCTGCCATGCCATCAAGAATTTCAAGTTTAGCTTTTAAAATACCTTCACGACTACCTAAGTTTTCAATATGAGATGTCCCGATATTTGTAATGATTCCCATATTAGGCATTGCTACATAACTTAAATTATGAATTTCACCAAAATGGTTCATTCCCATTTCAACAACTGCAATCTCATGTTCTGATTTCAATTTAAATAATGTTAAAGGTACACCAATCTCATTATTATAGTTTCCTTGTGTCTTATGCACGTTATAACGTCCACTTAGAATAGCTGCCACAATCTCTTTTGTGCTTGTTTTACCAACACTACCTGTAATACCAATAACAGGAATGCTAAATAAATTACGATAATAGTGTCCAAGTTCTAATAGTGCCTTTCCTGTATCTTCTACTAAAATAGTACAAAGACGTGAATCCACTACTTCTTCATTCATCGTAAGTGTTACAATGCTACCTTTATCATAAACATCTTTGATAAACACATGCCCATCAAAATTCTCACCTTTAAGTGGTACAAATAAACTGGAATCTGTAATTGCTCTTGAGTCTGTCACAATATCTAGTATTTGTTTATTGGTATCAAATGCTTCTTGATTTAAGCATTTTCCTTTAACCGCTTTTAAAATATCTTCTAAACAGAGCTTCATTAAACTTCCCCCTGTAAATAAGCCGCTACAACTTCTGAATCATCGAAGTGAATAATGCGGTCTTTTAATATTTGATAATTTTCATGGCCTTTACCAGCAATTAAAACAACATCGTCTTTTTGTGCTTTCTTTAAAGCAGTTAAAATTGCTTCTTTACGATCTTCAATTTTTACATAGTCTACGCCAGTGTCTTTTACACCAACTTCTACTTCATCTAAAATCTGAAGTGGATTTTCTGTTCTTGGATTATCAGATGTAATAATTACATCATCTGAATATTTTGCAGCAATACTTCCCATTATTGGACGTTTTGTTTTATCTCTGTCTCCACCACAACCAAATACAGTAATAACTTTACCTTTTACAAATTCTTTGATTGTTTCAAGTACATTTTCAAGTCCATCTGGTGTATGTGCATAATCTACAAGTACACTATAACCATGTGTTGATTTAAATGCTTGCACACGTCCTGGTACACCTTTTACTGTTTTTAATGTTTCAATAATATGTGTCATTGGAATATTTAGGTTTACCGCTGCTGCAATGACAGCTAGTGTATTATATACTGTAAATTTCCCTGGAATAGGTACTTCTATCTCAAATGTTCCTTGTGAGCATGTTAAAGTATATTCTACGCCAGCAGCATGTATGTGAATATTAGTAGCATGGTAATCTGCCTCATGATCAATGCCATAAGTTACAACCTGGCAAGTTGCCCCCTCACTGATAACATCTACATAATCTGCATCTTTATTAATAATACCAACTTTACACTTTTTAAATAATTTTGCTTTTGCTTTTGCATAGTTTTCCATTGTAATATGGAAATCTAAGTGATCTTGTGTAAGGTTTGTAAAAATACCAACACCAAAGCTTGAACCATCTACACGGTTTAATTCTAAAGCATGAGATGAGACTTCCATTAATGCACAATCCACATTACTTTCAACCATCTTTTGGAAAAGTGCTTGAAGATCTACTGATTCTGGTGTTGTACGCTCTGCTTTAAGAATGCTATCTCCAATGCGATTTTCAATTGTCCCAATAATACCTATTTTTTTATGATATGCCTCTAAAATTTGACCAAGTAAGAATGTGATACTTGTTTTTCCATTTGTACCTGTTACTCCTACTAATTCAAATTTTTCTGAAGGATTATGATAAGCATTATTTGCAACTTGTGCCATAGCACTTCTTGTATTATTTGTCTTTAAAATTGTAATGCCATCTACATCACAATTAATATGTTTTTGAACAAGAATTGCTTTAGCACCATTTTCAATAGCCTTATCAATAAATGTATGCCCATCTGTTTTAAATCCTTCTATTGCAATAAACAATCCACTTTGTGTTTTGATACGTGAATCATAAATAATATGGTCAATTTCTTGTTCCATGTTACCACTTACACACTCAAAGCTTATTCCATTCATTAGCTCCTTTAGTTTCATGTTGATCCTCCTTATTTAAATTTCCTTGTTATTATAGCACGACTTGAACTGATAAAAAAGTCATCTTAATGGGTATAAAGGATAATTTTACTTATTTTGTTAATACTTTCACCTTCTAACGGAAATTGTGCACCTACCTCTTCACCTTCCCCATTTATATCTACTTGTATGCCTTGTTCCTTTGCAAAAGTTTTTGCATCTTTTGATGTCATTCCTACAAAATTTGGTACTATCATTTTTTGTGTTTCATCAAGTTTTACTTCTGCCTCATTATAAACAGGTTCTATCCCCAAATAAGGTAATGCATTTTCTAATATCTCATGCATAACTGGTCCTGCAATAACTCCACCATAGTAAGTTCCTTTAGGTTCATCAATAATTACTAAAGCTAATACCTTTGGTGCTTCTGCTGGTGCGAAAGCTAAAAATGATGCTGTATATTTTCCTGATCCACGAGGTAATTTTTGAGAAGTTGCTGTTTTACCACCAATGCGATATCCTGGAATATAAGCCTTATGTCCACCACCTTCTGATACAACAGTTTCTAAAATCTTTTTCATTCTTTCACTAGTCTGTGTCGAAATAATCTGTTTTCCCTTTTCATAATTAAACGTTTGAATAATATCTCCTGTATCATTAATTATTTCTTTACCTAAATGTGGTGTCACGCGATATCCCCCATTAATTGTTGCTGAAGCACCAACTAAAAGCTGCATTGGTGTAATTTGAAATGATTGACCAAAGGACATAGTTGCAAGTTCTACTGGTCCAATATTACTTTTACTATGTAAAATACCAATTGCTTCACCTGGTAAATCAATATCTGTTTTAGACTTAAAACCAAATTTTATCATATAATCATAAAACTTACTCGCTCCAATCCGCTCAGCAACTTCCATAAAAACAGGATTACATGAATTCTGTACACCTTGTACAAATGTTTCATCTCCATGAGATCGTGGACTACGCCAACACTTAATAGTTCTTCCTGCAATAACTTTACTTCCTGTGCAAACAAACTTGTCATTTTCACTAACTACATTTTCTTCAAGTCCCATTGTTGAAGTGAAGATTTTAAAAGTTGAACCTGGTTCATATGTATCATTAATTGTAAAGTTACGCCACATTTGATTTAAATATTCTTGTTGTTCCTTTTGAGAATATAGCTCCAATTATTTTTCAGCTCTTCATTATTAATTGTAAAAGGCTCATTTAAATTAAAGTCAGGTTTAACTGCCAAAGCATAAATCTCTCCATCTTGTGGATTCATCATAATAATAGCACCACGCCTTGCATCTTTCATTTCAACAACACGTTCCAATGCTTGTTCTGCATATTCTTGCAATGTAATATCTAACGTGGTTACAAGATGATAACCATTTTGAGGATTTATACGTACTTCTGCCTCCTCCTCTCTTCTTTCTCCCTTTCCATTAGTCTCCATAAGAATATTACCTGGTTTTCCTTTTAAATAACTATCATATTTCACTTCTAAGCCTACAATTCCTTGGTTATCCTTTCCTACAAATCCCAATGTTTGAGATGCTAATGTATTATAGGGATAATATCTTTTAGAATCCTCATCAACTTTGACCCCAGGTAAATTAAGCTCACGAATACTATCAGCTATTTTTTTATCTACCTTAGTAGCAATTCTTTCAAAAGCTACACGCTTTGTAACTTTTTTATAAACTTTTTCATAATCCATATTAAGATGCTCCGCAAGTACTTTAGCCACCATCTCTGAATCCTGAATTTGAGCATGTACAACACCAACAGTTGCCACAGAAGCACTCTTAGCCAAGACCTCTAAATTTCTATCATAAATTATTCCTCTTGTAGGTGCGATTGTACGATTTCTAGTTTGCTGTTCAGATGCTCTATCATCCAACATTTTGCCTTCTGCAATTTGTACATACCCTAAACGAATAGACATACCTACAAGCCCAAAGACAAAACAGCCCGCTACAATAAGAATTCTCTTTTTTAGTAAAACTGGGATGCCTTTATACATAAAAAACCTCCTTTAAAAGTTGTCTTACCTAAAGTCTATTTTAAAGAGGGGGCATTATGACATTATTCAGTTGTTTTAACGATAACTTGGCTATCTTTTTCTATCTTAGTCCCACCACGTGGTATTTGACTAGTAATTTTGCCTTTTTCACTACCTTGAAGTACAAACTTCCCATCTAAAACTTTTTGAGCTTCTTCAATTGTCATGCCCATGATATTGGGTACAGCTACTACATTTTTAGCATCTCTTGCCTCTGTATAAAGCTTAATCTTCACTCCCTTAGTTGCTATCTCTCCAGCCTTAGGATATTGAGAAGTTACAGTATTTCCTACACCCACTATTTCATAATCCAATTTATCATCAAATAATGTATTGATTGCTGTATAAATATCTTGATTACTTACATTAGGTACACTACTTGTTTTCACTTCATCTTTTTGGGCAGTTTCACTTAATTCAATCTCTAAATATGGTAATATATTTTCCATCATTTCTCTAAAAGCATTTGCTGGTGCACCTGTTCCTTCTGGAATATTATCCAGCGTGATAAGCCCTACAACTTGTGGGTTATTATATGGCACACTACCAATAAACGATAAAACATAATCACCATTTACACGCCCTATTTTCTGCGCTGTTCCTGTTTTACCACCCACATCATAACCACTTACAGCCGCCGCATTACCAGTTCCTGAATCAACTACTTTCTTAAGATATGTTGCTACCTTTTTAGATGTTTCACTAGAGATTACTTGTCTCAAAACACGTCTTTTATGTTCATATAAAGTCGTATGATTATTTCCTGTAATTTCCGAAACTACATAAGGTTCTATCAAATATCCACCATTAATAACCGCTGAAAAAGCCTTAACAAGTTGCAGTGGCGTAACTGTCATTCCTTGTCCCATAGAATAAGTCGCCTTTTCAACTGGTCCAAGCTTATTATGTAAAAGCCCTGCGTTATCACCTGGTAAATTAACCTCTGTTTTTTCACCAAATCCAAAACGCTTCATATAATCTAGTATCTTTTCAGAATCCATCTTCTTACTAATTTCAATCATGCCTACATTACAAGAATTTGCCAATACATCCTCTAGTGTTTCAAGACTATGTCCAGATGTTTTCCAGCAGTTAATATTTCTATCTGCTACTGCTATTGAGCCTGGACAATTATATGTCTCTGTCCCATCAATTACGCCCTCTTCTAAAGCTGCTGCCACAAATATAGGCTTCATTGTTGAACCTGGTTCATAGGTATATTGAATACTTCGATTTATCCAAGCTGCATTCATTTTTTCATATTGCTTTTCCCCGCTTAAATTATCCCAAACACTCTGACCAAGCTGCTTGCTTAAATCATTATAATGGTTAGGATCAAATTCTGGATAAGAATACATTGCATAGATTTCTCCTGTATTCGGATTCATAATTGTTGCAGAGGCATTTATTGCCCCATACTGAGCAATATATTTACGCATAATTGTTTCCACATATTGCTGAATCACTTCATCTATTGTAAGTTTAACAGTTGCCCCTGCTTTTCCTTCTTGTGTTTCCCTAGTTACAATTTTTGAATCTTGATATTGAGAAAAAGTGCGACCTGGTACACCAGCTAAGTATTCTTCATACTGCTGTTCAATACCATATTGTCCAACCCCATCCTTATTAAAGAATCCAAGAAGCTGTGCAACTAATGTTTCTTTAGAATATTTACGAATATACGTTTCGACTAAACTTACACCACCTAATCCACGAAGTTCTTCCCCTACTTCTGTATCTATATTTTTAGCTAATACCTTATATCCCGAAGTAGGATTTACATCTACTATTTTTTTAAGTTCATCTACAGTCTTGCCTACAACCGGTGAAAGTTCTTTATATATTTCAAGACGTTTTTCTTCACTTAAAGTTAGTACGTCTTTGGGACTTAAAACTATATTATATGCTAATACACTTGTTGCTAACGTTTTATTATTGCGATCCACAATAGCGCCACGCTGTGCTTCAATATCTGTTTCGCCATTTGTTAAACGATTTGCAATAACTGTTTTATATTCCACGCCATGTACAGCTTGTATATATGCTACTCTACCAATTAAAAAAACAAAACAAAAAACAAAACAAGTTAAAAGTACAAAAATTCTGCCATTCATTTTATATCTAGGTGGTAGAGTTGTTCTTTTCTTCTTACGTCTTTTCATATTCCTACCTACTTTTAATGATTATATACAACATAACTATCTTTTGGTAATTCAATATACACGATTTGGTGTGCCATTGGCTCGCTCATACCAAGCTCTTTAGATGCACGTTCACGTATATAATCTAAATTAAGTTTTTCAGATATTTTAGCTTCTGTTAAACTAATTGTACTTTTAGTATCTCTAATTTCATTTTTAATAGTACGCAATTCTTTTTGTCTTGTCCCAAATTCAGCATATTGATGAATATAGAAAAACGCACCTAAAAATACTAACAGACCACATAAAGAAACCTGTATTGCAAATCTAAAATCTCTTTTCTTAACTTTTCTATTTCTACGTACGGGTGCTTGTGGAGGTGTTTGCAAAGGTAATTCTTCATAATAATCATATACTGTATTGCCAATTTGATAATTATAATTTCCTTTGAGTTTCTCTCCCATCATTCACTCCCCCTTTATGAGATGGTATATTGTTATAATTTTTCAACAATTCTTAATTTTGCACTTCTAGAACGATGATTTGCCTCTAATTCTCCTTCTGAAGGTAAAATAGGCTTACGTGTAATTACTTTTACCTGTGGTACTTTACCACATACACAAACTGGAAATTCCTTTGCACAAGTACAAGGATCTTCTAGTTTTTTAAATGCTTGCTTTACGATACGATCTTCTAGTGAATGGAAAGTAATAATACATAGTCTTCCACCTGGTGCTAATTTCTCTACTACATCGTTAATAGTTGGTGCAATAATTTCAAGCTCACGATTAACTGCAATGCGAATTGCTTGGAAAGTACGTTTTGCAGGATGTGGACCATCTTTTCTCGCGCCTTGAGGAATCGCTTTTTTAATTACATCTACAAGTTCATATGTTGTTTCAATTGGTTTAAATTTTCTTTCTTCTACTATAAATTGTGCAACACGTTTTGCCCAACGTTCCTCACCATATTCTTTAATAATTCTGTAAAGTTCTTCTTCTGACATTTCATTAACCACATCATATGCTGAATATTTACTATCTTGATTCATACGCATATCAAGTGGTGCATCATGCATATAAGAAAAACCACGGTCTGCTTCATCTAATTGGTGTGAAGAAACACCAAGGTCAATAAGCATCCCATCTATTTTCTCTACACCTAAAGATTCTAATACATTTGCTGTTTGTTCAAAATTACTTTTTACAATACTTACTTTAGCTTTTACATCTTTTAAACGTTCTTTAGATACAGCTAACGCATTATTATCTTGATCAATGCCTATAAAATGTCCTGCTTCTGATAAATGGCTACATACAACACTAGCATGTCCTGCACCTCCTAATGTACCATCTACATAAATTCCATTAGGTTTAATTGCCAATCCTTCAATACATTCATTTAACAATACTGATACATGTTCAAACTTCATTTCATCACCTTAAATTTTTAATTGTTCCATTTGCTCAGCCAAAGTCTAGTTCAATTAAAAGTGTCTTTTATATAGTATAAATAACGCCTTCACTTGCCAAACTTTTATATGGTTTCCCATTCCTATAACTACTATGTCTTTTTCAATATAAGAATATACTCATATAAGTGCTAGGGCAATAAAATACGCCCTTTTATATCGGCCATGCGTATCCACTATACGCTTAATTTACCTGACAAAAAGAAGCGAACAAATTTCTAGCATTCATGTTAGTAACTAGGAGAGCTTAATTTTTTTCTATTCCAAACAGGGCCTATCACGCCCAATTTCTTATATTTTATGACTTTATGGATAAAATTTCAAGTCAAATTTGATTAAATGCTTCATTTAATGTGTTTTTTAATTAATTCTAATTAAAAAAGCATCCATCAAATGTATAACCTTACATTTAATAGATGCTATATAATTTACATTCTTTAACTTATCATGTAGTTAAATATTTTCAATACTTCTATAATACTTTACAATCTCTTTGTCAAGCTGCATACTTAATTTATATACAGTCTTACTTCTACATACATTTGCTCCAGATGTCATTAAAAGTCTGTTAAGTGCTTCTTGCATTGTTGAAATGCGCTTCTTTCTATTATTCATATAAATCCCCCTTAAAAATAAAAAACATAAGTATAAATATTTTGAATTTTCTTTTTCTCTTTAGAGTTATTATAGAACAAAACTTGGAAGAAAACAACATTTATTCGTATTATTTGTATGATATTTTATTTTTTTCTAACTCTTCGACAAATAATTATTCCAATTAATCCCAATACAACTGACAATATAGCAATTATTTGAGAAATTGGGATATTAATACTAGGCACTATTAGTTGATCCGTACGTAATCCTTCTATCCAAAATCGTCCTATTCCATAACTGGCTAAATATAAGAAAAATAATTCGCCATAATTCTTACGATACTTACGATAAATTAGTAATAATACTAAAACTCCTATATTCCAGCATGATTCATAGAAAAATGTTGGATGCACTTGGATATAATTTTGTCCAAATGCAACTTGAATATGATTGAGTAGATCCTGAGATATAGGCAATTTTGCCTCACTTTGTAAAATACGCATAGCAAAGATATTTTCTGTATATCCTCCAAAAGCCTCTTTGTTTGTAAAATTTCCATAACGCCCTATAATCTGTCCTACCACTAAACCATATACTGCTAAATCAGTAAACTGCCAAAAAGAAATCTTTTTATATTTTGTATAAATAACCGCTACTAGTATAGAAACTATAATTGCACCATAAATAGCTATACCACCTTGCCTGGTATTTATAATTTGTCCCAGGTTTGCATGGTAATAATCCCAATTAAATGCAACATAATACGCTCTTGCACCTATTAATGCAAAAATAATATCATACATGATAAAATCTGTAATAATGTCTGGATTTACATTTTCTTTTTTCGCCATATATGATGAAATTAATGCGCCGCATATAATCCCTGATGTAATAATGATGCCATACCAATAAATTGCAATACCGAAGACTTTAAATGCAATTGGCGAAATATTAAATGATAAATTCAAATATGGAAAATATATATTTGGCATAATAAACCTCCTTTTTTATTTTCTCATTATATGCCATTTAACTTCTAATGTAAATGAGGTATAAATCTTATATTTTCACTTATACTAACCTCAAAAGGTGGTGTGAATATGCGTCAAAAAGCTAGACATTATCGTGCTGTACAACGCCAAAAAGAAAATGACGAATTTAATGAACTTTATCCTGTTTGCATGGATTATTCGGCCTTAGCTGTTGTTGCTGGCACTTGTACACTTATAGGTTTTTTAATTGGATTATGTTTATCGCATAATAAATAAAACTGCATTTTATTGCAGTTTTATTTATTATGCGATAAACTATACTATGGATGTTAAAAATAATAACTGAGGAAGGATGAAACATATGAAACTCGGAATCGTAGGGCTTCCTAATGTAGGAAAAAGTACTTTATTTAATGCCCTTACTAAAGCAGGTGCTGAATCTGCTAACTATCCATTCTGTACAATTGAACCTAATGTAGGGGTTGTTGCTGTACCTGATAAAAGATTAGAAGTATTACGTGAAATGAATAACTCTCAACGCGTATTACCTGCTGCTATAGAATTCGTAGATATTGCTGGTCTTATCAAAGGCGCTAGTAAAGGTGAAGGTCTTGGAAACCAATTCTTATCTCACATTCGTGAAGTAGATGCTATTGTACAAGTTGTACGTTGCTTCGAAGATGAAAACATCGTTCACGTAGATAAAGTTGTAGACCCTATCCGCGACATCGAAACAATCAACCTAGAGCTTGCATTTGCAGATATGGACGTTTTAGAACGTCGTATTTCAAAATCAGCTAAAGCTGCAAAAGCTGATAAAGCTGTAGCTGCTGAAATTGAAATCTTAAAAGAAATCTATGCTACACTTGAATCTGGTAAAGCTGCACGTACACTTTTAGGTGATGATACTGAAAAAGATGCCTTTATTCAATCACTTGGCCTTATTACAGCTAAACCAATGCTTTATGCCGCTAATATTTCCGAAGATGATTTAATTGGTGGTATTAAAAATGAATACGTACAACGTGTACGTGAGTTTTCTACACAAGAAGACTCTGAAACTTTCGTAATCTGTGCTAAAATCGAACAAGAATTATCTGAACTTGATGAAGAAGAAAAAGAAATCTTCTTACAAGATTTAGGTCTTGACTCAACTGGTTTCGACCGTTTAGTAGCTGCAAGTTACAAACTTCTTGGACTTATCAGTTACCTTACAGCTGGTCCACAAGAAGTACGTGCTTGGACCATTACAAAAGGAACCAAAGCTCCAGGCGCTGCTGGTAAAATTCATTCTGACTTCGAAAGAGGATTCATCCGTGCTGAGGTTGTTAACTTCGATGACCTTGTTGCATGTGGTTCTTACGCTGCTGCTAGAGAAAAAGGACTTGTACGTCTTGAAGGTAAAGAATATGTTGTTCAAGATGGTGATATCATCGTCTTCAGATTCAATGTATAAACTTATATATGTATAATATAAAAGGCTACTTCTTAATCGAAGTAGTCTTTTATATTTATGTTTTTAATCTTCCATTTGATGATACTTTTCTTCTGACTCACTTACAGCCTCATTTTTTGACTTCCTAGCTGATCTAACTTTATTCTCACCCTTATGTTCTGTAAAATGTGATACAAATTCAGGTGCTTTTGCTACAAGTCCAGGAATCATATCAATAAGTTTTGTAATACTATCTTGAGCTCTTGTATTAATAAGCTGTGTTGTCCCATTTTGAATAACAAGCATGGCGCTTGGTGTAATCTTAGCGCCAATCCCACCAGCACCAGCACCACTTCCACCAGCCACATTTTTCTCACGTTCTTTTTTACGTTCAGTAAAGTTATTACTCTCAGTTGCCCCTGTTGCTGCTGCAAAACTTACATCTACAAGTGGTACTAAAATAGTATCATCAATATGAATAGGTTCACCTACTACTGTCTTTGTTGTAATAAAATTTTCTAACTGACTCATTAACTCATTTAAATCTTTATTAATTTTATTCTCCATATTTTTCTTCCTTTCTAATCTTTAATACTAATCTAATGTACTTTCGTACTACTGGTTTTAATGTAAAACTGATAATACGTTTTAAAATACCTACTATACTAAATCGTCCCTTTGCTAAAAATCCACCCCATATACCGCTTTTTTCAAAATCACCACGTATAATACCATGTTTATAATAAAGCTGATATGCCATTGTAAGCTTAGCAATTAGTTCACCTGTATCAGCAGGATCATCTTTCCCTATTACAAGTTCATAGGACCATTTCCTTGGTAAAACATATTTTAAAATGCTTTTGAGCAGCCTTAATATTTCCCTTACAAGCTGCCAAAAATCTTTTCTTAGTAATAATTTTTTAATCTGATGCCCCTCTAAATTTCTAGCAAAACGTTTGGTTTCTTCTTTTTCGTCTTCTATAGTATCTTCTGTTATTTCTTCAGCGCTCTCTGCTACTGGGGTATCTATTTTCTTCACTGTATCATTTACTTTTTTATATTGCTGATTTGTCTGATAATCCCCTTTTTTGTGTGCTATGGCTTGTTCATTTTTTAAACTCTGCCTTTTAGATTTATCCTTTTCCTGTCTTGCACTTTCTTTTACACCATTTTCTTCTCCAGCATCTTTTTTAACAACCCTTTCCTTTTCTTTCACCTTATCTTCATATATTATCTTGCCCAGTATTCTTATCTCATGATTTTTATAACCTTCCTCTAAGCAAAAGTGCCCTTTGAGTATGCCTAGATAAGTAAATTTAATATCATATATTAGCTCATTATACTTTTCCAAATATGCTTCATAAGAAATTGGAATTACCAGTATAATAAATAAGCTCAGAAGGAGCAGACCTAGAAGTGCTAAGAGTATAAAAATGATTATTTTTATTATTAGCCATAAAATACCCATTATACACCTCTTTTATTATGTTTTTAGACCTTCATAATCCTGTATTTGCTTATTGTAAATGGCATCAATACGCTGAACAATATGATGCGTTGCTACTTCCTTAGAATGTGCAATTCCTACCACATAGCATTCTTTATGCTGCTCTTTTATTTGATGTGGCCTTAAAATCTCAAACAACCACTGCTTCTTACTTCCTGTGCAAATAATATAACCATTTATACTGCATTTATTATAAAGCTTTAAACACATCAGCTGCCATCTACTCCACTTTACCTTTTCATCAATCCATAAATCTTTTGATATTCTCATAGACCCGCCTTTTCTTTAATTATTTTATTTTTATACTATTCACAGTAACCTGTTATATTATACCATATCCCATTTTTTTTGCCTTAAATTTGGCTTTTATTTTCCCCTTCTTCCGTTTATAATAATATCATTGAATAAAATGGCATTGCCATATTTTTAAAGAAAGGACTCATCATGAACGAATTTTTAGTTATAAAAGATTTTTTATATAACTTTTCCCGTAACTCACTCTACTTACGCTTGACTGCCAGCTTAGTTTTACTTATAAGTTCTTTAATCAGTCATCGTTTATTTAGTCGCCTTATGATTAAGCTTGTATCTCGTATTGAGATTAAACATACTCGTATTGATTTAAATCATTTAGATGCATTACAAAAACCTTTTAATCATCTATTTGTATTAACAGGTATTTATTTTTCAATAGCTGTTTCGCCTTTAGTCATTTATAATGGTGTTACAACAGAATCTTTTTGGTTTGTTCAAATTCCTATTAGTATTATTCCTTTTAAAGTACTTAACAAGTTCTTTTTCTCACTTGTTTCTGCTTATATGACATGGATTATTTATTTGATCGCCCATATTTACGAAGAGCTTTTAAATTACCTTAACATTAAGTTACCATTTATGGATAACTCTCTATTTCTTCGTTTTACAGCACGTATTATCCGTGCAGGAATTATTATCATAGGTGTTTTTATTTCTTTAAGCTTTTTATTTGAAGGACTTCCATCCATACTTACAGGTGTAGGTCTTGGTGGTGCAGCCTTAGCTTTCGTTGCTAAAGATGCCCTGTCTAACGTATTTTCAGGAATGATTTTAATGTTTGATAAACCATTTGTAATTGGCGATTGGATTGAAATTATAAGTCTTGAAGGTGTTGTAGAAGATATTAGCTTTAGAAGTACAAGACTTAGAACCTTCACTCAAGGTCAAGTAGTCATTCCAAATGCACAAATTAGCAGCGCTAATCTCATCAACTGGACACGTATGGAAAAACGTCGTGTAAAATTTGATTTAGGTGTCAGCTATAATACTTCTATTAATGATTTAAATACATGTATCAAAAAATCAAAAAGATTTTATTAGAAGATCCAGACGTAGAAAATGAAACTTATATTGTTGTATTTGAAAACTTTGGTGATTACGCACTAAATATTCAAATTCTTTATTATTCAATGCATACAGACTATGCATCCTATCTTCAAGTTAAACAACGCATCAATCTAGAAATCTTAAAACTTTGTGAACATATTGGGGTAGATATTGCATTTCCAACACAAACACTTTATATGCAAAGAACGCCTAAAGTACCTGTTAAACCTCAGGAAGTTTTTCCAGTGCATAAAGTATAAAAAAGGTAGCTAAGTTTTAGCTACCTTTTTTATACTTTATTAAATTTCACCCTCAAATTAAAAAAAGCTTAAGAATAATCTTAAGCTTTGTGTTAACCAAATCTATAAGCCGGGTTCTGTATTAAACAGTCATCTATCTACGCTAATAGTTACCTATTAGCTCTAGCGACCTACCCAAAGACTAGCGAGCCACTATTAACGTCTTTCTATACGGTCTTGCTCCAGGTGGGGTTTACATGGCTCCCTTAGTCACCTAAGGGACGGTGAGCTCTTACCTCGCCTTTCCACCCTTACCTATCTTACGACAGGTGGTTTATTTCTGTTGCACTATCCTTAGAGTTGCCTCCACTGGGTATTACCCAGCACCTTGCTCTGTGGAGCCCGGACGTTCCTCAAGCACCTTCTTTCGACTGATGCGTGCGACTGTCTGATTTACTTAACAGCTTCATTAGTATAAGTTATTTTTATATACTTGTCAACTAATGTTTTTATTCAAATGAACTTCCACCTACAAATTCACGTAACAAAGAGTTTGTTGGAATTTCTGAGCTATCCATTACTAAGAAATATTCAAAGAATTTTAAAATACGTTTTGCTTCACTATAATAAGGTGAATCTGGACCTACTCTGAATAAAAGTGGTTCAGCCTTTGCTTTAAGTGCCGCAAGTTCATAAATTAATACTGTATTAAACATTACATCTGCTTCTTCTTGGAATGGGAAAATATTTTTTTCTTCCCCACGTCTTACAGAAGCCCAACGTTCCAAAGTAAGCTCTGGTGCTGTACCACGATATGCATTATCTCTTACCATACGTCTTATAAGTCTTGTATCTGTAGTTGGAATACGATTATGCTCATCAATATTCAGTTGAGTTAAACAGCTTACATAAACTTTAAATTTATTTTTCTTAGGAATTGCATAACTTAACTTTTCATTTAATCCATGAATTCCTTCAATAACAAGTACGTCTTCCTCACCTAAACACATTGTATTACCTTTATATTCTCTTTGTCCTAGAACAAAGTTAAAGGTAGGAATTTCTACAGTCTCACCTGCAATAAGGCGTTTCATATGTTCATTAAATAAATCTACATCTATTGCTTCTAATGCTTCAAAATCATATTTACCTTGTTCATCTCTTGGTGTATGTTCACGATTTACAAAATAATCATCTATAGAAACCAGATGTGGTTTCATACCATTAACACGTAATTGTACACAAAGTCTTTTAGCAAATGTTGTCTTTCCTGAAGAAGATGGTCCTGCAATAAGTACAAGTTTCACAGCACCTTTTTCTGTGATTTTATCTGCAATACTTGCAATCTTCTTTTCATGTAAAGCTTCTGAAATCTTAATAAGCGCATCTGTTTGACCCGATGCAATAATATCATTTAATGAACCTACTGTATCTACTTCTAAAATGCGTGCCCATTTTTCAGATTCTCTAAATATATTAGAGAGTTTAGGTTGTGGTTTGAATTCTGGCAAAACGTGTGGATTTTTCTCATCTGGGAATTGTAATATGAATCCATAAGCATAAGGAATTAATTTAAAAAGTTTAAGAGCCCTTGTATTACATAGCATATAACCATAGAAGTAATCTTTAATACCATCTAATGTGTACATATTTACTGTAGATGTACGGCGATATTTAAAGAGTTTCATCTTATCTTCTAAGCCATTTTCTTTAAAATATGCCATAGCTTCTGGTACATGCATCAAAGATTTTTCAATAGGTAGTGCTTCAATGACCATTTTCTTCATTTCTGCTTCAATTGCGACTATATTTTCTTCTGTACAGCATGCTTCATGTTCAAACTCACAGAAATAACCACCTGTAATATGATGATTCACTAAAACATGGCAATTTGGAACAACTCTTTTAGCTGCTGCTATAAGTAAAAAAGTCATACTTCTTTGATAAACACGCATACCATCTTTTTGATTAAGTTCAATAAAACTAAAATCATTTAAGTCTTCTTCTACTTTACTTGAAAGTTCTTTTAGTTTATGTCCTACTTCACCTATCATAATAGGATAAGTATATTGATTTTGTACTAAATCAGCTACCTCACCTAGAGTAATTCCTTTTGTAACTTCTAATACTTCACCATTTTTAAATTGTATCCTTGCTTTTGTCATCTCTCTATCCCCCTAAATCATTTTATGATTAATGTTTCTCCATCTACCTCAGAACATATTACTTCTAAGTGTTTTAGGTTTTCTTTTAAATAAGCACAAATATGTGCTATAGCAATATTCTCAGAGGCATAATGACCAATATCAACAACTGGTATTCCTAATTCTTTAGCCATTTGTCCTTTATGAAACTGCATATCTCCCGTAATATACACATCTGCTTTAAATGCTGCTTGTTTTATAAAATCACTACCGCTTCCTGAACAAATCGCCACGCTTTTAATAGGCTTATTAGTTTCTTGTGTGATGCGTACATATGGCATCTTAAATACCTTTTTAATTTCTGTAATAAGTTCTTCAAAGCTTATTGGTACTTCAAACTTACCAACTCTACCAATTCCAATTGGCTCACTTAAATCTACCAAGTCATATACATCATATGCCATTTCTTCATAAGGGTGTACTGCTTTAATTTTTTTAATTAAATCAGCTACTTCATCTTTATAAGCCATAAATTCAATTTTATTTTCAACAACTTTTTCTAACCTATCAGTTGTTCCAATGAAAGGCTTACTACCTTCAAGGGGCATAAAACTGCCTTCGCCTTGACCACTAAATGTACAACCTTTATAGTTTCCAATTGTACATTCATTATAACGAATAATCGCCTCACGTATTACTTCAAGATGAGTTGTTGGTACATAAATAATCACTTTGCAAAATGTACGACTATCTGTTGGTGCAAGTACTGTAATTTCTTTAAGATTTAAAAGCTCACATAAGTAGTCATTTAATCCACCTTGAGCTATATCATAATTAGTATGCATGCTATAAACAGCAATATCATTTTTCACAAGCTTCTTAATCATTCTACCTTTAGTATCATCTAAGTTTAACTTTTTAAGTGGTACAAAAAAAATGGATGATGACTTACAATACATTTAACCCCTTTTTTAATAGCTTCATCTACAACACTTTCATTAACATCTAAAGCGCAAAGTACTTTATCAACTTCTTCCTCTTTACTTCCTACCATCAGACCTACATTATCCCAACTTTCTGCCAAATGACATGGTGCGAGTTTTTCTAGTACTGTCATAATCTCTTTTAGTTTAGGCATGCAATCACCTCTCTGATTTCTGTAATCTCTGCTTCTAATTCTTTTACTCTTTCTTCAGCTTGTACACCTTGATTTTCATTTAAATGTTTCTTAATTTCTTCAAGCTTATCTTGTTTTTTTATAAGCCATTCTTTAAATAATGGTAATTTCTTTTCAATTAGACATTTACCATATACATATTCATATGTTTTACTATATACTTCTTCACCTTTTTCCACAACCAATATTGTATAGTATTTATTATCATCTTTTGCAAAATCTTCTGTGATAATTTTAAAATGGTTTGCATGTAAAAACTTTCTAACTTCATCAATATCTTGTTGTGGTTGTAGAATAAGACGATTTGCTGCTTTTACAACTGACATAGCCGCTTTTAAAATATCAATAATTAAATAACCACCCATACCCGAAATCATAATCACATTGCCATCTTCTTCTGTAATCCCTTGAAGACCACTTGTTTGCTTAAGTTTAATATTTGGAATGTGATACTTAGTGATATTTTGCTTAGCTTTAATAAGTGGTCCTTTATTAATATCAGTTGCCATACAACTTATAGTAATATTATTTTTCATTAAATAAATTGGTACATAAGCATGATCTGTTCCTACATCAATGACACGACTACCTTGTGGCACATATTTTGTAAGCGTTCCTAAACGATTCGATAATTGCATATTTCACCTCTAGTATTTCTCTTTATAGAAAATAATAGAAGTTGCAAAAAACAACTTCTATTATCCTCACTTCTATTATATATGATTTGACTTTTATTCTAAATAATCTTTAAGTTTTTTACTACGACTTGGATGTCTAAGTTTTCTAAGTGCTTTAGCTTCAATTTGACGAATACGTTCTCTTGTTACGCTAAATTCTTTACCAACTTCTTCAAGTGTACGCGCACGTCCATCATCAAGTCCGAAACGTAAACGTAGTACTTTTTGTTCTCTTTCAGTTAATGTATCTAAAACTTCAATAAGTTGTTCTTTTAATAAAGTAAACGCAGCTGCTTCTGCTGGTACTGGAATATCTTCATCCGGAATGAAATCACCTAAGTGACTATCTTCTTCTTCCCCAATTGGTGTTTCAAGAGAAACTGGTTCTTGAGAAATTTTCATAATTTCACGCACTTTAGAAACTGGCATTTCCATACGTTTTGCAATTTCTTCTGGTTGTGGGTCACGTCCTAACTCTTGAAGAAGTTGACGTGATACACGCATTAATTTATTAATTGTTTCTACCATATGCACTGGAATACGAATTGTACGTGCTTGGTCAGCAATAGCTCTTGTAATTGCTTGACGAATCCACCATGTTGCATAAGTACTGAATTTAAATCCTTTTGTATAATCAAACTTTTCAACAGCTTTAATTAACCCTAAGTTACCTTCTTGGATAAGATCTAAGAATAACATACCACGTCCTACATAACGTTTTGCAATACTTACTACAAGTCTAAGGTTGGCTTCAGCTAATTTTTTCTTAGCTTCTTGATCACCCTCTTGCATTCTTTGAGCAAGGACAATTTCCTCTTCTGCAGAAAGAAGTGGTACTTTTCCAATTTCTTTAAGGTACATACGTACTGGGTCATCAATGCTGATACCATCTGGTAAATTACTAAAATCAATATCTGTATCGTCTACTTCGATTTCATTTAAATTACCAATAACATCAATGTTTTGTGTTTCAAGATAATCATAAATTTGTTCTATTTTACTCGACTCCAACTCCATATCAGAGAAAACATCATTAATGTCGTCTTGTTCTAAAACACCTTTTTTCTCTTTTGCAATATTTATAAGTTGGTCTAGCTTGGCCTTAAATGCTAACTTCTGTTCTGCTAAATCTTTCACTATTATCAATCCTTTCTCCTGTCTACTATTCTAACCATTTATAAAATCAATATACAACTTGTCAAGTTCCTTTTTTTGAAATAGTAGATTTTGTAACTCATTTGGGTCTGTCGTAGTTTTTAAACTTCTTTCAAGATACTCCTTATTAATGCGCTTTATATTTTCTGCCACCATTTTTTGAAGTACCAAACTTTCCTCATAACGCTTATCTTTAAAGATGATTACATGAGAAATAATATTTTGGTCTACTGCATCTGGGTATTTTGCCGTAAAATAATTCATATCAATATCCACACCTGTTTTTAAAGCTTCAAATACTGCACCTGCTAAATCTTGTAATAATTTACCTGCAAACATATTTGGTGTAAGATGTTCTGCAGCCCTTTTTCCAATCTGAGGATAATGATATAATGTTGCTAAAAATAGCACTTCATTATTTAATACATTTTTCACATGATTTGGCATCTTTTCTTCTATTTGTGCTTTAGAATGTGATACTTTCTTATAATGTTGATTCATTTCTGCTTTAAAAACCTCAACATCCATATTGTACTCTTTACAAATCTCATCTATATAAATAGACTGCTCAATGCTGCTTCCTGATTCAGATAGCATGAGTGCTGTTTCTTGGAAAAACTTCACACGTTCCTCTGGATTTGTCATATCATGTCCTGATTCGATATACTTCACTTTAAACCAAATATCCGAAGGTGCTTGTTTAATTAAATCTTCCACTTCTTCTTTCGTATGCTGTTTTAGATACTCATCTGGATCTTTTCCACCCTGAAGCTGAAGTACTTTAACCTTAAGCCCTGCACCTCTTAAAATAGGAATCGCACGAAGCGTTGCATTTTTACCAGCATTATCACTATCATATAAAACAACAACTTGCTTTGTGTAACGCTTTAATATTTTAGCATGAAGTGGCGTAAATGCTGTACCAAGTGATGCTACTGTTTGGTCAAAACCTGCTTGATGCATTGCAATAACATCCATATAACCTTCAACTAAAATGAAATAATCGCTTTTCGTATTTTTAGCTATATGTAAACCATATAGTGTATTACTTTTATTAAACAAAATGTTTTCTGGAGAGTTAAGATACTTTGGTTGGCTGCCATCCATTACACGTCCGCCAAAAGCAATAACCTTTTTACTTGCATCAAAAATCGGATAGATTACTCTCCCTGCAAATCTGTCATACATCATACCTTGATTTTGACTTTTAAGTATTAGACCAGATTCTAATAATAGCTCATCACTATAACCTTTTTGACTTAAATACTTATATAAACTTGTATAAGCACTTGGTGAGTATCCTAACCCAAATTGTTTAATCGTTTCCATTAAAAGACCACGCTCTGTTAAATATTCTAATACATCTTTATGGCTTTCATCTCTAAGTGCAAAGTAAAAGAACTTTGCACTTTCTTTTAGAATCTCTAAAAGCTGGAGGCGTTTATGATTTTTAGCCATTTCTTCTTCTGATAAATATTCTTTATCAAGTTTAATATGCTCCCTTTCTGCTAAATATTTTAGTGCTTCTACGAAAGTCATATTTTCTTTTTGCATCACAAATGTGATAACATTTCCTCCTGCCCCACAACCGAAGCAATAATAAAGTTGCTTTTCTTCACTTACTGAAAACGAAGGTGATTTTTCGTTATGAAAAGGACATAGTCCTGTATAAGATGAACCTTTCTTTGTTAAGGTTGTGTATTCGGAGATAATAGATACAATATCACTTTTTTCTCTAACTTCTTCGATTACATGTTCTGGATATAACATCTACTCTCCTTCTTTCTATACTTCTTTTTAAACAAATCTTAATAGACCTGCCATGATCTTGGGAAAAACAAGTCCATATACTGATGAATTGCATAACGGTCTGTCATACCTGCAATATAATCACATACTATTTGCTTTTCAGAATCCCCCATTTTAAGCCTTTCTATGTATGATGGAGGCAATTTATCAAAATGCCCTATATAATATTCATAGAGTTTATAAACAACTTGTTTTGCCTTATCTTCTTGTTCTTTTGCTGATGAGCCAATATAAACCTTATCAAACAAAAAAGCTCGAAGCGCATAAAAGGTTGCTTTCACTTCCTGACTCATCACAATCTCATTTTTATCTTTACTCTGCATCACAATATTACTAATCAAAGTATTTACTCTTTCACTTTGTGTCTTACCTAAGACATCTACATACTCTTTAGGAATATCTGCAATCTGCAATACCTTGCCACGTATGGCATCATCAATATCATGATTAATATAAGCAATCTTATCAGCTAACTGGACAACTTTTCCTTCTACTGTAGAAGGTTTTCCTTTTGTTGGATGATTTAGAATACCATCTCTCACCTCAAAAGTCAAATTTAATCCTTGGCCATGATTCTCAAGGATGTTTACAACACGCAAACTTTGTTTATTATGTACAAATTCACCATTTGTAAGTTCTTGTAAACTATGTTCACCCGTATGACCAAAAGGCGTATGTCCAAGATCATGCCCTAAAGCAATTGCTTCTGTCAAATCTTCATTTAAACGAAGGGCTCTTGCAATTGTCCTTGCAATTTGAGAAACCTCTAGTGTATGGGTAAGCCTTGTTCTATAATGATCGCCTTCAGGCAATATAAAAACTTGTGTTTTTTGCGCAAGCCTTCTAAAAGCCTTTGAGTGTACTATGCGGTCACGATCCCTTTGAAATTCCGTTCGAAATTCACAAGGCGCTTCTTCTACAACTCGTCCTTTAGAATGTATACTTCGCATTGCTACTTGACTGAGTAACCTTTTTTCAACTTGTTCTTGTTCTTTTCTATAGCCCATTGGTATCACCCCACATATAATATATAATACGACACAAACTACATATTTCCTTTATAAATTTATTTTTTTGTCAAAACTACTCATTTTATACATCTTGTCAAGTTTTTTTTGTGCATTATTCCACACTCATTTCATTCTTACTTTCTACCTTACGCACCTACCTATTTAAGTATTCCAACTATATATCTCTCTTTACACTAATGTTTAGTTAATAACTAAAATTTCCATTGACTTATACTTCTAAAATATCCTTTACAGACTCAAATAAATAATTTCTATATTTATCCAGTAAAATCAGATGCACTAAAGTTGCTAAACTGATGTCTGGTAAGATTTCTGACATTTGCTCAGTCATACTTTGTTTTAAATCACGAAGTCCATCATGTTCACAAATATGAAAATAAATCATACTTGCAAGGTGTTCATGTGTAAAAAATTTATTCTTTTTAAAATCGGTATTTAGTTTAACAGTATATTTTTGAAGTAATCTCCAATCGATAAGGCCTATAAATTTTTTCGAATAAGGTAATATAATTGTCCATAGTCAGCTCCTTTGTGTTTGATATGGTCTAATAATTATATTAAACCTCAGGATGCTGGCTATTTTCATATCGAAAATTATGGAAATTTAGCCTTTAACATAGTAACTGTTTTCATGTCAATGGAAATAAAAGTTAGTAACTAAACAACAATAATATATTTTCTACTTAATGTTTCTTTTATTTAATCAGCATATTTCATAAGACCATCTACAATTTCCTTATATGGCCATATATTTGTCTTGCGATCTAATAATCCAAAGTTTTCTCCGCTTCCCTCAAAATTATTATTATCCCACCATATACAAGATATACCTCTTGTTCTAGCTGCAGCAATATAATAAGTTGCAAAATCTACGCGTGATTGTAAATTATCCTCTTTATCTCTTGCCCCAAACTCACCAATTACAACAGGTTTTCCTTTAGAGACGTATTTATAATATAAACCATCCATAAAAGTCGTTACTCCTTGTTGATCAGCAGTATTATCAACGCTCCAATTTGCAGTACTACCGGATTCATTTGTAGGTTGAAGTGCAAAAGCATATGGTGTATATGCATGAATAGATAAGATAATTTTGTTCTCTTGTGTATCCTCTGGTAATTTAAAAATATCATACAATGATGGTTCTGCCCCTGCAATATATGCTGGTACCATTAAATATCTATCTACATTTTTCCCACCACTTTTCCTTACTACATCTACAAATACTTGATTGAGTGTATTAATGCATTTTGCTGCATCCTCACAGCTTGGAATATTTGGATCAAAATTCCACTCGTTTGATTCCCCTTTAAGACGCGGCTCATTAATCCCTTCAAAAATCAAATGTTCATCGTAATCTTTAAAGCGCTCACTAATTTGTGTCCAAATATTATTCATATACTTTGTACTATTTTCTAAGCATTCACTAGTTGGATAATAATAAGATTTATCAATGTCATGATGAATATTAATGATAGCATACATATCATTTTTCATTACATAATCAACGACCTCTTGTACACGATCCATCCAGGCTTTACTAATTATAAATTCCTCATCTTCTAAATGATTATGCCAAGAAACAGGAATACGCACAGTATTAAATCCCGCTTCTTTTATAGTGTCAATCATTTCTTTAGTTGTTTTAGTCTTACACCATAACGTCTCATAATTCATTTCATCACTGGTGCTATTTCCGTCAGTATTAGCATCAAAAGTATTCCCTAAATTCCAGCCTATTTTTAATGTATGTACAAACTCTAAAGCCTCATTATCAGGGATATCAAATTGCTGCATCGCCACATCTGGTATAACTATATTTTTATCACTTGTAAGTATTGCCTCATTTTTTATATTTTCTGTTACACTACTTGCTACTTCTTTACCACAACCACTTAATACACTTAAAAGCATACTTATCACAATCATATTAATAGTCATTTTTTTCATTGCAAATTTCCTCCGTTTTTTATGTTTATTTTATGCTAAAAAAGCCATGTGAGAAGTAAACTAATATCTACCTCTCATAGGGCTTTTTAAGACATTTATCTATATGTCTAATAATTATTTTTCTGCAATAGCTGCTTGTGCTGGAGCAGGCATGTGACGTATCTTTTATATCACTTAAAGCGGTCGACAGTTGTTTTTTTTCCAATCGGAAGTGGTCTGACTGTATACTTCATTTCCAAAGGTAGGATTCAGATACCAAATGAAATCTCCGTGATCATATACCACACGGTCCACAAAGTTATCAATCACTGTTTCAGGAATCTTTGCCCTGGCATCATAAGCAGTCATCTTAATGAACTCAGAAAGACTTTCAATACGTCTAACCTTTGCTCCATTATCTTCCAATTCTAAAATCTGCTGTCTACACTCACTATTAATTTTTTCAATGTTTGAAATCTGATCTTCCAGTTTCTTTTTCTTACTGCGAAAGACTTCTCTGGAAATATCTCCATCCGCACACATGTCAACCAAATTAGCCATTTGCTTATGGAGCTTGTCGAGTTGTTTCATGTTTCGTTCAAGCTTTTCCTTATCATTTCTTTCAGTAGCTTTAACCTCAGCCACATCACTTAACATCGACATTGCTTCACGGTAAATAGCTTCCTTATTGTTTAAAAGCTTTTTAAAAATGAAATCAGCCTGAACTTCTAACTTCCATTCCATAAACGATGAGTTGTCACAGATTCCATCAACCTCAAGTCCTTTCTTCCGTCTGCTTTCAGGAGTGCCTGTTCTTAACTGTCCATAGCACTGATAAATGTACGAAAGATTTCCATCTTTGGCCTTGTGAGCGATTCTTCTGTTCATAGCATAACCACAGGTACAAACAAGTTTGTTACCCCAGATATGCTTGCATGGTGACTGACCAACAGATCTACCTCTTTTATCACGTTTTCCGATTCGATGTTTTGCTCTTAACTCCTGAGCTCTATCAAAATCTTCAGGTGATACCAGTTTCTCATGTGTGCCTTCTACATAAACCTTTTCAACATCTCCATAATTATTGATTTTCTTTTGAACCAGATAATCAGGAACATATTGCTTACGATAAACGATTCTACCGCAATAAAAAGGATTGCTAAGCATTCTGTTGATGTAACCAGACTGCCATCTGGTAAGTCCTGTTGCAGTCTTTCGGCCCTCCTGCTCCATGATGTCCTGAATTTTACGAACACCATTTCCAGCAAGATATAACTCAAAGATTCGCTTTACAGTGCCGGCCTGTTCCTTATTTACAATAAGTTTGTCACCTACTCTGTCATAACCGAGAATATTGCCGTTACCATACAAGACTCCATTCTTAAATGAAATCATCTGACCGGCTTTTACTCTCTGGGAGATCTTCTTGCTTTCGTTCTGGGCCAGCGTAGCCATGATAGAAAGACGTAACTCTCCATCCTCATCATTCAGTGTCCAGATATTATCTTCTGTGAACCACACCTCCACGCCATAAGTTTTGAGGGTTCTGGTCTGCTGAAGTGTATCAACTGTGTTACGTGCAAACCTGGATACCTCTCTGGTAACAATTAGATCAAACTTCTTATCTTTTGCATCCTTGAGCATTCTCATAAAGGATTCACGCTTGTGAATAGATGTACCGGTAATACCTTCATCAATATATCTATCAACCAACGTCCAATCCGGATGTCTGCTCAAAATATCATCATAGTACTGCACTTGATTCTCCAAGGCAGAAATCTGCGCCTCATGCTCTGTAGAAACACGGGCGTAGATAGCAACTTTTCTTGCCATAACGCACCTCGCATTCCTCAATCAAGCTGTACCAGATGAGATCTAGATACAGCTTAATTATATAATCAATATCTTGTTTACTCAACGGGTAAATTGCGCTTTTTAGCGATATACCTCAGTTCTTCGTCTGTAAGCTTTCCTTCTTTTTTAAGCTGCTTCATAATGTCAAACGCAGCCAGTTTAATAGCCATTTCCTCTGCTTCCGGAGGAAATGTAAGCTCTTTTAATTCCTTCATGACCATCCCTCCTATAGCTTCTCAACGAAATATTTCTCCATGTAAGAAATCAATTCACAATGAATACGGCTTGCCTTTCTCCTGACAACTGGAACCGTTACACCAGCTTCCTCAGCCAGTGCGTAGTAATCCTTCTCCTGCTTAAGAAGCGGAATAATAATCTCCTGCTCCTTCACACTAAGTGCATGCAGGTGTCTTCTAAAAGAAGCGTATTCATCAGCCATCATCACGATGACATACTCTCTTCGCTTGAATTCCTGTACCAAAGCCGGATCTGATAAAGCATCCTCTGCTGAATTCAGTCCATTTAATGCTCCCTCAAGCATTACATCAAGAACCGCTTCATCCGCTGTAGGATTACTGTAGTTACCCAAATTCTGAATACGGACTCCAAGCTCATCTTTGTGATTGCTACGCTTTCTCTCCTTCTCTGCCTTGATTTCATAAATAAGTCTCATCTTGCAATCCTCGATGATTCCCAGGAAGGAAGAGTAATTGGAATAGATCAGCTCGGCCCTCTCCCTCGCTGATTTGTCACCGTAGTTTTCATAAAAATCAACCTCAGTGGCCATATACACCTCCTATATTCAGTTGTGTTTATGTCACTAGGCTGCGCGCTGCTTCGTAATTTCTTTACATAATTCATTCTATTGGAACAGGGCTTTTGAATCGTTACCGCAATCGTGTACCAAAGGTTCACAAGCTGTGTACTTTAGCCCTCAAGAATCTGAATCTGCCTAAGCATCGCAAGTGCAGACTGCTTTGCCTTATCCGTCTTCAGATTGTTTAGAATCTCTATTGCTTCATTCACAACAGGATCAAGATTATCCAGCGTGTCGCCGTTTAATATATAATCAGCAGATACATGAAACAGGCGGCTCAGCTGTGTAAACATCTCAGCTGAAACACCTCTGCTGTTATTCTCATAATTGGATATAGCAGACTTCCCCTCAAGATGAAGCTTTACTGCAAGCTCCTCCTGGGTAAATCCCGCATCCGTTCTAAGTTTCTTAATTCTTCCACCAAATGTAGTTACATCAATTGCTCCATTGTTTCTGTTTACTTTTTTCATAATCTGCACCCTTTCCGGTGCCTTTCAAAACAGAAGCGAACCGAAAAAGAGCGCAAAATAAAAAGACCTGCAAAACAAATGCTAATAAACCTTCTGTATGTAAACATACTTCAAGTTAGCTTCTGTTTTGCAGGCCCTTTTTAATCTGAATAGATGTCTTATGCTCAAAGGCTGCACCTATCCGTAGTAAATACGACTCTCTTCACAAACTCTTGGTTCTCAGGTGCCACTCCTTTGTAAGTCTTTTAACGCATCTTCTGTGCGACCAATTCAGCGATCTACCTGATAACCTCATCAATATTTAATTGTAGTAATATACCAGCTGCTGCTATTTCGTGATTTCATTAATCTTGGCAGCATATCTGGTTAAACGAGCATGTCTCTTCTTCGCAAGCTCCTCCTCAGATCTCGTATCATCAAATACGGATACCTTGCCTTTCTTCACGCACACAACAAGGCGGGCACCGCATTCCGGGCAAACCATATAGGAAGTTGTACTAGCTGACTCCATAAGAAATGCCCCGCATCTGTGGCAGCAAACCACACATTCCCCAGTTTTTTCCTCCGCAAAACTCACCAACATCACGCCTCCTTTGACTATCAAGGTTGATATCTCTCATTCGGAAAAGGGAAAGAAACCGATATGATGAGTGTACATAATTCTCCCGACAATGACCTTTCCGTAAGTGTAGTCAACACTGCCATCATCAACTGCAACGACTATTCTGATCTTTTAAACTGTTTAGCACACATTACGCAAGGTTCTTAATAACCTTGACTGCTACACCCTGAATCTTACAATCAGAAACAATAATGTCCTTCATGGTCTTATTCTCAGGATGAAGCCTGATCTGTTTGTTCTCTTTGTCTACAAAATAGCGCTTCAGCGTGTTCTCATTTGCTACCAGGACAACAACAATATCGCCATCCATGGCTTCTGACTGCTTTCTGACAAGTACCAGATCTCCCGGTGCAATTCCAGCTTCAATCATCGACTCGCCCTTAGCCCTAAGTAAGAAAAAAGTTCCTTTGCCAAACATCGAAACAGGCAATGACACATATTCCTCTATGTACTCTTCCTCCAGCGTAGGAACGCCGCAGGAAACAGCTCCAAGTAGTGCCACACTTGTAAACTCTGTCTGAACCTTCTCGGTCTGCTCAGTAGAAATCTGCTGGCCATCGTAGCTGATCATGCCATTCTCATTCATGGCTACCAGATACTTATATGCAGTTCCTCTGGCAATACCGACCGCATCTGCAATCTCTGTTGTAGACGGTGAATGGCGATAATTCTTGTAGTATTCTTCTACATAGGCCTTAATAGTACCCATAAGCTCTGTAGATTTGTGTCTCATACGCCGCTCCTTTCTAAAGGAAGCAGTTTGCTTTCGTTACTTCCTGATTAGAAGTATATCACTACGAACGTGCGTTTGCAAGTCGTTTTGCATGCTTTTTACTCTCACTCTTTCCCTTTTATAATTCAAAACAAAGACTAAAAATTTTAAAACTATATTTAAATGATAATAAACATTTTATTTGCTATTTCAGTCATAGCATTTCCAATTTCCTCTACGATAAGCTTAGTAAATTCCTTCGTCTTAAAAATCTCAAGAAATTTCATCTGCATTATGCGTATAGTTTCATCATAACTTATAGGCAGCTGATAAATGGCATCTATCTGGTTGGACACCCATACGTTACTGTAAGAAAGATTTTTTGCCACCTTATCCATAACAGAATAGTATTTATCACTACCCATAAAATAGTTCTCAAAAATGTAATGCAGCACCTGATTATCACGACTTTTCTTATCTTCTACAAGTGCAGGATTAACATTCCTAAGAGCTTTTTCTGCTAAGGTACCATCCAAATCCATAACACTAATCAGTTTCTCTAGATCGTTAATTCCTATATTATCAGTTACAGTTTTGATAGCTTTTGCATTATACAGAGTCATAAACTCAGGTATATACTGTCTAAGCAAGCTAAACAGCATCCCTTTCATATTGATGCTGAAATTACCATACACCTTCGCTCGGGTTGTATATCCTCTTCCTTGCCTTAAGTTACTGTAATAACATACAACACTGCGACCGTGTATTCTTGTAGGATCTGTAATCTGATAACCATTAATAAGTGCCTTATCTGATATTAATTTGCTTTGAATACCACTCACTTCAGTTGCAAGTAAGCTTTCATTTGCCATAAAACTGATGGCCGGCAAATTTTCATCAATAACTGAGACAAAAACTGGATATTTAATTCCATGAGGAAGCACACGTTTCTGTGTGTCTTCAATGGCAGAATATACTGAACTGTATAAGCCTTCTGGCGTAAACCTACGTATCTGATCACTCCCAAGATTTTTCAAGCTAAGCTGAATTGGATCTATCTTTTCTTCATGATATCTAAGCGACAGCCAATTCACATCCTGATATTTGAACAACTCATTGTAACGCTTTGATAAATCCTCAACTTCATTTATTGCTTCCAAAATATGATTATCATAATCTGAAAGTTGCATCGACACTGCCTGCTTATTCGCATTAATCTTTGATTCAATAATACGATCCGCTTTTGTAAGAATGATTCTAACTGGAACATCTAATTTAGATGCCTCTTTCAGTTTCTTTTCAATAGCATCACAACTTTCAGCAAGCGTTTTATCTCTTTCCTCAAGGTTTAACAGCAGCATAATACTATCCGGAATTGTACTTAAAGCCACATCTAATGCTTCTTTTATATATGCTTCTCCATCATCCAACTGATTAAGCCCCATTGTATCTTTAAGGCAAAACCTCAAAGGATACTCTTCACTATTAAGTTCAATTAATTCCTTACGAGGTCTACTTATCAAGGTCATTTCCTCAACAACAAGGCTATACGCTTTGTACGGGTTAAACAACTCCTGTAAAACTCTTGCGCCCTCGTTTTCTATTCCCTGATCTCCTAAATCATATTCGTATATTTTATCTTTTGTTGGTGCTTCTCCCAGGATATCAATTAGTCTATTCTTTACAATACTTCCGATACTATTAAGCCAATCATAGTATTTCTTCCAAACCGGAGAATTATCGCCCAATCCTTCTATGATATCTTCAAAGACCATTCTTCTAATCTCTGCCATAGGCTTCTTACTCGACTTAGGATACATCTTCTTTTTTTCAGCCACACGGTCAGAAAAAGACGGTTCAATTTCATCCACTGCTTCGAGTAATGGGAGTAGCACATTTCTCATATCATCAAGATCTATAGCTGGAACTAGCTCTTTCAAATGATAAGCTTTATCATCAGGTTCAAAAACCTTTTCAATGAATTCCTCATCAATATTATCTGCCCACTCATCGCTATCAATATCTTTGTCATTATACAAATCTGCAAGTTTCAACATGACATTGTAGTGTACATCTTTTGCAGCAAACTGTTTCATACATATCTTCAGTGCAACTTTGTTCTCATCTTCGATTCGTTCATCGCAAATGAATTTCGTAGGTATGATAGTAGTTTGCTTTTTCTCTCCAATACCAACCTGAATTATACCCACAAGGCGATGGTTGAGAATTGAATAAATCAATGTCGTTTTACCTGATCCTGTAGGTCCTATTACGCAAATCGTAGGAATTGACTTGCTTCGTCTTGCTACTTTCGCTGGTGTTAGTGAAATAAAATTTCTGTTATGTTTGTCTTTAGTCATAAAAAACCTCCTTAAATGGAATTAATAGTAATCGAGACATGATTCCATCCAAGAAGGTTTAGAATAAAAAAGCTGTGCAAACATGCACAGCTAATATTCCAAAAACCAATATCGCCGCACATACAAAAACTTCCCTACTTGAAAGCCTTATGTACCGTAATGATATCTACTCACCGTTTCCGTATTTCGTGTCTTGTAGAAATCACATCTCTAGTATATTTTTATCACCAGCAAATAAAATTGTCAATCTTTTTTCAAAAATTTTTAAATTTTCGCCGAATAATTTTGTTTATTAAGTACCTCATCCACGTAACATATTGCTTTCTTAAACTCCGCTGATGTATTCTGTTTCATATTCTGATATTTATCTTCATATATGTTTCTCAGTAGAAGCATAAAATAATCCTTGTTCTGAATAATAATTCTAGCATCTACTGTTCTAATAGCGCAAAACAAATATTTCAAGTCATCTTCTGCAACGGCTAACACTGAATTATCTTGGGCCAGCAGTGCCTCTTGCATTTTTATTTTTTTTCTGTAAGCTATCGTTCCTGTGTCTCTAAGTTTCTCTTGATATAATGACTCCTTTATCCTTGTCTCAACATGTTCTTTAGAACCGCTATACCCAACTACATGCTCAATATAGTCTCTAGGAAGATTTTTCAAATAGTAAAACACTGGTAGATTTTTCGCTTGTGAGTTAAGGATAAATTTCATATATTCAGCGCTATTTGACACTTTTTCTTGAAATAAGAAGCATTCAATAATTCTATTATTTGACAATGCAACCTCTTTTTCTCCAATAGTTACCGAAATAGGAGTTTCCTGCGTTTTCTTTACTTCTCCGACAATTGATAGAACTGGCTCCCCATCTGTCTCAACAAATTTACCTTTATCCACAAATCGAATCTGATTTAATAATTCAGAGCTTATGTAAAGAGAATTTTTTTCTCCATACAATTTACCAGAGCTTGTATTTAATATCATCGTATTTGAAACACCCGCCATGCTTATCTGTCGTATTTTGTCCATCCACAGTGAGTTTATTTTCTTAGTTTCTTCATCTAATATACTTCTCAACTCTGCATATTGTATTTCAGTGTTCTCGGCTTTGTATCTATAGTATATGGCTCCTATTTTTAATTTCTCTTCAACATACTTCTTACAAATAACTGGTTTTGTTGTAGCTTCATGTACTTCAATAATACCGTATTTATTACCTTCAAACTCGTAAATATCACGTTCAAATTCAATAGCAGGTTCAAAATGTTCTCTTACAAAGTTTGACCAAACAGAAAGATCTCGCTCTTCAAATTTTTTTAAACTCTTATCATTTAATCCTGTCATTACATGTGGTTTGTCTTTGATGCCAAAAATAATATGTCCCCCTTTATTATTAGCCATTGCAGCCATTGCGCGGACATACTCGGGCATGCTTCCCCATCCAAAATTCTGTTTGTATTCTATGGTATATCCTTCTTGAGTGCCAATGCAACCTGAATTTTGGGTACTTTTTTGAAATATTCTTTGTAATCTTTTTTCATTCATTTTTTCACCCCATAAAAAATACTTCTGGTCATAATTGCAGTCTATTTAAGATCATTTTCATTTATTATCAAATCTTTCGTTCACTTGTTTTTATCTATTTCACCAAGCCGCTCTTGGAACTTAATAAACCAATCAACAAACTTCTTCTCGTTCTTCTTAGCTTTTATCTCAGCAAAAAGCTTATTTGATTCTTCTACATTTTTCTCCTTAACAGCATCCTGATACTTATATAGAACCTTGGAGCACTCTACACAAATATTAATGTCTTTTTCTAGCTCTTCAAAAGACTCCAAAAGTTTTTTCTTTCTACCACAACACGTACATTTCATTACAAACACCTCCACTAAGCAAATGCTGGCATCATATCAACTTCAATGATATCTTCATCCTTAATTACTTCCCTTGTATTTACAGCCTTCTCAAAATATGGCATTAAGAATTGCTCAATATCATAGTACTGATGATTAGACTTTAACAGATTTCTTTGAAGCTTATTAATATCTTTACCTGCATCATCAAGCAATGTAATAAGCCTATCTATTTCCTCTTCCGTCAGCAAATAATCAACAGCCATATTTGCAATGACAGCATTAAACAATCTTGCTGTAATAACAGCATCGTCCTCTTTAAAGAGATTTGTAAGTTGCTTCATAGCAACGCCTAATATAGTTCCTCCTAATAAGCCTCCTGCAAATCCTATTACCGCACCTAACTTCTTATTTATTTTCTTTCCAACCTTCTCACCAATTTTACCTGCAGCCATTCCAGCGCCATAGGCACCAGCAATATTTCCAAAGAATGAGGCACTGAGTGAAACCATATTTTTTACAAACTGGGTTCCAGTAATTTTCTTGTCTATTACTTTGTAAATATCAGGAACAGCAAAGACCGTAAATAATACCCCTTCTGAAACTGCTGTACTTCGTAATGCTTTTGCAAAGCTCTTTGAAGCTGCTTCTCCAGATATCCTTGCTTGGCCTAGGAGCGCTCTTTTTGCATTAATCAATTCCGTTACAAGCTTTGTTCCCAATGCATCTGTAATCTTTTCCGACAAAGGAATCATAGCCCTTGTTAAACCGGTACGTGCAATCTGATTAGAAATAAGATTTGCTGCAAACGCTGGGCCGAATACCTGAATAGCTGTATCTATTGCTGCATCTTGAGCCTTTTTTCTGTTCTTAGTCTTCCAGAAAACAATTCCAAAAGAAGCCAATGCCGAAATACCTGCTGCAAATGTACAAGTAACCGTTCCCGTAGCAATATCATAGGTTATAGACTCGAAAGTTCCTGCTTTCGCAAGATTACGAGCCTGCGCATACGTCAACTTGCTTTTTCTCACCAATTCTTTAGCTTGGCTAGGATCTGTCACGCCTGGAACCTGCCCTTTTGCGATTTTCTTTTCCATCGCAAGAACAGCTTTTTCGTATTGGTCAGATGGGACTTCAACCTGCATTGGTTTTCCAGATTTCAAATCATAGTATCTATACTCAAGTACGCCTGTATCTGGATTTTTCTTAAAGCAAGCGCCAACACTTGAATTTGCATTCTTGCAAAATTTACATTGAACCGGCTTTCCATTAATCAATTTATCAGGACCATTTTTTGCATTATCACGTCCTACAACTGTAGACTTATCTCCACTAAGCTTATCTAAAATGGTACTTCCTTCTTCCACATAAATTCCATGACCAGTTTTACTCTGATCAGCTCCATAAGCAGCATTAAAAGTCGCCTGTTCAAAATTTAATGCTTCTACCTCTCCAAGTGCTGCAGATTCACTAAAGTCATACGCTTGAGCCTCTATTCGCTGTAATTCTTTTTCATAATTTTCAAAGAAGGAACATACATCCTTATTCTTAAAATATAGAATAGGAACATCTCCACTCCGAAGAACATATACTTTTTCACCGTCAATTTCTTCTCTATCAAATGAGTATGATTCAGGATCGAAGTATTCCCATAATACAATCTGTTAAAAAAGCTTCAGCTCGTTTTCTTTTTTATTCTCGCCCTTTTTACTTTTCTTCAACGCACGTCTGGATGCCTTAAGAACTATTCCCCTATCAGTAATAACAGTTCCCTCTGGATACCCAGCAAAAGATTGAATATCTGCCCATAAAATATCAAAATCATTGGGCACCGGCATATACTCTCTAATCTTTGCTATATTCTTTTCTGTCAATTCTGTTGGTGATGATGGCATAAGCTTCATCAGCTTCTCCAGAATATCATTCATCTAAAACACCCTCTTCTACATCAAAATAATTTTCGTATTTATGAATGAACGCTTCATGAATAGCATCCAATCTTCCAACCGGGGATCATTCAAAATCCGTCTTATCAATTACACCATTTAAAAAGGCTATATAATCTTCTTCTTTTTCAAGATACATTTCCTTTAAAATAAGTAACAGGAAGATTAATACTGTAAACAGTAGATCTATATGGCTCTTCTAGGATATCTTCAACAGCATACACACTAACCTTTTCATCCTTTGAAAGGACTAAAGCACCCAATGCTCTGTTATCTAATAGCTCTAGAATCGCCCCTCCAACCTGCTCTTCCAATTCTTCTATAGCATTTTCACGCAACTTTTCCTGCCATGATTTGTATTTTTCCAAATCATGACCAACGCCTAAGCTCAGCACAAGGGTAACTACCGCAGCATCATCAATATATCCGGCAACTGGTATAAAGTCTGGTATTAAATCAATTGGGCTAATAACATATATTAGTGCCGCTAAGATTGAAATAATAGAAGTCAATGGTATATCTGTATATTCCCGTTTAATATATGACTCCACCAGCTGATACATACTTATTATGTCATCGATAACTGTTCCCAAAACCGGAATATCATATGCTTTATGAATAAAAACTTCAAACTTAATCTTAAATTTTTCCCACTTACTTGCATTATTAAGTATTTCTTCAGCTTTACTTTTCTTTGAAAAAAGAGCATTCTTCAATTCTTCTTCTGTAAAATTAGTTTTAAATCTCTTCGTAATAATCACCCCATACTATGTTTACTTGCTAAGCATCATAAATTGCTCATATACTGCACGCATATCCGGCTCGATTCGAGCCAAAGTCTCATCCTTGTAGTTTTCTGGAATACCATAAAATGCTTCTGCAATCCCAGCTGAAATACATGTTAAAGTGTCACAATCACCACCAAGAGAAACTGCGCATCTAACAACGTCCTCAAACTCTGTTCCCTCAATAAAAGCTGTAATAGCTTCAGGCACAGTCTCCTGGCAACTCTCTACATGCCTATATGATGGTCGAATATCATCAAGTGTTCTAGATAAATCGTATCCAAATTCGTCTATAATATATTTCTTAATTTCATCTTTTAACTTACCGGTTCTTGCAAGGAAAATAGCTGATGCTGTAGCTTCTGCACCTTTTATTCCTTCAGGATGATTATGGGTTACTTCTGCTGTAATTCTTGCGACTTCCCTTGTGCGTTCAATAGTGTCATAAAGCCACCCAGCAGAAGAAACTCGCATAGCAGAACCATTACCCCAACTTCCATACGGGCTTTCGTCGTTAAGCTGCAACCACCAGATAAATCTTCCTCCATATCCGGCTCCTGGATATCTTCTTCCCCAAGTCTTCATTGCTTTAATTACTTCGTGTCTTATAGTATCAACGTCTGCATCAATGCCAGCCTTCATTAGACCATCTGCTACAGCTATAGTCATAACAGAATCATCCGTGTATTCTGACTCATCTATAAATAAAGGGCCAAAATCCTTTATCTTTTCTCCACGATCAAACTCATAAGGCTTCCAACGATATCTCCAAGAATTGCTCCAATCATTACTTTGCCCTCCTTCCGTTCTTTTGGCCTCGTTTCTCGTAATCGCGATCAATCTCTTCTTTCCATGCTCCACCTGCAAATGTCATAGCCATATCTGCAGCTTTACATTGTCTCACACGAGTGACGGCAGCTTCAAGAACCTGATAATTAAGGGCTGTACCTACATCATCACAATTGTAGTTTGCAGCTCGATCTCGCTAATGCCCATGTTACCTGCAACTTCAATTGCATCAATATTGGCTCCTAAAAAAAGGAACTCCCAGTTATACAATGTCATTTAGTTAAGTGATATTATATAAAAAAGGTCATCTACGAATAGTTAAATATTGGTAGATGACCTTTTTTATAGCTTAAACTCTATCTAAATGTATAATTTTAAGTATGGCAAATAGACAGAATACTTATTCTGTCTAAAAAATTGATAAATACCTATTTTATGCTACTCTATAGTTAAAGCTTACCGCTTTTTTAAATTTGAC
>NZ_BBCG01000012.1 GCF_001311925.1 Cellulosilyticum ruminicola JCM 14822
AATAAAAAGTGTTGTGAACTTAAAGTTCGCAACACTTTTTATTTAGTCTCATCTACTGCTTTTTCATTCATATTTTGTTTTTTAACCCATTTGAGGGTTTGATCAAAATTTAATACTGTAATGCCATAACATTTTGCAAGTTTTCTTATTTTATGTGTAACATGACTATTGGTTACAATCATTGCATGGTCCACTTCAAAGAAAGGAATACTTGCCTTAAGGGCATCTAAATGTTTCGGCATAACTTGATTTTTTTTACCAATACATTTAATAACTATCTTTACCCCTTCTTTTTGTGCAATAATCTGAGCCCCATATACTTCAGGTTCTTTTACTTCATCCGTTTGATAACTTAAATTCTTAAGTGTTAACTTTGTCCATTCAAGCCATGCTGCCTGATACATAAACCTTGGTTCTGCCTCCAAAAAATGTTCTCTAACCCATTTGAAAGGATGACACCAAAATGCACTTATAGCCCCATCTAAGCAGCCTTCCAACATTTTGCTTGCGGCTAACATTTGTGCTTCAAGGTGGACGCCATCTACAATCGTAATATGGTTTAATCTGGCAAGCTGAAGAACCTTTTCATCTGTCATGCTCATAGGTGAAACAAGTATGCCTTTGGTAATCGTCTTATCACGGCTAATCCAGCCTACCAATTGCTGTACTGCCTCAAAATCAATGGACTTCTTATTATAACACTGCATTAAAATAACTTGTTGTTCTTTAATCAGCTTAATAGTATTAGGCTGACTGACATTTCCTTGAATTTTGGTATAATAACCTAATGTACGATAAAGCCTTTCTAATAAATACGTAAAGCTACCTTCATCTAATTTATTTAAGTCTTTTAGGGGCTGCTTGAATTCTGTATAATGATTTTCATATCCATTGTAAATACTTAAAATCATAGCAATCAAAAGCCCTAGTACTAATAGTACTTTAATCCATATGGCAAAATCAATCATATAACTTAGTATATAAATGAGTACAAGCCAGCTTATACATGTCAAAATAACACGGCCAACTACTTTTGTATGATATATCATTCTATTTTCATTCATAATATCACCCTTTTGATTATGAACAAAAAAACGTTCTTTTATACGGCTAATTTTAACATTCTTCTATAGCTTGCATAGATTTATTTAACTTACTACTTATCATTTTTATATACTTTATCCTTCTACCAACAGCTTTTTGGAATAAATCCAATAAGTGTTGGTGCTGCTGAACCATTTGGTAACATATATTCAATTGTTACTGTTTCACCTTTTCTAATTGTTCCTACTGTAACAGCTTTAGTTGTTGTTCCTGAAAATGTACCTTCTAAAGGCATATTATAAACTTCATTATTCCATTTAATAGCGCCTTTAAAAGTACCTCCTCTATTATTTAAAATAACACCTGTATCTTCTGTTGCTGTTACTTTTAAATAATAAGATACTCCAAAGTTTCCTGCATTCTCAACATAACCCATTGTACGTTGATCATAACCAACTACCCATTCACCAGAGTTTGGAATACCGATATTAAGTTTTTCAGATTCTTTTCCATCTAATACAATACTGTAGTTAAATGCAATTTTATCGTATGTTCCACTATAATGTGCCCCATCTGCTGGATAATAAGTTAATAAATCTATATCTTTTAAAGTTTGATCACCATTTAAAGCTGCAGTAATAAATGTGACTTCGCCACTAGATTCGATATCTATATGAGCTGTAATACATTGATTATTCAGCCAGTTTTTATCATATATATACTGACTTTCACCTGGTGCTAACTTAATTGTTTCAGGTGCTGAGCCTTTATAATAAGCTTCTAATGCAACTTGGCCTGCACGTAATGTATCGGCTACTGGTCCTTTAATTGCTTTATTAGAAAGTGTGACTGTAATTGGCTCTTGTGTTTCATTACGTAAAATTAATGCTAAACGCTGTGTTTTTGTTGTATCTGGAATAGCACTAATATGATGCACAAGTAAACGCCCTTTACCTTTTAATTTATCTTTATATAAGATTCCTTCACCTTTAACAACTTCTGGTGAATCACTCATAATTAATGTACCAGGTACATCTGTTTTCTCTGTAACAACAACATCTTTGTAGTTAAGATAATTGATGCCTTTAAAGTTATCAATCCAACCACCTGTTTTACCTTGTGTAAAGCGATAAGCAAGCTCACTCATCTTTTCTTCACTTGTAATATGCACACGTGTTTCTATACCTTCACTACGATTACCATAAGCATCATCTAAATATAGGGTGATAATATAATCCCCTTCAGCAAAAAGGACTTCTGGTTTGCCTAATGTAGCACGTTTTGGCTCATCACTACTGCTACGATAAGTCCATTTTCCTTCCTTAACAGTTTCCCATGTTTCATTGTCATATGTATAAACAAATTCCATTTTTTCGCCTTGGGCATAGCTTGACTTTTTAGCTGTAAGTCCTGTAATAACTGGTGCTTTATTCTCTGCAATTGTAACTGTCTCATATGTCCAATCACTCCATAAACCTCTTACATCTTGAACTTGAAGTCCAATAACATATGTCCCTGCACGTGGCTTTTTAAAGATTTTGCCGATTTCTTTATTTGTAACCATTTTATCGCCAACTACACTCCAAAGTTGATCAACGATAGCATCCCCATCTGGATCTGTGCTTGTACTTGTTACAATGACTTCTTGTCCAGCTACATATCTTGAGGAATAACAAAGCTTGCAATAGGTTTTTCATTTGGTCTTTCATCCACTACAGGTACACTGGCTTGTACCTTTTCTGTTAATGTAATAACCTTTGTAGAACTTTCAAATTCAACCTTAATCTCAAAGGCTTCACTAATAAAACGTACTGGTAATAATGTTACCCCATCTTTAATCATAGGTGTCACTTCTAATTCTACTGGCATGCCATCGACATAGGCTGTATGACTTCCTATTGTTACTTGTACCACTGTTCCATTTTTAGTAATTGTAACAGTTTGTGTCTCGCTATTCCACTCTACTTGAGCGTCAACTACTTGATTCACTACAAAGCGAAGTGGTAAAAGTGTTGTATTTTGTACCACAGTTGGTGGACTTAATAAACTTGTCTCTTCACCATTTACAGTAGCCTTTGTTGTATTAAGTATCAAGACAACTTGATTCCCCTTTTGTTCTGATGTCACTTCATTTTCTGACACAGCTGCATTTTCTGTTCCTGCTGCCGAAGTATCTGATTCTGTTTCCTGAGCTGGTGTTTGTACATTTTCTTGATTTGTTGCATCTGATATGTTCATCGCTGCTGCTATTGTTATTGGCGTTACTTCTGGGGTTTCAGCATAAAGACTTGTTTGATTAAGGATCATCCCTGTCATAAGCAAGATTATCATCCATTTACGCTTTTTCATATGCTCTCCTTACTTTTTTATATTTTTTATTCGCCATTTATTATAACATATCTACATTCATTTTTAAAATTTTACACATATATATCAATAATCTGTAATATATCCGTAATGTTCTAATTAAAAAAGAATTACCATACATCTACCTTTAAGTACATCATGGTAATTCTTTTTTTACATTTTATGTTGGATTAATAACGATAACTTTCAAGTACTGGAATAATACATGCTTCATTTTCTTGAAAGATGTCCAGTCCACTAATACGTATTTGTTTTTCAAGCTCTCTATAATCTTCTGGTAAATAGTTAATAATCTTTTTACCTTCTATTACTTTAAAAAGTAGAAATGATTCGCCATCAGCTTGTTCATATAACGTGACTTCATGAGTACTTAGTTGTTTGTCAATCATAATACTCACACGTCTCGTAGCACTTAATTTCTTACACTCCTCTGGTTCTAACCATCTTACGATTTGTCTTGAATCCATATTTATACGCCCCCTTATTGAAGTGCTTTTATACAATATATCAACAAGAGGTCATGTCCTATGACAAGTTTTTGAGAAAAGACAAGCCATTTTGCAAATTTGTCTTACTCGTTTGGATATACAACGCCCCATTTGCTTCTTAAATCGTCCATTAACTGCATCACATAAAGTGTTTCAGCATGTGGCATTGCTTCACATTCTAACTGGCTATTTTGAATTGCCTCAATGCATGCCTTTACTTCATACTCATACCCTGTAATTTGCATTGGCACTTTAATCTCTTTAATAAGTTGACGCCCTAAATCATAAATCTTAATGCTTTCACAGTTATTAATATTCTCAATAACCATATAACCTTTATCTCCTGAAATAATCCCTTGGCGATCTGTTTGCGCGAGAACTGTACTATTTAAAACAGCTATTTTACCATCTATATAAGTGATTGTGATACTATTTTGCAGATCAACCCTCTTATCTGATAAAACTGCTGTAGAAGTAATCTCTTTAATGTCTTTACCAAAATGCATTAAAGCAAAGTTAATTGGATAAAGTCCTATATCTAATAAAGACCCGCCTGCTAAACTTGGCTCTGCAATTCTTTCTTTATTCCAAATCACATAACCTAAATTAGCTGTTAATGCCGCTGGCTTTCCAATAATGCCACTGGCGATTAAATCGTCTATCATTTGACGTGAAGGCATATAACGTGTCCAAATTGCTTCTGTAATAAGGACATTTTTACTTTTCGCAAGGGCTATAATTTCCTCTGCTTCTTTCACATTTCTTGTAAATGCCTTTTCACATAAAACATGTTTACCATGTGTAATGCATAACTTTGCATGTTCATAATGTAGCGAATGTGGTGTGGCGATATATACGAGTTCCACTTCTTTATCTGCCACAAGCTCCTCATAAGATCCATAAGCTTTTGCCATATTAAATTTGTTCGCAAAACCCTCAGCACGCTGAATGTCTCTTGCAGCTACTGCATAGCACACTGCGTCCTCCATTGCACAAAGTGTTTTCGCCATAGTTTCTGCAATACGTCCTGCACCTATAATTCCTATTTTCATTTTATTTCCTCTTTCATTTAAAATGTCTTATCTATTGTAATACATTTTAAAATAAAATGCCAATTTATTCATAACCAATTTCATCAAGCGCTACAACTCCCGATTGATTTACGAAACTTATTTGTATCTCTACAATCTGCGTTAAATCAATGGCCTTATTATTAGCTTTAAACTGTTCACTTGGTATACTTACGGTTTGAAATTGATGTTTATATTCCTTTTCATTTAAAATGTATTGCAGTTTATTAAGCCTTACTAAAAAAGCTGGATAAATAGTGGCATTTTCACCTAATGAAACCTCTGCTTCCTGATTAGCCCCATCAATTACCTTAATCCTTCCTTCTAGAAGCTGTGCCTTATCTTCTTCAAATTTTTCTTGTAAATTCATAATATCAAATTGTAAAGCGCCATCCTTTATATTAAACGCTGGTGTCATAATTTTAAGTGTAGGCTTTGTAATATTCCAATGTAAATAAACTGCACTATTACTTTGTGCTGCTTCCGTAGGATACAAGCCTTCAGTCCATACATTACCACCCTCTACTTCAAGTGTGACACCCTCTAAAGTCCCTGTGACGAGACTTGTATCTTCTTCAAAGTTACATAAGGTTGTAAAGTTTGATGTCTGATAACTTTGGACATATAATGTCTCCGGCAAATACGCCCTATAACGCGCATAATCTTCTAAAAGCCCTATATGGGTTGTATCTTTTTTGAGACTACAATCTAAAAATGTTTTAATAAAAATTTCTGCAATACGTTGTTGATTTCTTTCACTAACGAAGTTTTTGACGTTAAGTACATGGGTATAAAAACCTGATTGATCATAAAGTCCCCATCTTGAATTAAATTGGCCATGGTTACATCCTGCACAATATAAGGCTGTTTTAAGATACTGGCCTTCACCTGTAAAATGAATATTCTTATACTGCTTAATACCGCTAAAATTATATAAGTCTTGGTCATTAGAACCATGTATAATAAGGTAATTTACATCTTCTAAAACAACAGATTTATTAGTGGGCTTATATTGATCAATAGTTGGTGCAATCGCAATAAGCCCTTGTATATTAAAGTTATAATCAAAATGCATGCTGCCATTATTAGGATTAACCTTTTCATGATTAAATAAATAAGCACACTAATGGCCTCGCCGCCTCTTGAATGTCCAGCTAATGCTAATTTTGTTTCATCGATTTTTTGATAAATAGGATACTTGGAGTCCTGATTATACTCTAGTACAGATGCTATATTTTCTAAAAGCAATATAGCCCTTGCATCATTTTCATTATTTAAGAAGTTACAGGCATTTTCATCTACTGATACCACCACATAACCAGAAGAAGCTAAATACTCACCTAAATAAGCATATCCCAAATAAGATTCTTCTCGATAGTCATGATTACCATGCACAATAAATAATGTTGGACAGTGATTGACTTCCTTTGGATACCATATTTGTCCTCTTAAAGGCACACAATTTAAATCATAACCTTGATATTTCTTTTTAATATATCCCATAGTCCCACTTTGACTGGCATAGGCCTTTAAATTAATAGTCTTAGAAAGCATATCTGAATCTTTAATATCATAGGTACTTGATAATACCGTATAATTCCCAGCTGCAATAGATGCTTCAAAACGCTCAACCTCACCTTGAGGTAATACCTGTAGCACCTTAGTTAAATTGAGATAAGTCTTAATATACGTATCCTCAAAACCTTGTGTCATTAAAAACCATCCACTCAGTATAATAAGACCTCCACAAACTACAATCACACCTATATTAAATTTAGTATATAACCTGCCCACTAAAAGGGACCATAAACTCTTTAAAAACAAAATAAGGATTAACCCTGCAATAATGCCTATCACCACTGCACTTATTTGGCTCATTCTAAAGGTAAAATAAGTTACACCAGTTATTACCGCACCTAAAATCATAATAACTGAAATCAATTCTTCTACGCCATTTCTCAATGACAAGGTAATAATCCATCCACCAACAAGCTGCACAGCTACACCTATTATAATGCAACCAAAAACTACGATTAAATCACCTAATCTTCCTAAACCATACTTGCTGCTCACTTTATCTGATACTATTAATGCTACTAAAATCAGTGCCAGCCAGTACATAATCTGACTAGATTTAATAAAATTTCGCGCTTTCCAAGCTTGATACCTCATAATAGCTGTACGCCATATACTTTGAAACTTCGTTTTTACTTTCTTATGCATAGCTCTTACCCCTATATTTATGAACTTATAATGCTTTAACACTTATGCTAACATTCATTTATTTTCTCACTACTTAACTGAATCTATTCATAGGTATACTGTTTAAAAATGGCCGCAAAAAACTACCTAAGCACATTTTAGTCCATGTCCTTAAGTAGCTTTTTATCATGATTTAAATGGCTGTTTTAAAATACGTGTGATATGCCAATAATTTTTCATATTATAGGACTTATCATAAGTTACTTCCTCTAAAAGATTTGGTATCTGTATACAGTCATAAACTAAAGCCTCTTCTTCACTATTAAATTCAATCTCCGCATAATAATAGTGTCCCTTAGTACCAGGATCCACTTCACAAACCTTAAGCCTTCTGTCACCTAATTGATATACACGATAATCCTTTTCAATCATCTTTTCTTGTAAGAGATCTAAAAGTTCTTCATAATGTACCTCACTTATTTCAAACTCTACTTCTTTACGTGATAAAGTCCCATCTGATTTAAAACATAATTTATAAGTTGTACAATCTCTATTCACTGTTTTACGAATACGTGCTTCAATATTGTCAGTGCAAAGATAACCTTGTGCCACCTTGGCCCTTCTAATGCACCCTTCTTCTGGAAAACCTGATACTAAAAAACGTCTTTCTATTTCCATGTGCTTTCTCCTAACATTCTATATTATATACTAATATAACATATTATAAGACATCTCCCAACCTTATTATAATAAAGTTAAAAACAGCCTCCTATGAATTTACTTTATCATAGAAGGCTGTAGTATAACTAACTATATCACATTTAAGCTTTCTTTATTAACTTCTTTATTTTGAATGCTTCCATCTTTTACATATAAAATACGTTGCCCATAATTAGCAGATTCCAGTGAATGTGTTACTTGAATAATTGTCTTTCCTTTTTCTTTATTTATTCTTTGAAAAAGTTTCATAATCTCATTTCCTGATTTTGAATCTAAGTTACCAATAGGTTCATCTGCTAAAATAATATTAGGTTCATTAATTAATGCACGTGCGATGGCAACTCTTTGCTGTTGTCCACCTGATAACTCCCTTGGCAAATGATTTTTACGTTCAGTAAGTCCTACAATTTCTAGTATCTCATCTAAATTTTTCTTATATGCACTGAGCTTTTTGCCATCTAGTAATACTGGTAACATAATATTTTCTTTTACATTTAAATTAGGAATCAAATTATAAAATTGAAATACAAATCCAATATCCTTTCTTCTCATAATGCTTTGCTGTTTATCATGCATCATTGAAATTTCCATGCCATTCACTTTGATGCTTCCCTTTGTAGGTTTATCTAAGCTTCCTAAAAGATACAGCAATGTACTCTTACCTGAACCTGATGGTCCCATGATAGAAACAAATTCTCCTTGGTTAATCTGAAAACTAATGTCCTTTATAATTTCTACCTCTTGATTTCCTAACTGAAAGGTCTTCCATAAATGTTCTACTTCAATCACTGCACCCATGTATTCTCACCCTATTCATGTATTATTTAAGCACTATTTAATATACTGATTCATATATCTGCCAATCTCTTTGGCATTTTCTTCATTTAAGATCGTCATATGACTTCCATCTATCTCATGACAAATTATATCTTGTTCTAAATATTTTTGCCAATGTTTATGGAAGTTTGCGCCGTTTTCCTTAGCTTTAAAATAAGTAAATTCTGTTTTTACAGTATTTAAAGGTTTATAACTTAATACTGCATAAGCAATAGTTCTTATGCCATTAAGCTGTCTAATAAATGTTTCTATAGACATATCTGAATCCTCTTTAAGTAACATCATCAAGTTTTCTGGTAATCTTTGCTTTAACGCTACTAGAGCTTCTTTTATTAAATATTTTTTATTTAAATATTTTAACGCTACTTGCCATGCCTCTTCAATTTCAGTTACACCACTTAGTGATTTATTAAACTCTGAATCATCTATCAATGACTTAATAAACAATTTTTCATCTTTTAGTGCATTCATTTCTTTCTTATACTGACTTGGTGCTGGGGCATCAAACATTGCACAATAACCTATTAATACTGCATCTTCCTCTAGCTGTCTTACAATCTCAAAAGCAATATTACCACCAGCGCTCCAACCAACAATATGATAAGTTCCTTGTGGTTGTACTGTTTTTATTAAACTTATATAGTGCTGTGCTAAATCTTTAACTGTCATCTCTTCAGGTCCAACACCTTTTAAGTCACGTGCACAAATTCCCCATATTGGATAATTACCTTGTAACGCTTTACAAAGTGATAAGTATCCCTCTATTGTTCCACTACCATCATGTATTACAAACAGTGCTTGAGAGTGATCTTCTCCCTGTCTTAAAAGTATAAGTTGCTTAGCATGTTGACTTACCCTATACTTTTGCTTATCTATTAACTGTCCCATCTCTCTAATAGTAGTATATCTAAATAAATCTGCAAAAGCAATTTCTACCTTAAAGACTTCCTTTATTCTAAGTAATAATTGTGTTGCTTTTAAGGAATAGCCGCCTATTTCAAAGAAATGCGCTTCTACACTAATTGGTTCTTTAATGCCTAGAATTTCTTTCCATATTCTCATTAACTCTTCTTCTATTTCATTACTTGGCATAATACAAATACTATTTACGCTAATAGCATTTCTTGGGTCAGGCAATACTTTAACGTCAATTTTACCATTTGTAGTCATTGGTAAATCTTCTACTTGAACAAAGTATGTTGGAATCATATATTCTGGTAAAAATCTTCCTAAATACGTTCTTAATTCATTAATTTCTATGGATTCTTGTGCTTCATAATATGCACAAATAACATGTTCATCATGTGCTAATATTTTCTCCACAACAATGCCGCATTGAATACCTTCATATTTAAGAAGTTGATTCTCTATTTCTTGTAATTCAATACGATAACCTCTGATTTTAACCTGATGATCGATACGTCCTAAAAATTCAATATTACCATCTGGTAACCACTGACCTAAATCTCCTGTCTTATACAGTAATTCTTCCTTACACCAAGGTGCTTGTATAAATTGACTTGCAGTTAATTCTTCCTTATTGACATAGCCCTGTGCTAATCCTACACCACTTATACAAATTTCTCCATGTACGCCTATTGGCAATAATTGATTATTCTTATCTACAATATAAACCTTTGTATTCGCAATAGGTTGTCCTATTGGTAGTTTCTTATCTAATCGCTCTTTCGCCCTCCACATTGTTGCACATATAGTTGATTCAGTTGGTCCATAGGCATTAATATAAGTTACATTTTGTTGCCATTTTGAAACTAATTCCATATTTGTTGCAGAACCTGCTGTAATCAGCATACGTAATGTAGGTAAATTTTCTACCTGAAGCTGTGCTAAATATGTTGGGGGTAATGTTGCAACAGTTACATGATGCTGTGTTAAGTATGTTTCAAATTGACGACTATTTCCTATAACTTCTTTAGGTACAATACATAAAGTAGCACCTAGATGTAATGCCATGAAAATCTCCCAAATAGACGCATCAAAAGAATTACTTGCAAATTGTAAAATACAGTCTTCCCTTCTTATATGTAATGTATTTTTAAATACAGCTTGTAGATTCGCTATTCCTTTATGTCTTACTTTAACCCCTTTAGGTTTACCTGTAGAGCCTGATGTGTAAATAATATAAGCTAAATCTTCAGGTGTATTGATACATGGTAAATTTTCTACCCTCTTCGTATCTACATGGTCTAAATTAATCTTCACACCCTTGAAATCTAATTCATGTGCATATACTTTATCAATTAATAATATTTGTGTCTGACTATCTGCTAACATATAATTAATTCTTTCGCTAGGATATGTTGGATCAATTGGTAAGTAAACGCCACCAGCCTTTAAGATTGCTAAAACACCTATCATCATTTCACAAGAACGTTGCATCATGACACCCACAACAGTATCTTTTACAACGCCTATTTCTCTTAAATATTGTGCGACACTATTAGCCTTTTCATTCAGTTCTTTATAGGTTAGCTGTTTATCATATAAACTCACTGCAACTTGGCTACTAGATTCATCTACTTGATTTTCAAATAATTGCGTGATTGTTTGATGTGTGTCATAAGGCATACTTGTATTATTTAACTTCGTTAGAATTTCCTGTTTTTCTCTATCTGTCATAAGCTCTAATTGATCTATTGGACACTCTAAATTACAGCTAATTTGCTCTAATAACTTGATATAATGTTGTACCAATTTATACATTGATTCTTCTTTAAAGAGCTTTGTGCTATACTCTAATTTAAAACTAATTTTTCCTTCAATTTCTTCTGCTATTAAAGTTAAGTCAAATTTAGCAACATCATTCTCTACATTAACAGGTTCAATATCTATTTGACTTTCTATATTAGCGCCATCTGTATTTTGCATAACAAACATCACATCAAATAATGCATTACGACTTAAATCTCTTTGGACATTTAAATCTTCTACTAACATTTCAAATGGATAATCTTGATGTTCTATTGCATTTAAAGAATTTTCCTTAACACTTGCTAAAAATTCTCCAAATGGCAGTTTGCCATCTATATAGTTTCTAATAGGCAGTGTACTTACAAACATACCCATAACATCTTGTAAACTTGTTCTACTTCTACCTGCAGAAGGAATACCTACAATAATATCATTTTGACTCGTGTATTTATAAAGTAATACATTATACGCCGCCATAAGAAGCATATATAATGTTGTTTTTGTATGATAAGTTAATTCACTAAGATGTTTGGTGAGTATTTCATCAATACTAAAGTCTATACTTGCCCCTGCAAATGACTTCATTGTTTGTCTTGGATAATCTGTTGGTAAATTTAATACTGGCAACTCGCCTTTAAATTGTTCTAACCAATAAGCTTTTTGTTCTAGCATATAACCACTTTCAAATAATTTATTATGCCATACTGCAAAGTCTCTATATTGAATTTCATGTGCTTGTAAGGCTATACCTTCATAAAGTGACATGAGCTGCTTAATAAAAATTCCTTCTGATATACCATCAGATATAATATGATGCTTATCCCAAATTAAAAACCATTTATCTTGCTGTATTTTAACTAGCTTAATTCTCATAATTGGTCCATTTATTAAATCAAATGGTTTTATAAAGTCTTTCATATATGCTTTATAATTCAGTTGCTGCTTATTATATAATACTGAAACATCCTCAATTTCTATTGGCAAGTCATATGTTTCCTCCGTATGTACTTGTTGCATTAAATTACCATCATTCATAGCAAATGTTGTTCTTAAAATTTCATGATGTAGCATTAAATCTTTAATAGCCTTTTTAAAACGTTCAACATCTAATTCTTGCTTAATTAAATAAGCTGATGGCATATTATAACTTGTATTTTCTAAATTCATTTGTTGTAACATGAACATACGACGTTGTACAAATGATACTGGATATAGACCTTGTGCATTGATAGCTGGTGTAATTTCTAGCGTTTCATCTTCTTTTTGACACTTCATAATCAATTCAGCTTGTCCTTTTATTGTTGTCACCTTGAAGAAATCAATTAATCTTAAATTAACATTAAATGTTTCTTGTATCTTACTTAATAATAATGTAGCTTTTAATGAATGTCCGCCAATTTCAAAGAACTCATCTGAAGTACCAATTTCACTAAATCCTAATACTTGTTGCCATATTTCTAGTAACTGTTCTTCTAATTGATTTGCTGGCGCTGTATATGGCTTTCTATTAACCGTATTGACATTTGGTTTTGGTAATGCCTTTCTATCTACCTTACCATTAACCGTTAATGGTAAAGCTTCTAAGAAGATATAATAGGTAGGCAACATGTACTCTGGTAAGCTACTTCTTAGTGCTTCTTTTATTTCAGCTGTATTATGTGATTTATTACTTACAATATAAGCTACCAATTCTGCTTCGCCCATATTATTTTGTATATTACATACGGCTGCTTCCTTCACCCACTCTAAATGATTAATTTGGCCTTCTATCTCGCCTAACTCAATACGATATCCTCTTATCTTCACTTGATCATCTATTCTACCTAAAATTCTATTTGGCCATCAGGAAGCCATCTTCCCAAATCTCCTGTCCTATAAACCATTTGCTCTGCTTGAATTGGATGTTTTACGAACTTCTCTTTAGTCAATTGTGGCCTATTTAAATATCCCTTAGCGACACCTACGCCGCCTATTACGATTTCACCCACAATACCTACTGGCAATAAATTATGCCATTCATCCATAATATATATTTCTGTATTGGCAATAGGTTTTCCAATAGGCACTCTGTTGTCTTCTCTTAGCTTGGCCTGCCAGCTTGTTGCACAAATTGTAGTTTCTGTAGGACCATATGCATTGATATACTTCACATATGGCATCCAACGTTTTACTAACTCTAAATTAGTTGCTGATCCAGCCGTAATAACCATTCTAAGAGATTTTAAATGTTCTGGATTTAAGTAGGTTAAGTAAGCGGGTGGCAATGTTGCTACTGTTACTTGCTGCATTGTTAAATATGTTTCAAACAGACTACTATCACTTATTGTCATTGTATCAATAAGGCATAATGTAGCCCCTACTTCTAATGCCATAAAGATTTCCCAAACAGATGCATCAAATGAACTACTTGCAAATTGTAAAATACAATCTTTATCATTGATGCCTAATGTCATTTCAAAGTATGTTTTTAAGTTTACAACACCTCTGTGAGATAACATAACCCCTTTAGGTTGTCCTGTTGAACCAGATGTATAAATCACATAAGCCAGGTTATCTATATTCCTTGTCAAACATATATTTTCTTTTTGACCTTGTATTTCCTGAGAAACATGAATCACTTCGCCACTAAAATACTCTATACCTAAATCGTCTTGATTTGTTATAAGGATTTTCACCTTACTGTCTTTTAATATATAATCCTTTCTAGCTTGTGGGTAACTTGGGTCTATTGGTAAATAAGCTGCACCTGCTTTTAGTATACCTAATATACCAATAATCATTTCTGGAGATCTATTCATTAACATCCCCACAATTGTATTTTCTCCTACTGCTTTATCCCTTAATATTGCTGCAAGTCCATTTGCCTTCTCATTAAGCATTTCATAGGTCATTGACATTTCATGATACTTAAGTGCAATACGTTTTGGTCCGTTTACTACTTGCTGCTCGAATAATTCACATATTGTTTTTTCTGATTCATATGCTATCTTTGTTTGATTAAATACACATGCCACTTCATTTTCTTGCGTCGTATCCATTAATTTTAACTTGCTCATATGCATCATAGGATTCGTAATAACTTGCATTAATATATTGAGGTAATGCTTCATAAACTGTTTAATTGTTTGAGCTTTAAATAAGCTTATACGATATTCTATATTTAATACTAATTCATTTTCTACGACCTCTGCTAATAAAGTCATATCAAACTTAGATACCTTATTTTTAGCCTCTAAGCTACTAATTTCTAGCCCTTCTATTTCTGCTGTACCTTTATCTGTGTTTTGCATAACAAACATCACGTCAAATAATGGATTTCTACTTAAATCTCTCGTAATATGAAGTCCTTCTATTAATTCTTCAAATGGATATTCTTGATAACTAATATCTTGTAAAATATTTGTTTTTACCTCTTGCAAAAATTCTACAAACTGTTTATCACAATTTACCCTTTGTCTTAGTGCAATAGTATTTACAAATAAACCAACTGTATCTTGAATAGCTTCTTGTAATCTACCAGCTACTGGTGTACCTACAATAATGTCATTTTGCCTTGTATACTTAGAAAGCACAATATCATATACAGCCATTAAAAGCATATATAATGTGACATCATTATGTTTTATGAACTCTTCTATTTTAATAAAATCTCTTTTTGGAATTGTAAAGCTTATACAATCACCATTAAAATCTATAATAGATGGTCTCATATAATCCGTTGGTAAATTATAACTATTTAATTCTCCTGCAAATTTATTAAGCCAATACTCTTTTTGTATAAGTTTATTTGCAGCTGGTAATTGATTTTGCCATACTGCAAAATCCTTATATTGTAACCTTACTGGTTCAAGCACTTTATCATTATATAATTTGACTAGTTCATTCATTAATATGCCTTCTGAAACCCCATCTGATATGATATGATGCTTATCCCATAGCAATATATATTCTTGTGCTGCAAGTTTTACTATTTTCACATGCATTAAAGATGGTTTTTCTAAATCAAAAGGCTTAATAAACGCTGCCATTATTTCTTCTACTTCTCCCTTGTAAGGGTACTACTTGTTAGCTCTGATAAGTCTTCTGTTTGCATTTTAAATGCTACATCTTCACATACTTCTTGAACGAAGGCATTATCTTTTGTATAAAATTTAGTTCTTAATATCTCATGTCGCATAATAAGCTTTGTAAATGCTGTTTCTAATTGTGCTATATCTAATTGCTTAATCTTATAGGCACTTGGCATATTGTAATATGTACTCTCTCTATCCATTTGGCTTAGAATATACATACGTTTTTGCATAGGTGACATTGGATAGAATTCAGCTTTTTCTGCTAATGGAATAATTTCTGTTTCTTGAACCTTTCTATCACTTCTTATAATTAATTCAGCTTGTTTCCTTATGGTTGTATGTGTAAAGATTTCTGCTAATGTAATCTTATAGTTAAACATTTGATGTATTTTAGCCATTAACAATGTTGCCTTTAAGGAATGTCCACCAATTTCAAAGAATTCATCCTCTACACCAACTTGCTCTATACCTAATATTTCTTCCCAAATTACAGCAAGTTTTTCCTCTATAGCATTTTCAGGAGGTATATATTCTACCTTTAGCTTATCATTTGCACAAGGTTTAACTAATGCCTTATAATCAACCTTTCCATTTGAATTAAGTGGTATATATTCTAAATTTATAAAATAACTTGGAATCATATACTGTGGTAAATAATGTGTTAATTGCTTAATGATTTCTTGTTTCTGTAATACCTGTTCTCCTACAATATACGCTACAATTTCTTTTTCGCCTATATTGGTTTCTATAACTGTTACAACTACTTGTTTTACGCCAGCTATATTCGCAATTTGTCGTTCTATTTCACTTAATTCTATACGATAACCTCTTATCTTCACTTGCTCGTCTAATCTACCTAAAAATTGTAGTGTACCATCAGGTAACCACTTTGCCCTATCTCCTGTACGATACATTAATTGTCCTGGAATAAATGGATTATTGATAAACTTCTGATGTGTTAATGCTTCTTGCCCTATATAACCTTTTGCTAAACCAATACCACTAACATAAATTTCACCTGCAACATTAAATGGCACTAACTGCTTATAGGCATCTAATATATAGACTTGATGATTATCAATTGGTTTTCCTATACTCTCTACATGTTGCTCATCAAAATTCACATAAGCTGTGGTTGTAATACTATTTTCAGTTGGTCCATATTCATTAACAAGTTTAATGTTTGGATTGATACATTTACTTGTTTGAATTAATTTTACACTTGCTTTTTCTGCTGCTAATACAATGCATCTTAATGTTTGAATATCTTCTTTGGTACTCCATGCTAAAATTGCTTCATACATTGATGGCACTAAACTCATATGTGTCACTTTGTAGTACTTAATACTCTCTACAACATAACTATAATCCTTAACTTTATCTTGTGGCATTAAAATCAATGTACCACCTGACAATAAGCTGCCATAGCAATTCGAACCAAAGCCATCAAATGCATATGATAATAATTGCAATGTTGTATCTTCTGTTCCTAATTCATAATTTCTAATGCGCCATGCAATATAGTTACTAACGCCTTGATGGGTAACCATAACACCTTTTGGTAAACCAGTTGTACCAGAGGTATAAATAACATAAGCTAAGTCTTCACCTATATTGGAATCTTCTACTCGTATGTTACTTTGTTGCACTTTAAGTGGTAGCTCAATATCCACTACTTCTCCTTCAAATGATAATTCATCTTTAAATTGTTTTTGAGTAAGCAATACTTTTACGTGACTATCTCTTAACATATATTGCTTTCTTTCTAATGGATAACTTGGGTCAATAGGTAAATATGCACCACCGGCTTTTAAAATAGCTAATAAACCAACTATCATTTCAATAGAGTTTTCTACTATCATACCTACTATACAATTTTTACAAATACCAAGTTCCTTCAAATACGCTGCTAATGTATTAGACTGCTTATCTAATGCTTCATATGTTATTTTGTCTTTATCGTATTTAACTGCAACATGATTTGCATACTTCGTAGCTACTTCTTTAAACATACTTGTTAAGGTAGCATATTTATTTTTACTTTGGATTATTGGGTTAAATTCTTCTAATAATTTGTGTTTTTCTTCAACCTGTAACACATCTATCTTAGAAATTTCTAGGTCTTCATTTTCTATAACCTTTTTTAAAATCTGTATATAGCTTTTTGCAAAGCGTTTAATTGTTGTTTCACTATAAAGTGCTGTGCAATATTCAAATACAAACTGAATTTCTTCTTCTTGCATTGTTGCAATTAAACTAAAGTCTAATTTAGACTCCTTACGTTTATGCTCATATGACTTTAATTGAATACCTGATAATTGAATTTCTTTTTGACTATCAATATTTTGTAATGTAAAGACTGTATCAAATAATGGATTTCTACTTAAATCTCTTGATAGATTTAATTTTTCAATCAATAGTTCGATTGGATAATTCTGATGCTCTAATGCCCCTAATGTACTTTCTTTCACTTCATTTAAAAATGTCTTAAACAGCTTATTACCAGTTGGATAGTTACGTAGTGCTAATGTATTAACAAACATACCTACTGTTTCACTATATTCTGCTCTATTTCTTCCTGCTACTGGTAATCCTACAATGCAATCTTCTTGTAAAGTATATTTTGCTAATAATATATAGTAACTCGCTAATAAGACCATATAAAGTGTACTATTATTCTTTTGTGCTAAATCCATAAGCTGCTTTGTAAGATTTGCATCTACACTAAAGTTATACAAATCGCCTTCAAAAGATTGTACTTGTGGTCTAGCATAATCTAGTGGCATATCTAATACCGGCAGCGTTCCTTTAAATATTTCATGCCAATAATCTTCTGCTGCTTTAAAGGCACTTTGTCCAACCTGTTGATTTTCCCAAACAGCATAATCTTTATACTGTAATCCTACTGGTTTTAAATTTTCACCTTCATAAAGCGCACCGAACTCTTCTATTAATTTTTTATTAGAAAAACCATCTGTTACTAAATGATGAATATCTACCATTAATAAATATTCATTTTCTACAAGTCTAATAACACCCACTCTTAATAATGGTGCTTTATTTAATTCAAAAGGTTTTATAAAGTCATTCATACAGGCTTCAATAGTACCTTCTAATTTTTCCCAATAAACTAAGTCAAATTGTACTTCGTCTTCTATGACTTGTACAACTTCTCCTTCTACTAATTCAAAATGCGTTCTTAAGGCTTCATGCCTTGCAATTAATTGTTTAAAGCTTTCTTCTAGATGCTTAAGATTAACTTCACCCTTAAGTGTAAAAATCATAGGTATATGATAGTTCGTATTAACGCCTTCAAATTGCTCTAAAACATATAATCTTTTTTGCATCGTAGATAATGGGTAATAAGCTTGTTTTTGAACCTGGCCTGCTGCAGTATATTCCTCTTTTTGTGCATGCATAATTTCTAATGCCAGTTGCTGTATGGTTGGCGCCTTAAATACTACTCTTAATGATAATTTTACATCAAATACCTCTTGTATTTTATTGATTAATAAGGTAGCTTTTAAGGAATGTCCACCTAGTTCAAAGAAATTATCTTGTGTGCTTATTTGACTCGTTTCTAGAAGTTCTTTCCAAATTATTACCAATTTTTCTTCAATATCATTTTCCGGTGCGACATATGTACGACTTATTTTATTTGCTTCACTTGGTTTTGGTAAAGCTTTATAATCTGTTTTACCATTTAAGGTTAATGGTATATTTGGAATTTGAATATAAAATGTTGGTATCATATAATCTGGTAAATACTGCATAATATATGCTTTTATTTCTTGAATATCTAATGCTGTTTCACTAACTATATAAGCACATAAAACTTTTTCCTTATCTGTTTGTTCAATAGCCGCTACAACTGCTTCTTTAATTTCCCCCATATTTGTTAAGCACTTTTCAATTTCACTTAACTCAATACGATATCCTCTAATTTTTACTTGATGATCGATACGTCCTAAATAACTTATATTGCCATCTACACCCCATTTTCCCAAGTCTCCTGTGCGATATAGTTTTTCACCTTCTTTAAAAGGATGTGGGACAAAGCTTTCTTTTGTCATTTCAGGTAAATGATTATAACCTTTACCAACTCCCAGTCCGCCTATACATATCTCCCCTTGGCATAAAGTTGGTACCAGCTGATCATTTCTTAAAATATAGATTTCTACATTCGGTAAGGCTTTACCAATTGGCAATTGATGCATTTTCTCTAATATATTAGGTTCAACTGTATAAGTTGTAGAGACATCACAACACTCTGTAGGTCCATATACATTTGTTATTTTACTAGCTTTTAATACCTTCATCTGATACCATTTCTGAAGCGTTCCTACAGGTAAAGCTTCACCACCTATTAAAAATCTTTTTACTTTGATAGGCTCATTTATTGATTGTGCTGCTAGCATAATGAGTTGCAAATGGAGTGGCGTACCATCTGATATATCTATATTATTTTCCACATAAAATCTTAACAATTCCTTACCATCAAATCTTGCCTCATTGGATGCAATACATAAACTGTGTCCTAGTAATAATGCTGCAAAAATTTGTTTTATTGAGGCATCAAATACATATGGTGAAATAAGGCTAATATTAAGCGTTTGATCATACTGTTTATAAATACGTTCATTTAATCCATATACTAAATTCACTACATTACTTTGCGCAATCATTACACCCTTTGGCATACCTGAAGTTCCTGATGTATAAATCATATAAGCTAATGCTTCTTGAGCACCCTTAAATGAATCCTCTACATCTTTTAATTGCGCTAAATCTATATCCATTACCTTATATTCTTCTAATAAAGTAGCCTTTTCCACATTTGATACTTTCAATAATAGCTCTGCCTTACTATCTTCCAAAATATAGCGAATACGTTCTTTAGGATACTCTGGGTCAATTGGTACATATGTGCCACCTATTTTTAGAATGCCTAAAATACCAATAATCATTTCTAATGAGCGTGGCATAAGTAATACAACTGTTTGATTAACTTTAATTCCTTCATCTTTAAGGAGCTGTGCTACTGCATTTGCTTTTAACTGAAGTGCCTTATAAGTTAATGACTGATTATTATAACTTATTGCCATGGTATGTGGATGTTTTTGAACCTCTTCATCAAATAAATCTGCAATTGTTCTTTCTATTGGATACTTCATCTGCTCACACATTGCATGATTTAATAACATTTGTTTTTCTTCACTTGTTACGATTTCAATGTCTTTAATTCGTCTGTTAATGTCACTTACTAATGCACTTAAGATATTTATAAAGTGTCTACTCATTTTTTGTATTGTTTCTTTTTTAAATAGCTGTGTGCTATAAGTAAGTGCAAATTCCATCTCCTTATCATCTTCATAAATATGTAATGTAAGGTCGAATTTAGAAAGTACATTTTGTAAATAATCAAGCTTTGTTAATTGTAACTCACTGTCTTCATCTAACTGATGTGTTACCTTTTCATAAGAGAAGAATACATCAAAAATTGGATTTCTATCTAATGTTCTCTTGATATCTAATTTATTAACTAACTCTTCAAATTGATAATCTTGATTTTCAAATGCATTAATTGTATTTTGTCTTATCTCTTCGAGGAATGTCTTTATCGTCTTATGTGGTGCTAAATTATTTCTAATGGCTAATGTATTGACAAACATACCTAGCATTTGCCCTAAATCTGCATGACGTCTACCTGCAATAGGTGTACCAACTATAATATCTTCTTGGTCACTATAACGTGCTAGTAATATATTATATGCTGCTAATAAAAGCATATAAGTTGTACAACCTGTTTGCTTAGATAAATCTTTCAAGGCTTCTACTAATTTTTTATCACAAGTAAATTCTAAGTTGTCACCTGCCATTGTTTTTTCTTGTGGTCTTTCAAAATCTGCTTCTAAATTTAAAATTGGTAATTCGCCTTTTAAGTTCTGTAACCAAAATCTTTCTTGCGCCATCATTTGTGCTAAACCAAATTGGCTATTTTGCCAAACTGTAAAATCCTTATATTGTATAGCAAGTGGTGATAATACGATTCCTTGATAAAGTTGTAGCCACTCTTGAACTAAAATATCTATAGATAAGCCATCTATAATAATATGATGCATATCTAGCAGTAAAATATGTACATCTGTTTCTATTTCAATCATACTTACTCTTACAAGTGGTGCTATGGCTAAATCAAATGGCTTCATAAACTCTTTTGTAATTTGTGCTAAGTCTTCTTTTCTAGCCTTAATTTTTGTAATTGGTATAGAAACTTGGTCATGTATGATTTGTACAGGCACACCTTCTTTAGTTTCAAAACTTGTTCTTAAAGGCTCATGACGTTCTATTAATTGCTTAAATGCCCACTCAAATTGTTCTTGATTTAAGTTTCCTTTAATCTGCACAGCATAAGGTATATGATAAGCCATATTCGCTGCCGTTAAATGCTCAATAATATATAATCGTTTTTGTGCTGAAGAGACCGGATAGTATGCTTGTTTTTCAATTGGCGTTATTGCTTCAAATGCTTGTTTCCTTGCACCTTGAATATATTCAGCTAATTGTTTAATGGTTTGACATGTAAAAATAGTACTTAGAGCGACTTTAATATTAAAAGTCTTACTTAATTTACTTGCTAATATCGTTGCTTTTAATGAATGTCCCCCAATTTCAAAGAAATTATCTTGTATTCCTATTTGCTGAATCTCCAGTACTTCTTGCCAGATTGCAACAAGCTTTTCTTCTATTTCATTTTCAGGTGCAATATATTCTTGCCCTATATAATGATCTGCTAACAAGTTAGGTAAAGCTTTCTTATCCACTTTTCCATTGCTATTGCTAGGAATTTCATCTAATTTTACATAAGCTGAAGGAATCATATAATCTGGTAAATTTTCAGCTAGTTGCTTTTTAATATCTGATACCTTTAACATATCATTCATGACAATATACGCACATAATGTATCTTCATTTACAGGTATGACAACGCTTTGTTCTATACCCTTAATTTCCATGAGTCGTTTCTCGATTTCACCAAGTTCAATTCTATACCCTCTTATTTTTACTTGTTCATCCATACGACCTAAAAATTCAATATTACCATCTGGTAACCATCTTCCCAAATCGCCTGTATAATAAATTCTTTCATACCCCTTACGATTTGTTATAAGATGGTTTGATTGATATTTTTCTTGTGTTAATTCTAATGCATGAATATAACCTCTCGTTACACCTTTGCCAGCTACACAAATTTGTCCTGGCACACCAATTGCACATAATTGCTTATTTCTATCTAATATATAGACTTCTGTATCTGCAATAGGTTTACCAATTGGTATATTGACAGCATCTTGTAAATGACATCTATGATAAGTTACACAAACTGTTGATTCTGTAGGACCATAAGTATTATAAACAACTGCATGTTTTAACAAGTTGTCAATATAATGATATTTTAGGACATCACCACCACTAATATAGGTATGAATACTTTTACAACCACCTTGTTTATTAAATTCATTAAGCAATAGTGGTGAACAACTGATCATACTTACCTTGTAATGTGCTATAAATTTCATTAATTGTGTAATATCTTTAATAGCTTCTTTTGTTGGTATAACGATACTTGCGCCACTTACTAATGCAGGATAAACTTCTTCTACAAATGCATCAAAACAAAATGAAGCTTGTTGTAACATTCTGTCTTCTGCATTTATCATAAATTCATTTAAAAAGGCATTGATGTAAAAGAGCAAATTACGATGTTCTACTACAACACCCTTAGGTTTACCTGTGGAACCTGATGTATAAATAATATATGCGGCTTGTTCTGGTAAAACCTCAATATGTGCATTGTAATGCGTTCTGCAACCTGTTTTTAATTCGTCCACATAAAGAGATTTTATCTCTTGATTCATCTTATTTTTAAGTTGCTTTTGCGTCAGTACCAATTTACAGTTACTATCACTTATCATATATGCAATGCGTTGTAAAGGATAATCTGGGTCAATTGGTAAATAGGTTGCACCTACTTTAAGAACTGCCAATAAGCTGGCAATCATATTCGTTGAACGTTCTACTAGAATACCTACTACATCTTCTGCTTTTATACCAGAATAGGTTAACCATGAAGCAATTATTTCTGCTTTTTCATCTAATTCTTTATAGGTAAGTGTCTGACTTTCAGAAATTACAGCTACTTTGTCAGGTGTGACTATAGCTTGTTTTTTGACTAATTCATGTGCAAGTAATGTACGTCTATTTTGTATTTGTGTTAAGTTAAAATCTACTAATACTTGTTTTTGTTCTACTTGTGATAGCATCTGAATTTCTGCAATCATTGTATGACTATTTTCTGCAATTGATTTCAAGATATTATTATAATGATTTGCCATACGATAAATTGTCTCTTCTTTAAAAAGCTTTGTGCAATACTGGAATAAGAATTCAATTTTAGTTCCTATTTCATTTGCATCTATACTTAAATCAAATTTTGCTTGATTTAAGTCAAAACTAATTGGCGTAATAGCAACATCGCCCATTTGGCTTGGAATATCCTCTGCCATATTTTGAAGTGAAAACATACAATCAAATAATGGATTTCTACTCATATCACGTTTTAAATTTAACTTATCAATTAATTCTTCAAATTGATAATCTTGATGTGCATATGCCATAAGTGCGTTTTCTTTCACTTCCATTAAAAACTCAATAAACGTTTTCTTACCTTCAGGGAAGCTTCTCATGGCTAATGTATTGACAAACATACCTACCATTTGCTCTAAATCTGCTTGTGATCTACCTGCTATTGGTGAACCAATAATAATATCTTCTTGTCCTGTATATTTATAAATCAGTACATTATAAGCTGCTAATAAAAGCATATATAATGTTGCACCAGTCTCCTGAGCAAGCTGTTTGAGCTTTATAGTCGTCTCTTCATCTACTTCTACTCTAAAGGTTTTACCTTCTGTGCTTTGTATAGAAGGTCTATTATAATCTGTTTTCAGATTTAAAACAGGTAATTCCCCTGCAAATTGATTGAGCCAATAAGTTTCTTGTTCTTTCATCATTTCTGAGTTAATCATCTTATTTTGCCATACCGCATAGTCCTTATAATGCAGCTTAATTGTCTCAAGCGTCTCATTATTGTAGAGCTTTGTAAACTCTCTCGCAATAATCCCTAATGAAACACCATCTGATATAATATGATGCATATCATATACTAAAAGATGTTTTTGTACATCTAATTTTATAAGCTTAACACGTATAAGTGGTGCCTCTTCTAATTTAAATGGATAAATACTAGATTTTACGACTTCTTCTATAGATAAGTCATTTGCAGCAGTATACTCTACTTTTACTGTAACTGACTCATTTACTTTTTGATAAACTTGTCCATCAATCACTTCAAAAGAAGTCCTTAGTATTTCATGTCTATTAACTAACTCTTTAAAGATTTCTTCAACCCTTTGAACATCAAGATTTCCTTCTATTAAAAGGATACCTGGAATATTATAATTAATGTTGTCCTCATCTTCTAAACTTCTTAAAATATACATACGTTTTTGAGCAGACGATACTGGATAATATTCTTGCTTTTCTGCTGCTTCAATTGGTGTATATCCCTTCTTATAACTTACTGCTATCACCTTTGCAAGTTGTCTAATTGTTGGTGTTTTAAAGATTTGTTGTAATGTAATTTCAACATTAAATGCCCTTTGTACTTGTGCCATTAAGGTAGTTGCTTTTAATGAGTGACCGCCTAATTCAAAGAAATTGTCTTCAACACCTATAGGCATAATACCTAAAAGTTCTTGCCAAATTTCAACCAACTTCTCCTCAATTTCATTACTTGGTGAGATATGATTTTTCTGTATGACTACTTCATCTGATGGTTGTGGTAATAAACTCTGATCAACCTTACCATTTTGATTAAGTGGCAATGCTGGAAGCTGAATATATTGTGTTGGTAACATATATTCTGGTAATTTTTCTAAAAGACAAGTTCTTAATTTACTTATATCTATTGTTTCATTACTTACAATATACGCACATAAATATTTTTCAGAGCTGCTATTTCCAATTACTTTAATTACTGCCTCTTGAATATAGGCTATTGCTAAAAGTGCTCTTTCAATTTCACCAATTTCTATTCTAAATCCTCTTATCTTAACTTGATTATCAATACGTCCTAAGAAAATTAAATTTCCCTCTGTATCCCACTTAACTAAATCTCCTGTTTTATAAAGCTTGCCTAAACCAAATGGATTTTCAACAAATTTTTCCTTTGTTAAATCTGCTTGATTAAGATAGCCTCTAGCAACGCCATCTCCACCTACCCATAATTCTCCAGGAATACCTATAGCCTGTAATGCACCTAAGTGGTTTACAACATATGCCATTGAATTACTTATTGGTTTTCCTATTGGTATACTTTGAGCATCTAGATGATTAATTGGATAACATGTAGAAAAAGTAGTATTTTCTGTTGGGCCATAGCCATTAATAATCTGTACACCTGGGCATGCTTCACGTACTGCACTAATATGTTTATAGGATAAGACATCTCCTCCTACCAATAAATAATCTAATGTTTCAAACATTCTAGCATTCTGCTGCACGAGTTGATTAAATAATGGTGAAGTAAGCCATAAAATATTAATCTTATACATCCTAATAGCTTGTTCTAAACGCTTGGCATTTAATAATACAGCCTCATCTACTAAATAGAGGGTTAAACCATTAAGTAATGCTCCCCATACTTCAAATGTTGATGCATCAAAGACAATGGCTCCTGTTTGTAATATACTTGACCCTGGCTCAAATTTTATATAATTTGTATTTTTTACAAGGCGCATAACATTTTTTTGCGTCACCATAACACCTTTTGGCTTCCCTGTAGAGCCAGAAGTATACATAATATAAGCTAAATCATTTCCAGCATTAACACTTAAATTCGTACGCAATGACTGTGGCATTTCTTGTATCTTTTCTAATTTTAAAGGTAATGTTATGCCTTCAAATTGAATATCAGATTCTAACGCATCATTACTTAGAAGAATACGTGCATGACTATCCTTTAACATATAATTAATACGTTCTGCCGGGTATTTATAATCTATTGGTAAATAAGCACCACCAACTTTTAAAATAGCTAACATACCAATAATCATTTCTATACTACGTGGCACCATTAAACCAATTAATTCATCTTTTTGAATATCATATTGACTAAGTATACGCGCAAGTTGATCCACTTTTTGGGCTAATGTTTCATACGTGAGTGATTCATTATTATATACAAGTGCTATACTTTGTGGTGTCCTTAAAACCTGCTCCTCAAAGACTTCTATAAGCCCCTTTTCACTTTCATATGATGTTTTTGTATCATTAAATTCATATACAATTTGATTTTCTTCTTGTGTACTAAGCATTGTAATATTATCTAGTGAAACTTCTTTATCTATCACAATGCTGTTTAATATATTTACAAAGTGTCTATAGAGTCTCTTAATACTTTCCTTTTTAAAGAGCTTAGTACAATATTCAATCGTTACAACCAATGTTTCTTCTTCTGTTACAGTTAAATTTAAATCAAATTTAGAAGTTGTTGCTAGCATATCCACTATATTGAATTCTTGGTTCTCCACGATAAACTGATTATCTGCTGAAATATTTTGCACTGTAAATAATGTATCAAATAAAGGATTACGACCTAAGTCTCTTTGAACTTGTAACTTATCAATTAAATCTTCTAATTGATAGTCTTGATGTGCATATGCCTCTAAAGTCATTTTCTTAACTTCTTCTAAGAATGTTTTAAATGACTTACTTCCAGATGGATAAAAACGCATTGCTAAAGTATTTACAAATACACCTAACATTTCTTGGCTATCTACATGAGTTCTTCCAGCTATTGGTGTTCCTATAATGAAGTCTTCTTGATTTGTATACTTATATAGTAATACATTATAGGCTGCTAAAAGTAACATATATAACGTACATTCTGTATCACGTGCTAAGGCTTTTAAACTTCTTGTTAACTCTGGTGAAAGTTTAAATTCTATGCTATTTCCTTCGAAACTTTGAATCTGTGGTCTCGCATAGTCTGTTTGTAAATTAAGAACTGGTAACTCTCCTTTAAATACTTCTAACCAATAGTTTTCTTCTTCCTTAAATTTCTCAGATTGCATCAACTGATTTTGCCAGAAAACATAATCTTTATACTGTACTTCAAGTGGATTTAATGCATTGCCTTTATAAAGGGTTAAAAACTCTTTAATTAAAAGTTGTCCTGATACACCATCAGTAATAATATGATGCATGTCAATTAATAACATATGGTGCATCTCATTCATTGTTACTAAACCTACACGTATTAAAGGTGCTTTGTCTAAGATGAATGGTCTAACAAACTGATCAATACTTTCTTCAATACGCTCTTTAAATTCAATCTTCTCTACCTTAAATACTACTTCCTTTAAAATCTCTTGTACTATTTCATCATTAATTCTTATAAATTGTGTTCTAAAGATTTCATGTCTTTGAATTAATTTATTAAAGATATCTTCTATTTTTTGAGCATCCATCTGTCCCTTAATTTCAAGCATTACTGGGGTATTATATAGTGTTTTTTCATTAGCTAATTGATGTACAACATATAACCTTTTTTGTGTACTAGAAAGTGGATAATAAGGCTGCTGTTTGACCTTAACTATTGGCGCATACTCTGTTTTATAACTAGCTCTAATATATTGAGCTTGTGCTTTTACTGTTGTATGTTTAAAAATTTCTTTAAGTGGTATTTCTATACCAAATACTTTATAAATTTTAGAGATTAATACTGTGGCTTTAAGTGATTGTCCACCTAAATTAAAGAATGAATCTAATACACTAATTTTTTGAGCCTCTAATAACTCTTGCCATATTGTTACTAATTTTTCTTCTATTTCATCACTAGGTGCTTCATATTCACTATGCTCATAATGATTCATTTTAGGTAAAGGTAATGCTTTCTTATCTACCTTACCATTTGGTAATTTAGGAAACGCTTCTAATTGCATAAAGCATGTAGGCACCATATAGTCAGGTAGTGTATTGGCTAAAAATGCTTTAATTTCCTTTATTTCTATTGTCTCTTTCGCCGTATAATAAGCACATAAATAAGTCTGACCCTCTTTATCTCTATATGCACTAACTATGGTATCTTGAATATCCTTATATGTCTGTATACAGCTTTCTATTTCGCCTAATTCTACTCTGTATCCTCTTATCTTAATTTGTTCATCTATTCTGCCTCTATATAATAGCTCTCCATTCTCTGACCAACTTGCTAAATCACCCGTTCTATATAGACGTTCCTCAAAATCTTCTAATACAATAAATTTCTCCGCTGTCAATTCTTCTGCATTATAATAACCTCTTGCTAAACCATCTCCACCAATATATATTTCTCCAGGTACACCTGTTGGTACTAATTTTTGATGTTGGTCTAATATATAAATTTTAATATTGGCAAATGGCCTTCCTATATTAGCAATCTCTTCTGAGCGCATTCCTATATGATAAGTTGTTCCTATTGTATTTTCTGTTGGTCCATATTCATTAATTAATACAATATCTTTATTTAATCTTTTGCTTTCTTTTAATAGCTGTGCATCAGCTTTTTCTGCTGCTAATATAACTTTTTTAACACTTTCTAAGTCTTCTACTGTTGCATTTTCTAAAATCATCTTATACATGCTTGGTACTAGACTCATCTGTGTCACTTTATGTCTTTTAATAATATCTGGTATAAGATGATAACTTTTTCTCTTTTCTTCATTTAATAAAACAAGGCTGCCACCAGATAGTAAACTCGAATATAAATTAGCACCAAATCCATCAAATGAAGGTGAGATAAGTTGTAAACATCTCTCTTCCTCGCTGATATTATATTGCTTGTTTCTACTTTGAATATAATTTACTACACTTCTATGCTCAATCATTACACCTTTAGGTCTTCCAGTTGAACCAGAGGTATAAATAACGTATGCCAGTGTTGTATCTGAAATATTACGCTCTAAGTTTCATAATTATCACTTAGTAAAGAGGCATCAGATACGTTAATCCTCTTACCTGTATAACAATCTATCTGATTTGTTGTGCTATTCGTAATAAGTAACTGTACACCACTATTTTCTAATATATATTCTATTCTGTTTAATGGATATGTAGGGTCTATCGGTAAATAAGCTCCACCTGCTTTTAAAATACCTAGGAATGTTGCGACCAATTCTATAGAAGTTTCTAACATTACCCCTACAACTTCTTTAGGTTGAATTCCCTCTTTTATGAGACTATGGGCAATTTGATTGGCTTTTTTATTAAGGGCTTCATAAGTTACGTGATTTCCATCATTAATTAATGCAATCGCATGAGGTTGTTTCTGCACTTGTTGTTCAAAAATTCTATGTATTGTTTCTTGTGAACCTATCATTTGACTTGATTGACTAAACGTTTGTAAAATCTCTACTTGCTCTTCTTCTGTCATCATTGAATACTTGTCTAAAGTTTGGTCTGGATTATTCAATAGTTGTTTCAATAAGACTTCATAATGACTTAACATCTTTTGAATTGTTTCTTCTTTGAAAAGACCAGTACAGTATTGTATACCTAAAGTTATATCTTGCTGCGTTTCTAACACTTGTAATGTTATATCAAATTTAGAAACCGTATCATCAAATTTATATTCCCTAACTTTAAGGCCTTCTAAATCAATTACTGCATCATCTATATTTTGCATGACAAACATTGTATCAAATAATGGATTATGGCTTAGCTCCTTATTTAAACCTAACTTTTCAATAAGATATTCTAAAGGATAGTCTTGATGTTCGAATGCTTCTAATGTATTTTGTACAACGTCTTTCAAGAAATTTCTAAAAGTCATTTGATATGTCACTTGATTCTTAAGTGCTAATGTATTGACAAACATACCCATTATGTCTTGTACATCTTTATGATTACGCCCTGCTATAGGTGAGCCAATAACAAATGATTCTTGACCTGTATATTTATATAATAAAATATTATAGGTTGCTAGTAGAATCATATAATAAGTCGCACCTGTTGCTTCTTGTAACTGTTTTAAGCTATTTACCACTTCTTGATTTAATTTATGATAAACTGTTTTCCCTTCAAATTGTCTTACAACCTTTCTAGGATAATCTGTAGGAAAACTCAAAATAGGAATATCATCTTTAAACTGTTCCAACCAGTAACGTTCTTGTTGTTCTAATTTTAAATGATATTGCTCACTTACTTGCCACATTGCATAATCTTTGTATTGTATTTTAGGCTGTGGCAATATTTCATTCTTATAATACTTGATAAATTGTTCAATAAATAGCTTAGTAGAAATACCATCTGAAATAATATGATGCATGTCATAGCATAATATGCTCTTATTAGGTGCTAATTGAATTAATTGCACTCTCAATAATGGTGCTTGAGATAAATCAAAAGGTTTAATAAACTCCTTCATATACGTGGTAATATCATCTGTATTCCCCTTTTGAATTTCTACTTTAAAAGATACTTCAGGATTTACCTTCTGCATAATCTTGCCATCTACTATTTCAAAGCTTGTCCTTAATATTTCGTTTCTTTCAATGACAGCTTCAAATGCATGGGTAATCTTTGACTCATCTAATTCGCCTTCTATAATTAAGGCGCCCGGCATATTATAATTTGTACTTTCTGGCTCCATTTGATTTAACATATACATTCTATTTTGAGCAAATGAAACATCATAATATGGCCTTTCTAATGCTTTTTCAATATTGTCACACTGTGCTTGTGTGCCTTGAATAATTTGTGCTAAGCCCTGAATAGTAGGACTTTTGAAAGACTTCTTTCAAAGTAACTTCTTTGTTCAATTTACTATTAATTGCGGCAATCATCATAGTCGCCTTTAATGAATGTCCACCTATTTCAAAGAAATTATCTAATATACCTACCTTGTCTTTTCCTAAAATTTCTTCCCAAATACTTACTAATTTCTCCTCTATTTCATTAGTAGGTGCCACATAAGATTCATTGTTATATAATGCTAGATTAGGTTCTGGAAGCTTCTTTCTATCTACTTTGCCATTTGAGGTCATAGGCATCTTATCTAAGGCAATGAAATAAGCTGGAATCATATATTCAGGTAAATCCTTAATTAATGCTTCTCTTAATGCGGCAATGACTAAAGGACTCTCACTAATTACATAAGCACATAAATATTTTTCACCTTGTTTATCATCTTTTGCAATTACGACAGCTTCTTTAATGGTTGGTAATTTTAAAAGTGCACCTTCTATTTCACCTAACTCAATTCTAAATCCTCTTATTTTAACTTGGTGGTCAATACGGCCCAAGTATTCCATTTCGCCATTTGGTAAAAGTCTAACTAAGTCTCCTGAACGATACATTCGCTCATACTGCTTATATGGATTTTGAACAAATTTTTGAGCTGTTAATGTTGGATTATTCATATAACCTCTACCAACACCATCTCCCCCTACACATAATTCTCCAGGTACACCTATTGGTACAAGTTTCATATTTTGATCCATAACATAAGTTGATAATGTTGGAATAGATCGTCCAATATTAGATATATTAAGCTGTATATCTTCTATTGTAATTTCTTTATAGGTAACGTGTACAGTTGTTTCTGTAATACCATACATATTAATGAGCTTGGTTTGTTGATATTTTTTTGCCCATTCACTTAGTAAAACAGGTTTTAATGCCTCTCCACCAAAAATAACATATCTTAAATTTAAATGATCTGTTTGTGAAGCTAAGCTCTGCTCTATTAAATTATAAAAAGCGGTCGGTGTCTGATTAAGTACAGTTACTTGTTGCTTAGCTAATAGCTTTAAAAATGCCCTAGTATCTTGTGCTACAATTCTAGGCACTAAAACAAGCTTGCCACCATAAAGTAAAGCCCCATACATTTCCCATACAGAAAAGTCAAAACAAAATGAGTGGAACATTGTCCATACATCATGTTCACTAAAATCAAATTGCATCTTGTCATTAAATAATAATCTGATTAAGTTGTGATGTTCAATCATTACACCCTTAGGCTTACCTGTCGTTCCAGAAGTATAAATAATATAAGCTAAATCAGATGGCTTATTCACATTTACTAAATTATCTGTATTCTTATCATACAGTGTTTCATCACATGCCTCTAATACAATGCCCTTATAGACAATATCCTTCATTAATTCGCCCTGTGTAATTAAAACCTTTGCCTGACTATTTTCTAACATATAGTTAATTCTATCTGAAGGATATAATGGTTCAATTGGTAAATAGGCTCCTCCAGCTTTTAATACTGCTAAAGCTGAAATAATCATTTCCATAGAACGGTCTAACATAATTGCTACGATGTCATTTGGTTTAACACCTTTTTCTCTTAAAATGTGTGCTAAACTATTTGCTTTTTCATTAAGTATTTGATATGAAAGCTCTTTTCCCTGCATAAATAATGCAATATTTTGAGGTGTACATGCTACTTGTTGCTCAAAAACCCTTCCTATCGTTTCTTCATATGGATATACTGCCTGTGTATCATTAAATGTATATAAAAGTTCATTCTTTTCTTCAAATGAAAGAATTTCTAAATCCTTAATTAAGCAGTTAGGTACCTTAACAATTTGCTCTAATAATTGTAAATAATGCTTGAGCATACGCTGAATTGTTTCTTTTTTAAATATCTTAGAGCAATATTCCATTTCAAAATAAATAGCTTCTTTATCTTCTTTTACTTCAAGAGATAAGAAGAACTTCGCAAATTTACTTTGAAGTTCAATAGGTGTTAACTTAAGATTATCTATTGCAAATGTCACCTCATCCATATTTTGGAGTGTAAAAACTACATCAAATAATGGATTTCTTGATAAATCTCTCTTTACTCCTATTTCATCTACTAATCGATCAAAAGGATAATCTTGATTTGCATATGCATTTAAGGTTTCTTCTTTAACCTCTTTTAAAAAGTCACTAAAACTTTTTTCTCCACCAGGATAATTTCTAAGTGCTAATGTATTTACAAATATTCCTACAATATCTTCAACACCTTTAATATGACGTCCTGCAATTGGTGTTCCTACAATAATGTCTTCTTGACCAGTATATTTATATAATAAAATATTATATGCTGCCACTAAAAGCATGTATAAGGTAATGCCTTTTTCCTTAGTCAATTGATATAATTCTTCTTTTAACCCATTATGTCCTTTAACAACAATACAATCTCCCTCAAAGCTTTGATGTCTTGGTAAAGGAAAATCAGTTGGTAAATTTAATGTTGGAATCGTTGTATCAAACTTTCTTAACCAATATTTCTTTTGCTCATCATACATATTGGCACTTAACTTTTTGTTTTGCCAAGCTGCAAAATCTTTATATGTTAACCCCATAGCTGATAATAGTTTATTATTGTAGGCAGCCATAAAGTCTTTCATTAAAATATTAATAGAAATACCATCTGAAATAATATGATGCATATCAATAAGTAAAATATTCTTTTCCTCACTTACCTGAATAAGTGCTATACGTACTAGTGGGGTTTTATGAAGCTCAAATGGCTTAATATAACTTAAAATAATTTGCTCTGCCCTTAACTCATCTGCTTCTAAATAATCTATTTTAGCCTCTATATGTGCTGCTATCTTTTGTTTAAGCTTACCATTAATATATTCAAAATAAGTTCTTAAAGCCTCATGCCTATCAAATAATACTTGAATTGCTTTTCTAAATTTATCCTGATCAATTTTACCTTTTATCCAAAATGCACCTGGCATATTATAAGCCGAACTACCTTCTTCAATACTATTTAATATATAAAGCCTTTCTTGTGCAGCAGATGCCTCATAATAATTTGCCTTTGGAACTGATGGGATTGTTTCATGATTATTGTCTTGAATATTAGCAATATAATTTGCCATTTTTCTAATGGTAGGATTTACAAATATTTCTTTTAAAGGAAAATGGATATTAAAGCTTGCATTAATTTTTGACATCAACAAAGTAGCTTTTAATGAGTGACCGCCAATCAAGAAAAAGTCATCTAGTACACTAATATGCTCTATCTCCAAAACTTCTTGCCACAACTTTAATAACACTTCTTCTGTTTCATTATGTGGTAATACGATACGGGCTGTATCTGCTACAATTCCTGCCTCTTCATGATTTGGTAATGCTTTACGATTTATTTTTCCACTAGGTGTTAATGGGAAAGCTTCTATTTGCATATAAAAAGATGGTACCATATATTCTGGTAATTCTTTAGACAAATAACTTCTAATCTGATTGATATCTATTGCATTTTCACCTGTTAAATAGGCAACTAAATATTTATTACCTATTTGATCTTCTTTAGGTACTACAACTGCATCTTTTATGCAGTCATTTTTAACTAATAATGCTTCTATCTCTGCTAACTCTATACGATATCCCCGAATCTTAACTTGATGGTCTATTCTTCCTAAATACTCAATGTCCCCATTAGCTAACCATCTTACAAGATCTCCTGTTCTATACATTCTTTCTTTATTATAAAATGGATCCTTTACAAACTTCTCATTCGTTAACTGCTGTCTATTTAAATAGCCTTTTGCTAATCCATCACCTGCTATACATAGTTCACCTGCTATGCCTATTGGTTGCATACGATTCATTTCATCTAAAATATATGTTCTTGTGTTAGCAATTGGTTTACCAATTGTTATTTTTTCCAAACCTTTTAACTCTTTAATAGTAGAGAAAACTGTTGTTTCAGTTGGTCCATAACAATTATATATTCTTGCATCACTTAATGCATTGAGCTGTGTTTGTATGCGTTCTGGAAATACTTCTCCTCCTAATAAAACTGCTTTAATAAGCGATAGGCATTTTGCACTTTCTGTATCACTTAATAAGATTTGCATACGAGAAGGTGTCGTTTGAATGAACTGAACTTGATTCTCACGAATAAGCTTAGCCAACAAAATAGGATCTCTTTGTTGCTCACTATCTGCTAAAACAATTGTGACACCTTTTGATAATGCAAAAAGACTTTCTGTTACAAACATATCAAAAGATACTGTTGTTACACTTACAATCGTATCAATGTCCCTTAAATCTATTTGCTGCGTTAGTGCTTGGATTAAGTTATTAACTGATTGATGTGTCAAAGCTACACCTTTAGGTTTTCCTGTTGAACCAGAGGTATAAATAATGTAACTCATATCTTCTGGTTTATTAATAGGCTCTAAATTTTCATTATTTGTCTCATCATGACAACTTTTATCATTTTCTAATAAATCAATATTTAAAGTTATACCTTCAAATAAATCTTCATTTATACTACTACTATCCATTAGTAATATTTTTGCCTGACTATCTTGTAACATATAGGCTTTACGTTCCTTAGGATACTCTACATCAATAGGCACATACGCTCCACCCGCTTTAAGCACTGCTAAAATCCCAACAATTAAGTTAACTGAACGTTCTAACATAATTGCTACAAGGCAATTCTCTTTAATGCCTTGACTTCTTAAATAATGTGCTAAATGATTTGCCTTAGCATTCAATTCCTTATAAGTAAGTGTTTGTTCATTAAATTTTAAAGCAATCACATCTGGCGTTTGTAGCACTTGCGCTTCAATTAGTTGTTGAATTAAAGCTTCTTTGTTATACTTTAACTGTGTTGCATTAAAAGTATTTAATATTTGTTGCTTTTCCTCTTCTGTTATAGCCTCTATATTATCAGCTATGCTATTGGGATTTTTGACAATTTGTTTTACGATATTTTCAAAGTGTAGTTTTAAACGTGCAATAAAATCTTCATCAAATAATTTATCATTATAACTTAATCTAACGGTAATTGTATCGCTCGGATAAACTACTAAGTTAAAATCATATGTCGTTTCTTCAAAAAATTCCATATTATCAATGGTTAAACCTAATTTTTGATACTTACTTAGATTTTTTATGCCTTCTTCAATTGGATAATTTTCAACTACCATGATATGATCAAATAATTCACTGTTTAGCATAGACTGTGCTTGAATATCTGCTAAAGGCAAATAGCTATATTCTATAATTTCAGTTTGTATGCTTTGTACTCTTTTAATCATTTCAATAAATGTTTCATTCTTTTTAAATTGAATATACATTGGTAAAGTATTAATAAATAATCCAACCATTTGCTCTGATCCAACTAATGTACTAGGCCTACCTGATACAACAACACCAAAAACTACCTCATCTGAATGATAATAATTTTTAAGCAAAATCCCCCATATACCCTGAAGTAAATTATTAAGTGTAACACCTGCCTTTTTAGATATATCTTCTAACTTGCTTGTTAATTGCTGATTAATTACTAAATCTGACTCTTCTATATGACGTTTTACATCTACACCACTTGAAACATTTTGTGGGAGCTTATAGGCCTTTTCATAACCTCTTAAATATTCTCGCCAATAATTTAATGCCTGTGTATTATCTTTTTTCTTAATCCACTCTATATAACTACTATATGGATATATCTCATTGACATCAATTGATTGATGAGCTTGTAAATTCTTATAGTTTATAAACATGTCTTGCATGACAATGCCCAGACACCATCCATCCATTAAAATATGATGGTAACTCCAAACTAAGCTATACTTTTCTTCCCCTAATTTATAAACACACATTCTCATTAAAATATCTTTTGATAAATCAAATCCTCTATCAATATCTTCTTTTTTTAAGATATTAATTTTTTCCTTTTGCTGCGCCTCACTATAATTTGATAAATCCACATAGCCAATAGTAGCTTTTCGTTCTTTTAAAACGATTTGTATAGGCTCTTTTACTTTATCTATCTTAAATATTGTGCGAAATATATCATACTTTTCAATAAGGCCATTAAATGCTTGTTCTAGCATTTTCATATCCAGTTTACCTGTTATGTCCATTGAAATTTGTTCAAAATATGAGTGTTCTTTTTTGTCTAGTAAGTAATGAAATAACATCCCCTGTTGCATAGGTGTTAAACTATATATTTTCTTTATTACTAATTTGGGTTTCATCAGTATCTCCTTCTCTGTTTATTCAAATAAAAATCCTAATAATATTTAGTTTATAAATATGTTAACAACCCAATACTAATAAAAAATTTAATCACTAAATATATTTAGTGATTATTTTTATCTCTTATAAATATATCTATTTCCTTAACCAATACATTCAGAAATAGCTTCCTTTAAAATATTACAACCTTGCTCTAATAACTCCATTTCTATATTTAATGGTGGCATTAATTTAACCACTGCATCATCTCTTCCTACACGCTCTGTAATTAAACCTTTTTCAAAACATTTCTTCATGACTTCTTTAGATTTTGCGCCGCCACCTAATGATGTAAAGTCAACTCCCCAAATTAATCCAATTCCTCTTGCGTTAATCTTTTCATGAAGTGGCATAATTTCTTTTTCTAAGTATTCCTTTATAAAACTCTCTCTTTCCCATACCATTTCATCTAAATTAACCTGTTCTCTATACTCTATTGCAGCTTTTGCTGCTACAAAGGCCATTTGATTTCCTCTAAATGTCCCATTGTGTTCTCCTGGATTCCAAATATCTAGTTCTGGTTTTAATAAAAGCAATGACATAGGTATACCATATCCACTAATAGATTTTGATAAGACAACCATATCCGGTATAATTTCACTTCTCTCGAAAGATAAAAATGAACCTGTTCTACCACATCCTACTTGTACATCATCACAAATCAATAAAATATCATGTTTTTTACATAAGGCACTTAAATCTTGCATCCATTTGTTAGAAGTAATATTAATGCCACCTTCTGCTTGAGTTGTTTCAAATATAATTGCAGCAGGTTTCTCAATACCTGAATGATCATCTGTCAAAACATCATCTATGTATTTAATTGTATCAATTCCCGCCATAGCATAAGATGGATGTGGCATAAATGTCACATTTTCAAGTGGCACGCCAGCGCCTAATCTACTATCTCTATTACTTGTTACAGCTAAACTTCCTGCTGTCATTCCATGAAAAGCTCCCATAAAAGCAAATACACCATTTCTCTTCTTTACTTTTCTCGCTAACTTTAATGCGGCTTCAACTGCATTAGTACCTGTAGGACCACAAAATTGTAATTTATAGTCTAGCCCTCTAGGCCAAAGAATTTTTTGAGTAAATGTCTCAATAAATTCTCGCTTAGCTGTTGTATACATATCTAAGCCATGCATAATATTATCTTCCATTATATAGTTAATGACTGCTCCCTTAAGATAATCATTATTATGTCCATAATTTAAAGCCCCTGCACCAGCAAAAAAATCAATATACTCCTTGCCATCTTCACTAAATAACCTTGCACCTTTAGCCTTTTTAAATACAACTGGAAAAGACCTACAATAAGATTTTACATTTGATTCCATCGTATATAATAATTCCATATAAATGACCCCCACTCATATTTTGATTATTTAATTTCTCGATTAATTAAAAATGCATATACCCCATCTTGATTCATTAATTCTTCATGTGTTCCTTCTTCAGCTACTTTCCCCTCCTTAATAACAAATATCTTTTGACATTTTTTTATAGTAGATAAACGATGTGCTACTATTACAACTGTTCGGTCCTTCAACAAAGTGTCAATTGCTTGCTGAACCTTTAGTTCATTTTCAGAATCTAAAGCAGAAGTGGCTTCATCTAGTAAAACAATAGGTGTATCTTTTAAAAATGCCCTAGCAATTGCTATTCTTTGTCTTTGACCGCCTGATATATTTTTTCCTCCTTCTTCAATTATAGTATTATAACCTTCTGGCAATGCTGTTATAAATTCATGTATATTGGCACTTTGGGCAGCTGTTATAATCTCTTCATCTGTTGCATTTGGTCTAGCATATCGTATATTCTCCTTAATTGTATCTGCAAAAAGATAAACTTCTTGAGGCACATATGTCACTTGACTTCTTAAATAATCTAAATTATACGCCCCAATAGGTTTACCCATTATTTCTAAAACACCTTTGGTTGGCGGATAAAAACCTACTAATAATTTTAACAAAGTACTTTTACCACCTCCACTTGGACCTACAAATGCAACATTTTGACCTTTCTCAACCTTTAATGATAAACCGTTAATAGCATAATCTTGCTGGTTGTAACTATACTCTAAATCCTTGAATTCTATGATAGGCTGCGTTATTATTTCATCTTGTGTAAATTCACTTATAACCCCTTTTCGAGTTTCACCACTTATTTCTTCATCTAAATCTAAGAGTTCAAATAAACGTCCAGCTGAAGCTAACGAAATTTGTAATGTTGAAAAGCATTTACCTATACTTAAAAACGACTCACTAATATTAATTTGTAGTTGTATAACAGCCGCCAGTGTAGCAATCTCAATTTCGCCATTCATTACAAGGAATGTTCCTATCATTAATGAACCGCCAAATCCTATCATACTTAAAAAATAATTAGTTCCTTCTAATACAGCGACTTTATTAGACCTTGCTACTGATAATGTGGTCAAATTTTCATTTACATCTTCAAAACCTTTATATCCACTATGATTTGTTCCAAACATTTTTAAGACATAAAAACCAGCTAATTGGTCTGTATACTTTTCTGTTAAATACCCCATACTATTTTGAACTTTATTACTTAATTCATGAATAGGCTTTGAAAACAATGTATTAATAAATGTTAAAAAGACACCCATTATGCATAAAATACATGTAATCTTCCAATCCAAAATAAACATTATAATAGCTGAACCTATTCCTAAAACAAGTGTTGAAACAATTTCTCTTAAATTTTCTGTAAAAGCTTTTTCTGCTAATAATGTGTCATTTGCAAATCGAGAAATAATATTGCCACTATGATGTGTATCAAAGTAACTTATAGGCAATCGTTGAAGCTTTTGAAATACTTCTTGTTTAATGATAACCATCGTTTCTCTTATAGCTTTTTTATAATAATAAAAGCAAATTGGCAAACTGATTATTAATATAAGTGCTGCAATTCCTAATATCTTCAGAATGCCTATTATTAATGATAAATCAGATGCCTGTGCAGCTACTACTAGTCTTTCTAATACAAAAGCTAATAGAATATACATACTTGCATTTCCTATGCTTTGCCCTATTAAACCAATAATGTAGGATTTGCTTCGAGGTTTCATATAGGACATTAAACGTTTAAATTCTTTCATTCCTATTAAATTAAGCATGTTCTCTTCTCTCCTCATTATTTTCATAGTTTTCTTGTGGCATCTGCTGCTCATTTAATTGTTTATAATAGAGATTATTACACATTAATTCTTCGTGTGTTCCTCTTCCTACAATTTTTCCTTTATCGAGAACAATAATTTCATCTGCATTCCTAATTGTTGATAATCTATGTGCGATTACAAGTACTGTACTATTTTCTCTTATACGCTCTAAAGATTCTTGAATTAAAACTTCTGAATGGGTATCTAGTGCTGAGGTAGGCTCATCTAATAAAACAAGTGGTGCTTTCCTGAGAAAAGCTCTTGCTATAGCAATGCGTTGCCTTTGACCACCTGATAAACTGTTTCCTCTTTCCTCTAATACTGTATTATAGCCGTTTGGTAAATGTTGAATAAATTCATCCGCATTAGCAGCTCTTGCTGCCTCAACAATTTCATCAATCGTAACATTTTCCATCCCATAAGCTATATTTTCTGCTATTGTATTTGGTAAAAGATATATATCTTGCGACACTAATGAAATATTAGAACGTATCATTTTTAAGTCTAATGTTTCAATTGGCTGTCCCCATAAATTAATCCTACCTTCACTTAATTCATAAAAACCACAAATCAACTTAATAATTGTACTTTTACCACTTCCACTTGAGCCTACTAAAGCTACTGTAGTTCCTTTTCTTACATTAAATTTTACCCCTTCAAGTACAGTATTTGAGTCATTATATGCAAATTTTGCATTATTAAATTCAATAATATTTTCTGCATTCCATTGAAGTACATTGTTACCACCTTCTTTTTCAATAGGTTGGTCTAATATCTCAAATAAATGTTCGACTACACCTGAAACAGTTTTATATTCTGTAAGCATTCTTGGTAACATCGCTGCTGAATTGGATAGAAAATCTAGTAAATATATGAAAGCCAATAATTCACCTGAGGTGAGGATACCTGCAACACACAGATATCCTCCACAGATGACACTTACAATAATAGGACCTATACCTAAAATAGTTCCTATAGGTACTAATAGAGAATTAATCTTCTCAATGCTCAAACTTTCTTTTAAAGTACAATCTAATAAATAGGCATATTTATTAAATAACTTGTCGTATAAATTATATGTTTTAACAATACTCACACCATTGATATTGTCTTGGTAAGTCGCATTTACTTTCGCAATTCCTTTTTGTAATAATTTAATTCTTTGTTTAACAGGAATAACAACAATAAATGTAAGTCCCATTGTAATGCCCATTGTCACAATGCTAATTAATAATAAAATCCCATTAATACGTAAAAGCAGTATAAACGCACCTAAAAATAATATGGGTTCATATACAAAGTTCTTTAAATTATTTTCCAGGAATTCTTGTAACAATATGATGTTATTCGTAAGTCTTGATACAATTTCTCCTGAATGATTCTGCTCAATATAGCTTACATTAATCTTTTCAATGTGTGCATAAAGTGCACTTCGAATATCTCTTATGGAATAAAAGCTAAACCTTGCAGCTGTATATTTCACAAAGTAACTGGAAATAACACCACTTACAGTTATACCTGCAATAATATACACATATTTAACTAATCCATTAGACTTTTTATCTTGTAGTTGTTCTACAAGTGTGCTAATTATTTGAGATAAATAAAGATTAATGCCCACTAAAATGAGCGAAAACACTAAACATGCTAATAAGAAATTCCAATATGGCCTTGTATAGTAACATATTCTCTTAAAATTGTTTTGAGGCAATTGCTTTTTCTTTGTACTCTTATTTTTCATGATTATTTTCTCCTCAAATACATCGCTTATTAATTTCTGAACTTATACTTTGGGCAATCTTTATAGCACCTTCTCCTTTTACCATAGTCCTATGTGTGCCTAATGCCTCAATAACTTCCACATCACTATACTTATTCCACTGTTGATCATTTGTCTTTTCCTTGTTGCTTGCACTAAAATAAGTAATTGCTGCTTTAATATTAGTTCTAGGTATATATGTAACTGCTGCTTGCTGTAATGCTCTTATACTCATGACATATTGCAATAATTCGCTAACAGAAACTTGTTCAATATTAGGAATTAAATAAGCTATATTTTGTGGAAGAGTTTCTTTAAATGCTTGTAATTGTTCAGGTGTATTTATGTCGGTGCTAATAGTTTCAATAGCCTTTTTCCAAACATCTTCTATGATCTTACATTTATTAATTTGTTTGACTAAACTTGTATTCGTTATAAGCGCCTTTACAAATTCTTTTTCACCTTTTAGAGATACTGCATTTTTCTGTACTAACTGCTTATTAGGAGCTGTTGTATCTAGCATTGCAAAATAGCCTACTTCTTTATGACTATCTTCTAATTGTCTTATCATTTCATAAGCTATTGTTCCACCTAAACTCCATCCTACAAAATGATAGGTTCCACTACTTTGTACACTTTCAATTAATTTGATATAACGATATGCTAACGTCTCTATAGAAGATACTTCATAAGTATTTAACTTGCTTGCATTAATTCCCCATACCTTGCAATTAATATTAAGTGCTTTTACAATCTCTCGATAGCCGCTAACTTCACAGCTTCCGTCATGGATAAAGAACACACCGTTTTGAGTATCTTTTCCATCTTTCAATAAGACAATTAAATCATTAGATTTATTTGTATCCATCTTACTTTCAATGTATTTTGCCATATCCCTTAGTCTTGTATAGCTAAACATTTCTGCAAAATTTAATGCAATATTAAAGTAATCATTAATCTGACGAATTAATACATTTGCATTTAAAGAATGTCCTCCTACTTCAAAGAAATCATCATTAATGCCTATGCCTTTTATACCTAAAACATTTTCCCATAATTTAATTAACGCTTGTTCTGTATCACTTATAATTAATTGTGCTTCTGTATGTTGCAATAGTGTTTCTGGGCTTGGTAAGGCCTGTCTATCTACCTTATCATTTGATGTAAGTGGGATACTCTCTAATGGTATAAAGTATGATGGTATCATATATTCTGGTAAGTTTTCACTTAAATAGCTTCTAAGTTCAGTACTTGTTAGAGATTCATTTGAAACATAATATGCACATAATACTTTATCCTTACTTTCTCCTACTTGCTTATCAATAATAACAGCCTCTTTAATTAATGGATGATGTAATAATTCATTCTCTATTTCTGCAAGTTCAATTCTATAGCCTCTTATTTTTACTTGATAATCTGCTCGACCTAGGAATTCAATATTACCATCTGGTAACCATCTTCCTAAGTCACCTGTTTTATAGAGTTTTCCGTCACTATTAAATGGATTTTCTATAAATCTTTCGTTTGTTAATTCTGGCCTGCCTAAGTAACCTCTCGCTACACCCATACCACCGACACAGATTTCACCAACTACACCAATTGGGACAACCTGATTATAAGTATCTACTATATAAATCTGTGTATTGCTTATTGGCTTACCAATTGGCACTTTTTGATCTTCTCTTGCTGCTACTTCCCATGTTGTCGCACATATAGTTGTCTCTGTTGGTCCATAAGCATTAATATAACGTACACAATCTTTCCATTTTGCAATTAACTCTGGATTTGTTGCAGAACCAGCCGTAATTATCAAACGTAAGTTTTCTAAGTTATCTGGTGTTAATTGACTTAAATAAGCTGGTGGTAATGTTGCTACTGTTACCTTATGGGCATTCAGATAATCTTCAAATAAACGAGGATCACTAATAGCTTCTTTAGGTACTAAACACAATGTTGCGCCATTATGAAGTGCCATAAATATTTCCCAAACTGATGCATCAAATGAAGTACTTGCAAATTGAACAATGCAATCTTGATGGGTAATATTAAATTCTTTTTGGAAGAACATTTTTAGGTTGCCAAGTCCCTTATGCTCTAGCATAACTCCTTTAGGTTTTCCTGTCGAACCAGATGTATAAATGATATAAGCTAAATCATTTACAGCATTCATACATGTTAAGTTCTCACATGGCTCAATCAACATTTCTTGTAAATTAATAAGCTGTCCATCAAAACTTAAATCTTCTGTTATAGCTTCATTTACTATAAGAAGCTGTGCCTTGCTATCTTCTAACATATATTTCTTACGTGCTAATGGATAAGTAATATCAATTGGTAAATATGCACCGCCTGCTTTAATAATAGCTAATATCGCAACAATCATATCTATAGAGCGTGGCATCATAATCCCTACAATTGTCTGTGCTATTACACTCTTTTCTCTGAGCTTTCTAGCTAGTCCATTTGCTTTTTCATTAAGTACTTTATACGTCATCTTTTCATCATTAAACCAAAGAGCTACTTGTTCAGGATACTTCGCCGCTTGCTGTTCAAAGATTTCTTGTATGGTGTCATATTTCGTATCCTCTACTTGTGTTTGATTGAAGTCTTCTACAATTTGTATACGCTCATCCTTTGAAAGCATTTCTATGTCTTTAATTGTTTGCTCTGGCAATAATACTACTGCTTTCAGTAAATTAATATAATGCTCGCCTAGCTTTTGGATTGTTTCTTTTCTAAACAATTTTGTGCTATATTCTATATTTAAAATCATCTCATCATCTGCTGTCTCAGCTAATAAGGTAATATCAAATTTAGCTACATCATTTTCATAATCTAATGGTTTAATGCTTAATGTAGATAATGTTTCTTTACCCATGTCCATATTTTGCATAACAAACATTACATCAAATAAGGCATTTCTACTTAAGTCTCTCTTATGACCTAATTTCTCTACTAACATCTCAAATTGATAATCTTGATTTGTAAATGCATCTAATACTTGCTCTTTTAAATCATTTAAAAAATTCATTAAATGTTATTTCTCCACTTATCTTATTTCTTATAGCTAATGTATTAACAAACATTCCTACTATATTTTGTAAATCAGAATCTGTTCTACCTGCTGTTGGCGTACCTACAATAATATCTTCCTGTCCCGTATATTTATAAAGCAGCATATTATATGTAGCCATTAAAACCATATAAAGTGTTGTATTTGTCTTTAATGCTAAATCTTTTAATGCCTCATAAAGTGTGTGAGGGATTTCTAATTTAATCGTATCTCCTTCAAATTGCTTGATAGCTGGTCTTTGATAATCTAAAGGTAAATTTAATACTGGAAGTTCTCCTTCAAATTGTTTTAACCAATAAGCCTCTTGCTTTTGAATAATACCTTGTTCAAAAAGTTTATTTTGCCATACTGCAAAATCCTTATATTGTATACGTAATGCAGACAATGTTTGACCATTATAAATCATCATTAATTCTTTTAATAAAATACCACGTGATACACCATCTGAAATAATATGGTGTTTATCATCCATAAGTATATATTGATTCTCATCAATTTTTGCTACGCCTGCTCTAAATAATGGTGCCTTACTTAAATCAAATGGTCTAATAAACTCTTTACAGATTGCTTTTACTGCCTTTATTCCCTTTTCAGATTGTATTTCTATAGGTTTTTCTACTGCTATATGCTCTACTTTAAATGCTATATCTTCATGAATTACTTGAATAGGTTTATCCTCTACCATATGGAATGAAGTTCTTAAAGACTCATGTCTTTGAACAAGTGTCTCAAAACTTTCTTCTAAACGCTTCATATCTAGTTGACCTTCTACTAAATACACAGATGGCATATTATAATTAGTACTTTCTGTCACAAGTTGATTTAATGCATACATTCTCTTTTGTGCTGATGACATTGGATAATCTGGTGCCACAGCTGCCTTTTCAATATTTGTATACACTGTATTTGAACCATTTTGAATATAGTGAGCTTGCTCTTTAATTGTTGGTAAATCAAATATCTTTCTAAGTGGTATTTCCATATGGAAAGCTTTAAATATCTGAGCACTTAATACAACTGCTTTTAACGAATGACCACCTATTTCAAAGAAATTATGTTTTGTACCAATCTTATGAATGCCTAGTACTTGTTGCCATATTCTTAATAATTCATGTTCGATTTCATTATCTGGTAACACGTATTCTGTGTTCATTATTAAATGATCTTCAGCTAATGCTGGCAGTGCTTTATAATCAACCTTACCATTAGGTGTAAGTGGTATTTGATCTAACTGAATATAGTAAGATGGATGCATATAATTAGGTAAAGATTTTGCTATTTCTGCTCTTAAGTTATTTATATCCAATGTTTTAACAGGCACGATATACGCACATAATGTTTTTTCTCCTTGATGCTCTTTAACTACTACTAATGTCTCTTTAATGCCCTCGTATTGCTTAATAACATTTTCAACCTCTTTAACCTCTATACGATAGCCTCTTATTTTAACTTGTTCATCTTTACGACCAATAAACTTAATCGTACCTTCTGATGTCCACATTCCTAAATCGCCTGTCAAATACATCTTATAATTTGGATTGTAAGGGTTCTCTATAAATTTCTCATTTGTCAAATCACTATTATTTCTATAGCCATTTGAAACACCCTCTCCACATATTGCTATTTCTCCTACTATTCCTATTGGTTGTAATTTTAATGCTTTATTTAAAATATAAGCTTGCATATTCGTAATTGGTCTACCTATAACAGGTTGTCCTTTAAACTCCTCAAAGTTTTCAAAATCTATAGGATATGCAATACAACCTATAGTCGTTTCTGTTGGTCCATAGTGATTAACAATTTGTGCTTTTTCATAATGTGCATGATATTTCTCAATATCTAATGTATTAATCTTTTCTCCACCTAATACAATAAGTCTTAATGTGTCACATTGATTACCTGAATCAAAACTATGTGTATTCACTATTGTATTAAATAAAGATGGTGTTCCTTTAATGTAAGTTATTTTTTGTGTTTGTATATAATCTAAAATTTCTTCTGGTTCTGAGTATTTCTTCCTACTTACAATATGTAATTGTGTGCCACCTAATAATGCTGAATAAACTAATGTATAGCCTAAGTCGAAACTTGCAGAAGATAAAAGTACTGTACGGTCATCTGATGTCACTTTAAATGTAGTCATAAACCAATTGATATAGTTCAATAAATTATTATGATTAATACTTACACCTTTAGGTTTACCAGTCGTACCAGAAGTATAAATTGTATAAAGTACATCTGCCCCATTATAAATTACATCTTCTCTTTTACATGTAGTCTCATCAACTTTTAGATTCTGAATTAATACTTGATTTATTGCTTCATCAATGGCTAAACATTTTTCTGTTGGTATTAATAATACATCTACCTTACTATCTTGTAACATATACTCTATACGTTTTTTAGGGAATGATAGGTCAATTGGTAAATAACCTTTACCTAATTTTAAGATTGCCAATATACCTACCATCATATTTAGTGAAGGTTCTGTTACAATACCAATCATTTCCCCTGTTACTAATCCTTGTGCGTATAAGTAATCTGCAACTTGGTTAGCTTTCTCATTTAATGCTTTATAAGTAAGCGTTTCTCCCTCAAAAACAACTGCTATATGGTTTGGTGTTTCTTTTACACGTTGTTCAAATACTTTAGTTACAGTCGTTTTCTCATATGATTCATAACATTTAGTATTAAATGCTAATACATGTTCTTCTTCCTCTTTTGATAACATTTGAATATCATCTAACAGAAGTGTTGGCTCAACTAATATCGCTTTAATAATATTTTCAAAGTGTTGTGCCATACGCTCAATAGTCATTCTTTTAAAGAGATTTGCATTATACGCAAAGTCAACATATAATCCATTTTCTTTCTCTACTGTATGACAAGTAATAAAGAATTTTGCTACATCATGTGATGTTTGATACTCTTCTACTGTTAAACTTTCAAAGTCATAGTTTACCCCTTCTGTATTTTCTAAAGTAAACATTGTATCAAATAATGGATTTCTATTAAAATCTCTTGTTACATTCAATTTAGAAACTAAGCTTTCAAATTGATAATCTTGATTTTCAAATGCCTTAATACTACGTTCTTTAACTTCTTCTAGAAAATCTGTAAAATGTTTTTCACCGATTACATTATTTCTTAAAGCAATTGTATTCACAAACATTCCAAGAACATTTGTAAGGTCTGGATGATTTCTACCTGCAATTGGTGTACCTACTACTATATCTTCCTGACCTGTGTATTTATAAAGAAGTATATTATATGCAGCTAATAAAATCATATATAGTGTACTACCTGTTTTTTGTGCTAAGGCTTTTAATTCTTCTAATACTGTATTATCTAAATTAAATTGTACGCGATCACCTTTAATCTCTTTGCTTTCTTGTACTGCATAATCTGTTGGTAAGTTAAGTACTGGAATCTCATCTGCAAATTCCTTACACCAGAATTCTTCTTGAGCCTTTAATTTATCTGATTGTAATAATTTATTTTGCCATGCTGCAAAATCCTTATATTGAAGTTTAGCTATCATAAGTGATTTTCCTTCATATAAATCAATTAACTCATGAATAAAAATACCTAATGATGTACCGTCTGTAATAATATGATGTATATCTATAAATAACACATACTTGTCTTCTACTATTTTTATAACTGCGCCTCGCATTAAAGGTGCTACTTTTAAATCAAAAGGCTTAATAAGCTGCGTAATAAAATTAGAAACTTCATCTTCCTCTTTTTCATAATAATCAAGCTTAAAGTCTATCTGTTCTTCTACCTTCTGATATGGTGTACCATCTATTTGAACAAAAACTGTTCTTAATATCTCATGTCTCTTAATTAACTTTTCAAATGCCTCATTAAGTTGTTCTATATTAAGCTTTCCAGTAATTAATACTGTAAATGGTACATTATAATCTGTTGTATCTGTTATTAGGTTGTCAATAATATACAAACGTTTTTGTGCTGCTGATAATTCATAATAAGGTTGCTCTGGCACTTTTTCTATTGCTTCAAAATGTATTTGTTTTGCCTCACTAATATAAACTGCTAAACTTTCTACAGTACTTAACTCAAATATATTACTTAAACTAATCTCTATATTAAATTGTTTACGGATTGCCCCAATTAAAAGAACTGCTTTTAATGAATGTCCCCCTATTTCAAAGAAATTATCGTGTATGCCTATACGTTGTATACCTAAGATTTCTTGCCATATTTCTACTACCTGACATTCGATTTCATTAGTTGGTGCTACATAAGTTTCTTCATCCATTATAGCCATATCTATAGTAGGTAGCTCTTTTTTATTGATTTTACCATTTTGATTAAGTGGCATTTTATCTATCTGCATAAAATATGATGGAATCATATACTCTGGTAATTTTACTGACAGTTGTTTTTTTACTACGTTGATTGGCATTTTTTCTTCTGCAGTAAAATATGCATACAATGATTTTTCAGAACTATTATTACCTCTTGCTACAACGCATGCTTCCTTAATGCCAGAAATTGCAATTAATTCTTTTTCTATCTCACCAATTTCAATTCTAAATCCTCTAATTTTAACTTGTTGGTCAATTCTTCCCATAAATTCTATAGTGCCATCTTCAAGCCATCTTACTAAATCTCCGGTCTTATAAATTTTACCTTCACCAAAAGGATTATTTATAAATTTTTCAGCTGTTAATTCTGGATTATTCAAGTAGCCTCTTGCAACACCATCGCCACCTACCCAAAGTTCACCTGGTACTCCAATAGGTTGTAATTTACCTTGTTCACTAACAACATAAGCCGTTGAATTCGTAATAGGTTTACCAATTGGAATATTAGATTCAAAATCCTTTTCAATAGGATATGTTGTTGAGAAAGTTGTATTTTCTGTAGGACCATATCCATTGAGAAGCTGCATATTAGGTGCATATTTTCTTGCTAAGTTAGCATGTTTGGCAGATACAACATCCCCACCAATAATTAAATATTTCACGCCATTAAACATAGCTGGTCTTTCTTGTACAAGTTGCATGAAGAGTGGCGCTGTTAACCACATTGTTGTAATGCCATATTCTTTAATCGCTTCTTCTAGCATTTTTGAATTTAAAAGTACGGTGTCGCTTATTAAGTATAAGCTTAAGCCATTTAATAAAGCTCCCCATATTTCAAAGGTTGATGCATCAAATACGATGGCACCTGTTTGTAACATATGATCTTCTTGATTGAATGTTACATAGTTTGTATTCTTTACAAGTCTTATAATGTTACGATGCGTTACCATAACACCTTTAGGTTGTCCTGTTGAACCAGATGTATAAATGACATAAGCTAAATCTTCTGCTGCGTTAATTGCTACTATATTTTCACTTTCTGCACTTTCATAGTCAAATGTCATTAAGTCAATTACTGTTCCGTTAAATAATACACCCTCTTTTAAGCCACTATCTGTTAAAACAACTTGAGTATCAGCATCTTTTAACATATAGTTGATACGTTCTACAGGATACTTAGCATCAATAGGTACATATGCTGCCCCTGCTTTTAGTATAGCTAATGTGCCTATAATCATTTCTATGCTACGCTTTGCAATCAATCCTACTAAGTCTTCTCGCTTCACACCATTTTGACGTAATGCATAAGCTAATGCATTTACCTTTTGTTGTAAAATGCTATAAGTTAAAGATTCCCTTTCATAAACAACTGCTACTGCATCTGGTGTCTTATTAACTTGCTCATCAAATATCTCCATTATGCTTTGAGATCTTAGATACTCTTGCTTTGTATTATTAAATGCATATAAGATTTTTTCTTCTTCAGCATCGGAAAGTACTGATATATTACCTAGTCTGATTTCTGATTGTTTAACGATATTTTCAAGTACCATCATATAACGCATTAAAAATTGCTGCATAGTTGATTCTTTAAAGAGTTTTGTACTATATTCAAGGTTAATTTCTAATTCTTCTTTGCATGATGTAACCACTAACATAAAATCAAATTTTGAAATTGTGTAATCAAATGATACAGCTTTAGCAATAATATCTCTTGTCTCTATTTCTTCTGCACCTGTATTTTGCATAACAAACATTGTATCAAATAATGGGTTACGGCTTAAATCTCTAGGAAGATTTAAGTTCTCAATTAATTCCTCAAATTGGTAATCTTGATTTTCAAATGCACCTAATATATTTTGTTTAACTTGTTTTAAGAATTCATTAAATGTCATATCTTTTCTTGGGTAAGACCTTATAGCAAGTGTATTAACAAACATACCTACAATATTTTGTAAATCTGCATGTTGTCTACCTGCTGTTGGTGTACCAATGATAATATCTTCTTGATTTGTATATTTAGAAAGTAATATATTATAGGCTGCCATACAAATCATATAAAGCGTCGTTTCTGTTTCTAAAGCTAATTTCTTCAATGCTTTATAAAGTGTTGATGGTACTGCATAATTAATAGTTTTTCCCTCAAATGTTTTTACAAGTGGTCTTGAATAATCTGTTGGCATACTTAGAACAGGTAATTCATCACTAAATACATTAAGCCAATAATCCTTTTGCTTCTGCATTAAAGCTGTTTTAAATAATTGATTTTGCCATACTGCAAAGTCCTTGTATTGTAATCTCATATCACTGAGAGACTCACCACTATATAACTTCATGAATTCTTCTAATAAAATACTACGAGAAACACCATCAGATATAATATGATGTTTATCATACATCAGTAACATTTTATCTTGACCTAATTTTGCGACACCTACTCTAATAAGAGGTACTTTTGTTAAGTCAAATGGTCTTATGAACTTTCTTTCTATTTCTTTATAAACTAAGCTATTTAAGTCTGTATTTTCAGCTACATTAAATTCTTCTACTTTAAATGTCACATGTTCATGAATTCTTTGTACAGGCTGCTGTCCTTCTAAATGGAAAGATGTTCTAAGGGCCTCATGTCTATTAATTAATATTTCAAATATGCTTTCTACTTGCGCTACGTCAAGTTTACCTTTCAATACATATATTGCTGGCATATTATAATTTGTATTGTCTTTATCAAACTGACTTAAAGCATATACTCTCTTTTGTGCTGAAGAAAGTGGATAATATTCAGCTTCTTTTGCCTTAGTAATTTCTATAAACTCTTCTTTGCCAGATTCCTTAATATATTGAGCTTGCTGTTTAATTGTAGGGAATTCAAAGATTTGTTTTAATGATATTTTACATTCAAAAACTTTATAAATCTCTGCTGTTAATACAATACCTTTTAGTGAATGTCCACCTACTTCAAAGAAATTATGGATTATTCCAATATGTTTACTACCTAATATTTGCTGCCATAATTCAAGAAGCTTCTCTTCGATTTCATTTTCTGGTGCGACATATGCTACCTCTTTACCAACAGCTTCTGTAGGTTCTGGTAATTCCCTAGTAGCCACCTTTCCATTAGCTGTTAATGGTACACGATCTATTCTAATGTAATAAGAAGGTAACATATATTCTGGTAAATGTTTTGTAAGCATTGCTCTTAGGTCACTGATATCAATATATTCTTCACTTACATAATAAGCACATAAACTCTTTTCTTCATTATTACCTGTATAAACCATTACAATTACATCTTTAATACCTACATATTGTTTAAGTGCTGCTTCTATTTCACCAATCTCTACACGATATCCTCTAATTTTTACTTGTTCATCCATACGTCCAATAAAACTAATCGTACCATTTGGCATCCATTTTGCTAAGTCACCTGTTAAATACATCTTCTCACCAGGTAAATATGGATTAGCCACAAATTTTTGATTTGTTAATTCAGGCTTATTCATATAGCCTTTTGATAGACCATATCCTGATATTACTAATTGTCCTGGTACCCCTATTGGTTGAAGCTTATTAGAATTATTTACAATATAAGCGGTTACATTATCAATTGGTCTTCCAATAACTGGCTGAGCTTTAAATAGCTTATATTCATTAAAGTCAATTGAATGGGTAATACAGCCTATAGTCGTTTCTGTTGGTCCATAGTGATTTACAAACTGTGTATTTGGATAATAACTATGATATTTTTCAACATCCTCTACATCAAATTTTTCACCACCTAAAACGATTAATCTTAAACTTTGACACTTCTGACCTTCTTTAAAACTTTGTGTTGAAACAATAGCTTTAAATAATGATGGTGTTAATTTTATATAAGTAATTTGTGCTGCTTCTATATAATCTAATATCTGTTCTGGATCACTATATAATGCTTTATCAGTCATATGTAATGTACTACCACTAATTAATGCAGAGTATAAAGCTGTATAACCTAAGTCAAAGCTAGCTGAAGATACAAGTGCTGTCTTATCCATATTATTAATCTCATACTTACTTACAAACCATGTCATGTAGTTTACAACATTTTGATGTTGTATCTGTACACCTTTAGGCTGACCAGTTGTTCCAGAAGTATAGATTATATACATTAAATCTTCCTTTTTAATATCCACTTGTAAGTTATCTGCAAATTCCTCACTAATTTCTGGACTATTTATGTTAATGCATGTTACCAAGCTAGATACATTTGGTACTTCATCATCAACTGTAATGAGTACTGTCACCTTACTATCATCTAACATATATTGTATACGTTCTTCTGGGAATTCAGGTGATATTGGTAAATAACTATTACCTGTTTTTAAAATAGCCAACATACCAATAATAAGTTCTACTGATGACTTCGCCATAATCCCAATAATAGGTGCCTTTATTGATTGTTTCATTAAATAGTGTGCTAATTGATTTGCTCTACTATTTAATTCGCTATAAGTTAACATTTGTTTTTCATAAACAACAGCTATTTGATTTGGCCCTACTTCTACTTGTCTTTCAATGCATTCTAAAATGGATTGTTGCATATTATAAGGTTTATAAACCTTATTAAAATCACTTAATATTTGCTGCTCTTCTTCTGCTGTTACTAAATTTATTTCATCTAGCGTTACTGATGGATTGGCTATAATGCATCTTAATATTTGTTTAAAATGCTTAATCATACGCTCAATAGTTTCTGCTTTAAAAAGCTGCGTACTATATTCAAAGTCAAAATACATTTCATCATCTTTCTCAGAAGCATGTAATGTAATATAGAACTTCGAGCTCTTATTATCTAATTCATAACTCTCTACAGTAAACTCCTGAGTCTGTAACTGGCTATTAGATGTATTTTCCATTGCAAATAATGTATCAAATAATGGATTTCTATTTAAATCTCTCTTTATATCTAACTTCTCAATAAGCTCTTCAAATTGATAATCTTGATTTTCAAATGCACCTAATACATTTTCTTTTACCTCATTTAAGAACGTATTAAATGATTTTTTACCTTGAGGATAGTTTCTAATTGCTAATGTATTAATAAATATACCTACTACTTGATTGATTTCTGGATGATTTCTACCTGCAATTGGTGAACCTACGATAATATCATCTTGTCCTGTATATTTTGCTAATAACACATTATAAGCTGCTAATAATGTCATATACATTGTACTTCCTGTTTGTTTATTAATAGCTTTCAAACCATCTTGTATTTCTTGATCTATCGTAAAGTCAATTTGTTTACCTTCATGATTTTGCTCAGTCATTAGATTATAATCTGTTGGTAAATTTAAAACTGGGATTTCACCACTTAAATAATTTAACCAATAAGCTTCTTGTTTTTTAATGGCTTCAGACTGTAATAACTTGTTTTGCCATGTTGCAAAATCCTTGTATTGTATTTCAAGTGGTTCAAGTGACTCACCTTTATAAAGTTCAAGTAATTCCCCAATTAAAATATTCATTGAAGTTGCATCTGTAATAATATGATGTAAGTCTATGATTATGGCATATTTTTCTTCACCTAATTTAACTAACTTACTTCTAATCAATGGTGCACAACTTAAATCAAATGGCTCTATCATATGCTCAATTATTATATCTAATTCCTCATCACTTGCTTCCTCATAAGCTAAACTGAAGTCTACTTTTTCTGCTATCTGTTGCATAGGTTGTCCATCTACAAGCATAAAGGATGTTCTTAATGCTTCATGCCTTTGAATTAACTTATTAAAGGCTTGTTCTAACATCTCTTTTTCTAATTTACCTTCTATAATTCCTGTAAATGGTACATTATAAGCTGTACTATCAGGCATTAAGCTATTTACAACATATATTCTCTTTTGAGCAGAAGATAATGGATAATACGTTTCTTGAATTATTTTTTCAATTACTTCGTAATCTTTTTTAACTGCTTTTTGAATATAAGCAGCTTGCTCTTTAACGGTTTGTGCTGCAAATAATGTCTTGATTGTCATTTCAACATTAAAGTGCTTATAAATCTCTCCGATTAATAACATTGCCTTAAGTGAATGTCCACCAAGTCCAAAGAAATTATCTATAATACCTACTCTTTCAACTTTTAATACATCTTGCCATAATTGCACTAACTCATTTTCTATCTTATTCGCTGGTGCCATATATGTACTATTGTTAATAATACTTTCTCCATCTGGCTTTGGTAATGCCTTACGATCTACTTTACCATTTCGATTAAGTGGCATTTGGCTAAGTTGCATGTAATAAGAAGGTAGCATATATTCAGGTAACTTTTTAGCTAATTGATTCCTTAAGTCATTGGCTGTTACTTCATATGTTGCAGTGAAATATGCACAAAGTGCTTTCTCAGAACTTTCTGTACCTACAGCTATTACAATAGCTTCTTGAACTGCTTGAATTTTTACTAATTCCTTCTCGATTTCACCGATTTCTATTCTAAATCCTCTGATTTTAACTTGTTGGTCAATTCTTCCCATAAATTCTATATTGCCATCTTCAAGCCATCTTACAAGGTCACCACTCTTATAAACTTTGCCTTCACCAAATGGATTATCTATAAATTTCTCAGCAGTAAGTTCTGGTTTATTTAAATAGCCTTTGGCTACACCATCTCCTCCTACCCAAAGTTCACCTGGTACACCAATAGGTTGCAATCTACCCTTAGTATCTACAACATAAGCTGTTGAATTGCTAATAGGCTTACCAATTGGAATATTAGACTCATAATCCTTTTCAATTGGATATACTGTTGAGAATGTTGTATTTTCTGTTGGACCATAACCATTAAGCATTTGAAGTCCTGGTGCATTTTTTCTTACTAAATTGGCATGTTTTGCAGAGACTACATCCCCACCTACAAGAAGATACTTCATGCATTTAAACATTGCTGGTCTGTCTTGTACAAGTTGCATAAAGAGCGGCGCTGTTAACCACATAATGGTAATTTCATATTTTTGTATTGCTTCTTCAAGTCTTCTTGCATTTAAAAGTATTTCATCTCTTACTAAATACAAGCTTAAACCATTTAATAATGCGCCCCATATTTCAAAGGTTGATGCATCAAATACAATAGCACCCGTCTGTAAAATGCGATCTTGGGCTGTAAATGCAATATACTTCGTATTTTTTACAAGTCTTACAACATTACGCTGCGTTACCATAACACCTTTAGGCTGTCCTGTAGAACCTGATGTATAAATAACATAAGCCAAATCATCTGGGGTATTTTGTACTTTGTGTATTGGCATATTTAGTGTATAAAGTAACTTGTCCGTAAGATCAATCATTTGACCTTCAAATACTACTTGCTCTTTAAGCCCATTATCCGTGAGTAATAATTTTACTTCACCATCTTTTAACATATAATTAATACGTTCTACTGGATATTTAGTATCTATTGGTAAATATGCACCACCAGCCTTTAAAATAGCTAATGTCCCAATAATCATTTCTACATTTCTACTTGCAATAAGTCCTACCAATTCACCTTGTTTAATGCCTTTTTCTAATAATACAGCCGCTAAAGAATTTACACGTTGTTGTAATTCTTTGTAATTTAAACTTTGTACTTCATCTACAACTGCTATATGATTAGGTTTTGCTGCGACTTGCTCCTCAAATAATTCAATAATTGTTTGAGTTGCAGGATAAACTGTATGTGTTGCATTAAAGTCATTTAAGATTTTATCTGTTTCTTCTTTTGAAATCATTTCTAATGATGCAATACTTTGTGTTGGAACCTCTGCAATATTCTCTAGTAACTTATTAAAGTGAGAAGCTAAACGTTCAATTGTCTCTTTTTTAAATAGCTTTGTACTATATTCAATTTCAAATAAAATTGTTCCTTCTTCTTGTGTGGCAATAATATTTAAATCAAACTTAGCCATATTAGTCTTTGCATCTTGTACAGATAAATTTACATCCTCTAAAGTTACTACCTCTTCTACGCCTGTATTTTGTAAAACAAACATTGTATCAAATACTGGATTACGGCTTAAATCTCTACGTAAATGAAGTTTATCAACAAGTTCTTCAAACTGATAATTTTGATGCTCATACGCTGCTAATGTAGACTCTTTAACCTCATCTAAAAATACATTAAATGGCTTACTGCCTTCAGGTTGATTACGCATAACTAATGTATTAACAAACATACCTATTACATCTTGTAAATCAGCATGCACCCTACCTGCAATAGGTGAACCAATTAATATATCTTCTTGACCTGTATACTTATGTAGTAAAACATTATAAGCTGCTAATAAAATCATATACATAGTTGTTTTTGTATTTGAAGCTAAACTTTCTAAGCTTTCTGCTACTTTACTTGAAAGTCTAAAGTTAATGCTATCTCCTTCAAAGCTTTGTACTGCAGGTCTTGTATAATCTGTTGGTAAATCCAGTACTGGCATCTCACCTGATAAGCGTTCTAACCAATACACTTCATCTAATTGCAATTGCTTTCTTACAGCTTCAGTTTGTTGCCACATTACATAATCTTTATACTGTACTTTAACTGGTTTTAATGCTTTGCCTGTATAAAGATTTATAAAGTCTTGTATTAATAACTGATTCGATACACCATCTGTAATAATATGATGTAAATCAATCATCAACATTGTATTACCATTTTGCATCTTCATCGTGCCAACATGCATTAATGGTGCCTTTTGTAAATCAAATGGCTGAATAAAACGCGTCATAATTTCTTCTTGTTGCTGCGTTGTATTTGCTTCATATTGTGAGATTTCTACTTCTAAATTTTCATGAATGACTTGAACTGGCTGTCCATCTACTGTATGAATACTTGTTCTTAATACTTCATACCTGTGCACCAGCGTTTCAAAAATTTGTTTTAGTTTTAATGTACCTAATGCGCCCTGCATTTCTACCATAATAGGCACATTATAAGCAATGCTATCCGTTTCAAACTGCTCAAGAATATAAAGTCTCTTTTGTGCACTTGATAATGGGTAGTATGGTTTAATATCAGCTGGTTTAATAGCCGTATAACTGCACTGCTTGCATGACATAATATAATTTGCTAACTCTTTAATTGTTGTATGGTTGAAAATTTCTCTTAAAGGTATTTTTACATTAAATTGCTCTGCAATATTTGAAACTAAAACGGTCGCTTTAAGTGAGTGTCCACCTAGTTCAAAGAAGGAATCTGTTGTTCCTACTTTTTCAATCCCTAATATTCTCTCCCATATAGCAACTAATTTTAATTCAACCTCATTTTCTGGTGCTGTATAATCTGCACCTGTACTAATATGCTCTTGAGGTTTTGGCAAGGCCTTACGGTCAAGTTTACCATTAGCTGATAATGGCATCTTGTCTATACGTATAAAGTAAGCTGGTAACATATATTCCGGTAAATTCTTAGAAAGTGCACTTCTAAGCTGGCTAACTGTTAGCGTTTCATCTCCTACAAAATATGCACATAATACTTTCTCATTTTGTGCTTCCTCTATAGCTATAACAACAGCTTCTTTAATACTTTCAACTGCTAATAATTCATTTTCTATTTCACCTAACTCTATTCTAAATCCTCTAATTTTTACTTGGAAGTCAATACGTCCTAAATATTCAATATTACCGTCATTCATCCATCTTACTAAGTCACCTGTACGATACATCTTAGTACCTGGTTTATAAGGATTTTCAATAAATTTCTCATTTGTTAAGTCTTCATTATTAATATAACCTCTAGCTAAACCATCACCTGCTATGCAAAGCTCTCCTGCTATACCTATTGGTTGTAAATGATTTAATTTGTCCACAACTAATAAATTAATATTATCAATAGGCTTACCAATTGGTACAACTTTGTTTTGTGCACTTGCCATACAATCAAAATAAGATACATCTACAGTGGCTTCTGTTGGTCCATATAAGTTATGAAGTTTTGTACCATAATTTGCATAAAGGTATTCTCTAAATTTCTGAGTATGTAATGGTGATAATGCTTCACCACTTGCAAACACTTGTTTTAACCTTGAGAAATCTATAGTGTCATATTTATCAGCAATATAATCTAAGAATATATTGAGCATAGAAGGTACAAAGTGCATTGTTGTAATATTATGTTTAACAATAGCTTCTGCAATAATCTCAGGATCTTTTTCACCTTCTGGTTGTAACATATAAACACTGGCACCAGTGAAACTCCACCAAAATAATTCCCACACAGATACATCAAATGTATATGGTGTTTTTTGCAAAATAACATCCTTTTCATCAATTGGATACATCTTATTCATCCAATTAATACGATTAATAACTGAATAATGTTCAATCATTACACCTTTAGGACGTCCTGTAGAACCTGATGTATAAATAATATAAGCCATATCACGAGAAGTATTCACATACTCTGGGTTATCCCAAGTACCTTCATAAAGTGTTTCATCATCTAAAATAATTTCTTCTAAGTCATAGTCCTTAGTCTTAGAAAAACGTTCTTGCACTAAAACTAATTTTGCTTTACTATTTTCAAACATGTATTTGATTCTTTCTTCTGGAAAATGTGGTGCAATTGGTAAATAAGCTGCCCCAGCTTTTAAAATACCCATTACCCCTACAATCATTTCAAAAGATCGCTCTAGCATAATTCCTACAACATCATTAGGTTTAATGCCTTTTTCTCTTAATAAATATGCAATTCTATTGACTCTATTATTAAGCTGCTCATAAGTTAAATAATCTTCCCCAACTCTTACCGCCGGATACTGTGGTGTACGTGCTACTTGCTCCTCAAATAACTGATGAATTGTTTTTTCTTTTTCATAAGGAGCTGCTGTATTATTAAACTCTTCTAGTATTTGTGCACGTTCACACGCTTTTAATAAATCAATTTCCTCTAATAAAATATCCGTATTATTACATATACTTGCTAATATATTTAAGAAATGTCCTGCCATACGTTCCATCGTTGATTTCTTAAATAATTTTACGCAGTATTCAAAGCGGAATTTAATGACATCATCTTCTTCAATAGCATCTAAAGATATGTCAAACTTAGAAGTCTTATTATCATATTCAAATGGCTGTATTACCAAATCTTGTACTTCTACATAAATCTTATTTGCACCTTTTGTATTTTGTAATATAAGCATTGTATCAAATAATGGATTGCGGCTTAAATCCCTCTTAATATCTAATCTGTCTACCAATTGTTCAAATGGATACTCTTGATTTTTATAAGCTTCTAAAGTCGTTTCTTTCACTTGATTTAATAATGCTTCAAAGCTTTGCTTACCTTGTGGCTGATTTCTAAGTGCGAGCGTATTAACAAACATACCTACTACATTTTCTACTTCTTCATGTGTACGTCCTGCTATTGGTGAACCAATTACAATGTCTTCTTGCCCTGTATATCTATATAGTAATGTATTATATGCAGCTAATAAGACCATGTATAATGTTGTACCTGTTTGTTGTGCCAACTGATAAATTTGTGTTGCTAATTCCTTGCTTGTTTCAAAATAAACATTATCTCCTTCGTAAACTTGTCTAGTTGGTCTTGTATAATCTGTTGGTAAATTTAAGACTGGTATATCATTTTCAAACATTTTTAGCCAATATGCACCCTGCTCTTCTAATTGTTCATTGTTTGCTTTTTCAGTTTGCCATATTGCAAAATCTTTATATCCAATCTTATTTTCTGGTAATTTTTCACCTTTATAAAGTGCAACAAACTCTTCAATTAATATATCTATAGATGTACCATCTGAAATAATATGGTGTAAATCTATTACGAGGACATATTGATTCATGCCATATTCAAAAATGCCTACACGCATAAGTGGTGCATGTGCTAAATCAAATGGTTTGACAAAATCATTAACTTTTTCCTCTAAATACTTTTCGTCTACTTGAACATACTGAATTGGTACATTTACTTCATCAGCTATTTTAGCTACTGGTTCATCATTTATTACCTCAAAATAAGTACGTAATACGTCATGACGTGCCACTAATTCATCAATAGCTTTTTCTAATTTAATCTTATCTAATTGTCCTTCAATTTTAATTGTTACTGGTAAATTGTAACTTATATCATTATCATCTATTTGATTTAAAATAAATTGACGTCTTTGGGTAGATGTTAAAGGATAGTATGCTCTCTCTTCTGCTTTTTCTACACTTAAATAATCTCTTTGTGTCACTTGTGCAATGCGTCCTGCTAACTTTTTGATCGTTGTATATGTAAATAAATCTCTTAATTCAAGTTTTACATTAAATGCTTTATGAATCTTAGATAATAATAAAGCTGCTTTTAATGAATGTCCGCCAGATTCAAAGAAATCATTTTCCGTTCCTATTTGCTCTACATTTAAAATTTCTTTCCATAACTCAACTAAATCTGCTTCTATTTCATTTTCTGGTGCTATATAGACTGCATTATTTTTCATATATTCCGTTGGTCTAGGAAGCGCCTTGCGATCTACCTTACCACTTTGATTAAGTGGTATTGCATCTAACTTAATAAAATAAGAAGGAATCATGTAATCTGGTAATCTTACACCTAGTTTTTCTCTAATTTCACTAATTTCCAGCGTTTCATCTGCTGTGTAATATGCACAAAGTGCTTTTTCACCAGTATTTTCTTCAATTGCCATTACTACAACTGATTTTATAAAGCCTAAATCCATTAATGCTTGCTCAATCTCACCAATTTCTATTCTAAAACCACGCACTTTTACTTGATGATCTAATCTTCCTAAATACAAAATATTACCGTCTGGCAGCCACTGACATAAGTCACCTGTGCGATACATTCTTGTATTTGCTTCAAAAGGATTTGATACAAATTTTTCATTAGTTAATGTCTCATTATTTAAGTAACCTTTTGCAAGTCCTACGCCACCTAAACATAATTCACCTACAACGCCTATTGGCTGTAACATATTATGTTCATTGACAATATATGCTGTAATATTATCTAATGGCTTTCCGATTGAAATATTTACACCATCTGTATAATCTAAAAGATTGTATGCTGTTGCATAAATTGTAGATTCTGTTGGGCCATAAATATTTTCTAATCGTGTATTTAATTGAAGCTTTTTAAACCTTTTAATAATATTTGGTGTTACTGCTTCACCTGCTAAGAATATATATTTTAGACTTTGCATGGTTTGTAATGCTTCTACAGACAAGATACTTATAAATAACTGGAACATTGAAGGTACAAAGTTAATATGTGTAATGCCATATTTATTAATTGCCTCTAAAATCTTCTCAGGTATTTTTTCATCCCCTTGATTAAGTAAAGCTAATTTACCACCATTAATATACCAACCAAATAACTCAGCCACAGATACATCAAATGTATAGGCTGTCTTTAATAAAAATGCATCTTCTTCATTCAGTGGATAACGTTCTTGTAATGTATATAAAATATTTACAACTGCTTTATGACAGATTACAACCCCTTTAGGTTTTCCTGTTGAACCAGATGTATAAATAATATACGCATTATCTTCTGGTGTATTGATTAAAACAGGTCTTTCACCATTTCCTTTATAAAGTTCTGAGTCATCTAAATAGTAAGTTGCTACATTTTCATATTGCATCGTGCGACCAAGTTGTTTGCTAGATAATAATATTTTGGCTTTACTATCTTGTAACATAAAGGCAACACGTTCATCAGGATATTCATGTCCTATTGGCATATAGGCAGCACCTGCTTTTAAAATACCTATAATACCTATAATCATCTCAAAAGAACGTTCTATCATAATACCAACAAATTCATTAGGCTGTACGCCTTTTTCTCTCAGTAAATTCGCAACTTGATTTGCCTTGTAATCTAATGCCTTATAGGTCATTGTCTCATCATTATATAATAAAGCAATATGATACGGCGTACTATCTACTTGATCCTCAAAATGAGCTACAAGTGTTTGATGATAAGGATGAGCTTGCTTTGTATCATTGAAACTATCCAAAATTTGTATTTCTTCTAATGGCATTAATATATTAAACTCGGAGATTTTACGTTCTGGATGTTGTACAATACTCTTTAATAGCTGCAAAAAGTGCTTAGACATTCTTTCTATTGTCTCTGGTTTAAATAACGCCGTACAGTATTCAAAATCAAACTTTAACCATTTATCTTCTTCTACTGCATTTAAAGTTAAATCAAACATTGCATTATTTACTTCATACTCATATGGCATCATTGAAAGTACTTTTATATCACTTTCTTTACTATATGATGTATTTTGCATGACAAACATTGTATCAAATAATGGATTCCTACTTAAATCTCTCTTTATTGCCAATTTATCAATAAGTGTTTCAAATTGATAATCTTGATTTTCAAAAGCTTTAATTGTATTTTCTTTAACTGTCATAAGGAATTGGCTAAAACTTTGATCTGCTTTAGGGAAATTTCGTAATGCTAATGTATTTACAAATACCCCTACAATTCCTTCTAAGTCTGGATGCATTCTACCTGCTACTGGTGAACCTATAATCAAATCTTCTTGATTAGTATAACGGTGTAATAATACATTATACGTTGCTAAAATAATCATATATAATGTGGTACCATACTGAGCTGCTAACTTTTTCAAGTCTTTTAACAACGTTTCATCTGTACAAAAGCTTAAATCATCACCTTCATAAGATTGAATTGTAGGTCTCACATAATCTGTTGACATATTCAGTACTGGTAATTCACCACCTAAATAATCAAGCCAGAATTTTTTCTTGTGTTCTCATTTGCTCAGAATTTAATAACTCATTTTGCCATGCACAATAATCTTTATATTGTAATTTTAATGGCTCTAACGTTTCTCCTTGATAAAGTAATAAAAATTCTTTGACAAATACATCCATAGAAAGTCCATCTGAAATAATATGATGCATATCGATCATTAAAATATGCTTTTCATTACTTATCTTAATAATACCAACTCTTAATAAAGGTGCCTTTGCTAAATCAAATGGTCTAATAAAATGATTAACAATATTTTTTGCTTCTTCCTCATCTGCTTCTTGATATTCAATAGGTAAATCTACCTCTTCATGAATAATTTGTACAGTTTTTTCATCCCTTAGTTCAAAAGAAGTTCTAAAAGCCTCATGTCTATTCACAACCTGTTTGATAGCTTTCATGCAACGTGCTACATCAAATGTACCACTGATTTCTTCAATAACCGGCATATTATAACTGGTATCATCTTTATTTAATTCATGAATAACATATAGTCTCTTTTGTGCAGATGATAATTCATAGTAATCTTGTGATGCTATAGGCTTAATGCTTCATATTTAATGCCTTTTTCCTTTCCTTCTACTACTTGTGCAAACGCTTTAATAGTAGGAGCATCAAATACTTGACTTAATGTAACATTACTTTTAAATTCACTATTAACCTTTGAAACTAAACGAATGGCTAATAGCGAATGTCCACCTAATTCAAAGAAATTATCTGTTGTACTAACCTTTGAACGGTCTAATAAGTTCTTCCAGATTTCTACAAGGCGTTCTTCCACCTCATTTTCTGGTTTTCTATATTCTGTCTTTAAAACTTGTTCAGGTTTAGGCAATGCTTTACGATCTACTTTACCACTTATTAATAAAGGAAGCTCCTCTAGCTGAATAAAATATGTTGGAATCATATAATCAGGTAAATACTGCATTAAGTATTGTTTTAAATCATTTGCTTCTAATACTTGATGTGCTGAGAAATAAGCACATAAATATTTATTACCATTATCCTCTTCCATATCGATTACGATCACATTTTTTATGCTAGGATGATCTAATAATTTATTTTCAATTTCACCTAATTCTATACGGAAACCTCTAATTTTTACTTGGAAGTCTTTTCTTCCTATAAATTCAATATTCCCATCTGGTAACCACTTACCAATATCACCTGTCTTATATAAACGTTGGCATTGCGTTCCCATATAAGGGTCTATCATAAAGGCATTGGCTGTCCTTTCTGGGTCATTTACATAACCCCTTCCTACACCAATACCAGCTACACAAAGTTCACCTGGTATCCCTAGCGGGCAAAGACGCATATGATCATCTACAATGTACATACGCATATTAGCAACCGGCTTACCAATTGAAATATTGGCAACTTTAGCTGGTACCTCATGCATAATGCCTTGGGTTACATCATCTGATGCTTCTGCTGGTCCATAAGCATTTACCATTGGTATTTCTTTACAAAGCTCAAACCATCTTTGAACGACAGGTAATTTAGCTGCTTCACCTGTAATTAATAAATATTTTAAAGCATCTAATGTAATATGATTTGCTTCTATATAATCCATAACAACCATTAAATAGGATGGCACTACCTCAAGTAGTGTTACACCATCTTGTATAATACGTTTCACAAATATTTCTGGGGCTAATACTACTTCGTTACTATAAATAGCCGTTGTTCCACCTAAGGCAAGTGCACCAAAGAATTGCCATACTGAAATGTCAAAACATTGATTCGCATTTTGTGCAAACACCATTGTTTCATCTAATTGAAGTTGTTCTTGTTCAGCTAAAATATGATTTAACATCCCTTGATGTTCAATCATAACGCCTTTAGGTTTACCTGTTGAACCAGAAGTAAATAAGATGTATGCCAGTTGATTTGATAAGATATTAATGCCTAGATTTTCTTCATGTATTAAAGCCTTACTTATCTCATCTAAGCAAATAATCTTTCCTTTATAACTTTCCCTATATGTTGCATCAATATATTTTGATAAAGTGATAACATAATTTGCTTTTGCATCTTCTAAAATGCCTAACTTACGTTGGATTGGATAACCTGTATCTATAGGAATATACGTTCCACCAGCTTTCCATACCCCCATTACACTCTCTACAAATAATGGTGAACGTTCTAGCATAACTGCAACAAAGCTTTCTGCTTGTACGCCTTCCTGTCTTAAATAATGGCCTATTTGATTTGCCTTCTTATTTAATGCTGCATAAGTAATGTGGTCATCTCCAAAAATAATGGCTGTTTTATCTGGATTCTTTGCGGCATGTTCTTCAAATAACTGTGGTAATGTCTTTGTTAAATCATAACTTATAGACAATTCTTTTTCAGTTTCTAAATGATTAAATGCATATAAAAGCTTTTCTCTTTCTTGTTGAACGACTAAATCAATTGAATTCACTTTAATATCATTCTCTTGAACAATTTGATTAATAACCTGCATGAAGTGTTCTTGAATATTTTCTATCACATACTGATCATATAAATTACTATTGTAATTAATTTCAACTGTTGTTTCATCACCTGGTAATATATCAATATTAAAGTCATAGTTTGTTTGTTCAAAGTTTTCTACATTTTCAATAGACCATCCCATTTCTTTACAAACCGTTAAGTCATCAAGGAACTGCTCTAAAGGATAATCTTCTATAACTAATACGTGATTAATCAAATTATTTCTTAAACTTGTTTGCGCTTGTATATCTGCCAAAGAACAGTATTCATATGATTTAGAATCTATAGAGTTACTATAGGTTTTTTTAAGCAGTTCTACAAAAGTCATATTATCTTCTGTCTTTATGCTTATTGGGATTGTATTTATAAATAAACCAATCATCTGTTCAACACCTTCTACTTGAGGTGGACGCCCAGATATAACTAACCCATATACAGCTTCGTCCGTATTGTTATAACGTTGTAAAATTAATCCCCATATAACTTCATAAACAATATTAACTGGTACAGCAACACTTAAAGCTAACTGCTTTAAGTGTTGCACTAGATGTGCTGGTATATTAAATGAAAATCTTGTATTTGAATAACCTTCTTCACAAACTGTCTTTTGAGGTACTACTGCACTTTGTGCATAGTCTTTAAAGTTTTCTTTCCAATAAACTAATGCTTCATCTTTATCTTGCTTTTTTAACCAATTAACATAGTTACCAAAGGGATATAAATCCTCTGTATTAACAGATAAACCTTGCATTATTCGACTATAGTTCTCAAATACATCACGCATAATAATACCTGTACACCAACCATCCATTATAATATGATGATGGCTCCAAATAATCTTATGGCAATTTTCATTTAGTTTTAATACAGATACTCTCATTAATATATCTTTTTGAAGGTTGAATCCCTTATTAATATCACGTTGTTGATAATCTGCAATAAACACCTGCTGAGCTAATTCGTCTAAATCACTAATGTCTTCATATTGTACTTTAAATTCACGGTCCATTAAGACAATTTGAATAGGTTCCTCTGTCCCTGTAAATTTAAATATAGTTCTTAATACATCATACTTTTTCACTAATAAATTAAAACTTTTTTCATAGCATTCAACTGAAAATTTTCCTTTAATATCATAAGTCATTTGTTCAAAGTAAGCAGGTGATTCCGGATTCATTAATGTATGAAAAAGTATACCTTGCTGCATAAGCGTTAAAGTATAAATTTTCTTTATTTTAACTTTCTTACTCATCATTCGTCCCCCCTTATTGCTTCAATTAGTCATCTAATAAGCCTTCTAATTCATCTACTAAATCATCTAGTTCATCTATTGACATTTCATAGCCTACATCATCTGGTGTAATTTCCACTTCCTCTTTATTCATACAGTGCATAATTATCATCTTCAAATGTTCCATATAGCTTTCTAAAAATCTTCTTATTGTTGCTTCCTCAAAATCTTGTTCACTATATTCGATTCTCATGATGAATCGTTCATCACTTATAAGACCATTCATATCGAGCAAGAATTCTCTCTCCAAGCATTCTCCTACCATTTTTCCTGTATTAATACTTGTTAGCATAAACTGCTTACCATTTTGAAGCGCATTAATATCCCCTAAGTAGTTAAAGTTAATTTCTGCCAACTCGCCTTGCTTAATAGTCGTATCTGCTGTTTGAGATAAATATTTCAAGATACCATAACCAATTCCCTTGTTAGGAATGTGCCTTATTTCTTCTTTGATAGTTCTTATGGTATAGCTTAAATCATCTGATCTGCTCATATCTAATAGTACAGGATATTCTGTTGTAAACCATCCTACTGTTCTTGTTAAATCTACATCTGATAATATTTCTTCTCTACCATGTCCTTCTAGGTTTACAAACATATAATCTATATTAGCCCATTCTTTCACTGTAAGACCTAATGCTACTAATAATAATTCATTAATTTCTGTATGATATGTTTCATGACACTTCATTAATAAGTTTTGTGTTTCTTCACGTCCTAATACAATACTTATTTCTTTGTTACTCCTATAAGTACGTTTCTCTTTATCTTCATCATAATCTCTAGGAAGCTTACTTATTGGATAAGTGCATTGTTTGAGCCAATATTGACTTTCGTCTAACAACGCCTTACTTTCCGCATAAGTTTCAAGCTTATTGGTCCATTCTTGATAAGAAGTTGTTTTCTTAGGAAGATGAATTGCTTCATTATTTATAAGCGCATTATAAACTGTATCTAAATCCTCAATTAATATTCGCCAAGAAACACCATCTACAATCAAGTGATGTATAACGATTAATATATAATCTCTTCCAAGTGTTTTAAATACACCTACATTTACAAGTGGTCCGTTCACCAAGTTAATCTCTCGTTGTAATTCCTCTGCTAATGCTAACATACTTGGTTCGAAATCTATTTCACCCGTTAAATCATATTTTTTCAAATGATATAGCGTATCTTCTATTCCTCTATTATATTGTATAATACGCCCTTCTTCTTCATAGTAAGACATTCTTAATGCATCATGATGTACCATCAACTTATCAAGTGCCTCTTTTAATAAATCAATATTTATCTCATGAATACTACTACAAATAAAAGATTGATTATAATGATTACCATTTAAATTATGACGTTTAAAGAAACCTTTTTGAATAGGTGAAAGTTTAACTTCCCCAACTACATTTCCTTGGAAAGATTCTACTAAATTTACTTTTATCACTTTACTTAATGCTGAAATGACTGGATATTCAAAGATTTGCCTTACTTCTACTTTATAACCTAATTCCATCATACTAGAGGCTACTTTAATTGCCTTAATAGAATCTCCACCTAAACTAAAGAAGTTATCTTGAACACCAACTTGTTCTATACCTAAAACATTTTCCCAAACTTCCACTAATTTTTCTTCTAACACACTTTGTGGTAATTCATAATGTGCTTCTAAGTTGAGCTGAGGTTCTGGTAAACTTTTACGATCCACCTTACCATTTGCTGACATTGGTAAAGTGTCTAGCTGCATAAAATGACTTGGTACCATATACTCTGGCACAAAATCTAATAAATATTGTTTTAGTTCCTCAACATCTAATGTAGATTGTGCTGTATAATAAGCACAAATATAGTTATTATCTTTATTATCCTGTCTAATTACAGCCACTGCATCATTAATTGCTTCATAATTTGATAAGTGACTTTCAATTTCTCCCAGTTCTATTCTAAAACCTCTTACTTTAACTTGTGCATCTCGTCTACCACTAAATGCAATATTTCCATCAGCTAACCACTTACCCATATCTCCAGTTTTGTATAATCTGATATGTTCATTAGGTCTAAATGGATCTTCTATAAATGTATCTTGCGTTTGTTTTGGATTATTAATATATCCTCTTCCTACGCCAATACCTGAAATGCAAATTTCTCCTTCAACACCTATTGGACATAATTCCATCCTTAAATTCACAATATAGATATTTATATTATTAAGTGGTTTACCAATAATCATATGTTCCTGTGTTGGCGCACTGCTCATAACATATTGTGTTACATCATCAGATGCTTCAGCTGGACCATACGCATTCACTAATTTAATTGAAGGACATAAATTAAACCAACGTTTAATAACATTTACCTTAACTGATTCTCCTGTAGCAATAACATATCTTAAATTTTCTAAGGTGATGTGTGTTTTTTCAATATAATCCATCATTACCATTAAATAAGATGGTACAGCTTCTAATAGAGTAACTTTTTCTTTACAAATTGTTTCTACAAACTGTCCCGCTTCTAAAATAAGCTCATTGCTATAAATAGCCGTTGTACCGCCTAGTGCAAGTGCTGCAAAGAATTGCCATACTGAAATATCAAAACACTGATTCGCATTTTGTGCGAACACTAATGTTTCATCTAATTCTAAGATATCTTTCTCTGCTAAAATATGATTGAGCATTCCCATATGTTCAATCATAACGCCCTTAGGCTTACCTGTTGAACCAGAGGTGAATAAAACATAAGCTAATTGATTTTTAGTTACCAAAATATTAAGATTTTCATATGACTCTTTTGCAATTTCTATTTCTAATAAATCTAAATATAAGATTTCCCCTTCATATTGCGCTTCTAACAATTCATCTCGATATTTAGATAATGTAATAATCTTATTGGCTTTACTATCTTTTAAGATACTTAGCTTTCTTTGTACTGGATAACTTATATCTATAGGCATATAAGCCCCTCCAGCTTTCCAAATACCCATAACACTTCTTATAAAGAGTGGTGAACGTTCTAACATCACACAAACAATATTTTCTGCTTTTAAACCGCTCTTTACCAAATAAGCAGCAATTTGATTAGATGACTTATTGAGTTCATCATATGTCACTTTTTGGTTTTCATATGAAACAGCTACTTTTTCTGGTTGCTTTAATGCATATTCTTCAAAACGTTGGTGTACAAGCTTATCTAAATCGTAATTAACCTTTTCCCCTGCAAATGTATTTAATAACATCTCTTGTTCACTTGCCGATAAGTAGTTTATTTTTGAAATTTCACTACTTGGGCTTACTGTGATTGCTTTTAATATATTAATAAAATGTTCACATATTCTGTAAGCTGTTTCTCGTTTAAAGAGTGCTGTACAATACTCTAATTCAAAGACAATCTTATGATCCTTTTCCACAGCATCTAATGATAAATCAAACTTAGAAACTTTAAAATCAATAGGTTTAATCTCACATTTTAATTCTGCCATCTGGATAGCGGCATTTTCTGTATTTTGCATCGTAAACATCGTATCAAAAAGTGGATTACGACTAATATCTCTTGTTGCCTCTACTTTTTCAACTAACTGTTCAAATTGATAATCTTGATACATCATAGCCTTTAATACTTTTTCTTTCACTTCTCCTAAGAAAGTTAAGAAAGTTTCATTCACATTTTGAATATTTCTAATAGCTAGTGTATTTACGAACATCCCAATAATATTTTCTAATTCTACTTGCTGTCTACCTGCTACTGGTGAACCTACTACTATATCATCTTGACCTGTATATTTACCTAATAAAACATTATAAGCTGCTAAAAGCATCATATAGAGTGTTGTATTCGTTTCTTTTACTAAGGCTTTAAGTTCTTTTGTAAGCATTTCATCTGCTTCAAAATAAATACGGTCTCCCTCAAAAGATTGTACTGCTGGTCTTGCATAATCTGTTGGTAAATTTAATGGCACTACTTCTTCACTAAATTCATTTAACCAATATGCCTCAGCTTCTTTTATTTCATCACATTTTAATAAATCATTTTGCCATTTTGCAAAATCCTTGTATTGTATTTCAAGTGGCTGTAACTGCTCATTATTATAAAGCTTACTTAATTCGGTTACCAAAATATCTATTGCTACACCATCAGATATAATATGATGCATATCAAAGCACATATAGTGCATGTCTTGGGTTACATCCATTACTTTTACTCTTAATAATGGTACTTTAGTTAAATCAAATGGTGCGACAAATCCTGTAATGGCTGTATCAATCTCATTTTCATTCACTTGCTCATATAGTATTTCAAAATCTACTGCATCATGGATGATTTGATAAGGTTCATTATCAATGTATGTGAAGCTTGTTCTTAAAGTTTCATGACGTTTAATCAATTGATTAAATGCATCTAATAATCTTTCCTTATCTATTACGCCTTTCATCACTACAACACCTGGCATATTATACATGGTGCTATTATTTTCAAAACTATCTAATACATATAGTCTTCTTTGGGCAGATGATAATTCATAATAGGCTTTTTCCTCAACTTTTGTAATTTTTTCGTAGTGTCCTGTTTCAAAATCATTTAAATGGAGTGCTAACTTTTCTATTGTTGAATACATGAAAATATCTTTTGTTGGGAGCTCTACATTAAATACTTTATGAATACGAGAAGCTAATTTAGCTGCTTTTAAGGATTGTCCACCAATATCAAAGAAATCATCTGTCATACTAATTGAGTTAGTTTTTAACACCTCTTGCCATAATCCAAGTAGCTTTTCTTCTATTTCATTTCTTGGTGCGATGCAAGTTACTTCACTAGTCATTTGAGGACTTGGTAACTCTTTATGATTAACTTTACCATTTGGTAAAAGTGGTAATTGTGACATTTGCATAAAATATGCTGGTACCATATATGCTGGAAGTACCTCTGTAAGATAACGCTTTAACTCACTAATTTCTACAGCCTCATCGGCATCAAAATAGGCACATATACATACATTTTCTTCTGGGTCTTGCTTTGTAACAACTGCAACATTTTTAATATGTACATAATTTACTAATGCATTTTCGATTTCACCAAGCTCAATTCTAAACCCTCTTACCTTTACTTGATAATCTTTTCTGCCTTTAAAAACAAGTGTGCCATCTGGTAACCATTTTCCTAAATCACCTGTTTTATACATTCTTACCTTTGTTTCTGTATTAAATGGATCGTCAATAAATGCTGCTTTTGTCTTTTCTGGTTGATTAATATAACCTCTTCCTACACTTATACCTGATACACAAATTTCACCTACAACCCCCATAGGGACTAACTGCATATTTTTATCTACAATATAAATATTAATATTATTAAGTGGCTTACCTATTGGAATATCTTCGTCACATTTAGGACATTCACTCATAATATATTGCGTAATATCATCAGATGCTTCTGCAGGTCCATATGCATTCACCATTTTAATATTTGGGTAAAGGCTAAACCACTTTTTAATAACAGGATATTTTACAGCCTCACCTGTAATCATGAGATACTGGATACTCTCTAAACTTAACGCTGAATCTTCTTCTATACATTCCATTAAAGTCATTAAATAAGATGGCACAACTTCTAATAAACTTACTTTATTTTCTTGAATTGTACGAATAAACGCTTTTGGCTCCATAACAAGTTCATTAGGCAAATAACTGTCGTACCGCCTAATGCTAATGGTGCAAAAAATTGCCATACTGAAATATCAAAGCAGTGACTTGCGTTCTGTGCAAAAATTAATTGTTCATTTAAATTAAGTTCATCTTGTTGTGCGAAAATATGATTTAACATACCTCTATGTTCAATCATTGCACCCTTAGGTTTACCTGTAGAACCTGATGTAAATAATATATAAGCTAATGCATCTATATCTGTTTTGTTATTTAAATTACCCGTAATTTCATTTGATAATATGATTTCATCTAAATAAATAATCTTACCTTTATAGGTTGCTCTAAATGTCTGAGTAACATACGAAGACATTGTTATGAGTGTTTTCGCCTGACTATCTTCTAAAATATCTATTAGTCTTTGAACTGGATAACTTACATCTAATGGAATATAAGCACCGCCAACTTTCCAAATAGCCAATATAGCTTCAACCATCTGGCAAGAACGTTCTAACATGACTGCAACAATTTTATTTTCCTCTAAATTCTCTCGTTGCATATACCATGCCAGTTGATTTGCCTTTTTATTAAGGCACTGATAACTTTCTTTTTCCTCCCGACAAATAACAGCCAATTTATCAGGTGTTTTTAAAGCATGTTCTTCAAATAGTTCATGAAGACATTTACGCATATCATATTGCTTTTGATTCCTATTAAAATCATTTATAAGCATTTCTCTTTCATTTACAGATAATAATTCCATTTCCATAATTTTAAGTTCAGGATTATCTGTAATAACTTTTAATAACTGTAGTAAATGCCTACTCATTTGTTCAACAGATTGCTTTTTAAAAAGAGTTGTACAATATTCTAATTCAAAATATAACTTTTCATTCTTTTTAATTACATCTAGGGATAAATCAAACTGTGCTGTTTTTGTTTCAAATTGATAAGGTTGTACCACCATATCCTGCAGAGCAAGCTCACTACTATCCATATTTTGTAGTGTAAATAACACATCAAATACTGGATGACGACTTAAATCTCTTTTTATTTTTAAATCTTCAACCAGCCTTTCAAATTGATAAGCTTGATGTTCAAATGCTTGCATTGCATTCTGCTTAACTTGTGCTAAGAATGTCTTAAAATTCAATGTCTGTATTGGCTTGTTACGCATTGGAAATGTATTTACAAACATACCTATCGTTTCACTAAATTCTTCTTTTATCCTACCACTTGCAGGTGAACCTACAATAATATCTTCTTGTTGTGTGTATTTGGCTAATAAAATGTTGTAAGCTGCTAATAGCACCATATATAATGTTGTATCTGTTGCACAACTTAGTGCTTCTAAGTGCTTTGTTAAGCTTTCATCTGCCTCAAAATAAATCTTGTTTCCTTTATAACTTTGTTGTACAGGACGTTTAAAGTCTACTGGTAAATTTAATACAGGAATTTCTCCTTTAAAAGTTTCTAACCAATAGCTTTTATCAGTTTGTTCTGCTTGTGTATACGCTTTACTATTTTGCCATAATACAAAGTCTTTATATTGAAATTCTACTTGTGAAGGTTCTACACCATTATATAAATCACTTAATTCCTTAATAATAATATTAATTGAAATACCATCTGCAATAATATGATGAATATCAAAAAGGAAATAATACTGCGTTTGTGCTGTCTTTAAAATTTCCACATGCATTAATGGTGCTTTTTCTAAATCAAATGGTCTAATAAATTGTTTGATAGAGTCATCTAATTGTTCTTGTTCGATTTCTTCTAATTTTAATTTAAAAGTTAATTCAGGACTTATTTTTTGATAAGGTTCCCCGCCTATCTTACAAAAAGATGTCCTTAAAGCTTCATGTCGCATGATTAACTGATTTAAACTTTCTTCTAATTTAGTGAGATTTAAATCACCTTTCATTGACATGATGCCTGGCAAATTATACATTGTACTTTCTTTTTCTAAATCTGCCATCACATACATTCTTTTTTGTGCTGATGAAAGTTCATAATATGCCTTTTCTTCTGATTTATTAACTGCTACATATTCTGTCTTCTCTGCGCCTTGGATATATTCTGCTAATCCTCTAATTGTAGGGTTCGTAAATACTTCAGATAACGGTATATTGACTTCAAACATCTTTCCTATATAATTAACTAATCTTGCTGCTTTTAATGAATTTATACCTAGTTCAAAGAAACTACCTGTCACGCCAACCATTTCTACGTCTAAATTTTCTTTAATAAATGTAACTAGTTTCTCTTCAATTACATTGCTTGGCTCTACTAGCTTGCGATTTGTTAAAATTTCTTTATAAAGCTGATTTAAAGTTCTTTCTGCTTCTTCATATTCACCCTGTTCATACTTTTTCGAGTATACATAATGTTGTTTCTTTCCACTTGTGGTTTTAAAAATTGTTTTAACTGGCAGCACATGTTTAACTTCTATTCCTACTTTGTCATTAATAAATCTTTTAATTTCCTGTGCAATAGGTACAAATTGCTCTAATGATTTTCTATGTAAAACAAATATCCCTACTTCTTCTTGTTTAGTTTCTTGATTATAAACTCCACATACTACGCTGCCGCCTTCTTTAACCCCTTTAACTTTTTCAACATATTCCTCTAAATCAAATGGATAATAATTTTGTCCATTAACAAAAAGAATATCTTTCTTACGTCCTGTAATAACTAATCTATTTTGATTTAAAAATCCTATATCTCCCGTATCTAACCAACCATCTTCTGATAAAACTTTTGCTGTCTCTTCTAAATTCTTAAAGTAACCTTTTGTAACATTATCCCCTTTAATTTGAATGCTTCCAACAAACTCATCTGGTAATACCTCATTTTGCTCATTACAAATTCTTACCTCACAACCATCTATTACGGAACCTACACCTACAAATTTCACCGCATTTTTCTCATCACATGTTACTTCTACTTTATGATCTATTAAAAGTGAATCTCTTACAACTTGTACAACCTCGATCTTTTCACCTAGCTTTGGGAATGTTACTGCCAAACTTGCTTCTGCTAACCCATATACAGGGAAAATAACATTCTCATTTAAATGATAAGGTCTTAATGTCTCAATAAACTTATTACATAAATCTATTGAAATAGGCTCAGCACCATTATAAATAATACGTATATGTGATAAATCCCAATCTTTAGCAATCTCTGGTTTAAACCATTTCATAAAGTATTGATAACCAAAGTTAGGTGATGTTAAGAGTGTTGCTTGATGCTCATTTGCTTTAATAAGCCATAAGACAGGATTTCTAATAAATAAATCTGTATGGATATTATATTGATTAAACCCAGCTACCACAGCTGTTAGATGGCACCCAATAAGTCCCATGTCATGTGTCAACGGCATCCAACTTAATATAACATCTTTGCTTACCATATTTGATGCATTAATTATCCCCTGAATATTGGCCAAAAGATTCTTATGAGTTAAAACAACACCTTTAGGTGTCCCTGTAGATCCAGATGAAAATTGAATAAATGCCGTTTCATCAGTTTCCACTTCTACAACTTCTCCTTCTTCTAAACTCTCATCAAGTTCATTTGTATAGATATACTCTAACACTATAGCTTCATACATTTCTGATAATCCTTCTTTTATCATAAATGCTTTTAACTTTTCTAACTCACTTTGGTCAATTAACATATAAGGATTATCTATTATCTGCATAATCTTAATTAGTTTTAAACGATGTTCATATTTATTGCCTATTACAACAGGTACAGGTATAATGCCCCCTAGCATACATGCCCAAAAAGTAAATACAAAATGTTTATTATCTCTTACTTGGAAAATTAATTTACAACCTTTTTTTAAGCCTTTACGCTGTAAAGCGCCTAAATATTTTAGTGCATTCTGGTATAACTGGTCATATGATACATAATACTCTCTAGTTAACTCATAAATAAATGTAATACCCTTGTCTTTTATTTTGCTTTTTCCGATTAATACTTCACCTAAATTTTTAAATTCATACACAAAATTACACCCCTCACATATATATGATATATTTATCTTTTAATTATATTGTAATATTTATTAGTAATTTTTC
>NZ_BBCG01000013.1 GCF_001311925.1 Cellulosilyticum ruminicola JCM 14822
CGTAAGTATCCAAAGATTTTACACATTACTGCTTGTAGATTTATATCGGTTTTATACACTAAAAAGAATCACACTACATACTTACGAGACGTTTTCTAACTTAATTCAGAGGATAGGAAGGTTGGCTTTGCATGAAAAACATTAATTTTCACCTAAGTCTGATATAGTAATGATAGGATATATTGATTATATATTGAATACATCTTAAGTAGACGGATTAGAAAAATGAAAAGATAAGGAGTAGGTAGATGAAAGAAAAATTTAAGCAAATTTCTCAAATGATAGGGAACACCTCTTTATTAGAAATTAAATTAAGCTATAAAGAATAAACACATACAATTTTTGTAAAAGCAGAGTATTATAATTTAACAGGTAATATTAAAGACCCGTGTTGCTTTATATATTTTACAAAAAGCCTATGAAAAAGGAACGATTCAAGAAGGAGATATGATTGCAGAAGCAACAAGTGGTAATACAGGAATTTCATTTTCAGCTTTAGGTAGTTACTTAGACCATCAAGTGGTGATTTATATGCCAGATTGGATGAGTAAAGAGCGTATTAATTTAATGAAGGGCTATGGAGTAGATGTACGTCTTGTTTCGAGAGCAGAGGGGGGATTTTTAGGGTCTATTCAGAATACAGAAGAATTAGCTACAAAGGGTGGTGTATTCTTACCTTGTCAATTTTCTAATGAGGATAATGTATGTGCACATTATGAATTAATGGGTAAAGAAATCGAAGAGCAATTAGAACGTTTAGGGCTTAAAGCAGATGCAGTAGTAGCTGGTGTAGGAACAGGTGGCACAATTATAGGAATCGGTAAACGCCTTAAAGCAGTTAATCCAAATTGTAAGGCTTATCCTCCTGAACCAAGTAGATTGCCAACATTATCTACAGGCTATAAGGTGGGAAATCATCGTATTCAAGGTATTTCAGATGAGTTTATTTCAAGCATTGTGAAACTTAATGAATTAGATGATGTCATTGGAATAGAAGATGGGGATGCTATCATTATGGCACAAATACTTTCTAAGAAGTTAGGCATAGGTGTAGGGATTTCATCAGGTGCCAACTTATTAGGCTGTTTAATTGCTCAAGAGAAGTTAGGTAAAGATGCAGTGATTGTAACGACTTTTGCAGATGATAATAAAAAGTACTTATCAACAGATTATGCCAATGAAGAACCTATGAAAGATCATTATCTTTCAAAAGATAATTGTATTATTAGATGTGATTCCACATAGTTTCTAACATAAAAAATGTGCCTGCAATATGAAGTTGTGGGCACATTTTTTAGGTTATAAATTATTTTTCAAGTTCACTGCCAAGTTCACAAATCGCTAAGATTGCTTTAACAGCAAGCTCCATATGTGAAACAACTGTAAATTCAAATTTGCCATGACAATTATAAGCACCTGTAAAGATGTTAGGGCAAGGAAGTCCCATGAATGAAAGTCTTGCACCATCAGTACCACCACGAATTGGTTCATGAACTGGTGTAATACCCGCTTTGGCAAAAGCTTTTTCAGCAAGATCCATAACTTCTGGATACTTATCAATGACCTCTTTCATATTGTAGTAGCTATCTGTAATTTGTACACTTACAGTATCTGAACCATATTTTTTATTTAGGCTTTCAGCAATCGTTAAGATTGTTTCTTTTTGTGTATTGAATTTCGCTTTATCGTGATCTCTTAAAATATAATATAATTTTGCATTTTCAAGATGTCCTTCAAAACCGTGTAAATGATAGAAACCTTCATGACCTTCAGTACATTCTGGTACTTCATTGGTAGGAAGCGCATTTTGGAATTCACAGGCAATAGTAAGGGCATTTTTCATTTTACCTTTAGCAGAACCAGGGTGAACACTTAAGCCTTTGACTTCAATTGTTGCTGAAGCGGCGTTGAAGTTTTCACATTGGATTTCACCTAAAGCACAGCCATCGATTGTATAAGCAAAGTCTGCATTGAATTTTTGAACATCAAAGTAATCTACACCGTGACCGATTTCTTCATCAGGTGTGAAGCCAATACGGATTGGGCCATGTGGAATTTCAGGATGAGCAAAGAGGTATTCCATAGCTGTTAAGATTTCAGCAATACCAGCTTTATCATCGCCACCTAAAATTGTAGTACCATCTGTTGTGATAAGTGTTTCACCGATTAAACCATTAAGTACAGAGAATTGAGAAGGAGTTAAAGCAACTTCTGGATTTAAAGAGATATCACCGCCTTGGTAGTTTTCAATGATTTGAGGTTTTACATTATTACCTGGATAGTCTGGGATAGTATCCATATGTGCAATAAAGCCGATTGTAGGTACTTCTTTTTGAATGTTACTTGGAAGAGTGGCAAAAACGTAACCATTTTCATCTAAAGCAACATCGTGTAAGCCCATTTGAATACATTCGTCTACCAGTTTTTTAGCAAATTCTATTTGAACAGTACTACTTGGGTAAGTAGTACTTCTATCATCAGCTTGTGTATTTGTTTTAACATAAGTTAAAAAGCGGTTTAATAATTTGTCTTTCATAAAGATTTAGCCTCCTAAATATATTTATTATTTATTTTACCATAATATTGTAAAGAAAAAGCATAAAACTTCGTTTTTTGAAAAATAAGTTTATTTTAATAATAAAAAAATATAAAATGTATAATGAGGATTATTAATTTAAACAGGCATTAGCTTAAGGGGGAATAAGGATGCATGAAAGGATTACATTATTTAATTTTGACAATGCCTATACATATCAAGACTTTTATAAAAATGAAATATATGAATGGCTTAACTTCACAGATTTAGAAGGTGTTAATGGTTACTGTGATGAAGAAGGCTTAAAGGCGATTCGTGAGCGCTTAGTACATCATGAGAGAACGCGCATTAATTATATTGATTCAGGGAACTATCACTATATTACCTATTTATTAATGGCGTATATTAAGGAGCCTTTTACTTTAGTACTATTTGATCATCATACAGATATGCAGCCATCACTTTTTGAAAATCTCATGTCATGTGGTTGTTGGGTAAAGAGAGCGTTAGATGACAACCCATTTTTGAGGGAAGTTATTATTATTGGTGTAGCTGACCAGCTTATTGAAGAGATTCCAGAGGCTTATCGTGAAAAAGTTGTAGCTTATGGGGAAAAGATGTTAAAGGGACATCCCAATTGGGAGGTCTTTGCGCAAAAATATATTCACTATAATGTATATGTTTCAGTAGATAAAGATGTGATTGACCAAAAAGAGGTATGCACTAATTGGGATCAAGGGATTTTAACCCTGCAAGAACTGGGAGAAATTTATGAGTGTATCGTAAAAAATCATAAAATATTAGGTGTAGATATTTGCGGAGAGTATGCCCCAAATGTGGCGCAAATTACGAAAACAGCCCAACTACTCAACAATGCGGCTAATGGTCAGATTTTAGAACTTATTGAGGAAGTCGCTGTGGCAGAAGAAGAAAGAAATGTATAATCATAAGCATTAATTTAGGATCATCACCAAAATATGTGCTTGCCAGCCTAATTGTTAGGCTGGCAAAAATTCACTATTGCATTCTAGATAAATACGATACTCATAGCTTTGTCTATTTCTTAAAAAATAACTCCTGCGTTGAAGTGCCTTGATTTTATTATTTTTACCTTCAACAGCAGCATTTGTAAAACGACATTGATGGTAGTTTGCTATCTCAATCTTCCAGTTTTTAAAGGTCTTTAAAGCTTCACTTACTTCAGGAATACTTAAAGATTCACCATATTGAATCCACTTTTTTAACAGATTCATTGCATTTGATTTATTACTCATAAGCGTTAACTTATAAATAAAATTTTCCAGTAATAAATTCAATAAAAATGGGAAACCTCTATAGTCTAATAGCACTCAGATTAGGAGGTTTCCCATGCATATCACAAGATTAGTATCTAGACTTTTTAAACTTTTTATACCATCTTTTATAGAAAAAGTTGCAAAATCAACTGGTTTTATGAAATGTCATTCTAAACTTCTACCTGAGACATATTTGCAAAAGCAATGTCTTTAGGACTTTTAGATTCAAAGAATATCACCGAAGAAGTGATTGTTGAAAAATGTGCTGTTTCAAAATGGTGTATCCTTAAGTAAACAAGCTATTTCTAAAAGACTCAATGAATGTATACCTTTTTTACAAGAACTATTGAAACAAGCTTTTTCTTTAATCTATGTGAATGCTTTAGAAAATCATCAATCATTATTACTCAACTATTTTTCAGATGTGAAACTTTTAGATGTAACAACTATTTTATTACCAAATCAAGTTGCAGATGATTATACTGGTATGGGTGGTCGCAATGCAAAATCAGCTTTAAAGTGTTACAAATCAATTTCAGAAAGATATGCTATCTATGAACAACTGGAGTTAGAAGAACTTCTTAGCCAAAGTAAAGATTCTATTGATTGAGATATTTATATTGGAATCGAAAAATATAACAAGCTTAAAGTCCGCTTAGTAGGTGTAAAACTTTCTGATGACATTGCAACTAAACGTATCAGAAAGGCTATTATACAAAATAATGGTGCCGATATCGATGCATACAAATGTCAGTTTTTACACTGGAATCTTATGATTACTAACATCAATAGAGAAACGTTTAATGCTTCAATTATTACAGAACTTTATCGTATGAGATGGCAAATAGAGGTACTTTTTAAGGTTTTAAAAAGTACACTTTCTATAGATAAAATGCATGTCGGAAAAACTAAATATGTAGAAGCTATTCTGTATGGAAAATTGCTAGGTGCACTACTTCAATGCCACTTTATGATTGTATCAATCAAACAAAGGGGAAAGGCGTTAGTATCCAAAGATTCTACACATTGATTATAGTTGACTTATATTAGTTTTACACATTCAAAAGAATAACACTACATACTTACGAAAGGCTTTCTAATGTTATCTATAGAATAGGAAAGCTGTCTTTACATGAAAACGTTTACGACAAACAACTTACGCTAAAATCGAATATTATTTAGAACAACTCATTATTACTGGAAAAGATTAGGACTAAGTTTACGATTGTGAATGTATAATTTCAACAAAAATATTTTCTAAAAATCAAAGTATTTAAGGAGAATATAAAACAAATCACTATATGTAGAAAGATGCTACATAGTAAGCAAATTAACTTGTACGTACAACTTAAAATGCTATACTGAACCTACAGAGTTACCTAGCAAGGGGAATGAGAAGGAGGATGTATATGAAAGTAAGATATTTTACTAAGAAGTTATTTGCAGTACTTACAGCATGTATAATGGTATCATCTATTTGTACAAGTATGACACCATTACTTGCAGCAGAAGCAAAGGCAGAATATGGCGCTTATATTTACGATGACTTTGAAACAGAAGAGTTAAACGGCTGGGGAAATCGTGGTACAGGCGACACTCAAGAAATTGTAGAACTTTCTATAGACGAGCATTATACAGGTTCAAGCTGTATTAAAGTAAGCAATCGTAGCGAAACATGGCATGGCGCAACTTGTGACAAATCAAAAGAATTAACATTAGGCGAAACATATGAATTCTCTGTAGCAATCAAATACACAGGCAATTATTCTAATACACAAAACTTCAGTCTTCAATTACAATACAATGATGGTGTAGATGATCAGTATAGAACAATTAAATCTCAAGCTGTTAATAAAGGACAATGGACAATCTTAAAAGGGGAATATACAATCCCAACAGATGCAACAAATGTTTCTGTATATGTTGAAACACAATGGACATCTAATCCATCACCACAAGATTTAATGGACTTCTATATTGATGCTTTCGAAGCAAAACCAGCAAGTATTCCAGAAATTGAACAAGACATTCCTGGACTTAAAGATGTTTTTGCACCATATGATTTAATCCTTGGCGGTGCAGCAGAAGCAAAAGAAATTGCACCAAAACCAGGTAAAGAATTATTCTTAAAACACTACAATAGTATCACATTTGGAAATGAGCTTAAACCAGATTCTACACTTGACCGTAATGCAACTTTAGCTTATATGGAAGAAAGCGGCGGCGATGAAACAAATCCACAAATTAGCCTACGTTCTGCAAGAACATTACTTGAGTTTGCAAGAGACAATAACTTACCAGTAAGAGGACATACACTTGTATGGCATAGCCAAACACCAGACTGGTTCTTCAAAGAAGGTTATTCAGATGATGCCAATGCAAAATGGGTATCTAAAGAAGTCATGCTTCAAAGAATGGAAAACTACATTAAAAATCTCATGGAAGCATTAGCTAATCAATATCCAACAGTTAAATTCTATACATGGGACGTTGTCAACGAAGCAGTTGATCCTGATACATCAGATGGTATGAGAAGACCTGGTTCTAATAATGTAAGCAATGGCGAGTCAGCATGGATGAAGACAATCGGAAAAGATTATATCGTAAGAGCTTTTGAATATGCAAGAAAATATGCACCAGAAGGTTGTAAGTTATTCTACAATGACTACAATGAATACGAAGATAAGAAAATGAACTATATCTACGATATTCTTAAAGACTTAAAAGAAAAAGACTTAATCGATGGTATGGGTATGCAATCTCACTGGATTATGCAATATCCAAGCATTGATATGTTTGAAAAAGCTGTTAAGAAATATAGCCAATTAGGCCTTGAAATTCAGCTCACAGAATTAGATATTAAAAATCCAGATAACACAAGTTATGCACTTAATGAACAAGCTAAACGTTACAAACAAATTATGAATAAAGTAATGGAACTTAAAAAAGGCGGAGCTAACATTACAGCTGTAGTTCTTTGGGGTGTAACAGATATAACAAGCTGGCTTGGTGGTTATCCATTACTCTTCGATGGTGAATATAAAGCAAAACCAGCTTACTATTCATTAATTGAAGATTATAAAGATAGTAAGACACCAGGCAAAGATCCAGCAAATGTAAGCATTGGCGTGGACGTTAAGACAACTGTTAATGGCAATTCAGCAAGCCAACGTTATACAATTACATCTAATAAAGAAACAATTGATGTTTCAAAACTTAAGATTGTTTATACAGCAGATAGTATGCCAGCAGAAAAACAAAACTTCTGGTGTGATAATGGCGCAATTCAATACAATACAGCACCTTGGTATGTTTCTGTAAATCATAGTATTGAAGGTAAATTTGAAAATGGTGCCTTACAATTACTTTAGGGGATAGTGCAGAACTTGTACCTGAAACAGGCAAATTAATTTTAGAGGTACGTTTTGCGAAAGAAGATTGGTCTACATATCCAGCACTTTCAAATGAAAGCGTAGCTGTATACTATGATGGCGTATTAATTAAATAATTTAAATTTTTAATCAAATTTTAATCTTTCTCTCGTTAAAATCATACCTGTATAAAATATAATAGTATCATAGTCGTTAACTTAAGCCTAAGTTTTTCCAGTAACAGTTAGTTGCTCTAGATAACATTCTATTTTAGAATAGGTGGTTTGTCTTAAGCGTTTTTCATGCAAAGCCAACTTTCCTATTCTTTGAACTAAGTTAGAGAACGTCTCATAAATATGTAGAGTAATTCTTTTTAGTGTATAAAACTGATATAAATCTACAAGCAGTAATGTGTAAAATCTTTGGATGCTTACGTCTCTCCCCTGACTCTTAAGCATGCTTTGATCTACACTATCATAAAGTGGCATTGTAAGTAATGCTTCTAGAAATTTCACATAAAGAATTGCTTCTACATATTTAGTTTTACCTACATGCATTTTGTCTAGCGAAAATGTGCTTTTTAGAACCTTAAAAAGTAGTTCTATTTGTCATCTTATACGATAAATTTCTGTAATAATAGATGTATTAAGGGTTTCTTTGCTGATGTTAGTAATCATAAGATTCTAATGTAAAAGTCGATGTTTATATGAGTCAATAAGTTTAATGTCTGAAAAGTAGTTTAGTAATAAAGATGAGTGACTTTCTAAAGCATTGACATAGATAAAAGAAAAGGCTCTTTGCAGTAATTTCTTAAGAAATGGAACGCTTTCATTTAATCTATTTGCAATAGCTTGTTTATTTAGAGACACACCATTTTGAATAGAAGCACACTTTTCAGCAATCACTTCTTCAGTAATACTTTTACAGTCTAACAAGCCTAAAGACATTGCTTTTGCAAAAATTTCAGGTAGAAGTTTAGAATGGCGTTTCATAAAACCAGATGATTTTGCAATTTCTTCGATAATAGATGGTATAAAAAGTTTAAAAAGTCTAGATACTAACTTTGTAATATGCATGGGAAACCTCTTTTGTTTAAGTGATATTAGACTTAGAGGTTTCCCATTTTTATTATTTTGATTACTGGAAAATTTTATTTATAAATTAACGCGTATGATAATAGTAGTAATGAAAGGGAGATGAGTATAATATTACATTTTTTTGGAAAATTAATCTTTTGGCCAATTTTATTAATATGGGCATTAGTTGGTCTTGTATTTAAATTAACAGGTAAATTAATTACTATCGCAATAGGGACACTTATTTTGATAACAGGCATTATCTTATGCGTGACCATTATTGTCATACCGTTAGGTATTATTTTGATTTTAATGGGTATCTGTATGATTATTAAAGGTATCTTTTAAACAAGTTTTAAAAAGCATTTCTTACACTAATTAAGAGGAATTACATTTTTCATGACGTAATTCCTTTTTATTTGTATAAATAAGTGAATGTTGTATAATTGTAGTATATAATTGATATATTATAAAATAATTTAAAAAGGTGAGTAATAATGAATCAACAAGCTACAAAATTAAAAGAGACTCGTGTAAAGCAAGAACAAACATTTAAATGCAGTGCCAATCAAAAATGTGGTGGCTGCCAAATGCTAAGTATCCCATATGAAAAACAGCTTGAAATGAAACAAGCACAAATCACAAAGTTACTTAAGCATTATGGTTATGTGGCCCCAATAAAAGTGATGCAGCAACCGATTTATTATCGTAATAAAGTACATGCCGTTTTAGACCGCATGAAAAACGGCCAAGTGATTTCAGGTACATATAAGGAAGGAACCCATCAAGTTATTCCCGTTAAAAACTGTTACTTAGAAGATCAAAAAGCTGATGCCATCATTCAAACGATTTGTAGTTTGTTGCCATCCTTTAAATTACAAGTTTATAACGAAGATACAAGAACGGGACTTATGCGTCATATCCTTATCCGCACAGGTCATCAAAGTGGTCAAATCATGGTGGTACTCGTCGTGAGCTCCTTTATGTTTCCATCTAAACAAAACTTCATCAAAGCCCTACGAAAACTCCATCCAGAGATTACAACCATTGTTTTAAATCTCAATGATAAAAAAACAAGTATGGTACTGGGCGATAAAGAAAAAGTCATTTATGGCAAAGGCTATATCGAAGATCAATTATGTGACTACACCTTCCGCATTTCACCAAAATCCTTTTATCAAGTAAATCCAGTGCAGACTAAAATCCTCTATGAAAAAGCCATTAGCCTAGCCCATTTAACAGGCAAAGAAAATGTCATTGATGCCTACTGCGGCACAGGAACAATAGGTATTATCGCCAGCAAATATGCCAAAGAAGTTATCGGCGTAGAACTCAATAACGATGCCATTAAAGACGCCAAACTCAATGCCAAATATAACAAACGCCACAATATTCAATTTTACAATCAAGATGCTAGCAAATTTATGGTCAGCTTAGCTAAAGAAAATACCAAACCAATAGACGTGGTCTTCATGGACCCACCAAGAGCCGGCAGCACAGAGCAGTTTATGGACTCTGTGATTAAATTAGGACCAAAAAGAGTAGTATACATATCATGCAATCCTAAAACATTAGCAAGGGATTTAAAATACTTATGTGGAAGAGGGTATAGGGTGAAAGAAATATGCCCAGTAGACATGTTTCCTCATACTAGCCACGTTGAGACTGTCGTGTTGATGTCAAAGGTAAAATAGGAATAGCCGTCAAAAGGCTTGAAATAAAGGGTTTTAAGACCAAAGGTAGCATTTTTGAGTGTTGCTTTTGGTCTTTCTTTTTCTTGTCGGTGGAAACCTATCGAAAGGCTGAAAATGGTAGGGTTGTGGCTACACTTTTGATATAGGGGTAGGTTGTGAATACACTATTGTTAAAGGGGTAGGTTGTAGAAACACTATGGTTAAAGGGGTGGGTTGTGGAACACTATGGTTAATGGGTAAGAGTCCGTATTTTGGTACACCTTGTGAGTATAATAAAATTGAGGTGTGAATGTAGAATTTGATTGCTTTTATTCGTCCCGTGGAATATAATGATATGGTAAAGTGAGGTGTATTATGGGCTATTTAAGTGCGAGCCAAGCGGCAAAAAAATGGAATATTTCACAGAGACGAGTTCAAGTCCTATGTTCAGAAAATCGAATAGAAGGTGCCTTTAAGGTCGGTGAGGTATGGGCAATACCCGATGATGCACCTAAACCGTTGGATTTTAGGATGAAGTCTAATAAAGCAGATAAAGAGGCAGAGTAGACGGCTGCTCAAAATAATATAGAATCGAGGAAAAGATAATGAGTAAGAAGTTTACTTGTGTGGATTTGTTTTCAGGCGCGGGCGGATTATCCCGTGGTTTTTATGATGCAGGATATGATGTAGTTCTTGGTGTTGATTTTGACGAGGCTGCCTTAAAAACATTTAAGGAAAATCATGGTACTGCTGAAGCTATGAAGTTGGATTTATTTAATCATGACAACATTGATGTAATAGTTGATTTTCTCGAAAAAAGAGATATCAAATTGGATGTTCTTGTTGGGGGACCACCTTGCCAAGGATTCTCGATTGCTGGACCAAGAGATATGAATGATAAGAGAAATTCATTATATCTTGCAATGGTTAAGTTGGCAGATAGATTGAAACCACAAGCTGTGGTTTTAGAGAATGTTCCGGGAATGCTACAAACCAATGGTGGTATTGGTGCAAAACGAATTATTGAGGATTTCAAAGAAATCGGATATGTTATGACACCGAAGTTGTTATATGCTCCTGATTATGGAATTCCACAGATACGAAAAAGAGTATTTTTTGTCGGATTGAGAGATGGAGATTCAGAGTTTCAGTTCCCAGATGCAATCGTTGATAAGCAGCATTATGTGACTTGTGAGGATGCAATAGGAGATTTGCCTTCTCTTCAAACTGATGCTGGAGAGATTATTTATGGGGATGAAATCCAGGACTACACAATGGCTCCTGCAAATGAATATCAGAAGAAGATGAGAAAAAATTCTCAAAAGGTTCAAAATCATATTGGTAGTGTGCCTATTGAAAAAACAAAGAAGATGATTGCTTTGGTTCCAGAAGGAAAGAACTATAAAGCTTTACCAGAAGAATATCAAGGTATTTATAAGTATCATGAAGCCCTTACAAGATATCACAGTAAGAAACCTTCAAATACTATTAATACAGGTCATAGATCACACTTTCATTATAAGTGGAATAGAATTCCAACAGTAAGAGAGAGTGCAAGATTGCAGAGTTTCCCAGATGATTTTATTTTCTATGGGAACAAGTCACAGCAATATCGTCAGGTGGGAAATGCTGTACCACCTATGCTAGGACAGGTTGTGGCAGAACAGTTAAAACAATACTTGAAAGGACAACAAGATGCCGAATAAGTACAAAATGATAGATTTATTTGCCGGATGTGGAGGGTTGGAAGATGGCTTTTTACAGAGTGGCAAATTTGAAGATGTGGCAGCAGTTGAATGGCTGAAACCACAAGTAAATACATTAATCCACAGACTTGAAACAAAGTGGAAGGTAAAAGATGCAGCTGAAAGGGTTATGCATTTTGACATTCAGAGAGAAGACGAGTTATTCGAAGGATGGCAAGATGATGAGTTTGGCCAGAGTAAGGGATTAGATTATTTTGTGAATAAAGCAAATGGAATAGATATCATCATCGGGGGGCCACCATGTCAGGCATATTCTGTAGCAGGTAGAGTTAGAGATGAGAATGGAATGCGTGATGATTATAGGAACTATCTGTTTGAACATTATCTGAATGTAGTAAATAGATATAGACCTAAATTATTTGTTTTTGAAAATGTGCCAGGTATATTAAGCGCAGCACCAGACGGAACTCCAATTACCGATTTAATTAGAAAGGGATTTGAGGAAATAGGATATGAGATTATTGAAGATCTGAGAGTTGCAAAAGTAAATGCCAGTGATTATTCCGTACCACAAAATAGAGAGAGAATGATAATTGTTGGAGTTGATACTCAAAGATACAGTAACATTCAGGAATATTTAAATGAATTCTATAGTGAGATTCTTCCAAAGTACAAAGGCAAGAAAGTTCTTACAGTTCGAGATGCAATTGGAGATTTGCCAGAATGTACAGCATTTTGGGATGAGGAACATCATAGCAAGAAGAAGTCTCACGAGACCCCGGAAAGTGAGTATACATGGCATAAACCAAGATATCACAATGTGCGTGATATGGATACATTTCGTTTACTTGCACGGGATATTGAATCAGGTAAAAGAGAATATGATAGCAAGAAAATTAGCGAATTATATGAGGAGAAAGTCGGTTCAAAATCACCAATTCATAGATATCATGTGTTAGAACCAGATCTTCCAAGCACGACTATCATTGCTCATTTATACAAAGACGGTAATAGATTTATTCATTATGATTCTAAACAAAGTAGATCTATTACAGTAAGAGAGGCTGCTAGATTACAGTCATTTGATGACGATTTTGATTTTGTAGGCTCGCAAGGAAACGCATATCAGATGATAGGAAATGCAGTGCCACCTAAATTGGCAAAGGCAGTTAGTCTTGCAGTGGCAGATTTATTAGAAAGAATGGAGGTGCAGTAATTGTATCATTATTTGTTTACAAACGATTTGAGAATATCGGTGTTGGATGAGTCTTTGAAGAAGGCAGGACACTGTTTCGCAACAGATACTGTGCCAACATCTGCCGAAGACAAAAGTGCAAACAACAACATGATGACACTTGGTTTTTATTTTAACTTAACCACGGATAGCAATTGTGCAAAGGTTGCTGCGTCTGGAAATGTTAGAAGTGTTGTTTTAAATTTTATTAAGAAATTTCAATTCCCTAATATGAGAACAACAGCTGCTTTTCAAGATGCAAAGAACGATGGAATCGTACTTGCACCTATGCGAGAAATTATAAAGATACTGTACACTATGAATTTACTGTATGGTTCGGTAGTTGCTTATCTGACAAAAGAGGAGATTCTATACTTCTTATTCTACAATGAGAATATAGCAAAAAGAAAAAGAACAAACTTATCTGAACTAATTAATGATATTTTTGAATATAGAAAAACAGGTGTACTCCCAGATTCTATTGATGCATCTGAAGGTGGACATGAATGGAAGCATGAAGACCGTCAGATAAGGGAAATGGTAAAGGTGTTATTGTGGTCTGGATGTATAGCTGAAAAAGATGGAAAATATGTCATTGATAATGAAGGATTGTCAAGAAGTAATAAGGCTGACATATTTGATATCATTAATTATGATCAATTTTGGAATGGTAGCACAATTGAATCATATAGAGAATATATGGACATAGAAGAAGCCGCTGAATACGAAAGCGGTGATGATACAGATGATTTTATTGATGAGTCAGACGAATATACTCGTGCTGCTAAAATCATCAAGAATCATTTAACAGAGTCCGGCTTTGAAATTCCTGTAACAAAGGAACAGATTGAGTCTGCAAGAGAAGAGTTCGTATCTCGTTTTAATTATAAGCTTCTTTCTTCTTTGTCAGACGAGGAGTTACTCTCTCGTGTTTTCTATACAACAGGAGATAACACAGAAGCACTCTGTTGTTGGATAGAGATGAATAAGGACTGTAAGAATTACTTCGGTAGTATTTCTGGTGGTTCAGCATATAAATTTGGATTATTCCAGAAAAAGGAAACAGGTATGTGGACAACAGGTAGTCCACAGAAATCACAGGAATTGACAGACGAAGAAGCTGTTCAGCGTGGCCGAGAAATAGTTAATGCTCTTGTTAAGGGTGCAGAGATTATTGAAAAAGCAGAACTTAATTCGTTAGCTGACTATGAAAAATTGGATGATGATTTAAAGGCAGAAGTTGGGGAGCAGTTTTATAACTGGGCATGGTTCCATAAATACTACAGTATTATGTTCCCAGAGAAGTTAAGTAATTATCACAGCACAGATTGGCAGTGTCATGTCCTTCGTAGTTTGGGAATAAAGCCAAGTGAAAAATATTATGCTCGAAGTGGACAGATTAGCATGATTGAGAATCGTGGTGGTTTATTATACAGAGAGTTTGGTCATGTATTCTTTGACAAGTTTGGTGGAATAAAAAGCTTTGTACGAATGGGTACAAGTGATGATGAGAAGAGTTATGTTGCAGAATGGAAACAGCGTTCTGTAATAGGTCTTGGTTGGAAGGCTCTTGGCTCGCTTGAAAATTATACTGCCGGAGATGGTGTTGATAGAACTGCGATTGCAGAGAAACTTGAAGGGGATTATTACCCTAATGATGCGAAGACTGCTTCACGTAAGGCAGGAGAGATTGCAAGGTTCTACAAGACTGATGAGAATACCATCTTTGTAGCAATGGCAGGAGAAAAGCTGATTGCATTTGTTGATGACATTGGTTCATATTTCTATGATGGAAATAGTGATATGTCACATCTTAAGTCTGGTCAGTGGCATTTAAATTTTGCTGATGGAGAAACCCTTCCTACAAAGAGCGAAGGAAAACTTACATCTTGCTATACACTCACTGATGAAGAAAACCTCATGTTCCTTTATAAGAAGTATTATTATCAGGATGAGGAAATGCAGCTTGAGGAAATCAGCTACGATGATGAAGATCCAGAAGAGAGAAATAAAAGATTATTTAAGTATTGGATGTCAATGCAGGTTAAACCAGAAGGTGATTCTAATGCCGGAGAGCCATACAGCACTGACTCCATCAATTCATATGTAAGTAACATACAGAATACTCCTTTGCCAATGGTAGCGGAAAGAAGTGTGTTCTATACAACCGAAATCGCACAGGTTCAGACAACAATTGAAGTGCTTGATAATTCGGAGAAGAAGAACAATACACAAAGAAGCGCCATTAAGAAATATTTGCAGTATTTGATTGCAACGAAGGAGGACTATATGCCACTTATATTTAATACAGATATAGAAACAAAATATGAGAGAAACCGTATTGTATTTGGTGCGCCGGGTACAGGTAAGAGCTACGGTTTGAAAGATGACTGTGAAAAGTTGATGGCAGATACTGCAGGTACATATGAGAGAGTAACTTTCCATCCAGACTATTCATATTCACAGTTTGTAGGAACTTATAAGCCAGTAATGGATGCAGATGGAAGAAGTATCAGATATGACTTTGTACCTGGTCCATTTATGAGGGTTTATGTTGATGCCCTTAAGAGTGGAAGAACTGATGCTCCACAGCCACACCTTCTTTTGATTGAAGAAATCAACAGAGCTAAAGTGGCAGCAGTATTTGGAGATGTATTCCAGTTACTTGACCGTGATGATGATGGTGTAAGTGAGTACGAAATTCAGGCATCAGAGGATATCAGAAGATACCTTGCAGCAGAGCTTGGTGGAACAGCTGATAATTATAAGAAAATCCGTATTCCAAATAATATGTTTATATGGGCAACCATGAATAGTGCTGACCAGGGTGTATTCCCTATGGATACAGCTTTCAAGAGAAGATGGAACTTTGAGTATCTCGGAATTAATGAGAATGAAGAAGAGATTCAAGGAATCGGAAAGATTATGCTTCCAGGATCTGATGAGCCAATCGAGTGGAATATGCTCCGTAAGGCTATCAACGATAAGATGTCATCTTCAGACTTTAAGATTAATGAAGATAAGCTGATGGGACCTTTCTTCCTTTCAAAGAAGGTTATTGCATCAAATGAGAATGGCATGATTATTGATACTGAAAGATTTATTGATGCTTTTAAGAGTAAAGTAATTATGTATCTTTACGAAGATGCTGTTAAGCAGGGCAAGCATAGATTCTTTGATGGTTGTGATAGCAGCAAGTATTCATCTGTCTGTGAGGCTTTTGATACAATGGGAACTGCTATTTTTGGAGCAACCTTTAGAGAGACATTTTATGATAAACAAAGGAATGATGCGTAATGAAGATTGTATCGAGTTATGTTAGAGAGCAGAAACGATACACCAAGAATGATCTCAAGACCATTTTTTCCTTTGATGAATCCGGGGTGGAGAAGTTTATAAAGAACTTAAAAGCCTACGGTGTGCTAAAGAGTGTAAAGAATAATACGGATCAGTTGGAGATGTCTGATTTGATGGATGAGGACATTGAGATAACTGATGAAACAGCCGAGAGTGGTGATTGCTTATATGTCTTTACCTATGTTGGAATCATCACTTGTGGCAGCCGTGTTATAAAGGTATTTCCAAAGTATTTATTATCGAAGAAGGAAGCTCCACTTGATGAGATGAAACAGGTGGTTAAGGTTCTGGAACGATATAGCCGTTCAGAAGAACAGATAATAAATGTGTTTAATGGCAATGGAGAAAATCGTAGTTTTAATATCTTGGCCGTGATTCTTTTCTTGCTTAACGATTATTACGAATACGGCATTTACACAAATAGTGAAGAAATAGTGGAAATTAATGGAGAAGGCGAGATTCTGTGGGGAAAGACCATAGATGAGAGCTTTGCCTTGATTGAAGATAATCGTCCGTATTATATGGAACTGTACACAGGAAAGACTGTGGACGATGATATGGATTACTTCAAGAGACTGCATGAATGTATTTTAACGGAGTGTTCGCAGCAGTTACATGATGCACAGTTGGATACTTTGTTTGATATGGATTCATTGGAGTTATCGGAAGAGACTCTGCAGGATTTTGGAGATAGAGATTATATTCTTGAGCGTATCCATAAGGAATTAAATATACAGTTTAATACCAGAAGGCAGATTTTATTAAAGACCTTGTATGCGTATGTTTCGCAAGACAGAAGAATGCTTGAGGAAAACGATGGCATTAGTATGTATGGAACAACAGCTTATCATGCGGTTTGGGAAAAAGTCTGTGCAGAGGTATTTGATAATAAGCTGAATACTACATTGGGACAGTTAAAGATGTCTACTCCGTTGGCAGAGCAGTATAAGCCGATGCAGAAGAAAACGCTCATCGAGATTATTGAAAAGCCAATATGGGAGGGAACGGATACAACCGAAACTGCATCTGATACTTTGATTCCAGATTTGATCAGTATTCCTAAATTCGATGGAGTTGATTATTTTATCATCTTCGATGCGAAGTATTACAACATCCAATTAGAAAAAGGAAAATCACTTCGTGGTAATCCGGGAGTAGGAGATGTAACAAAGCAGTATCTGTATCAGCTTGCTTACCGTGAGTTCATCAAGGCTCATAATATTGCAGTGGTTAAGAACTGTTTTTTAATGCCTACAGAGAAGGAAGAAATTGTGAAGAAAGGTACAGCAAAGATGCCTATGCTTGAGGCCCTTGGACTAGAGAATATTCAGATAAGACAGATTCCGGCAAGGATGTTATATGAATGCTATTTAACGCAAAGGAAGATAGATATAGGATTGTTAGAATTATGAGAAGATATTCAAACAAAGAATTAGCCCAAATGAGTCCAGAGGAAGGCGAAGCATTATTAAAAATGTTAGCGGAAGAAAACGAAAAGCTGGGAGAGGAAATAAGGGCAATTATAGGAGAGACTTCTGAAAAAGAACAAAAAGATAATTGACAATCGAACAAATGTTCTGTATAATGCAAATTACGGAATGTACAAAAAATATCAGCTTCGCTACCTGGTAAAAGATTGTTAAACAGATAAAAGTTTATAGAGTTGTCACGGCCTTGTGACTAACCCTTTTCATGGCCGGACAGAAGATAAGGAATAATCCTGTACAACAGGTATGCCATGTCTTCTGTCCGGCTGTTTTTTCGCAAGTAGATGATAAAGAAATATGTGATTCAATGAATAATACCTAAAATATGCAACTAGGTGCAAAGTATAAAAATTATTTGCAAGTAATTGACAACTAGATGCAAATGGTATATAGTGTATATTACAGAAATGCAAAAGGAGATGGTATTATGGCTATTGATAAGAATACGAAGCTTTCAGATATAGATCTTCTCACCCAGATGAAAGGATTAGTATCGATAAGCGGAATGGAATTGAGTACTAAAGAAGACATCACATCTGGCATTGAAAAGATAGAAGAACGAATAAATGAGATTAATTCCGAATTAGGAGATGTTGATGTACTTGCAAGCATTATTCCTGAAGATGCAGTTGATAATGCAAAGCAAGAAGCAATTAAGAGAAAAAAAGAACTTGAAGATGAAAGAGGTCAGTTAGATGCCTGCCGCGTTAAACTTGAAGAGGCACTTGAAAGTTATAAGAATTTTGACAAGGGTATATTCTTCAAAAATCTTCGTTCACTTCTTAAAAGTAACCCTGATGTTAAAGTCGGCCAAATCGAGAGAGATGCTAATGTCCGTTTAGGATACACAGCTAGATTGGAGAAGGAAGACAATACTGCTGAACCATCAGTAGAGTTTGTTGTAACAGCTGCAAAGCTTCTCGGAGTTGGTGTTGATACAATGTTAAGGGCTGATATTTCAGGAATGACTCCTACCGAGTTATACCTAGTTAAGTTTTTTGATAAATTAAAGCTCGATACTATTGATGACAAGTTGGACTGGAATAGAGAAACAAAACATGTGCTTGATAGAGTTGAGCCAGATATGAATGGGTGGATTTATCATCCGCTCTTTAGTGAGGAAACTTTCTATGAGGAATCAGAGTGTGAATATCCAGAAGAGGTAACAAGAATAGTATTTACTTCTAAAACATTTGGTCCTAGAACTTGCATTGCGGGAGATTGCTATAACCTTCGCATGAAGAATGGTACTACGTTGTATCTTATGGATATAGAGAAAAGTGTTCATCGTGTTGGTGATCCTATGGCTTATGCAAAAGAAGCGTGGGTATCAGTTCCATACAAAGGTTGTTCGTTATTAGTTGGAACACACGATAATTCCCCACTCGTTCCTTTGCTTGAATCATTGTTTGAGACAGTGAAGGACAGAATGGAGCATCCAAAGATTAATAAAGATATAAAAAGTGCTATTGACGCATTTCTTGTTGATGATTTGGATGACGACCCTACAGATGATTCACTGCCATTTAATTAAGGGGGTGTAGGGTATGCGTAAATCGATATTAAATCTTCGAAGTGACAAGCAGCAAGCACCGAGATTTTGTGATGTGATTGTCGAGGGTGAAAATGTTACTTTGGAAGTTAAACAGGATAAAGACAAGGTTGAGACAATTAATTGGAATGACCTAGTGTATCAGGTGCAAGTTGCCAAAGAGATGGCTGTAAGTAAATAAGTTAAGGAAACTACCAAGTTTGCCTTGAGGCGTAAACCCAAGAGCAAGAGCCGGAGTTATCTGATTAGTGTGACTAGAAATAGTCCATTCAGATGACTTCGGCTCTTTTTGTTTTGCCTAAAAATTGAGTTTTCGCTTCGGCTTTTCGCTATTTGTGGTTTCGGGAACAGCTTTAAGCAATTCTAAATAGAATGCCTGGAATGATTCTTTTGATAGACTGCCATTGTTTTTCATTTGCAATATTGCCATGAACTCATTAAGAAAAGAGTTCACTTTGTAATTGGGATGATCTGTGTCGGTTGTTTTGCCAACACCAAATAACTCCATATAGTCCTCATCGTTGTAATAGTTTGGCAGAAAAAATGCATTATATTGAACCATTTCTTTTCTGTCAAATATCTTTCTCTTTCCTGTGGAAGGGACATCTTCTTCAATATCAACCTTTATTGGTTCGATCTTTTTTGTTTCTAGCAAGTTTGCAAAAAAGGCTGCAATTGAGCGAGGACCAACAGCTGTTGTTGCAGTTCCACCAATTAAGGCGTCTACAGAAGTATTGAAAAATTGAGCCAATTTATATATTTGGGCGAGTGTAAAGGTTTGTTTGTACTTAGGATTCAATGCTTTAGAGAGGTTGGGTTGAGACATACCTATGGCTTCTGCTAACTCGGGTTGAGATACCCCTGCCGCCTTTCTAAGTTGCTCGATATTCAATTTAAGAATATCTGTATTCAGTTCTTGCATACATATCATTCCTTTCAGTTATAAGTATATTCAAAATGAATGAATATATAAGATTTGAATATATCATAGCACGACAATTACACTTATTACAACGAAAAAATATTTTATTATTTTCCTCCAAATCTTCCATATTTTATAAAACGCAAAAAGTTGAAAGAAAAATGGAGAATAAGTAAGTAGATAGCAAAATCGTTATAGTACCTTGAACACCGATATGGTGGCACAAGTGATTGTGTTTCCATATGAGTCTTCAAGGCTCAAATAAAAAATATGTATATAGCTGGAGTGACGTCCGAAGGCTGGATACATCTATTACCAATTAATAACACAGGAGGCCGTGAGGTCGAGTGCATTGGGTGATAGAGGTATCCCTAGTCAAGTGCGCTCATCTTTCGGCTAGGGAACTCACAGTCTTTCTGCATTTCGACCTGCACGGTCAGAAATGGAGAAACGACTATGAGAGAAAAAAATGATTTTAAGAAGAATTTTAATGGAGAGGACATCAAGCCAGGCGAGGTTATGATTCCTTTCGAGTACACAGAGCTTGATGATGAGAATTGTACTAACAGAGAATGCATCAAGACATTAACAGTAGGTGGTAGAAACTTTAAGGTTATTTACAAGGCTGTACCAGAAGAATGGGCAAAGAGAGGAACATCAGCTCTTACTTTAGTTCAGAATGAGGAACTTGGACATTATGATGTGCCAAACTCCGTGTCAATGAATGCTATGGAAGATGAGTATGGTATGGCAATGGGGACAAGCCGTTCTGTTGAAGATGAATACATGGAAAGAGCAGAGCTTGATGAGGCTTTGAACACTTTTGTAGAGTTGGTGGTATCTTTAATTGATAAATCACCTAAAATCGGATATGCAGTATTACTTCTTCACACAGGTATTAAGGGTGAGGAGTTCTACAGCAAAATGAGACTTAGCATGAACCCAGCTAATAGAGTCCGCCAAGAGGCAGAACGCATCTTGAGTGACGGACTTGCAAATTTCAATGTTGGAAGTCTTACTTGTTACAAGAATCAGTACAATGATGTATATCGTGAAGAGGCATTACAGTTACTTGATAAGATCGTAAAGATGTACAGATAATGAATATGGCACCGTAGGGAAGAGCGCATCCCTATGGTGCCATATTTTAATCTTTCTTATAAAAATCACATTCGTAACCATCTGCTCGAAGAAGAAGTCCTTTGATCCAAGGTGGTGTTCTTCCCATCTGTTCACATATTGCTTCAAGCGAAACATCCTTACTACATTCAATAATCAGTTCATCATGAACATGACCACAGATAAAGCAGTGGGATAGTGTTCTCATAGCATAGGCAAGAATGTCACGGCTGATAGCCTGTACGATGTTCTCGACAAATTTTGGACCGTAACTTTCTATGCGAGTCCATTTATTATTGTTGATACCTTCGTAGGTAACAGAATCAGAACCGAACTGATTCACACCCATTCGAGGTTTTACATAGCAGAGCTTTCTGCCGGATGGTAAGTCGATGAAGAGCATACCACTTTTGTAATAGAACTTGAGTCCGTGGGTCTCGGCAGCAGATTTATATATGACAGCCTGCTTGACTGCACTATCAACTGACCACCACAGATTTGTGATGTTCTGGTTGGAGTCCCTCCATGCATTTACAAGTGGTTGAAGTTCTTCTTCAGCAAGTCCCATTTCGATTGCACCCATTGATGTGAGTGCGCCGACTGAACCACCATAGCCAAGTGCTAATTCTGCAATTTTACCTTTTTGACGAAGGTGGCTGTTAACACCGTGTTTTTCAACGGGAACTTTGAACATCTGACTGGCACTAGCGCAGTAGATATCTTTGCCTTCCTTAAATACATCAATACGCCATTGTTCACCTGCGAGGAACGAAAGCACCCTTGCTTCGATAGCAGAGAAGTCGGCAACAATGTATTTGTATCCCGGCTTTGGTACAAATGCAGTTCTTATGAGTTCAGAGAGAACTCCAGGAACATTATCATATAATAATTCCAATGCCTCGAAGTTTCCATCTCTTACAAGATTTCTTGCTTCTTCAAGATCTGACATATGGTTCTGTGGAAGGTTCTGTAGCTGTATGCCTCTGCCTGCCCATCTGCCTGAACGATTGGCACCGTAAAACATAAAACACCCTCTTGCACGATTATCATCACAAGCCATATTCTGCATGGCAGTGTATTTTTTAACAGATGATTTGGCAAGCTGCTGACGGCACTCAAGCACTTCAGATATTTTCTTATCAGCATCGGATAGCAGTTCCTTTACAGCCTTTTTATCAAGACTTTCAGTTTCGATTCCATAATCAGAGAGCCATGTTTTCATTTGCTGTACACTGTTTGGATTTTCAAGACCAGTCAGTGTTACAAGACGGCTCATAAGGTAGTCCTTTGTTTTGGAATCAATATCAATCGCATTTTCCACAAGCTGCATATCAACACCAATGCCTCTGTCATTGATTTCCTGGTCGAGATGATATTCATCCCAGATAAATTCTGGAACAGGATACTTTGACAGTTTTTCTTTTATTGCGAGTTCAACTTCAACATCCCTTTTGTTATAGGACTTAAATACATCCCATTTGTCCGGGGCATCTGATGGAAGGTTTCTTGTTCGGCCACCATTCACTTTTGTTGCCTTACAAGGAACGCAGAAATATTTAATTAAGTCTTTGCCTTCTTTCATTTTCTGATCCGACAACTTAAGCACGGCACCGATACCCTCAAGTGATAATGGAAGTCCCATGTATGCTCCCCAGATGCGTGAACATTTCCAAGCACTAGGGTCAAGGTAATCACCGACAGTATCTTCTAAAATACTGTAGCTTTGAAAGTATTCAGGATGATTTCTTCTAAGCCATACAGACAAACAGATGCGTTCAAAGGAAGCGTTGTATGCCCATTTGATTATGGTCTCATCCGTCAAAGCTGCAAGAATCTCTGTTGGGATATCCTCGCCCTGTGCAAGGTCAATAACCTGCACAGGACCATTGTCCACTGAATAAGCGAAGAGGAGTATCTCAAAGTTTGATGATTCGGCATATTTGTAAACGCCGCATTTCTTAAGGTCAATATCAGAATATGTTTCCAAGTCGATTGATAAGGATTCCATATTAAAATACATCTCTCTTTCTGTTCTTAGGTGTTTCGTCATCTGAAAAATCCAAAGGATCAAATTCGTGATTGCCATACACATCATCAATCATCTCATCGTCCATTTCCCAAGGAAGCATATCCTTACCGAAGTGGCCACCAGAAGATACGAGGTTGTAATCCACATCAAGAAGATGAAGAGCCTTGATGATTCCCTTTGGTGTAAGGTCATAATTTGCCTTGATATATCTGTCGATACATTCAGGACATACATACGCAGTTCCGAAGGTTTCTGCCACAACAGATACAGGCTTGGCTTTTCCGATAGCATAAGCAATCTGAATTTCACACTTATCGCAGTATCCGGCACGAACTAAATCAACAGCAATCTTACGAGCCATGTAAGCTGCAGAACGGTCTACCTTTGATGGATCCTTACCAGATAAAGCACCTCCACCGATTCTTGCAATTCCGCCATAGGTATCGCAGGCGAGTTTTCTTCCAGTAACACCACAGTCAGCCTTGGAACCGCCGATTACAAATCTGCCTGTTGGATTTACGAGCATTTCGAAGTCTGTGTTTAATCCATGTTCTGATGCAACAAGCACCATGAGACTTCTGATTACTTTACGTACACTCTTGATATCTGCGTCAGCATCATGCTGAACGGAGCAGAGGAAAGTAGTGATTTTTCCAGTATCATAATCGTAGGATACCTGTGCTTTTGCATCCGGCATAAACATTGGACAGTCCAATTCCTCAAGTTTCTGAATGAATGTTGTAGCTACAGCAAAAGGCATAGGGAGAAGCTCTGCTGTTTCATTGGTAGCATAGCCATACATGATGCCTTGATCACCTGCACCGCCTTTATCTACACCCATTGCAATGTCGGGAGACTGCTTTGTGATGAGACCTCTGACATCAATGGAAGAGTAGCCAAGTTTATCGATTCCGATTTTAGCCATAACTTCCATAACAAGAGCTGCATAGTCAGGAGTGTGTTTGGTTGTGATTTCTCCTGCAATAACAACAGTATCATTCTTGATTAATACTTCTACGGCAACACGGCTGTCCTTATCGTGTGCCAAACAATCTGTAACAATGGCATCTGCAATCTGGTCGCAAATCTTATCTACATGACCACGAGATACCTGCTCTGAACTATAAATTCTACTCATTTGAAAATTCCTCCAATAAATAAATTTTGGGTGGTGGCAGAATATTTACCACCACCCACTTTCAAAAGTTTCAGGGGTATTAATCCCAGAAAAAGAGGCTTAGTTTAAGAAGTCCTCATCGTCCTCTGTAGCAAAGTCATCAGCTGCACGAGACTTGCCACCAAGAGGTGTGCCATCAGAAATCTTCTGAAGGTTGTTGAGACCACACGCAATACCACGATTGCCGTTTACATTGTAAGCATAGATGTTGATTGAAGCTCTGCCCTTGACACCCGAATACATCTCGTTTCTGTCGAGAATAGGGTTGCAGTCTGCATCAACGATACCAGGTGCTGTACCAGAGTTGGCGTTGATGAAGTAGCTGTCTCTGTATGCCTCATCATCAGGACGCTCCTCGTCACCGTCACGAAGTGGTGTCTTAAGAACAGAGAGAGCAGGTACGGACTTGCCGTTGCCCTTAAGCTTAGACTGACCTTCCTCATATGCAGCCTGAATAGCAGCCTTAATCTTCTCGATAGTCTTTGTGTCAGACTTTGGAATGATAAGTGATACAGAATACTTAGGTGTGCCTCCCTGAATAGCCTTTGGCTCGAAGCAGTTTAAGTAGCTGAATGTTGTGTTTGGACCTGTGATTACTTTTGTTGGATTCTTAAAATTTCCCATGATAATTTCTCCTTTACTCTTTAACATTAAAATCCTCTTGTGCTGTATTTTTCATAGCCGGACGCTTGTCTGACTTTGAAACTAAGTTGGTTTGCCGGGTGGTTTCATAGTTAAACCACCAAGCAGTTCATCAAACTTCTTCTTTCCAAGAAGTGATGTCATTGCTGTGATGCCGAGAAGTTTCTTCTCGTAAGGATCAAATCCTGCATCCTTGACTGCAAATGCGACAGCATTCTCGTCTGTGTATTTTCTGTTGCTGCGACCTTCTACAACCTTGAAATGCTCATACTCTTTACCCTGCAATGCCTGGTTAAGTGCGTACTCCTTTACATCCTCTGCCCATGAAGTCAGCTGGTCGACCTTCATTAAAATTGCCTCGATTTCATGATCTTCAAGGGTAGCAGGAACTTCAAAATCGTACTTGGCCATTTCCAAGTTGTACTCGGCTCTCTTTCTGCAGGTAGCCTTTACCTTACAGAACTGGCAGTGGTCACCTGCCTTAAACTCGCCTTCTCCTTTGGTAGCGAGAATAGCGGTAGGAGCGAGAGTTTCTTCTGCCCATTTCATAAGGTCATCCTTACTCATCTGGCAGATACTGACGTTGTCTCTTCTTGGCTGATAGATAGCCATGCGAATGGTATCGATGTTGTAGATGCCATCAAACATATCAATCAGACCGAGTGCATAGCACATAAGCTGTGGGTTTCCACCGAACTCTTCAGATTCAGCACTTACCATGACTCCAAGACCGTGCTTGTAATCAATGATTTCTGCCGTGCCATCCGAAAGAAGAATACAGTCGGCTGTACCGGTTCCACCCTCGACCCATTTTGAAAAGTCCACCTTCTGTTCAATAAGAACATCCGTGTCCGGGCAGGTCTGTTTTGCAAGTTCATATTCCTGCATTACAAATTCTGCATATCCTTCAGCACAGGTCTGCATTTCTGCATCGTAGTATGAAAGTGATTCTGTAGGGTCTTTAACATCTCTGCCTAATGCTTTCTCTACAAGGTAGGCACACAGTTCGTGAGCATCCGTACCCTGTGCTGCATAAGGACTTGTCTGATCTGGAAGAGCAGCACACAGTTTTGCACTCGGTGGACAGTTCAGCCAACGATGGCTTGCTGACGGTGAGAGAAATGCGTGTGAACTCATCCAATCACCTCCAAGTCAGCCATGAGAGCTGCGTAGTCAGATTCTTTAATATCAGAAAGTCGTGCCGCACCATATTTTGAAATAAGTGCTTTTACCTCTGTGGTAAATCCGGCATGTGACTTGGCGGAGAATGCTTTCCTTACATCTTCAAATGTGTAGGTAGGTTCTTCTTCCTTCTTTGCCGGAGCAGCCTTCTTTGTGTTATCCTCGATAGCCTTTGTCTTCTTGGTTTCCTTTGCTTCAATAGCAACAGGCTTCTGAGGGATTACTTCAACAAACTGTGGCACGAACTCTCTGACGAGTCTGCCAAGCTTTGCAATTTTCTCGGCGCAATCAACGATGCCATCGAGAAGTTCATAAAACTCATTCATGTGATCCATCTTCTTGTTCTCCTTTTTCCTTTATTACTCTTAACTTGTGAGCCAGTCTTTTTGAAACCACGCTTATGGCTATCAGCGTGTCGATGAGTTCCTCGTCTGGTAGTTCCTGGTCGAGAGACTCATCAGATACATTCATTTCTTTCTGCATCTGCAGCACCTTCCTTTCCGAATGGGTCTTGCCCTTTCTGACAGCTATGTATTGAAAATTGATAAAACTGCTAATTTCGAGAAAACTTTTTGAAAAATTTTTTTCAGTAGCAATTTCGTTATCAGCTTTCAGGGGTTATGTATTGAAAAAGGGGAAAACTGCTAATTTCAGAGAAAATATTTTTGAATTTTTATGAGAGGGCATATTTTTAATGAAATAAAATGACCTTGTCGATATAATGAAAGAAAGAGCCGGGAGAGGCTTTTGAAGAATAAAAGAGAGGGTGATTCTTATTTTGGATACTCCTGTTGAAAAGATAGATGCGACAGTTGGTATGAAATTCGGATGCTTGCAGGTCCTTGATGAAGGCGCAGAATATTTGCAGGTTATGGATGAAAGAATTTCTAATATAAAAGAAGAAAAAGCAGAGTTTGTTAAGGCTGCTGAAGAAGGAAGATATGAACACAGAAATTGGTTCAGTAATAGAAATGGAAAATCAGAAACAATAGTAGCTTATGTTTACAAGCCATACTCATTTAAGGTTTCTAGTGATTCCATTACACCAGACTACTTTGACGAGGCAATTGCAAGATTACTTAAAGATAAGGAAATAAAACATTATAAATGCCGATGTAAGAAATGTGGCAAAATACGATATTATTCAGAAGAAACACTGCAGGTTAAGCCGATGGTTTGTTATAAGCCTGTGTACTGCTCATCAAAGTTTACCTATTCTGTAAGGGCTAATAATGCTAACTATAATAAAAGGAAAAAGTACGAGAAGGATGAGTCTGTATGTCTTGTGGATGATAAGGATGCTGTTATCCCGGCAGAGGCTTATTGCGATGCTTGGATGATAAGCGAAGAAAGGAACTGATTAAGCAGGCAGAAAAGGATGCACAGATTATTGCAGCAATTCCAAGAAGACATGCCGACAACTACGATGTTGATTATGTGGGATTAACATATGAATCTTTAGAAGTGTTTGAGTGCGTGGATGATGCTTTGGAAAGTGCGCCGATTCCATATTACACACAGAGGCATCAAAAGAAATATAGGGATATTACTGTCTATAAGCAGTATCGTTGTAAATGTTATGTATGTGGAAAAGAGAAGCTCGTGACCTGTGATAAGTTTGGCATTTATCCTCCGACTGAATATGGCTATAGAGCTTACGGCGGATATTGGAGTGCAGTTTCTTGTGACTGTCATCCGATATCTTCATTCCAATGGATTGTAAATGATCTTCTTATAAAAAATGGCGTTGATTATAAAGTGGAAGTAGAAGCTGAAGGTGTATATGGAATAGACAATGAAACACCACTGCGATTTGATTTTGGCATTTATAAGGAAGAAAAGCTGATAGCTTTAATTGAATGCCAGGCGAACAACACTTTATGCCAGTTGAGGAATTTGGTGGGGAGCGAAGGTTTGCTATCCAACAAAGGAATGATGAAGAGAAAAGAAAATATGCAAAGGATAATAATATAAAGCTGATTGAGATTTCATATAAGAAAAAGAAATATGAAACAGTAGAGGCTTTACTAAAGGAGCATCATATTATTTGATGTTGAATTCCACATCCCTATGTGGGAACAACATCGGGTGTGGAAAAATAACAACGGAATATTTGGAATGTTAAAAATGACATCGCTATGTGCAAAAAACATGGCGGTGTTATTTTTTTGCCTTTTTTCAAAATTTCTCTCCTGAAATTAGCAGTTTTGGGTCATTCCAATACATAGCTGTCGGAAGACCATCGGTTCTTACTAATTGAGGAAAGGAGAGAAGTCCTATGGGAATAAGTAAATACAACTCGGAAGGCTACTATGATCCAGTACCACAGATGGCTGTAAATGAAATAGAGAAGGAACTTCACAAGTGGAGACCGCTTGTTTATATCTGTTCTCCATTTTCAGGAGACATCGAAGGGAACACACAAAGGGCGAGAGACTATAGCCGCTTTGCTGTAGACCAGGGTGCAGTTCCATTAGCACCACATTTATTGTTGCCACAGTTCATGTCTGAAAAGACAGAAAGAGACTTGGCACTTTTTATGGATATGGTGTTCCTCGGCAGATGCGAACAGCTATGGGTATTCGGAAAGAACATCTCTAGTGGAATGGCAGCAGAGATTGATAAGGCCAAGCAGAAGAAAATGAAGATTCGTTATTTTACGGAAGAATGCCAGGAAGTTAGCAAAGACGAGGAGGACTAAACAATGGAACTTATTTTATATACGGCAGATTGTACTGGCATTCCCAGTAACTGTGTATATCCGCATGAAGTGGTAGTAGATAGCAAAGAGAAAATGGTTGAGGCTATCGAGAAGGACCACGTTTGTGCAAAGTACAAAAACAATTACAGAAGTAATGAAAATTTCATGGAGGCGAACGGCTTCTTCATGGATAACGACAATGACCACACTGATAATCCGTCTGAATTTATAACAGCGGAGAAGTTATCGGAGATGCTTGCAGATGTAGATCATGTCATTGTTCCAAGCCGTCATAATATGCTCCCTAAAGGAAGCAAGCCTGCAAAACCAAGACAGCATATTTATTTTCCTTGTCAGCCATACAAGGATTCGACCATGTACGCAGCAGTAAAAAGAGCAATTCAGAAGAAGTTCCCATTTCTTGATGATAACGCTATGGATGCTGCGAGATTCTTTTTCGGTTCATCCTGTGATGCTGATGACATCATTTGGAATGAAGGCTTTCTTCAGATCGATGAAACTCTCGATGAGGATGATTACATCGAAGAGGCAGTGGAAAAGGAAGAGTACCAGACTGGTGGCGGTGTCATTCACGAAGGTAGCAGAAATAACACTTTAAGTTTGTTCGCAGGTAAGGTCTTAAAGAAATTCGGAATCACAGATAAGGCACATGACCTCTTTCTTGAAAGAGCAGCAAAGTGTGACCCACCTCTTGATGACAGAGAGCTTAAAACCATATGGAACAGTGCAGTTGGATTTGCAAAGAAGATACAGAGTCAGGAAGGCTATGTTCCACCAGAAGAATTCAACGCAGAGTTTGATGCCGGATTAAAGCCAGAGGATTATTCGGATATTGGAGAAGCGAAGGTTCTCGCAAAGGAATATGGTTCTGAACTTAAATACACAACAGCTACCGATTACCTTCGTTTTGATGGTGAGTGTTGGAGAGAGGACAGACAGATGGCACTTGGTGCGGCAGAGGATTTTCTTGACCTTCAGCTTGCTGATGCTAGGGAACAGGTGGAGATTGCAGAACAAGCACTCCTTGGTGCAGGTGTATCTGAAGAGAATGTTAAGTCGGGTGGTAAGCAACTCGAAAAGGCTGTGCCGGATAATTCGATGGGACTGTTGTTTGCTCTTATGGGCGCACAGACTTATTTGAAATTCGTACTGCGTTATCGCAATTACAAGAACATCGTTAATTTCCAGAATGCAGCAAAGCCAATGCTCGCCATTGATGTATCGGAGTTAGATAAAGACCCTAATCTCCTTAATACACCATATGCCACATTTGACCTTGAAAAAGGAATGGCAGGAGAGTTGCCACATAATCCAGAAGACCTCATCACGAAGATTACGAATTGCTCGCCGGGAGATAAGGGAGAGCAGATTTGGAGTGATGCACTTGATACCTTCTTTTGTTCAGATAAAGAACTTATCGAGTATGTGCAGATGACAGTCGGTATGGCTGCAATCGGTAAGGTGTACCAGGAACACATGATTATTGCTTATGGCGGTGGTGCCAATGGTAAGTCTACCTTTTGGAATACCATCTTCCGTGTGCTTGGAAGCTATGCAGGAAAGATATCGGCAGAGGCTCTTACGATGGGATGCAAGAGAAATGTAAAGCCTGAAATGGCAGAGCTTAAAGGCAAACGTCTCATCATTGCATCCGAGATGGAAGAAGGTGTGAGATTAAACACTGCTACCGTAAAACAGCTTTGCTCCACTGATGAGATACAGGCAGAGAAGAAGTATAAGGATCCATTCCATTTCGTGCCTTCGCATACACTCGTGCTTTATACGAACCACCTTCCAAGGGTTGGTGCCAATGATGATGGTATCTGGAGAAGACTTATCGTCATTCCATTTAATGCGAAGATTACCGGGAAGTCCGACATTAAGAACTATGCAGATTATCTGTATGACCAGGCAGGTCCCGCCATCATGAAATGGATTATTGAAGGTGCAAAGAAATCTATCGATGCGAACTTCCATACAGATTTGCCAAAGGTGGTACAGTCTGCAATAGACCGCTATCGTGAGGCCAATGACTGGCTTGGGCAGTTCATTGAGGATCACTGCGATGTGGACCCTGCCTTTGAGGAAAAGTCAGGAGACCTTTATCAGCAGTACCGTTTTGCGTGTATGCAGACGGGCGAATATGTCCGCAGTACCTCTGATTTTTATGGTGCTTTGGAAAAAGCCGGGTTCAGAAAGCAGAGAAGAAACACAGGCAGAATGATTGTGGGTCTAAAGCTTAAGGAAGGACAGGACTTTTTGGATTCGTGACAGTCGGTGTCAGTTAATACAAGAAACTTTTATGGAAAATGCGAGGAAGTGACGCTCACGAAGGTCATTTCATAAACTTTTCTATTTTGAAATTAGTGTTTTGTGCCACTCATTACAGTCATATCTAAAAAGTCCTATATAAGAAAAAAATATAAAAAATTTTATATAAGGGGGTTTTAGGAAATGACTGAAATGGGTGTCACGTTTTAAAGATTTGATGGAGGTTTGCGATGCGTGAAAGTTACATCGAAAGAAAATTAGTGACAGAGACAAAGAAGCGTGGAGGTCTTTGTGAAAAGTGGAACTCCGGCACAGCAGGGTGGCCTGACCGCATTATTTTAATGCTGATGGGAAGGTCGGCTTTGTGGAAGTAAAGGCTCCGGGGAAGAAACCAAGAAAATTACAACTCCACAGACATAAGCAAATATCGGCGCTTGGATTAAAGGTATATGTCCTTGATGAAGCAGACAGATAGGAGGTATCCTTGATGCAATTCAATCCGCATGATTATCAGCAATATGCCATTGACTATATTTTGGAACATCCCATCACAGCTGCAATCCTTGATATGGGTCTTGGCAAAACAGTCATTACACTGACAGCAATCGACAAGTTAATAAATGACGAGTTCCTTATAAGGAAAGTGCTAGTGGTCGCACCCCTTCGTGTGGCAAGAAGTACATGGCCGAATGAGATAAAGAAATGGGATCATTTGCAGAATCTGAAATATTCGGTAGTTCTTGGAACTCCAAAAGAAAGAATGGCAGCTTTAAGTGCAGATGCAGATATCTACATTATAAACAGAGAGAATCTTCCTTGGCTTTTACAGCAGGATAAGAAATATCTTGATTTTGACATGGCAGTCCTTGATGAGCTTTCTTCATTCAAGGCAGCATCACAAAGAACAAAGGCATTTCTGAAACTTCGACCAAGGCTTAAGAGAGTAATCGGACTTACAGGAACACCATCATCAAACGGTCTCATGGATCTTCACTATGAATTCAGATGCCTTGATATGGGTGAGAGATTATTTCAGTTTATTGGAAGATACAGAACGGCATTTTTTAGACCAGACAGATTTAATGGAAATATCGTGTATTCCTATAAAGCACTTCCTGGTGCAGAGGAAGAAATCTACAGAAGGATTTCAGATATTACGATTTCCATGAAAGCCATCGACCATCTTGCTATGCCGGAACTCATTATAAACGAGTATCCCGTGTATCTCGATGAGAAGGAAAGGAAGAAATACGATGAACTGAAAAATGACCTTATTATTCAGATGCCAGAAGGAGAGGTAACTGCAGCTAATGCGGCAGCACTTTCAAATAAGCTGTCACAGATGGCAAATGGAGCCGTTTATACAGATGATGAAAATACCATGCATATCCATGACAGAAAATTGGATGCATTGGAGGACATTATCGAATCTGCAAACGGAAATCCAATATTAGTGGCTTATTGGTATAAGCACGATTTGGAAAGAATCGTAAAGCTGCTTGAAAAGTTAAAAGTTCCATATTCCAAAATCGGTAGTGCCGAAAGTATTGAGAAATGGAACAAAGGTGAGTATGCCGTTGGCTTAATCCATCCGGCATCAGCAGGACATGGCTTAAATCTTCAGAGTGGTGGTTCAACACTTGTGTGGTTTGGACTTACTTGGTCTTTGGAACTTTACCAACAGACCAATGCGAGATTATGGAGACAGGGTCAGAGTTCCAAAACCGTTGTGGTACAGCACATTATTGCAAAAGACAGCATTGATGAAAGAGTCATGAAGGCTTTAAGGCAAAAGGACAATACACAGTCTGCCTTAATCGATGCAGTCAGAGCAGAACTGTAAATGAGTGCGAACAGCACCGAGTCAATCAGAGTCAATCCGTGGGAAATTACTTTATTAAATCGGAGGAACCTGGTATGAGCAGTAATTCAAACTTAGATCCTTACGAGAGACTTGCGAATGAAATCATTTTGCAGGCCGTTAAGGATTATAGAGATGCAAATAAAAAATTGAAGAAGGGAAGAAGGAATAAGGATGCGGAGATTACCAAATCCGAGTGTCTTAATTTCTTCCGTTCCCGTTGGTTTTCTACATTAACTGATATTGACCCAGAGTTCCTTATCACAAAACTGGATGAGGAGGATGATAGTCATGACAGTTAAGGAATTTTTAAACCAAGCCTATTTATTAGATCAGAGAATTAAATCTGACACATTGGAATGCGAAGAGTTAAGGCTTATGGCAGAGACAATTTCAAGTCCCGGCTTTGAGGAGCATTTCAATGCAAGCAGAAACACCGATGCCCCATATGTTCGCACCCTTGAGAAGTTGATGGAGCTGGAAGAAAAGATAATGACCGAGATGTCTTTGCTGTTGGAGGTAAAGCAGCAGATACGAGAGGTCATCAGCCAAGTGGACAAGAACGAATATCAGATGGTTCTTAAATACCGTTACATCCATAATTACTCGTGGCCAAGGATAGCTGATATGCTAAATGTGGATGCGACCACAGTTCAGAGATGGCATAACAAAGCAATCGGAAGAATGGTTCTTCCAAAAAATTGTATAAATTTGAAAATTGCTATGGTTTGCAATTAAATGCAATGGTGTCCTTTGTGATATTGTATAATCAGCGAAAAGCGAAAATGAGAAATCGGCATAAGCCTTCATGGTGGCAACCCCACTGTGAGGGCTTTTATTATGCCGCAAAGACGGAGGTGGAAATAGTGGGATATAGAAAAGTTGGTTATTTGGAACAGTGCTTTTACATCCTTCGTTACAAATTAAGACAGTGGAGGTGCAGGAAGAATGCCAAGAAAAGCGAAACACCCATGCCACCATCCCGGATGTCCCAAGCTGACCGAGAGTAGGTTCTGCGAGGAACATCAGAAGGAAGAGAACAGACGTTACGAGAAGTACCAGCGAGACCCTAACACTAGGAGACGATATGGTCGTGCGTGGAAACGCATCCGTGACAGTTATGTTAAGACTCATCCTTTCTGTGAGGTTTGTTACGAGAAGGGAGTCCTTGTTGAAGTAGAAGAAGTACATCACAAGATTCCTCTTGCAGAAGGTGGCACACATGACAGGAGCAATCTGATTTCCTTGTGCAAGTCATGTCATGCAAAGATACATGCCGAGCGTGGAGACAGATGGCACGGAAGGAGAAGTGATTCTTATGAATAAGGATAATTCAAGAGTTGCTGATTTCATAGATGAGGAACATCCACAAAGAAAATATTACAAGTGTGATTATTGTGGAGAGCCGTTCTGGAAACCAGATGCTTTCAGAAAAAGGTTCTGTTCTACGGAATGTCAGCGAGCAGCTATTCAAAGGAACACCCAAAGAAAATAAAACCGCCTAGAAAGAAGATTACAAAGATATGTGAATGGTGCAACAAGCCATTTGAAGCGAATGTTGCACATCAAAAGTATTGTTCTAAAGAGTGTGGCTATGAAGGAAATAAAAGACTTCAAAGGCAGAGATGGGCGGAGGAGTTTATTCCTAAAGTTTTTATCTGCAAAGAATGTAATACAGAGTTTAAGACAGAGTGTGGAAATCCCCGCTCTGTTTTTTGTTGCCAATCTTGTGCAGATAAATACGAGCGAAGGAAAGAGCATCAGACTACAAGACACAAGGAAGGTCAGAAGGAACAGAAGAAACGAAGAGAAAAGCAGATTGCTACAAAGTCTGTTGGTACAGTTTCCTATGAAGCTGTCTTTAAGCGTGACGGTGGTGTCTGTCAAATCTGCGGTCTCCCTGTTCATGAAGATAAGTTCGTTGATGATTACTGGGGTGGAACCATAGATCACATCGAACCATTGTCCTTGGGTGGATACCATTCAATGGATAACTGTCAGCTTGCACATAGAGTGTGCAATTCCCTCAAGTGTCAGTCGGCAGAGCCTTACGTTATTAATTGGGAAGAGAAAGCCAAGGAGAATAATTATTGGAAAAACATATTTGATAATTATAAATCCTTGATGGCTGGGACAGGATGACCTGGCCCGGTCTAAATCTCTACGGTAGTAATTCAGGCAACGGTGCCGCCCCTTCGTGTGGAAAAATTGCGAAATCAAACGGGGTATTAAGGACCCGAAGAATCGAGGTGAGAAAAAATGGCCAAAGATGGTACAGCAAGAGGTGGTCAGAGACCGGGAAGTGGACGCAAATCCAAGGCTCTTACTGAAAAGGTAGTAGCAGGAAATCCCGGCGGAAGAAAACTGAAGGTTATGGAAATGCCAACGGGAGCAAATCTTGATGGAGCAGATGTTCCAAATCCAAAAGACTACCTATCAGCCGTTCAGAAAAACGGTGATGTCCTTATTGCAGATGAAGTGTTTAAGGAAACATGGCTCTGGCTTAAGGAAAGAGGATGCGAGAAACTTGTGAGCAATCACCTGCTCGAACAGTTCGCTATGTGTTTAGCGAGATGGCAGCAGTGTGAAAAGGCAATCACAGATTATGGTTTCCTTGCAAAGCATCCTACAACAGGAGCTGCTTGTGCCTCTCCTTATGTAGCAATGTCCAATCAGTATATGAAACAGACCAATGCCATATGGTATCAGATTTTCCAAGTGGTAAAGGAAAACTGCTCGACAGATTTCAATTTGGCTGATGCTGATCCGATGGAGATTCTCTTAAGGACAAGGAACAAACAATAATTTATGGAAGGAGTAACGCAGTGAGTAAAACAACTACACAAATGCAGATGGTAAAAGTGAGTGAGCTTATACCATATGTAAATAATGCAAGAACTCATTCCCAGGAGCAGGTCAATAAGCTGCGCTCGTCTCTTCGTGAGTTCGGTTTTGTAAATCCTGTCATCATTGATCAGGATAAAAATGTAATAGCCGGACACGGAAGACTGATGGCGGCAAAGGAAGAAGGAATCACAGAAGTGCCTTGTGTACTTGTTGATTATCTTACCGAGGCACAGAAGAAAGCATATATCCTTGCTGATAACAGATATGCCCAGGATGCTGGATGGGATGAGGAACTTTTGAGACTTGAGATTGAAGCATTGGAAGGAATGGACTTTGATGTTTCGCTCACAGGTTTTAATGAAGATGAGATTTCGGATTTGTTTGCAGGTGCAGATACTTCCGACACCCAGGATGATGACTTTGATTTGTCAGATGCGCTTGAGAAGGCAGCCTTTGTAGAAAAGGGAGATGTATGGGTGGTTGGCAGACACAGACTTATGTGCGGTGATGCAACTTCGGAAGAGGATGTAGCAACCCTTATGGATGGAAAGAAAGCCAACCTCATTATTACAGACCCGCCTTATAATGTAGCTTTTGAAAGTTCTGACGGATTATCAATCAAAAACGATAAGATGGAAAACGAAAAGTTCTATGAGTTCCTTTTATCGGCATTCAAGAATATGGCCGCACATCTTGAAAAGGGTGGTGCAGCTTATGTATTCCATGCAGATACAGAAGGACTGAATTTCAGAAAGGCATTTGTTGATGCAGGATTTCATTTGGCAGGATGCTGTATCTGGGTAAAGAATTCATTGGTGCTTGGTCGCAGTGATTATCAGTGGCAGCACGAACCAGTCCTTTATGGTTTCCTTCAGAATGGAAAACACTACTGGAGCAAGAATGCCGGAAGAAGTCAGACCACCATTTGGAATTTTGATAAGCCAAAGAAGAACAAGAACCATCCGACAAGTAAGCCACTTGATTTGCTTGCATATCCTATCGGCAATTCAAGTCAGGAGAATGCGATTGTAATTGATACCTTTGGTGGTAGTGGTTCAACGCTTATGACTTGTGAGCAGACAAACAGAATCTGCCATACGATGGAACTTGATGAAAAGTATGCATCAGTCATTCTTCGTAGATATGTTGAGGATACGGATGATGCAGCCAATGTGTATGTCATCCGAAATGGAGAGAAGCTTATGTATGCAGATCTTGTAAAGGAGGTTGACTTTGGAGATGGAACAACAGAATAAAAAGACATTAACCCTCGGTAGCCTCTTTGATGGTTCCGGGGGTTTTCCATTGGGTGGAACACTAGCTGGTATCACACCTATATGGGCATCGGAGATTGAGCCATTTCCTGTAAGGGTCACAACGGTTCGATTTCCTAATATGAAACACTACGGTGATATATCCAAACTTAAGGGTTCAGAAGTTGAGCCTGTGGATATTATCACTTTTGGAAGTCCCTGTCAGGATATGAGCGTGGCGGGGAAAAGAGATGGCTTGGATGGTTCACGTTCAAGTCTTTTTTATGAAGCAATCAGAATCATTAAGGAAATGAGGGAGGCAACAGATGGAAAATATCCAAGATACATTGTCTGGGAAAATGTCCCAGGAGCATTCTCCTCAAACAAGGGTGAGGACTTCAAGGCAGTCCTTACTGAAATCTGCAAAATCAAAGACGAGCAAGTGTCTGTATCTAAACCTTCAAAATGGGAAAACGCAGGACGCATCATGGAGACGGCTTCAGTATCGCATGGAGACTCCTCGATGCTCAGTATTGGGGCGTTCCCCAGAGAAGACAACGTATCTACCTTGTCGCAGATTTTGATGGAGGGAGTGCCGGAAAAATATTATTTGAGTCCGAAGGCTTGTCAGGGTATTCTGCGCAGAGCTTCAAGTCGTGGCAAAGAACTACCTGTCGTACTAAAGAAAGCCTTGGAGAAACAAGCAATGGCGGTTTGATGTTTGAGAACCACTCACAGGACAGCAGATACACAGGACCCCTTGAGGTATCGCAGACCATTCTTTCTACTTTTGGAACAGGTGGCAATAATCAGCCTTTTGTGGTTCAGACTCCAAAGACACTAAAAATCAGATGCGGATGTGAAGGTGGTGGCAAGGGTGCCTTAATTCAGGATGACCTGTCAGCAACACTTGGTACAAATAATGACCAGACCTTATTCCAACCGAGGGCATTTGGTATCTGTGCAAAGAACAGTAATTCCATGAAGTCGGATAATCCGAACAGTGGATTTTATGAGGCAGACACATCACGAACCCTTGATGCCAATGGTGGAAATCCAACTTGCAATCAAGGTGGTGTGGCCGTTGTTGCTATTGAAGGCAATGGCAGCAGACCTTCCCATAAGGGGGACGGATATAAGGAATCGGATGTCATGTACACATTAAATGCAACCGAGCAGCACGCAGTTGCATTTGCAGATGTTCATGCCACGCTTTCTGCCAATGACGGGCCCAAGTCCATCCAGTCAGATGATGAAGAACCCGGAAGAGAACTTTGTGGGAGAGCCTGCATTTGGAATTGGAAGACCTGCTATGAACCAGGGATACAATGCAAAGTTCAGCTTTCAGATAGAAGAGGAAGTCGAACCGACCATTGTGGCAGCGGGAGCAAGTGGTGTGGCGCATCCAAAGTTCTCATCCTCAAAGGCATCCTTCTTTACAGAGGCAAATGAGGAGTGTGCAAATACACTTGTGGCTACTGATTATAAAGATCCACCGATTGTAAATGATGAAACCGAAACGGATTATATCGTGCGCAGGCTTACACCGACTGAATGTGCAAGACTGCAGGGATTCCCGGATTGGTGGTGTGATGAACTAGGAATAGAAGAGCCTACCAAAGAGGATATCGCAAAGTGGAGAGAGGTTTTTGAAGTCCATGCTAATGCAATCGGAAAAGCAACCAAGCCAAAGACAGATTCACAGATCATCAAATGGCTTAAAGACCCACAGGCTGATTCAGCAGAATATAAGATGTGGGGCAATGGTGTGGCACTTCCGAATGTTTATTTTGTGCTTTCAGGCATTATGTATTATGCACAACTTGAGAGCCAAAATTAAGGTCACTATTTTATCCCAGTAATTGCACATAATTGTTGCTATTACTGGGGTTTAGAGTGATATATGTACATACCAAAAAACAAGGAGGTACATAGCATGGTACTACATTTTAATGTAACAGGAGACAGCCGAAAGGCAATGGTCAAAGCAATTGAGAAGGAACTTGGCTGCAAAGCAAAGTACATGGGAATGCCAAGTGCAGCTTATGAAATCGGAGCATACAGAGTGGAAAAGGACGGAACCTTATCATTCCTTGGGGATGCCGGGATTGACGAAAGCGCAAAGGTAATTGATGCTTGTGTTTTGGCCACAGGGGTTTCACCTGCAGAATGGGAGAATAACCAAATGGGGGCAAAAGAAGCCGAAACTGGGGCGAATAAGGGGGCAGACGAGCCAATTGGACTTACGGTTACCATTCCACTTGAAAAGGTAGCGGTTGGAAATCTTGCAAACCTACTGGATGCCAAAGGAGATTTGATAAAGAAGGCACTTGGAATTGCAGACCTTGGATTTTCCATTGACGAGGAGAACATTTCTTTCCCTTGGTTTGAAGAAGCAAAGCCGGAAGAGGCACTTGCCTACACCAAGTTCATATCAGCCATTTGCGAGATGAGTAAGAACCAGAAGAGAATTTCTTCCAAGGCAAAGGAAAACGAGAATGAGAAATACGCATTCAGGTGTTTCCTTTTAAGACTTGGATTTATCGGGGATGAGTTCAAGGCAGACAGAAAAATCCTTCTTTCCAAACTTGAAGGCTCATCAGCATTCAAGAACAAAGAGAAGGGAGGCGAGCAGTAATGTATTTCCCGGACAGAAAAATAGTGGAGCGAGTTAAGGAGCAGTACACAGAAGGGTCAAGGGTGGAACTTATCCATATGGAAGACCCATACAGAACAGAAATGACAGCCGGACTTAAGGGAACGGTCACAAGTGTGGATGACACAGGAACGATTCATGTTCATTGGGACAACGGATGCTGCCTTGGGGTTGTTTACGGAGAAGACTCCTGCAAGAAACTCGATACCGTCAAGGTCATTTGTTACAACGATGAGGAAACTTGGGACAGCCGTGATGATGCGATGGAATTTTATCTTAAGGCAATGGCATCTTCTGAAGGAAGTGAGCAAAGCAGGTACGCAAAAATCGTATCGGAACTTGCGATGGGAAAGGCAGTCTGCACCGATTCTGAAGAGTAATAACCATCTGGAAAGATACACAATATAAAGTGTGTATCTTTGTCCAGTAATGGTATTCCAATTAGTGTGCTTTAGAGTGATATATGTACACAACAAAAAACGAATTACACTTTTGGAGGTACATACAATGAACGAGAAAATTACAAACCAGATCGAGGAAATGAAAAAGCAGACCATCGGAGTTGAGGTCGAAATGAACAGCATCACAAGAGAAAAGGCAGCAAGGCTTGCAGCGAAGTTTTTCGGAACAGGAAGATATCAGAACACAGCAGAAAGAAACGGCTACTACACTTGGAGCGCTTGGGACGAGCAGGGAAGGGAATGGAAATTCCAAAAGGATGTGAGCATTGCCGGATGCGACAGTGAGAAATGCGAATTGGTAACACCAATCCTTACCTACGCAGACATGGAAACCTTGCAGGAACTTATAAGACAGTTAAGACACGCCGGAGCAAAATCGGATGCCACAAGAGGATGCGGGGTACACATTCACATCGGAGCCAAGGGACACACACCACAGACCATGAGAAACCTTGCAAACATCATGGCAAGCCACGAAGACCTAATTGCAAAGGCACTCGACCTTGACCACAGAAGAATGAGCAGATATTGCAGAACGGTTGACCCAGAGTTCTTAAAGCAGGTCAACAAGAAAAAGCCAAAGACAATGAGCCAGCTTGCAGACATTTGGTACGGCTCACAGGGTTGCAACTACGGAAGAAGCCAACATTACAACGACAGCCGATACCACATGCTTAACTACCACGCAACCTTCACAAAGGGAACAATCGAGTTCAGACTTTTCCAATTCGATGCACCTGCAGACGGAAAATTAAACGGACTCCATGCCGGACAGCTTAAAGCCTACATTCAGCTTTGCCTAGCACTTAGCCAGATGGCAAAGGAAGTAAGAAGTGCAAGCTCAAAGCCACAGCAGAACGAGAATCCAAAATACGCAATGAGAACTTGGCTCCTTAGACTTGGGTTCATCGGGGACGAGTTCAAAACAGCAAGAGAGATTCTTACAAAGAGACTTGATGGAGACACAGCATTCAGAACAGCAAGGGCATAGCCTCCTGCCACTTTAAAAGGATGACCGCTTCGGCGGTCTTAAGGTGGTAGAAGGGTGTTTCCTTCGGAAAGGATGGATGCATTATGCAGAAAAGATATTACATTGCCTATGGCAGCAACCTAAACATCAGACAAATGAAAATGCGATGTCCGGGAGCAAGAATCATCGGAACATCAGTTGTGCCGGATTATGAACTCCTTTTTAAGGGGAGCAAGACGGGATCTTATTTAACAATCGAACCAAAGGAAGGGGAGAGCGTTCCTGTGGCCGTGTGGGAAACCACAGAGGCTGACGAGGCGGCTCTTGACAGGTACGAAGTTCCCAAGCTTTTATTACAAAGCTGAAATGGAACTGCCGATTGTCGGAATCAGAACCGGGAAGGTAAGGCAGAGAAAGGTCTATGTGTACATCATGCACGAGGACAGAGAACTTGGCATACCAAGTTACCATTATGTCGAGACTTGCCTTGAAGGGTACAGGGCATTTGAATTTGATGAGAACATTTTGTTTGAGGCAATCAGAAAAAGCAGGAGGGAATGCCATGAAGATTAATGAAAGAATACAGCCAAAGAAATGTCCACACTGTGGAAGAATTTATTCCGAGCCTTCAGCACTTTCCAGAGCAGATGGGGTAACAGCCATCTGCCCGGACTGTGGAACAAGAGAGGCGCTTGAGAGTATAGGAATTGATGTGGAGGAGCAGGAGAAAATCCTTGATACCATCCATCAGCATACTGGACAGTAGGAAGGAGTGATACGATGCCAGAACATATTAAGGATCAGATTATTAAGGTCAGAGATACAGCACTTTGCAATATGTTTGACCTTGGAATGGTAAAGGCAATTGCAGTGGAACTGGAGTGTCCTGAACTTGCAGCTTTTATCGATACGAACACCGATGAATATGTGCATTTCATAACATCCGGGGAGTAGAAAAAAGTTACACTTTTCTCGATTATTAACTTGCTATTATGTGCGTTTAGAGTGATATATGTACATACCAAAAGGGAAACATAGAAAGCGGAGGAAACGGACATGAGATACATTGATAAAACAGGATGCAAGAGCGGATTTGAAAAGGGAGCAGACAAGGAAATCGAAAGCCTTGGAAAACTTACCAAGAAGCTTGCAAGATTGCCAAAGAAAACAAGCTGGGAGTTCTTAAGACAAGACAGGGTGCTTACAGAATCATCAAAGAAAGCGGCCTTGGTGCATACGAGGATTTCCTTACAGACCTTGCAGAGGTTGATGCGTTTTTGAAGAACCTTGACGCACACAAAAGTACAAGATACTAAATATACACAATTGTTCCCGGATTTTACTTACACATATTTGTGTAATATATGCCCCAGGTAATCGTTGCTATTATGTGCATTTAGAGTGATATATAGTACAACAAAACAAAGGAGGGCAACAGCCATGACAAGATTTGAGAAGGACATAATCGAGATTGAAGAGGGAAACGAGATAGAGGTTTTGAAGAGAAGAAAGGCAGAGCTTGAGGACCTTTACAAGAAGGGCAGATGCGAAAAGAACGCATTCAGAAGACAGTGCATTGCACAGGAGTACAGCAGAAAACTTGAAGAATACAACGCGCTTGACGGAATGTGCTAGGAGGCTGCCATGAATGAGATTATTTTTTCCTACAACAAAACAAGATGCCATGCCTTGAAGGTTGAAAGCCTTCTTGGCGGGGAAAGCTACATCGGAGAGGTTGAAGGGTGGGAAATCTACCAGATTGACCCTCATGCATTATTTGATCAGTTCGGATTTGTAGCAATCAGAAAATAGAAAAAAAAAACATAGATTATGGAATGGGACTCTTCGGAGTCCTTTTTTCGTGGAAGGAGAGATGAGTGTGGCAAAGAGAAAAAAGAAGTTTGTTCCCACCAAGTTTATGGCCGAAGGGTCATATTACGATGAAGAGCAAGCGGATTATGTTGTGAACTTCATACAGTGCCTTTGCCATACCAAAGGCAAGTGGGCGGGTAAGCCTTTCATATTGATGCCCTGGCAGGAAGAAATCATAAGAAACTTATTCGGGATATTAAAGCCGAATGGGAAGAGACAGTTCACAACAGCATATGTTGAAATTCCAAAGAAGAATGGTAAGTCAGAACTTGCGGCTGCAATTGCTTTGTACCTTCTGTTTGGAGATGGTGAGGCATCCCCGGAAGTGTATGGTGCGGCTGCAGACAGACAGCAGGCATCCATTGTTTTCGATGTTGGAAGGGTCATGTGTGAAATGACACCTGCCCTTGAAAAGAGAAGCAAGATAAAGGGTGCAACAAAGAGAATTGATAATCTTTACAACAATGGATTTTATCAAGTGCTGTCAGCTGAAGTTGGAACCAAGCACGGTCTTAATGTTAGCGGACTGGTGCTTGATGAGGTACACGCACAGCCAAACAGAAAATTATATGACGTACTTACCAAGGGTTCTGGTGATGCCCGTGAACAGCCACTGTATTTCCTTATCACTACAGCGGGAAATGATACCAATTCCATCTGCTATGAATTGCATCAGAAGGCACTTGATATTATCGAGGGTCGCAAAACTGACCCGACATTTTATCCAGTTATATATGGTGCGGCAGATGATGATGACTGGACAGATCCTACTGTATGGAAGAAAGCAAATCCATCTCTTGGAGAAACCATTCAGATGGAAAAGGTAGTAGCTGCGTGTGAATCTGCAAAGCAGAATCCTGCAGAGGAGAACAGCTTCCGTCAACTTAGGCTTAATCAGTGGGTAAAACAGGCTGTCCGTTGGATGCCAATGGATAAGTGGGATGCCTGTGCATTCCCGGTTGACCCAGAAGAACTGGAAGGGCGTGTATGTTACGGAGGACTTGACCTTTCAAGTACAACCGACCTTACATCCTTTTGTCTTGTGTTTCCACCACAGAGCGAGAATGACAAATACTATGTTCTTCCTTATTTTTGGTTGCCGGAAGAAACACTTGATTTGCGAGTCCGAAGGGATCATGTGAATTATGACCTTTGGGAGAGACAAGGCTATATCCAAACCACGGAAGGAAATGTTGTTCATTATGGATTCATTGAAAAATTCATAGAACAGCTTGGAGAGAAATACAACATCCGTGAGATTGCATTCGATAGATGGGGAGCAGTTCAGATGGTGCAGAACCTTGAGAATATGGGTTTCAATGTAGTGGCAATGGGACAGGGATTTGCATCCATGTCACCACCTACAAAGGAACTTATGAAGCTGACCCTTGAACAGAAGATTGCCCACGGAGGACACCCGGTTCTTCGTTGGAATATGGATAACATTTTTATTCGTACTGACCCAGCCGGAAATATTAAGGCTGATAAAGCAAAAAGTACAGAGAAGATTGACGGTGCCATAGCCTGTATCATGGCACTCGACAGAGCAATCCGTTGTGGAAATGACACTTCTGAAAGCGTCTATGACACAAGAGGGTTGCTTGTTTTTTGATAACAATCTTGAAATGAGACATGGATGGAGCGCTACATCGTATGGAGCAATTCAAGTTAGTTATAAATATCATTTAATTTAAGGAGGAAATAGAAATGGCAGTTAGTGGATGGCAGATTAATTTATCAGGTGAGTCAATTCCTGTGTACAGCTTCAATGGGGCAGGAACTGCAACAAACACCAAGATTGCTACTATCACAAAGAATGAGTGCTTCGTGGAAGGCACCGTACCAGGAACAGGTTGGGAAGGAAATGATATTCCTGCTGTAGTACTTGATCCAAATCACAAGATGGTTATGGGTGTTTACAAGAAGTATTATAACAATCTTGTTAATTTTGCGGATTATGCATCAAACGGTACTTCTTGGGTGAAGGTTAGCACGAGAAAGAGAAAAGTTCAGTATGCAACTACTGCATATTATGCTGACGGCTCTAAGTGTTGTGACCTTCCTGCAGGTTCTACTGTAGTGCTTACTTCTAGTTGCACTAGAGGTGCTTCTCATATGAGCTACTGTGCCGTTGAGAGCGTAACAACTGCAGCTGGTAAGACTTATAAGTTCCAGGGATGCGGATTCATCGACCTTGCTCCAAGCGGTCGTTGGGTAAATGTAGGAAGCATCTTACTTAGAAAGGCTTAATCGAAGCAGTAACATAAGTCATGAGTGCCCGGCAGAGATGCCGGGTATTTTCATGCAAGAATTAGGAGACGATTGAAATGGGATTATTTAGTGGAATTTTTAAGGGTCGAGATGCCCCTACAAACAGAACATCAGGAAGTGCCTACAGTTTTTCATGGGAACTTCAACATCAGGCAAAAGAGTGAATGAACGAAGTGCCATGCAGATGACGGCAGTTTATTCCTGTGTCCGTATCTTATCAGAGGCTATCGCAAGTCTGCCGCTTAATGTATACAGATACAACGCAGACGGTGGCAAGGAAAAAGCCTACGACCACCCATTGTTCAGACTCTTGCATGATGAACCAAATCCTGAAATGACATCATTCATTTTTAGGGAAACGCTTATGACGCACCTATTACTGTGGGGCAATGCCTATGCACAGATTATAAGGAATGGCAAAGGAGAAGTCATAGCACTGTATCCGCTCATGCCAGATCGAATGAGTGTGGATCGTGATGAGAAGGGACACCTTTATTACAGATACACAAAAAGCAGTGATGATGCGCCAACGATGGAAGGAAGTACGGTTGTGCTTGACCCTTCCGATGTGCTTCATGTTCCTGGTCTTGGCTTTGATGGTTTGGTTGGATATTCTCCGATAGCAATGGCCAAGAATGCGATAGGACTTGCAATTGCCGCAGAGGAGTATGGTTCAAAGTTTTATGCCAATGGAGCAGCACCTTCTGGTGTGCTTGAACATCCGGGGACATTAAAAGACCCTGCGAAAGTAAGAGATAGTTGGAATGCAGCCTTCGGTGGTAGTTCCAATAGCCACAAGGTTGCTGTATTGGAAGAAGGACTTAAATATACTCCGATTTCCATATCTCCAAATGAAGCACAGTTTTTGGAAACAAGAAAATTTCAGATTAATGAGATAGCTCGAATTTTCAGAGTACCGCCACATATGGTCGGTGACCTTGAGAAGTCGAGCTTTTCTAATATTGAGCAGCAGTCACTTGAGTTCGTGAAATACACTCTTGACCCTTGGGTCATCCGTTGGGAGCAGGCACTTTTTAAGACACTTCTATCAGAAGAGGAGAAGAAAGATTACTTCTTTAAGCTGAATGTGGAAGGTCTCCTTCGAGGGGATTATGCAAGCCGTATGAACGGTTATGCCACAGCAAGGCAGAACGGATGGATGAGTGCAAATGATATCAGAGAGTTGGAAGACCTGGACAGGATTCCTTCAGAACTCGGCGGTGATCTGTATTTAGTTAATGGCAATATGATGCCCCTAAATGATGCGGGGGCGGCTTATGCAAATAAAGAAAAGGAGGAGACAGATTCTGATGAAGAAACAGAAGAAGTTCTGGAATTGGAAAAACCAAGCAGGAACGGACGAAGGTCAGGAAAGAGTTCTTGAGCTATATGGAACAATCGCAGAAACATCATGGTTTGACGATGATGTGACTCCTAAGATGTTCCACGATGAGCTTTTTGCCGGAAGTGGTCCTGTAACAGTTTGGCTCAATTCCCCTGGCGGAGACTGCATTGCGGCAAGCCAGATTTACACCATGCTTATGGATTATCAGGGTGATGTGACGGTCAAGATTGATGGAATCGCTGCCAGTGCAGCCTCCGTTATTGCAATGGCAGGCACAACAGTGCTTATGGCACCTACAGCCTTAATGATGATTCATAACCCAATGACTATGGCCTACGGAAATCACGAGGACATGGAGAAAGCAATCGAGATGCTTGATGAGGTCAAGGAAAGCATTATCAATGCCTACGAGATTAAAACAAGTATGTCTCGTGCAAAGCTGTCACACCTTATGGATTCGGAAACTTGGATGAATGCAAATAAAGCAATCGAACTTGGTTTTGCAGATGACATTTTGGTGGATGAGAAAAAGAGTGCGGATGACATTCCTGCATATGCATTCTCGGGCAAAGAAACAGAGACAAGGCTTATGAACAAGCTGATGACTCACTTTAAGCCAAAGGATGAGGCAGTGAAGAAAACACCTGCACAGGCAGCAGTAATCCCGGCAGAAAAACCTGCCAATGTAACTATGCCAGTTAATGAAGAAGAGACTGGCACATCAATTGAGGAACTCGAAAAGAGACTCAGTCTAATTAAACCTTAAGGAGGAATTTGAACAATGAGTAAGATTAATGAATTACGCACACAGCGTGCAAAGGCATGGGAGCAGACAAAGGCATTTCTTGACTCCCACAGAAACGAGAAGGGCATTCTTTCAGCAGAAGACACACAGACCTATGAGAGAATGGAGCAGGAGATTGTAGACCTCGGTCATGAAATCGAGCGTCAGGAGAGAATGGATGCAATGGAGCGTGAGATGGCAGCTCCTACAGCAACACCTATTACAGAAAAGCCTGACAACAAGAAGAAGGACGAAAAGACAGGTCGTGCTTCTGACGCATACAAGAAGGCATTCTGGGATCAGGTTCGTGCAAAGGATGGTGTTTCATACGAGGTTCGTAATATGCTTTCTGAAGGAACTGATTCAGAAGGTGGATACCTTGTACCAGACGAGTTTGAAAAGACTCTTATTCAGGCACTTGAAGAGGATGGTGTTGTGCGTAACCTTGCACACGTATTTACTACTTCAAACGGTCTTCACAAGATTCCTATCGTTACAACAAAGGGTGTAGCGAACTGGATTGATGAAGGTGCAGCTTACGGAGAGAGTGATGATGTATTTGGTGCAGAGCAGATTGATGCTCACAAGGTCGGTACAATCATCAAGGTATCTGAGGAACTCTTAAATGACTCTGCATTTGACCTTGAGGCATATTTCCAGTCAGAGTTTGCAAGACGTATCGGTAACAAGGAAGAGGAAGCATTCCTTATCGGTGATGGTAGCAAGAAGCCTACTGGTATTCTTAACGCTACAGGTGGTGCAGATATCGGTGTTACTGCAGGTAGTGCAACAGCTATCACAGCAGATGAACTTATCGACCTTTACTACAGCCTTAAGTCACCTTACCGTAAGAATGCTGTATGGCTCATGAATGATTCGACAGTTGCTGCAATCAGAAAGCTTAAGGATTCAAACGGTCAGTATTTATGGCAGCCTGCATTAAGAGAGAAGGAGTACGATACTATTCTTGGTAAGAGAGTCATCACATCTCCTTATGCACCTGAAATCGCAGCCGGAGCAAAGACAGTCATGTTCGGTGACTTCTCTTACTACTGGATTGGTGACAGACAGGGTGTATCTTTCAAGCGTCTTAATGAGAGATATGCAGATCTTGGCCAGGTTGGTTTCCTTGCATCCAAGAGAGTGGATGGTAAGTTAATCCTTCCTGAAGCTATCAAGGTTCTCCAGCAGAAGGCGGGTACTGCCACAGCTTCTACAACAAAATAGTATCTGACGGAGGTGGTCTTATCTTAGGATAGGACCATTTCCATTTTGGAAGGAGGAATGATTTTCTATGGAACTTATCATATCTGTAGAAGAGATGAAACAGTATCTTCGTATTGATTTTGATGATGATGATGCTCTTATTGAAAATCTTATTATTTCTTCCGAGCGTTTGTGCATGGATATTGCAAGGATAAAGTGCAGGTCTGTATTTAGACGCAAGGATACAGCAAAGGTAGCGGTCATGTATGCGGTTGCATATCAGTACGAGCATAGGGAAGATGCTGACCACCACAAACTGGAGATGACGCTTCGCTCACTTCTTTCCGGCATCAGAAAGGTGGGATTTTAATGGAAGTAGCATTGCTTAATGTAAGGATTACTTTTCAGAAGAATGAGGTCACAAAGGATGCCATAGGAAATCATAAAAATGAGTGGATTGATTATTATTCCTGCTATGCCACGGTAAGTGGCGAGAGTGGTTCGGAGAAAAACATCGCAGCAAATACTTTTTATGATGCGGACATTGCATTTACAGTTCGCTATTGCAAGGCACTAAAGGATGCTGACCCGACAAAACTTCGGGTGCTATTTAACGGAGAACTGTACAACATAACTTTTATTGACCACATGAATTTCAAAAATAAGTGTCTGAAATTCAGATGCCAGAAAGTGAGGAGATAGCATGGCAAATGTAACAGTTGATAATCTTGCGGAAGAAATCATGAAGGGACTTACCGAGTATAAGAACCTTGCAACTGCCGATATGAAGACCGCTGTAAGAAAAGCTGGAAGGTCGGTAAAAAAGGACATCCAAGCAAATGCTCCAAAGAAAACAGGTGCCTATTCGAAGAGCTGGACTGTAAAGACCACGAAAGAAACTTCTGAATCTTTGGAACTTACAGTACATTCTCCAAAGAAGTATCAGCTGGCACACCTGCTTGAAAAGGGTCATGCTAAAAGAGGCGGTGGAAGGACAAAGGCAATCCCACACATCGCACCTGCAGAGGAAAAAGCAGCAAAAGACCTTGAGGCAGACATTAAAAGAGCACTTGGAGGTTCATGATGGAAGAGGTAATAAGAATTATGGAAGAGATTGGGCTTTCCTATGCGTATGATCATTTCGCAGAGGGAGAAAGTCCTGATCCACCATTTATCTGTTATCTGTTGCCGGAAGATGATAATTTCGCTGCAGATGGAGTTGTATATTACAAGGTAAGTGGTGTGAGAATTGAGCTATATACGGATTTTAAGAATCCGGCTATAGAGGAAAAGGTAACAGCCGTGCTTGATAGCCACGGTATTTTTTATGCAAAAAACGAGGTATGGATTGAGGAAGAAAAACTCTATGAAGTAGCCTTTGAGTTTGAAATGCCAGTATAAGGAGGAATTAACGATGGCTAATAAGAAGAACAAGGTAAAGTACAACCTTAAAAATGTACATTACGCATTGCTTACTATCGATGAGCAGGGCAATGTATCATACGGCACGCCTGTTGCTATTCCGGGTGCTGTATCGATTGGACTTGATGCAAATGGAGAGCCTAGTAACTTCTATGCGGATGGATATGCGTATTACACGATTTCCAACAACATGGGTTATGAAGGTGACCTTGAAATTGCAATGGTTCCTGAATCATTCCGTGTGGATGTGCTTAAGGAGAAACTCGATGACAATAAGGTCCTCATTGAGGATGCAAATGCAGAGACAGCGAACTTTGCACTTTTGTTTGAGTTTGATGGAGATGTAAGAAAAATCCGTCATGTCCTTTATAAGTGTGCGGCAAGCCGTCCTTCCATTGAGTCACAGACCAATGAGGATGAAATCGAAGTTCAGACTGAGACACTTACCCTTACAGCTACACCACTTGAAAACGGATTTGTTAAGGCAAAGACAGGAGATGATACCACAGATGAGGTTTATCAGAACTGGTACAACGAGGTGTATCTTACATCCACTACTAAAGGAAGCGAGGAATAATCCATGAGCATTATGAAGAAAGTGGAGATAGATGGAAAGCAGGTGCCATTTAAGGCATCTGCAGCTATCCCTAGAATTTATAGAATCAAATTCAACAGAGATATTTATAAAGACCTTCGTTCATTGGAGAAGGCAGTGGGAGATGGGGACGAGACAAACTCCAACCTTGATTTATTCTCCCTTGAGATGTTTGAGAACATTGCGTATGTAATGGCCAAGCACGCAGACCCGTCAATCCCAGACACACCAGAAGAGTGGTTGGATGATTTTAACACCTTTTCTATTTACCAGGTGTTGCCAAGCATTATTGAGTTATGGGGCCTTAATGTTCAGACGGATGTGGAGTCTAAAAAAAACTTCGCCCAACTGACAGGGAAATGACAACCCCATTATTCCTTTTAAGATGCGTACAGCTTGGAATAAGCATTCGTGACCTTGACCTTCTTACGATTGGGCTTGTGAATGATATGTATGCGGAGAATGGAAATGATGATTATAAAGGCTATAAGGAATTAGCCACACAGCAAGATTTTGACAGATTTTAAGGAAGAGCATCGGCAGAAATGTCGGTGCTTTTATTGTGATTATTTAGGAGAGGAGGAAGACCGATGGCAAGTAGAATACAGGGTATTACCGTTGAGATTGGTGGAGATACTACCAAGCTGCAGACTGCCCTTAAAGGCTTAAATGGAGAAATTAAATCTACACAGAGTCAGCTTAAGGATGTAGAGAAACTCTTAAAAATGGATCCAGGTAATACAGAACTTCTTGCACAGAAGGAAAAACTCCTGGCACAAGCCGTTAATGAAACCAAGCAGAAACTTGAGACTTTGAAAACGGCAGCAGAGCAGGCTAACACAGCACTTGAAAATGGAGATATTTCGCAGGAACAGTATGATGCACTTCAAAGAGAAATCATAGAAACAGAGGCTGACCTAAAGAAGCTAGAGACAGCCGCCAATCAGTCAGCTACGGCATTACAGAAGATTGGAAATGCCGGAGAGAAGATGAAAACAGTCGGTGATGGTATGCAAGAGGCAGGAAAGAAGATGCTACCTGTTACGGCTACCGTTACAGCACTTGGAACAGCATCTATTACAACGGCTGCGAATTTTGAGAGTTCCATGTCACAGGTACAGGCCACTATGGGTATTACCAAAGACTCCATGTCAACCCTTAACGGACAGAGCGTAAATACAATGGATGCCTTAAATGATCTTGCAAAGGAGATGGGTGCATCAACCGCCTTTTCAGCAAGTGAGTGTGCTGAGGCATTAAATTACCTTGCGCTTGCAGGATATAGCACACAGGAAATGGCAGATACTCTTCCTACTGTACTTAACCTTGCGGCAGCAGGTGGAATTGACCTTGCATCTGCATCGGATATGGTAACAGATGCGATGTCTGCCCTTGGTATGGAAACATCTGAAGCCGATACAATGGTTGACCAGATGGCAAAGACAGCTTCATCTACCAATACATCCGTTGCACAGTTAGGAGAAGGTATTCTTACTATTGGCGCAACAGCCAAATCGATAAAGGGTGGAACGGCAGAACTAAATACGGCTCTTGGTATTTTGGCTAACAACGGTATCAAGGGTGCAGAAGGTGGTACACATCTTCGAAATATTATCCTGTCATTGCAGAACCCTACCGACAAGGCCGCAGCCCAGATGGAGGCACTTGGTGTATCTGTATATGATTCTGAAGGTAATATGAGATCCATGAATGATATTTTGGGTGACCTTAATACATCAATGGATGGAATGACCTCGGAAGAAAAAGCAAACATTATCAGCACAATTTTTAATAAGACAGACCTTTCTTCTGTAAATGCTTTATTAGCAAATACAGGAGAGACTTGGGATAGTCTGCAAGGATCTATTACAAACAGTGCCGGAGCAGCACAGCAGATGGCAGATACCCAACTCGACAATTTGCAAGGTCAGTTAACACTCTTAAAGTCAGCCCTTGAAGGACTGGCTATTTCTTTTGGTCAGTTACTGATGCCTGCAATAAAAAGTATCGTTGGAGTGGTTCAGAATGTTGTTGATTGGCTCAATTCACTTGATGAAGGAACAAAGAAAGTAATCGTTACGATTGCACTTGTGGTTGCGGCTATTGGTCCCGTGCTGATTGTTGTTGGAAAGATCATATCTTCGGTTGGAACAATTATGACGGTTATTCCGAAACTTGGTGGAGCCTTAAAAGCTGTGCAAGGTGCTATGGCAGCCTTTAATGCTGTATGTGCCGCGAATCCATATGTTCTGATTATTGCAGCTATTGTTGCTCTAATAGCAATATTCGTTGTGCTTTGGAACAAGTGTGATGGATTCAGACAGTTCTGGATTAACTTATGGGAAGGAATCAAGTCAGTTATTTCTACAGCAGTTGAAGCTATCAAAGGGTTCTTTATGGCAATCATTGATTTTGTAAAGAACAACTGGCAAGGGTTACTTCTTTTGTTAGTGAATCCGTTTGCCGGGGCATTCAAGCTTTTGTATGACAACTGCGAAGGATTCAGGAACTTCATTGATGGGGCGCTTGAAGCAATAAAGACAGCGATATCAAACGCATGGGAAGCAATAAAGACAGGAATCACCACGGTATGGACAGCAATCACGGGTTTCTTTACTACGGTTTGGGAAGGTATCAAGAATATTTTCACTACTGTACTTGAAGTGATAAAGACAGCAATTACAACCTATATCAATGCGTACAAGCTGGTTATTACAACGGTATTTACTGCGATACAAACCGTAATCACTACGATTTGGAACGCGATATCGACATTCTTTTCCACGATATTAAATACCATAAAGACAACATTTTCTACAGTGTGGACGGCTATTCAAACAGCGGTTACTACAGTAATCAATGCTATAAAGACCATTATAACCACTGTATGGAATGCAATCAGTACAACGGTATCAACGGTTATGAATACCATCAGAAATACAATTAGTAATCTTTGGAATGTCATAAAAACCACGATTACCACGATTGTAAATGGCATTAAGACCACAGTCAGCACGGTGTTTAATAATATCCTTTCTGCTATTAAAACCACAGTTGGAAATATAGCATCGGCAATTAAGAGTGGATTCCAGACGGCAGTCAGTTATATTACCAGCCTTCCTTCACAGGCTTTGCAGTGGGGTAAGGATATGATTATGGGAATTGTAAATGGTATCAAATCCTGCATGAGTGCGGTAGGAGATGCAGTCAAGGGAGTGGCAGATAAGATTAAGTCATTCCTTCACTTCTCAGTGCCAGATGAAGGACCTCTTACAGACTATGAGTCTTGGATGCCTGATTTCATGGACGGACTTGCAAAGGGAATAGAAAAAAGTAAGAAGGTAGTGGCAAAGGCTGTGGAAGGGGTATCGCAGGATATGGTTATTAGTCCTGTGGCTAGTGTAAATCCATCTGATTTTGCTATCGAAACAAGTAGCACTTCAAGTTCATCTGATACAGGTTCTGTTGCAGGTCCTTTGATTGAAATTAAGGAAATGACAGTACGAAATGATGATGACATTAAAAAGATATCGCAACAGCTATACAGACAGCTACAGCAGGGCAGACGTGCTAACGGATATTTATAAAGGAGGATGAGACAGTGGGATTTACTTTTGATGGTATTACTTCCAAGAGTATGGGAATTGCCACAAGAATGACAACAGAAAATCGAATTCCAGACTTAAGAAATAACACTCTTACAATGGCTGGAAAAGACGGACTACTTGACCTTGGGTGTGTGTTCTCCGAGCGTGTGATAGAAATAACCTGTTTCATTCCTCCGATGCTGTCGCAGGAGGCATTCCTGCAACGCAAGGATGAGATTGTAGAATGGCTAAATCCAAGTAAAGGTTTGTGCGAACTGATTCTTGATACGGAACCAGGGAGAGTATATTATGCAAGACTTCAAAGTGGTGTGTCCTTTGAGAGAATGGTTCGACTTTCATCTACCTTTGAACTTACATTTTTCTGTCCAGATCCATTTGGATATGCGACAGAGGATGAGGTGTTCTTAATCACATCAGAGGGAGAGCATACAGCTACAAGAGTGCTTGGTAATCTTGAATCATATCCTATTTATCGAGTGAACGGCACTTTTGAATCAGGAGCAGGAAACAATATCACGATTACAACAAATGGCGAGGAATTACAGATTTCAAATGTAAACCTTAAGCCTACGGAAACATTTGTAGTAGATACGAGTAAGATGACAGCTTGGATTGAGGATGAGGAAGGAAACAAAGTGCAAAATGGACTTCCATACATAGCCGATTTGAATTTCCCAACCTTGAAAGTTGGAAATAATCTTATTTCTGTAGCTGTTACAAATGCAGAATTTACAAAGCTTGAAATACAAGCAAAAAGCCGATGGAGGTGATGATGAATGACTTTAAAAACCATATTAAATATGCAGACTGATTTTACTGGAGAGTTCCCGGTTGAGTTTGCGAAGGATGGTTTATGGAGATTTAATGAATCTGCCCCAGACGGCAATACAGAACTTGCTGATTCTTCTGGAAATGGAAGAAATATGTTCATTAACGGATGGAGTGGTACAACAGCATCCCTCCGTGGTGGACATGATGGTAATTATTTTAGATTCAATATCAATAACCCTGCTACAGAAAAGACCTATCTTAAATGTACGAATGATGGGAGCATTTTTGCAAACATCGGTGAGCGTATTATTTGTGGCGGATGGATTAGTCCTACAACCTATTCTGTAGGAAATACATACACTCCAATTTTTAATACCAGAAGTGGTCCGGGGCAGCCTATTTTTTATATTTCGCTTATTCGAGGAAAGCCAAGGCTTATGCTTTATTCTTCGGGTGGGTCTTTGATTTTGGATAAGTCTTTCACTCCAACATTTAACATGATAAATGGTGGCTGGTATTTTATTGCAGCAATCATTGAACCGAATAATAAAAAGGCTTGGATGGTTCTTGGGGACAGAAGTAGTGGAGAGTTTTGGATTTCATCAGCCGAGACTATTTCGGGTGCACTTAATCCTTCATGCACAGCTGATTTGGTTATCGGAATGCACTCAAACTCATATTGGTTTGCAGGTGGTGTTGATGATTGGTTTTTGGACTGTGATTCAAACCTTACAGCGAATGATCTGGCAGATTATTTCCGTGCCACAGTTTTTGCCAATGGTGGAGATACAACAGGAAAAGTGGATGCTTTATCGACAGAGGGTGCTGTTACACTTCGAAAGACTTCTGGCGTATATCCTGAAAGCGGAGTCCTTTATTCAAAAGCTGTGGAATGCAATCTTTCCGGTACAGGGAAGGTTGCTGTGACAAGTGAGTGTGTGGCAGGAGTTACAGCTATATCTTTAGTGGAAGTATCTACAAGCAACAATCTGATTGATTGGAGTGATTGGGCTACTCTTGGTTCTGATGGGAAACTAAAGAATGCAAATTGTAAATATATCCGTTTTAGAGTGACGCTTACCACAGAAGATACATCAAAGACTCCAAGACTCATAGACATTAAGATTTATGATATTCCAAAGCCACCATATGAGAAAATCGGCTATGCAAGACCTATTGTTTTGGATAGAAATGGTGCTTGGGAGGCGGTCTTGGAGAATGCCTATGACATTATTGTAACTGGAGAAATCAATGGAGAAGATACACTTACCTTTTCCATTCCATTTGAAGATAGTAAACGCCAGTACATCGATAATGAGAAGAAAATCCAGATAGTAGAGGATGTATATACGATTCGAACAGTTGTTGATAGCAAAGATGCATCGGGTAATTCTGTTACAGAAGTATATGCAGAGGCAGAGTTCTATGACTTGGCATATTCTTTGCGAAAAGAGGAAAAGACCTTTGATGCTGAAAAAGCAGATGTTCCTATGGCATATGCCTTAGAGGGAACAGAGTGGTCTGTTGGAAAGGTTAATGTTTCTACGAAACGAACATGGACTTCTACCGAAAAGAATGCTTTATCCATTTTAAGGGCTGTGGCAGATATTCATGGTGGAGACCTTGTATTTGATTGCCCGAATAAGCAGGTACATCTTCTGACATTAAGTGGTAAGAATAGTGGTGCTGTATTTATGTATGGCAAAAACCTAAAGGAGATTGAAAGAACTGTGGATACCACAGGACTTGTCACTAGGTTATATGCATACGGATCAGGAGGCATGACTTTTGCTGATATCAATGGTGGAAAGCCCTATGTGGAGAATTACAAGTATTCTTCAGATATAAGAGTTTCGTCTTTGGATTGTTCTTCATTTACAAATCCATATCAGATGAAAGAATATGCCGAGATGCGACTTGCAGATTATTGCAAGCCGACAATATCGTATGTGCTTAAAGCTATGGATTTATCGGTGCTGACAGGATATGAACACGAGGCTTGGGAACTTGGAGATTATGTCCGTGTTGAGGATAAGGATTTAGGACTTTCTGTTACAACAAGAATTGTGCGAAGGGAATACAATCTGCAGGAGCCTTGGAATACGGTGCTTGAATTATCAACCACACTAAAAAATCTCGGCAGCTCCACAAGTAAGTGGGATAATGCTGCAGATTCCTTGGAAGGTGTAAGCGTGGTATCGAGTGATGATATTGCAGAACTTGTACCATTTAATTTATTGCGTAATTCCCGTGCTGATGATGGTCTTGCCTATTGGACTTCTTCTGGATTTGATGCAGATGGAACTACAGGTGCAAGTGGAACAGCATCCTTTAAGGCAGAGGGTGTGTCTGGTATGACAAAGAGTCTTTCTCAAACGGTATATCCTGCCAACCGAGACAGTTATACCATTTCCGCACAGATTGCATCGGAAAACCTTAAAAAGCTAGGTGCTGATTCACAAGTTGGTATTGAGATTGTGATTGAGTACGAAGATGGTAGCACAGAAAAAAGATTTATAGACCTTTACTAACAGGAGGAATGCTATGGCGTATTTTTCAAGAACTGCGGCCAAGATTACACCAGAAGGGTATGGGGATAGAATAAAGAGTATAACCGTCCGTGTATGTATTACAAACTGCACGGGCGAATTTTATATTACTGACATTCTTTTACAAGGTGGCTCTGTAGCAATCGGATGGGTAGGGCATCCGTCAGAGATTAAATGGACTTTAGATGGCTGAGTTTATTAGGCTTGCAGAAGTTGTAAATAAGAAAAAAGATATGCGTGTTGTGAGTATAAATGTGACTCCTACCATCACAGACTGCTCCGGCACTTTATGGATTACTGATTTGCAGATACAAGAAGGTTCTGTGTTAGCGGGCTATGCACCACATACAGAGAAGATGCTTGAAAAGTTCCGCGATGGTGATGCTATAAAGCCACCTGTTTGGTTCAACGGAATCGTAAGGTCAAATGAAACAGTAATCCTTTGTAACATGGGTGAGACTTCAACAGGCTTGGATATAGATATATATCCCAAGAGTAACATGGCGGCAGGAACAATTGAACTTGCTCAAGGTGTCGGAGGCAGAAGGTGTCATTTCCCGTGGCTGTTAATAAGGATGATGACCTTGCTTTATATGCATCTACAAGAGAATGTAAAAAGAATGGTGTACCTACAAAAAAGGAAGGATTTTATCAGTACAGTGCAGCTTGGGATTCAAAGCACATAGTCAAAGTCGAAAAGGGAAAGACAGCAAGGGTTTTATATACCATGCAGGAGATGCAAGATGGGGGTGAGTTGTTTTAATGAATACACTTGATGGAAAAGAAATCATGGTCTGGACATTTATGGGCAATGCCAGAATGTATCAAGCACTTCGTGATTATGGAGACCGTATCAGCCAGATCGGTCTTTTTTCATTTAAGGTAAAAGCAACTGGAGAGATATATGAGAGTGGTGTTGCTATTTCAAATATGCTTACCTACATCAATAAGTGGAAGCATATCAAATGGCTACTTACCGTATCAAACGATGGTACAAACAGCATCTTCAAAGCAATCCGGGATAATACAAGTGGTGCGCAGGATAAGTTCCTATCAGAACTTGTAAGAATTATGCAGAAGTACCCTTGGTGTGATGGTATTGATATCGACTTGGAAAAGGGAGATGACTATTCCACTCATGCAGCATCTACGTCTCTGTTTAAGAATATCTACAACACAGTAAAAATCTATGATTCTTCAAAACTTGTAAATATCTGCTTGCCGGGTATGACAAGTGTGAATGGTTCGGTCGGTGGAGAAAATTGGTGTGTGTATGCAGACCTTAATAATTACTGTGATTCTGCCGCAATCATGAGTTATGGAATGGCATGGGCAGGTTCTGCACCTGGTCCCGTATCTCCGAGAAGTTGGCTTGAAGGCATATATGATTATGCATCCAAGGTTATGAACAGTAAGAAAGTGTTTCTTGGTATGCCTGCCTATGGATGGAATTGGCAGATATACGATACTCCAAAGAATATAGGAAAGACCTACAGAGGAACATCAAACACCTATTATGCAGCACAGAACTGGATGAATGGAAAGTATAACTTTACCGATGATAAGCCACCACAACCATTTATACCGATTGTGGCATATTGGGACGATAACAATAAGGTGCCATGGGCATTACCTCATGTGTATGACTATATGGAAGGTCAGGACTATACAGCACACACTTATCCTCAGCTGAATGGAACATATAACGGCAGACATTATCTGACGGCATATAGCAAACAGCAGGAGACTTCTTTTGGAACGATATATGTTGACCGCCCAGGAGGAAAGCCAGATAAAGAGGCTGGCATTGTATCCTATACGGATAATGTAACAACTCTTGGTGATGAGGGAGAGGCATCTTTTAATTTTACAATTGGTTCTGCAGGAACCTATGATATTGCCGTTCAGCTTTGTTACCCATTTTGGGATAAAAACGGCATTTATATCAGCATCGATGGAAATAAGAAACACTTTCATGAAAGCCGTTTGTGGTGGCCATATTGGAGGAGTACATTTTGGTCGAGCCTCTCGGACAATATCTATCTATCAAAGGGAACTCATACCATCACGATTTCTGTGGATGTAAAAGGAGTACAGTTCTTTGGATTTAGGGTCTGTTCTTCCTTTAGTGAGAAACCATCAGCTGGAGATGCCACCTATTTACTTGCTCCTAGAAAGTTTAAGGATGTGGATGGCAATATGGTCGGACCCGACAAGGGTTTCAAATTAACCCTTGAGATGTTAAGGAGAAAGCCTGACTCAGCTTTGATTTGGTATGAGGACTTCCAAGATGCAGGAATGCTAGAGACAAACTACTGGACAACGCTTTCTGGGAAATGGAACGTATGGAGAAGTGAGGAATATTCAGAGGAAAGAGTATACTCCCAACTTGACGGAAGTGGACAGTTTGCATGGAAGTATGATGGCTTTTCTGATATCCATTTGAGAGCGAGATTGGCCTTTCCATCAAATGGTAGCGGTAGAGCTGGGGTGTTCTGTGGGAATTTGTACTGTTGCTTAAATATCACGAATCAAAGGGTGGAGTTATACAATGGCTCTACATTAATTGGAAGTTACAGCACATCACTTTCAAGAACGCCAGACTCACAACTTCGAACTGACCCAAGTATGTATACCATAGAAATGAGAATCAGAAATGGCAAGGTTCGAGTATATTCCGGGGCATCATATACACTTCGATTTACTGCAAATGTTAGTGGTTTCTCGGGTGGTTATGCGGGGTATCGTTCTGATAATCGAACTGTGTGCGAATTACTTCGTATGGGAGATGCTTGGACATATGAGCCTTATGAATGCTTTGATGTTGTTATGCCGGATGGCATTACATCAAGTTTTGGACGCATCAGCAGAAGTAACTGTTCTTGGAATTCAGAGTTTCAGGTGTTTACTTTAAATGCAGATGTGGAGGAATCGGCTACCAGAAGTGAGGACATATCCCTAGAGTATGATTTCTTTCATTCTCATGTCATGACTTCGCTTAAGTGTGGCAATGACTACTCCGTAAAGATAATTCCAAGAGATATAAATATTTGGATTTCTAGACTGTTTCTTGGTGATTCTGATGGCTTTTCCATTCTTTATTTTCAGGATGTGGACAGCTTGGTCTATTGGGCGAATGAGGCTGCATACAGATGGAAATTAAAAGGAATGTGTATGTGGTCATTAGGACAGGAAGATTTAAGACTATGGGAGCATCTTCCAAAACAAACACCATAAATTTAGCGGTTGCTTTTATGAGCAGTCGCTTTTTTATACCTATTTTACGAAGGGAGGAACGCATATGAGTGATCAGGTAAGAGAAGTAATTGCTTGGCTTGGAGTCCTTGGCATTCCATCGATTTTTACGATGACAGCGTGGTGTATCAAAAGCTGTATTCATTACACCAAGCAGCTGAAAGTTCTCGCTAAAGCACAGCAAGCGCAGATGAGGTCACAACTTTTGGAACAGTACCACTTCTATATGGATGCAGGTTGGATATCTGAAGAGCATATGGAGGATTGGGAGAATCAGTACAAGGCATATCACAGTTTGGGAGAGAACGGCATTCTTGATAGCCGTAGGGAACAACTGTTGATGCTACCAAACAAGAAGGAGGAACAGAAAGATGAATAACTATTGGAAGAATTGGATTAAGGCGGCTGGAATCAGAGCCGTGAAGACTGTCGCACAGACAGCCATTGCAACTATCGGTACATCTGCCGTTTTAGGAGATGTGAATTGGGTAATGGTAGCAAGTGCATCTGCTCTTGCAGGCATTTTGTCATTGCTCACAAGTATTTCTGGTATTCCAGAAGTTACAAAGGAAGGTGATGAGTAATGAAACTCGTTGAGAGTATACTTACAAAGAATCCGTGCTTTACAGCCGGAAGAAAGATTGATGTTAAAGGGTTGATGTTACACTCGGTTGGTTGTTCCCAGCCGAGGGCATCAGCCTTTATTAATTCATGGAATAGTCCTACATTTGATAGAGCCTGTGTTCACGGATTTATTGATGGCAATGATGGAACTGTATATCAGACACTACCTTGGAATCACAGAGGATGGCATTGTGGTTCTTCTATCAACGGAAGTGGCAACAATACGCATATCGGAGTAGAGATGTGTGAGCCCGCCTGCATTACTTATACAGGCGGTGCGACATTTAAGTGTTCAGACCTTGCTACGGCAAAGGCTGTGGCTGAAAGAACTTATAGGGCAGCAGTAGAACTTTTCGCTATGCTCTGTAAGGAGTTTGGTCTTGACCCACTTGCAGATGGTGTTGTTATTTCTCATAAGGAAGGTCATGCTAGGGGGATTGCATCGAACCACGGAGATCCTGAACATTTATGGTCACAGCTTGGAATGGGATACACAATGGATACATTCCGTAAGGCTGTAAAGGAGCAGATGGGTGGTAAGGCAGACACCAAGAAGGGAACACAGGCTAGTGTGTTTGCAGGACTTTCAGAAAAGGATGCAGTTCCTATTATCGGAGAGTTATGCCGTGAGGATATGAAGAAGAGTGGGGTGCTTGCATCTGTATCAGCTGCGCAGTTCATTCTTGAGAGTGGATATGGCAAGAGCGAACTCGGACAGAATGCCAATAATATGTTTGGTATGAAGAAATCATTATCCGGCAATACCTGGGCAGACTCTACTTGGATGGAACTTCGGTTTATACCAAGAAAACACAGGAGCAGCACACCGATGGAACTTATGAGACTATCACGGCTGATTTTAGAAAGTATCCTTGTGTGGAGGATTCGGTTGCAGACCATTCTGCATATTTGCTTGGTGCCAAGAACGGAAGGTCACTTCGTTATAAAGGGATCAAGGGGATGACAGATTATAAGGCTGTGGCACAAATCATCAAAGACGGAGGGTATGCTACTTCACTTACTTATGTGGAGAAACTTTGCAATATCATCGAGAAGTGGAATCTGACACAGTATGATGTAACGGATGCACCTGCGCCAAAACCATCAACACCAGATACCGTGACAGAGTTCCCGGCCACACCATTTTCGGTTAAGGTCATCATTGATGATTTGAATTATCGTTCAGAGCCATCTATGAATGGCAAGGTCAACGGACAGACTGGAAAAGGTACCTTCACAATTATGGAAGTAAGAAACGGCGGATGGGGCAGACTTAAGAGTGGAGCAGGTTGGATCTGGCTTTCAAATCCTACTTATTGCACTGTCGGTAAAACTGTGAAAATTACCGAGGATAAGAAAAAGTCCATTGATGAACTTGCAAAAGAGGTCATTCGTGGAGACTGGGGCAATGGAACGGAACGCAAGGAGAAACTTACTGCTGCCGGATATGACTATGCCAGCATCCAGAAGAGAGTAAATGAAATACTAAAGTAGGTGTCTATGGAAATTTTATGTATTGTTCTGATGATTCCATTTTATCTTGCCATTTGTAAATGCGTGGATGATACAAGAGTTGAATTTGAAGAACTTCAAAAGTGGATAGAAGATAGTAAGTAGAGTTAAGGCTCGGAGGGAGAAATCCTTCCGGGTCTTATTTTTTTGCCTATTTTCAAAAATATTCTTTGAAATTGGTAGTTTTGGCATTTTTCAATACATAGCTGTCAAAGGGAATGGATTTGTTCCCAAGGACAGGAGATGGAAGATATGCAAGTAACAAAACTTAGTAGTGACTGTGCAATGGAACATTGCCATGAAGTAAATAAGCAGACAGATGAAGAATTGCAGAGAGAATATGACTTTTATATGGCAGAAAAAATCGTAAAAAAGATGCTTGAAAAAGGTCTTATTTCTGTTGACGAATGTACCAGAATATCGGCAGAAAACCGCCGTATTTTCTCTCCGTTATTAGCAGAATTAACTTGATATAGTGCCGATACTACGGGGTAATGGTACTGACCGAAGGGAGGTTGAGACGATGGCAATAATTACGAAAATTGAAGAAAACAAAGCCGTCATAGGAAAGAAGAAGGTTGCAGCTTACTGCCGAGTTTCTACAGACCAGGATGATCAGCTTTTGTCCCTTGAAACACAGAAGGCTCATTATGAATCTTGGATACAAGGACATTTTGATTGGGAATACGCAGGTTTATATTACGATGAGGGATTAAGCGGCACCAAGATGGATACCAGACCATCACTTTTAAGGATGATGGAAGACTGCAAGCATGGACTTATCGATTATGTGGTAACAAAGTCAGTCAGTCGTTTAGCAAGAAATACGGCTGATTTCCTAACCATAGTGAGAACCTTGCTTGACCTTGGAATACCCATTTATTTTGAAAAGGAAAACATCGATACAGGCTCGATGGAAAATGAGTTGATGCTTTCGATTATGAGCAGCATAGCAGAAAGCGAGTCGGTTTCCATTTCAGAAAATAACAAGTGGAGTATTCAGAGAAAGTTCAAGAATGGAACTTACAAATGTTCCTACCCGCCTTATGGATATGACTGGGATAAGAAGAATGGCGAGATGGTGGTTAACCCTGAACAGGCAGAGATTGTGAGATATATTTTTGCACAGACCCTTGCCGGGGTTGGAACTCACGACATTGCAAAAGACCTTATGGCAAAGGGCGTGCCTACCAAGAAAGGTGGAAAGTGGACGGGGCATACAGTAAACGGAATCATCAGAAATGAGAAATATACTGGGGACTGCCTTTTCCAAAAGACCTACACGGATTCTTCTTTTGTGAGACGCAGAAACCTTGGAGAGTTGGATCAGTACTATGTGGAAGACCATCACGAGGCAATTATCAGCAGAGAAGATTATGAGGCGGCCAATGATGTAATCGACAGAAGAAGGCAGGAAAAGGGCATCGAACTGGATAATGGGAAATACCAAAACAGATATCCTTTATCCGGGAAGGTCATTTGTGGAGAGTGCGGAGGAACTTTTAAGAGAAAGACTTATACCCATAAGGTGGTTCTTGCCTGCACACAGCACATTGATGATAAGGAAAAATGCTCCATGAAGTATGTAGACCTTGAGGCGGTTGAAGTTGCCTTTGCAACAATGATGAACCGACTGGTTTATGGAAGAAATAAAGTGTTGAGACCATTTTATGAAGCCTTGCAGCAGAGCAATCAGACCGAGGCACTTCTAAAAATCCATGACATTCAGGAACAGCTTGATGCCCTGGTGGAAAAGAAACAGACCATCAAGGGATTATTTGCAAAGGGAGTGATTGAGCCTGCGGTTTATACACAGAGCCTTAATGGAGTAACAGCTGAAGTTGAAAGGCTGACAACGGAAAAGGATGCACTTTCCTACATAGCCAGTTCGGAGATTTCACACATTGAAGAGACAAGAAAACTTTTATCCTTTGCAGACAAGGGAGAGTTCCTTGATTGCTTTGATGGAGAGATTTTTGAAACCTATGTAGACAGAATTGTAGTAAAAAGCCAAACTGAGCTGGAGTTCCAAATGAAGTGCGGACTTAACTTGATAGAAAGGATTTGATGAATATGGGACACACACCTTACGGATATCGCATTGAAAATGGCAATGCAGTTATAGAACCAAAGGAAGCAGAGGCTGTTGTAAAAATGTGTGAAGGCTATCTTGGTGGTCTTTCACTTAAGGCAGCAGCAGAGACAGCTGGGATAGTTGCTACCCACTGTCAAGCAAAAAGAATGATGCAGAATGAAAAGTATTTAGGAACAGATTATTATCCGGCAATCCTTACAAAGGATGTGATGGATAAGGTTAAGACAGAACTTGAAAAGAGAGCCACAGGACTTGGCAGAGTATTTGAGCCAAGGGAAAAATCAAAAAGGGAAGTGCAGAAAGCATTTTATTTTGGAAATGAAGAGACGAGATTTCAAGATCCGTACAAACAAGCTGAATACTTGTACGGACTTATCGAGGGGGTGCAGATGAATGGCTAATGTTACGATGATTCCTGCCCGTGTGAACAGAAGGGCAAAAAGGGAAGAACAAGAAACCGAAATACCAAAGACTAGGGTTGCAGCTTATTGCCGTGTTTCTACGGACAGTGATGAACAGGCAACCAGTTATGAAATGCAAGTGGAACATTATACGGAATACATCAGTAAGAATCCCGGATGGAACTTGCGGGCATTTATGCCGATGATGGTATCAGCGGTACTAACACCAAGAAAAGAGAAGATTTTAATCGAATGATTGAAGATTGTATGGCAGGTAAAATCGACTTTGTGATTTCAAAATCCATCAGCCGATTTGCCAGAAATACCCTTGATTGCCTTCAGTACATCAGACAGCTTAAGGACAAGGGCATTGCAGTGTTCTTTGAGAAAGAAAACATCAATACGATGGATACAAAGGGAGAACTGCTCCTTACCATTATGGCTTCACTTGCACAGCAGGAGTCAGAAAGTTTATCCCAGAATGTAAAGTTGGGACTACAGTTCAGATACCAAGCCGGGAAGGTGCAGGTCAATCACAATCGTTTTCTTGGATACACGAAGGACGATGATGGAAACCTTATCATTGAGCCTACTGAGGCAGCAGTCATAAAAAGGATATATAGAGAGTACCTTGAAGGGGCAAGTTATAGGGATATTTGCAACGGCCTTATGGCAGACGGAATACTTACCGGGGCAGGTAAGAAGAAATGGATTCCAAGCACCATTCATAAGATTTTATCAAATGAGAAGTACATCGGTGATGCCCTTCTTCAAAAGACCATTACCACGAACCTTCTTGAGAAGAAAAGGGAAATCAATAATGGTCTTGCTCCACAGTACTATGTGGAAGACAGCCACGAAGCCATTATTCCAAGAGACCTTTTTATGAGGGTTCAGGAAGAAATGGTACGAAGAGCCAATCTTAGGAGTGGCGAGGATGGAAAGAAGAAACGCATCTACAGTAGCAAGTATGCCCTTTCAAGCCTCTGTACCTGCGAAAAGTGCGGAGACATTTATCGAAGAATCGCATGGAACAACAGGGGAAAGCATTCTACAGTATGGAGATGTTGCACCAGGGTAGAACACGGTCCCGGCGAATGTGATGCACCTACCATTCAAGAAACAGATCTACAGGCAGCAGTTATGAAAGCAATCAACAAGGTGGTGGGACAGAAAAGCACGGTAATCGCAAACCTTGAAACCATTCTGGAGCAGACAGTTATTTGTGCAGATGAGGAACTTGCAGAACTTGACGAGAAAATAAAAGCGGTACAGCTTGAACTTGTCGACAGAGCCACTTCATCAGAAGGCTATGAGGACTTGGCAAGAGAATCTGATAGGCTGAATGAAGAAAAGCAGAAGATTCTTGTAACCCTTGCTGAAGATAAGGGCAGGCAGGAAAAGAAAGCAGAACTCATTGACTTCCTTCATGAGCAGACCAACGAGTTCGAAGAGTTTGATGATGGTCTGGTCAGAAGGCTTATTGAACAGATAACGGTGCATGAGAGTGGAACATTTACAGTTGAATTTAAGAGTGGAACAATGGTGGAAGTATAAAGAATAAACCAAGCGTCCGGGGTGGCATGATACCAACTTCCGGGCGTTTTTTTATTTCCAATTTTGCTTTATAAGTTCCAATTTTGATATGGACATTAAGTTGTTAGAGTTAGATTTCGATAAAAGCAGTAAAGACAAGATTGTATAAGTTTGGAATACAAGGAGTTGAAATAAATGACAATGAACATAAATGATTTAGGTGTGAATCCATATACATATTTGGCTTTAGCAAATAGTAAGAATAATACTGTATCAAGGCAAAGCAGTGTTAGCTTTACAGGTATTATGGCAGCTAAAGGAATAGAGAACACAAATACAGAAAAAGTTGGACAGAGTTTTGAAGAAATGTGGAAATCAAAATATCCAGGAGCATATTATCATGTGATGGATGCATCAAAAATTTCTCAAGGTGTATGGGAGAGAAATGATTTTCCACGTGAGAAATTCTTTCAAGATGAAGTGGATGATTCGATTTTGGATTGGAAACCAAGTGGAGCTGATTCTGCAATGTCGGACTCGTCAGTACAGTCACGATTAAATTCAACCCTGGGAAAGAAATCAATAGTTGTTCCACCAGAGCTGGAAGAAAAGATGAAAAATGATCCTGAGCTTGCAAAGAAGGTAATGGAGAAAGTTGATAACTTTATTGCGACACATCCTACAAGGCCAGGAAGAATATTGTCATATCTGATTTCGTTAGACGAAAATGGTGATATAGCACATTTTTCTGTTACAGGAGGTGGCGGAAATATATCGCAGAGTACTTCCAGAGCCGATGATGATTATTTTGAAAGAAAAGATAAAGAGGCTGAACGTAGACGATTACAAGTAAAAGAGCAGGAAAAGAAAGCCATTGAGAGAAGGAAACTCGCTCAGGAAGAATATCTTAATCAGCAAATGGAAAGTCAACAAAGACTTCAATCTCTTCTAATGGACAGTACGCAGAATGGTAATCTTGAAGCAGAAAGTGCATATGTTCAGACTACTAATGTGAGCGTTATAGCGACTGCAGCATATGAGCAGAATAGTATTATTTTGCCAGCAGAGGGCATTTAAGTTATAAAGCAGTTTGAATTAATAAATTCAGTATTCTGAATAAGCAGACAATGCTTTTTACTTACGACTTACTTACGACTTAAGTGAGTTGTCGTAAGTGAAAATATATGGTCAAGACAAGACCGGAAAAAATTACCAAAGGGAATCGACGCCCCTGAAAGATGGGATACGCAGGCCAACGTCCTCGATAAGTTGACGACACCAAGACTTATAACAAAGAAAGACCGGTAGGTGAACCGAGAGTGGTTTGCTTACCGGCTTTTTTGCGTTAGTAGGTGATAAGATAGCAGCAAGGGTGGCATGATACCACTTCCGGGCGTGTTTTTTAGGAAAGTCTGCTTCTCACAGGCTTTTTTATTTTCTTGAAAAAAGAAACCATTTGGTTTACAATTAGAGTGGTTAGGAAGGGTGGTGTCTATGACTACTTCAGAAATGATTAAAACAATATGCAAGCAACAGAATACAAGTATTGCTGAATTGGCGAGATGTATTGGACAGTCAAGGCAGAACCTAAACAAGAAACTGCAAAGAGACACACTGACCATTGATGAGATTAAACAGATTTCAGACGTAATAGGTGTTAAGTTTGAGCAGACTTTTACTCTTCCTGGTGGAGAACAGTATAAGATTGAGAATTAAAATTTTAATTTAGGGGAGATAATGAATGTTTAGAATTTATAGCACACTTATTGAAATGTTAGCGGCTGCTGTGTTTATTATTCCTATTATGGCAATTTATAATAGAATCTTTTTTCATAGCGGAAAACGGACTGTTGTATATATACTATTTGGGCTATATTTTGCAGCAATTTTGGATTTGGTAGGTTTTCCAAACATAGAATCATGGAATATTGATTTTACGATAAATGTAATTCCTTTCATTAATATGGCATCAGATTCGGTAAACGCTTTCTTAAACGTACTTTTATTTGTTCCTTTTGGCTTCTTTTTACCGTTGCTATGGAGCAAATTTAGAAGTGTTAAGGATTCTGCTCTGATGGGACTTTTTACATCTTGTGTTGTTGAAATATCTCAGATTTTTACTTTTAGAACTACTGATATAAATGACTTAATCACAAATACTGTTGGAACAGTGATTGGATATTGTGTTGTGAAATATTTAACGGGAAAATTCACCAAATATGTTGTTTCTGATTCAAAGGACAGAGATTTTTATATCATATGTGTATCGGTTGGAATGATTATGTTTTTGTTGCAACCTTTTATTTCGTCATTTATATGGCAACTGATACTATAAATCTAATTATATTATTGATATTAATTCTCTTAAATGAGAATTGTGCGTCCGGGGTGGCATGATACCACTTTTGGACGTTATTTTATTTCCAATTTTGCTTTATGAGTTCTAATTTTGATATGGGCGTTAAGGAATAAGGATTATGTTTCGATAGGATAAATAGAAAACTAAGTAATAAAGAGATCAGGAGGCGATTAAATGAATATAGGGAATACAATATCACATTATGTTCATAATTATGCTTCTAGTGCTTCTACTGTATCTGCTACAGAAAAAGCATTAAATGCTTATAAAGATAACTCCAAGAATGTTTCGTCAAAAAATACTGATACTGTGGAGATTTCGCCAGATGGATATGAAATGCAGTCAAAGGCAGATAAAATGACTGCGACATCCGGACAAGATAAACTTGGTATAACTCAAGGAGAAAATCCAAATAGTTATGTGATCCACTTTGACAATATTGCGTTGGCTCATAGGGCTGTTGAAAGAGGATATATAACTGTTAATGGCCAGGACATCCAATTATCTGACGAAGTAAAAAAGAAGATTTTGGAAACTAGTCAGAAGGCTTTTGAAGCTAGTGAAAAGGCAACAATGCAGTATGCTATGCAACATAATTCTATTGTAGCAAGGCAACAGGCAGAAGCATGGGGCGAAGAGTCGAAAAGAATGTCCAGAGCAATGTCTGTAATGTCAAAGATTGCTTCTGGAGGAAAAGTATCTGAAGCTGATAGAAAATTCTTGGCTGAGTATAATCCAGAAATGTATGCTATGGCCATTAGTGCAGAGATGATGTCAGGAAGGCAGGAAAAACAAGAAGAGAAGCATCTATCTGAAATTCGAGAAGAGTCAAAGGAACAAATTCCAACGGAGGATTATGCAAAAGAGCTTGGTGAGTTAAAGCATGAATATACAGAGGCTACTTTGGAAGTATCTTTTGATAATGGAAATGCCGTTGTTGGGGAAGTAGGAACTAATACATTTAATTATTAAAATTGTAAGATGAACAGTTTATTTCTATGATTGGTTATAGATAAAAGAAGAACTAATTGATTATGTGCGTCCAGGGGTGGAATACCACTTCCGGGCGTTTTTTTATTTCCAAAATTGATATATTCGTTCCAATTTTGCAATAGAGTTGAACTATAAAGGTATTGTTCCGATAATATAATAAGGGTTATTGTACCTAAGTTTATTGTGGCAGGAGTTGTTGCTGATGATAAGAATCGCTATATGTGAAGATGACTTATTTTATATGGAAAAGGAATCTTATAGAGGATTATTTCAAAACAAGAGATCTGTGCTGTAAGGTTACGACCTTTGAATCTGGAATAGAGCTTACAAAGGATTTCAGGGAAGATTATGACGTGATTTTCCTTGATGTTGCTATGGAGGATATGGACGGTCTTGAGGCCGCCAGATGGTTAAGAGATAACGATACAAAAGCATTTATTGTATTTCTTTCAGGATACCCGGAGTATTCGCTTGAGGGATACAAGGTGGAGGCACATAGGTTTTTATTGAAAAATGATGAGAACTTAGAAGCTTCATTGGCTGAATGCCTTGATAGCGCTATTGATAAAATGCAAAGAGACGAGAAGAAAATTGAGTTGGCTGTCCAGGGCGGCACACTTTCGATTGCTCCATCAAAGATTGTTTATGCAGAGAGCAAAGTACATAAGGTTATTATCCATGTCTTGGAGGCTTCCGGGAAAATGAGAGAATATTATATGTATGATCGCTTGGACTGTGTTCAGGAGGAACTGGCGCACTTAGGTTTTATGCGTATACACCAGAGTTACCTAATAAACAAGGATTACCTTACTAATGTGTATAGGTATAAGGCAGAACTGGTGCAGGGAATTATGCTTGGCATTTCAAAGAAATATTATAAGGATGCAGAAGATTATTATGTTCGTAAAAGAGGTGAATTCTGATGTTGGAAATGGTATTAAGCATAATACAGATAGCTATTGAGGGCATAACGGAATTTACTTTTTTAGGTTTGTTTTTTGATAAGAAAGGCTTTGTAAAAGAAAAAGGTAAATATTTGGCTATTGCAGGCCTTGTGGTACTTGAGTTTTTAATATCATTTTTAATTCAGGAAAATACTTATTTAAGATTTGCAGTAGTAATTGTATGTGTATCAACCTATTTTTTCCTTTTTATGAAAGGAAAGTTTCTGCAGGTTGCAACATTGTTTACGGTATTTTACAGCCTAACAGCCATGTATGAGTACATTGGTTTACTTGTATTCATAAAGTTGGGAATTACAACTGGAATGGAAGCACCAGTAAATGTTAATTATATGCTGGTTGCCTTTGCAACTCTAAAAATAGTGATATGTGTGGTGGCGCTGTTGGTGATGAGAGGTAAGCAAGGAAAATATAGAAATATTTCTGTATTGTTATCATCAAAAGAGTGGTGTGGCATATTTTTTTCATCTATCACTTCTTTGGTTATCCTGATTGTAGCTTTTGATAAGATTACGGTTTTGGATATGAATGATAAGGATGTTTTCTTTTCTCTTTTGGGAATCGGTATTGCGTGTCTTGATATTGCAATTATATGGTTGTTTACAAAGGTGGCAAATAGACAGCAACGCATACTTGAAAACGAAGCAGTTTTAAATCGTGTAAAGAATGAGACGATGCTGTATCATTCCATAACTGAAAATATGGAAAAGCAGAGCCGGAGAATACATGAGTTTAATAATAGAATTACCGCAATAAAGAGTATGTTAGATCAGGGAAAGATAGAAGAATTGCAGAAGTATGTAGATTCTATTGGAGCAAAGAATAAGGAGTATCCTCAGATATTCAATACAAAAAATGCCATCGTAGATGCAATTATGACAGCTAAGTATGAGGAGATGGTTAATAATAATATTCTGTTTGTTCACAAGTTTAGTGAATTGGCAGAGTTAAAGATTGCCGATGATGATTTGGTTATATTGCTTTCCAACCTTTTGAATAATGCAATAGAAGCCTGCATGAAAGCAGAGAAGAAAACTATCAAGATGAAGTTTGTTGTAGATGAAAGGCATATCGTGTTGTCTGTAACTAATACATTCGCAGATAAGCCATCAGAAATGGATGGAGAACTAGTTACATCCAAAGATGATGAACTGGGGAATCATGGTGTTGGTCTTAAGAATGTAAGAGAGATTGTTGAGAAATATGATGGTTGTTGCACAGTTAATTTTGATGATGAATGGTTCTTTGTTGCAATCTTAATACATAGATAATTACCAATTTTGACTTTATCGTTCCAATTTTGATGTGGGTGTTAAGGAATGTTATTAAGGTATCGATAGGATAAATAGAAGACTATTTTTAGAAATGGATTTCAGATTTTAGTAAAAAAATAAGTAAACGGAATTACTTAATAAGACCACAAGGAGGTAGGGAGAAATGAACATTAATGCAAATTATGGACAATTTTACAGAGGCTCAGAGTCAATAGTCGGTCGTGGAGCAGGTGCAAAAAAGGACACTATTGTTAGGTATGAATTTAATACCAGAGATGCACATGGCAATAAGATTATGGACAAAATGTCTAAAGAAGAGACTATGAAAGCTATGAAGGACATTCGTTCTCAATATGGGGATAATGTCATTGTTGAATTTTCAGGAGATGGATTAGCAAAACTTGCACACAGCAAGAAAGGTATGGCTATTCCTGAAAGTGAAGAGCAGAAAGCAGCAAGAGCCAAAAGAGATGCTGATTTCCAGGGACAGATAATTCATAAAGAACATATTCCGGTTGATGCGGATAAACTTCATAAGATGTCAGGTGCGCCGGATGATTATGTGGATATGGAATCATGGCTTCGTGATAACGATCCAGAACTTGGAAGGCAGATTGATGAATTAAACGATAGCATTATGCAAGGACCATCTAGCGGAAATCACGGTGCGAAGTTTCTTGAACTTATGACTAAGGCAGCTAAGGAAATAATTGGAGACGAACCAAAGCTAAGTGATAAGGCCCAGAAGGTGCTTGATGAACTTTCTGATAAATATAAAAATATGGATTTCTTTGCAGGTTCTCCAAATAAAGTTAAGGGATTAATGGCAAAGAGTTCTAAGGAGTTTTCAGTATTATTTTCAGCATCTGAATTGGAGAAAATGGCTAATGATGAATCCTATAAAAAGGAAATCATGGAGCAAATTGATAAGTTAGGCAATTTTGCAGAGAAGATTAATAAAGAATTTGGCTTCAATGCATCAGAGGATAATGAAAATAATACAATTGCTTCGAAGTTTGGTTTGGTGCTTGATTCAAACGGAAAGATTTCATTATTTGCCGAATTGACTAACAAAGCGGAAAATAAAGTAGCTGTATTACAGGGACAATCAGAGGATGACCTTACTAATCTTATTAAGAATCTCGACTGGTCAAAAGTGAATGATAAGTAAACGAAATTTCTAAATAAGAGTACAAGGAGGGTGATTTCGATGGGAATTAATGTGACAGATTACCGATATTTGTTTGATGCCATGTTTGGTAATAACAATAAGGGAAAAAATATGGGGATGATGAAATCCTCTGATTTATCAACGAGATCAGGACAAGCTCAACTTAGGGCTGCTGGCATTGATACAAATAGTGCACAGTATAAAGCTGCTATGAAGGCTATGCAATCCGCAGGTGGAGTGGGAAATGTTAATATACAGGGCATTAAAAATATGATGTCCAGTTATGATAAAGATGGTGATTTTGTTATCCAAGGTGGACCATTTGCAGGAATCTCAGGATTAGTTGTTAATGAGGAAAATGCAAGCAAAAGAACAAAAGGTACAGTTCCAATTTCGGATTCTATCAAAGAGGAAATGTTTGAGACTTTGAAAAAGGAATTTGCAGAAGGAAAATGGGACGGAGTTGAAAGTGGTAGTGGAACAAACCGCTCTGATATTTATGCGAAGCTATATAAAGGCACAGCAAAGAATGATCGTTTAGCTGATGGAAGAACTCTTCAAGCATATGAAAAACAGTATATAAAAGAGTTCACAAAGGTTTTGAAAGCGGCGGATCCAAGTCGAAAACCAGGTATGCCTGCATCAGCAGATGCCATTGAAAAACTTAACGAAGTTAGCAGGAGTGATATAGATAAAAAGGTTGCTGCCGCTAATGGCAAGGTTGGTAATAATATTAATTTGTCTATTTAAATGAATCGTGTGTACTACACATATTTCATAGAGGGGTGTTCAGAAATGGACACCTCTTATTTTATTGTTTTGCACACCCCCTTATTTCATATTTTGAACACCCCGTGTTCATCGTTGAATTGTATCAATATCTAAGGGGGAATGAAGCTGTATGGGAATCCGGGAGTGGAGACACTTTAGATTGATTTTGTTCGTGGTTTGGAATATAATATTTAAGTGTAGATTAGTTTCACTTTCGGTTTCTTTGGAGGTCTAACATGGAGTATTTATCAATTAAGCAAACATCAGAAAAATGGGGTATTTCTGTCAGAAGAATACAGATACTGTGTTCTGAAGACCGTATTCCTGGTGCTACCAAGATTGGATCATATTGGGCTATCCCGGCTGATGCAGAAAAACCAAATGACCAGAGAATCAGAAGTGGAAAGTATATAAAAGAGAAAGATTTGAAATAAAAGTATTCTACCACTGATATCTTTGGTAAGGAGGAGATAAAAACATGAGGATTTCAATAGAAGCTCGTCAAAAGATAATTGACAGCTTGATTGCAATTGGTATGTGTTTTGGGCAGAAGGGAAGAGCAATTGATTTTATATATAAGGTTATACCAGACTTTAAGGATTGTAGTGATATAGGAAGACACTATGATGTTTTTCCCGATATTGATGATAATCGTTTGTTTTATTCGGAGTTTGGACTTTTAGAAGTATCCGATGAGATATTCATTAAATTTCTGCAGGAATATATGAATCCCAGTTACATAAGAAGACAACCTGTTTATGATGAGGACGATGAACTAAATGGGTATGAAGACAAAAATCCTCTTTGTGAGAAAGCAATTAATGAAGGCCTTGCTTTAGTAGGTCTTGAATTTGTTGGAAATGTAGATGAATATGGGGTAAAAAGATATGAGGTTCAAAATAAAATACAAGTACCAAGCGCTCCAATTCAAAACATTATTTTTGCTGCGAGTGGTAAAAAGCCAGATATAGTAATTAATAATGCATTAGAAAACCGAGTAGAAATTAGGGATGTTGGTGATGCACTAGTATATTCTGATGGTATTCCTAAAGAAGGAATTACGTGGTTGGGGTTAGCAGATTGGTATAAACAGTTTGAGCCAGATGATACACAAAACAAGTTGGCGAAAAAGTTATTATCTTCATTGGACAGCGCTCCTGAAAAATTATTCTTTAGAACATACTGCGAATATATTATTAAAAACGGTCGTGAGTTACCAGCGTTAATTCCACAAGTATATTTATACTATGATCCAAAGACAAAAAATGAAAGAGGCGATGATGTTGTATTTGAACATCAGCGAATGGATTTTATGATGATTTTATCGCCGGAACATCGCATAGTGATAGAAATAGATGGAATTCAACATTATGCGGAGAATCAGAATATTAGTGGCACATATTATAAATGCGCTAATGTAGATAAATATGCTAGTATGGTGAAGGCACATAGAGAAATGAGTTTAAATGGATATGATGTGTACAGATTTGGTGGAAAAGAGCTTTATGTAAAAGAGGGACAGTCGGATGAAGAAGCAAAAAAAGTTGTAATAGATTTTTTGACGGCCTTTTCAAGAAGTATAGGCTTTTACCTGAGTAATGGCTGAAATATAGAAGTCGATATGTTCCCGTGTACGCACATACCTAAAAATCGGCTTTGATATGTTTCCACGAACGGACAAAAGGAGAAAAATCGGTATGATAAGTTTCCGACTACGGACAAAATGGCAAAAAAGCTGTGGATATGTTCCCCGTTACGAGCGAACCCCTAAAAATGGGTGGTTTGACATTCATAGTGTTTTCGCAACCCACGTGGAGTGTTGTGTGTCGCTTAAAAAAATTAAATAGAATTTGAAGGGAGGGTGAACCTATAGTGAATCGTAGGGTTGCCCTCTTTATCATCTTGAGAAGAGTTGGGCTACCCCTTTTAATCAATATATTTTTTCTAACATTAATGAAGAACGTTTTGAAGTGCTCTATAGTGATGAAGTTTCTAGAACAAATTCTTCTGTTAATGTATTAGTAGGTTTTCTTATTCTTAAAGAGAACTTTAGTTTACCAGATGAAGACCTTATTGGCT
>NZ_BBCG01000014.1 GCF_001311925.1 Cellulosilyticum ruminicola JCM 14822
GTTTTGTTGTTTCTTGGTTTTGTTTGTTTCGTGGTTTTGTTTGTTTCTGGTTTTGTTGTTTCTGGTTTTGTTGTTTTTGGTTTTGTTGTTTTTGGTTTTGTTGTTTTTGGTTTTGTTGTTTTTGGTTTTGTTGTTTTTGGTTTTGTTGTTTTTGAATTACTTGGCTTTGTAACATTACAGCTTGATGATGTTGTTGTCCAAGTCATTTTAATTCCTCTTGCTTTTTGAGTAGTTCCTCTTGCTTGTGCTGTTCCTGTAGATACATTTTCTGCTGGAATTGCTACTGATTCATTGTTTGCATTGACTTCTTCTGCTGTACTTTCTGTAGCTGCTTCTTGTGCATATAAATAATTTGGCACAGTTGAAGTTATTATTAATCCTGTTGCTACGAGTAACAGCGCTGATTTTGATAATATCTTATTAAATAATTTGTTGTATTTCATTTTCATGTCTCCTCTTATCGTTAGTCTCAATTTGGATTCATTACTCACATGATTTTATGTGTTGTGTTTTGTAATAATTATGTAATAAATCTGTAACACCTATTATACACTCTTTATTTATATAATCAACCTTTTTACGCCTTCCATTTTATGTAAGCTTCATCTTTTATTCTTTTTTACTTGTATTTTCGTGCTTTCTGAAGCTACTCAAGCCCTTGACTCAAACATTTGTTCGAATCTATAATATATCATATATTCAAAAGTATTATTTCAAGATATTAAATAATACTTTTTTCAAATGAATGTTTACATATATAGGAGTGAATTTAAGTGAATCGTATTATTTTACATTGTGATCTCAATAACTTCTTTGCTTCCGTAGAATGTCTTTTAAATCCTGATTTAAAGCATATCCCTATGGTTGTAGGCGGCAGTGAGGCCCAAAGACATGGTGTAGTTTTGGCAAAAAATGAATTAGCTAAAAAGTATGGCATCATCACTGGTGAATCTTTATGGTCCGCAAGACAAAAATGTCCTGAACTTGTAACAGCTTCACCTCATCATGATATTTATGTCCACTATTCTAAACTTGCTAGAGAAGTTTATAGCCGCTTTACTGATTTAGTTGAGCCATTTGGTATAGATGAATGTTGGCTTGATATTACTGGCAGCACCCCTCTATTTGGTAATGCCTTACAAATTGCTGAAACAATACGCCAAACTATTAAAAAAGAATTGGGACTTACCATCTCTATTGGTATAAGTTTTAACAAAGTCTTCGCTAAACTAGGTAGTGATTTCCAAAAACCAGATGCAATTACCTCCATTCCACCACAAGATTTTAAAAAAATTATATGGCCTCTTCCTGTGTCTGACATTTTAGGGGCTGGTAAAGCTACTACTAAGAAGTTAACACTCTATAGTATACGTACTATTGGTGACCTTGCACAGGCTAATCCCCAATTTCTTAAACAAATTTTAGGTGAAAATGGCTTACAACTATGGCAATATGCTAATGGTTTAGATACTTCTCCTGTGCATAATTTAAATAGTAAAGAACCCATCAAAAGCATTGGTAATAGCACGACTTTAGCACATGATCTTACTTCTTTAAATGAAGTTCGACATTTTTTCATGAAACTTTCTGAAAAAGTTAGTACAAGACTTCGTCATCAAGAACTCCTTACACGTACCGTTCAAATATGGGTAAAGGATGCTAACTTCAATGCCAAGCAGTATCAAAAGCCTCTTCCTTTTCCAAGCTGCCTAGCAAAAGATATAAATGCCATAAGCATGGAACTTTTTGAAGCCCATTGTAATTTTAAAACACCTATACGGGCCTTAGGTATTCGTGCCCTTAATCTAAAGGATCAACATGAACCTGAACAAATGAGTTTATTTGAACTTAATAGCAATAACCATAAAATCGTAGAACTTGAAAATTCTCTGGACCTACTAAAATCTAAATATGGCACGAATATTATAAAAAAAGGATTCTAATATTATATTCTATAGACACTAAAAGAATAAGGTGACGCAAAATAATATTTTTTATGCCACCTTATTATACATGCTAAAACTGCAAATAAATCAGATACTAAATTTCTTTTCAAATTAATTAAGTTTATAGTTCGAATTACTGACTTACATACGTCACCACAATATCATCTTCTAATATGGTTGTACTGCCTCTTGAAATAATATTTTCATCGCCCCTTTTAATTAATGCAATTAGTACATCATCTGCCAGCTTTAACTTCTCTATACATTTTCCACACCACTTATGCTGCTTATTAATATAACTTTCTTTAAGCTTAATTTCTCCTTTTAAATCATACTCTGATACACTTAATACGATACTATCATTTGCCTTAATAATCGCATCTCCATTAGGAACAATATTTTCTTCCTTCCGCCTAATCATAATAGCTAATGAATTTGTAGAAATGCCTGCCTTTTCTATTGTTTTATTTACCCAACTATGCCCTTCTTTAATAGCTATACGAATCAATGTAATCGGCGATTTTTCTTGCCAACATAGATAACAAAGACCCTTATACTGCTACAGAAATGAGTGAAATCATAAATACATAATTACCTATAACTAAAGCTATAATAAATATAGTCTCAATGTCTTCTGTTATAAGCTTTAACTTCTTAAGAATAAATCGGCTTATAGCAGCTATTCCTATACCAACTAATATTCCATATACTATTTCAGCAAATACCATATAAACGATACTTCCTATATGTGTTTTCCCTTCCATTATAATAAGTACAATCATAGTTAACATATAAAACACGGTATCATTACTACCACTTTCAAGTTCCAATAAAGATGCTGTCTTATATTTCAAACTCAATTTCTTAGACTCTACTGTCACCGTACCTTTCTAAGTTTCTATTTTATATATAATGTATCTATACTCGTATCAAATTACTATATCTACTAAAATGCTTTATTTAAACTTTATTTACATTCTTATACATTGGTTTATAGCTGTATTATTGCTATACTAAAGTTTAATCACATTATAATTGTATAAGGAAGGATTTATTATGCACACAAAACTTTTTAAAGTCTTTATTAACCTCTTAATTTTCACCATGTGTATTTTTCTTACAGGCTGTCACAACTCCCCTGTAACTAATTCTACGTCAAACATAAACTTAAGTGAAACAGACCTTGTAGCCGGGTATTTATCTGCTATTGACCTTGTTTTTAATACATCACCCGAAATGAATCAAGATATTAAGTATTTGGCTATTGACACAAAAGCCCTTACTAATCTTAATCAAGAAGATTGCATTAAACTTCTTGAGGAATTAAAAACCTATCATTTTGAAATAATAGATGCTTCTTTTGAAGATTTACAAAATCAAGGCTACATAAATGATGCCGTCTTTGAAAATGGGCTTTTCTTAAAAATAGAGGATACACCATTTTCAAATAATCAAATTCAAATCATGCCAAGTAAATGGCATTCTACTACTTATGCTGCCGGCCTTAGTAAAGTTATCCTTACTTTAAATGATGAGCAAAACTGGAATATTTCAGATGTGGGCATTCCTTGGAAACAATAGTCTTTTACTTAAATACAAAATTATAACTTATAATTTGTATTTCTTATCATTTACATACAAAAAGGATCATGAATCTCTTCCCAATGTCATTAAGTTAACATTGTATTAGAAACGCACTCTTTAGAAAAAAAGTTGAAGATTCATTTCTTCAACTTCTTTTTCTATTTTTAGGCACTAGAAATAGAAAAATTTGCATCTGTCTCAAAATTTCTATTCAATTATAAAAATTTTATGCTACCCTATAAAGGAAGCTATGAAAAATCTTAATAGTTAAGATCGTATATTTCAAATCTTTAAAAAATATTTCAATCCCCCAACGAGAAACATACAGTTTTTTCACTTTATCAGAAGGCTATTCCTCGCTGTTTAGATTTGTAACTATGGTTTCATAATATCAAAACAGTCTGTTTTGGATAGATCCAGTCCATTTTTTATACTATTAATCCCATCTTTAACTCGAATAAGAAAGAACCATCCTTTCTCTTGAATGTGAGCCATACTGTTGAAAGATTCATAACCTCTATCAGTAATAATGAGAGCTTTAGGCATTGCAGAACAATCGACCATTTCTTGTAAAACATTATATTCATTTTTTTCTTTAGACTTTTGTATTATTACATCATGATAAATAAAATGATTTATATTATACAATGCATTTATATGCAGAAGATTATATGGTTTTCTTCCATCTTTTCCAGAATGAAATGAATTTAGATCATCAGGATTAGTTGGAATATATACATCAGACCCATCAACAACAAGTATAGGCATATCTTCATTTTTTAGACTTGTCAATATTTTTTTCAAAAAAGATCCCTATACCATTTGATTAGTATAGAAATTTTTTTGTCATCTTAACTTAATGACATTGAATCTCTTCCTCATGCTCCTTTTTATCATATATATTTTATTATATATCTATAATTATTTTGCTACATTACCAGCTACATTTAATGCATCCCATGTACGTGCAAATGGTGGTGCATAACATAAATCAAGCATACCTAATTGCTTTGTAGTCATTTTAGCATAAATAGCAGCTGCAATAACATTCGTTCTTTGTACAGCATCTTTTTTCCCTACAACTTGACCACCTAAAATTACTTTTGTCGCACTATCATAAATTAATTTAATAGCAATAGATTCTTGTCCTGGATAATAGTCTGTTTGGTTTTTATCTACAATGTAAACAGTTTTATAATCTAAATTCATACGTTTAGCTTCTTCTTCTGAAAGCCCTGTTCTTCCCGCTTCAATATCCATTACTTTAATACAACTTGAACCAAGTGTCCCTTCAAAACTCATTGTATTACCGCCTAAATTTTCACCTACAATACGCCCTAATTTATTAGCACTTGTTGCAAGTGGGATATAGGCTGGTGTTTCTTTTAAGAGATGTGGTACTGTAGCACAATCTCCTGCTGCATAAATATTAGCAATTGATGTTTTTCCTTCATTGTCTACTACAATAGCCCCATTGCCTAACATTTCAATTCCACTATCTTTTAAGAAAGCTGTATTGGGTCTAACACCTGTTGCTAAGATAACTAGATCAACTTGCACTTCTTCTTTATCCGTTACAATATGTGTTACCACGTTTTCACCTTTTAATGCTACTACCTTTGTACTTTTTTGGAGATTAACGCCATGTGCTCTTAACTCATCTTCTAAATAAGTGGTCATTTCTGCATCAAATACTTCTTTTAATACGCGGTCTTCAAGTTGGAATACTACTACTTCCTTGCCACATTTTTTAGCTGCTTCTACAACTTCAAGCCCAATGAAACCAGCACCTATAATCTACTGTTTGAATGTCTTCTCGTTGAAATTTTTCTTTTAAGATATGACCATCTTGTAATGAACGCATTGTATGCACATTTTCAAGTTCTAAGTTTGTAATCGGCGGAATAATTGCACTTGCCCCTGTTGCAATCATCATTTTATCATAATTATCTTCAAACACTTCATCCGTTACTAAATTTTTCACCTTTACAGTTTGGGCACTTATATCTACTGAAATCACCTCATGTTCAGTTTGTACATTAATACCTGTTTCTCTAAACTTCTCTGGCGTTCTTACCATCATTTGATCTGGATTATCAAAGAATCCACCTACATAGTAAGGAAGTCCACACGCTCCAAATGATACATAATTTTGTTTTTCATATACTGTAATTTCTGCTTTTTCATCTATCTTCTAAGTTTAGCTGCTGCACTCATTCCAGCTGCTATACCACCTACGATAATAAATTTCATTTTAAATCCTCTTTTACTTTTTCTATTTATTATTTTCATATATATGCTTTATTACTCATTATATATATATATACTTGTATTACCAATAATTCTACAAAAGTTTTACCTTAGTTTACGAATAATTGACATATGTCTACTTGGTATATTAAATGATATTTTCTTCCATGTCTATGCTTTAAAAAGATTTCTATTCTATTAGATGCAAAAAAAGAGTATGGTAAAATAATTTTATTTCACTATACTCCTTTTTCTTTATATCAATTTACTAGTAGGTCAAAGAATTAGTTAGAAAAATCTGCCCCTAAATTACGGTTTGCAAACTGGCTATCTGATTTAATTTTGAATACATTTCCTATATTAATAGAACCATCTGCATTACGCCATAATTTATGAATATCCTCATGAGATGAAGGTGTACTAAGTGTTACAAAATCATTTGCTGTTACACCTGATGTCATTTGTTGCCCTCTTAGTGCAGAATTATTCACATCTACTTCTTGACGTTCTGCAATATTGTACCATTTACCGCCATTGGTAAAGACGCAGTTTTCAGCTTCTCCTTTGTATTTATCACTACCTACTTTACCTGTACTAAATGAAATACAGTTTTCTAAAATATTATATGAATTCGTTTTATCTCTAGCAAAATCAATATTACTCTTAATGCCACTATCTAAAGCATTATTAATACTTGTACAATTCCTTACAGTAATTGTCCCTGGGTTACTATTGTCTGTGAACCCATGATTTTTATTTTCAAAAGCAATACAATTTTCAACTACATGTGAAACTGCAATCTTAGAACCACCTAATTTAAATCCATTACCATCACTATTTTTAGTAAATGTACCATCTGTTGTAGCCCCATTTCTAAAGGCAATACAATTTCTAATTGTAATTGGTCCAATTGGCCCTGTAGCTGGTTTAGCAAATAAATCCCATCCATCATCTACATTGTTATATGAAATACAACCATCAAACACATTACCATTACCACATGTTAATTTAGCTGCAAAACCATCTGCATTTTCTCCTGTAGCTGGGTCACTATTGTTATAAGATGTACAGTTTAAAATAAGGTTATCTGATGGCCAATCAGCAAAATTTATTACACTAGAACCTCTTCTGCCGATTTGAATACCAGTATCACGATTTCCTTTTGCAATGCAAAGTTCTACTACATTGTGTTTACCAGCAATATAAAAGCCATTATCAGCTGCTCCTTGAATAGTAATTCCTTTAATATGCCAATAGTCACCATTTACTTGAAGCCCACGTTCATTAAGAGAAGTATCTTTCATATTATAAGATTGTACTGAGAAATCTAATACCACATCTTCTCCCTCTAGCGCAATTATAGATTTTAATTTACCTTCTTCTCCTTTGTTTGTATAAGGAATGGTAAGCTGACTATCCAAGTAATATGTCCCACCTTTTAAATAAATAGTGCCACCAGCCTTTACACTTTCAATGGCTTTTCTAAGTGACATTGGTGCATTTATTGTACCCGCTCCATTGTCATCAGCATTTGGTGCTACATAGATTGTTGTTAAATTATTTTCTTGCTCCTTCTTATCTTCTTTTTCTAAAATTGTTAAATTCATAGTCACTATGCCATTATATCCTTCAATAATGCCAATAATTGTTTGTGTTCCCAATATATTTTTGATTCCTTGCCATGCTACATTAACTGTTTTTATTGTGCCATCACTATATGTAGCTTTTACTGTGCTTGGTAAATCAATATTTTCACCTTGATATACACTGATACTACTTGGATTTTCTACATTTGTAATATAAGCTTCTTCGATTACAGGCTTATCCTCATTTGTATTACTTAGATCATAAATTGTATTCCCACTACCATCTACAATATTAAAATAATCTACTTTTACTGTGGCATCACATGCCGCAATACCAACATTTAATTGATTTCCTGCAAGAGCTACTGTATTATTTTTACTCTCATCAGTTGTAAATACTTTAACTGGATTTCCTTTAAAGTCTAACGTATCTGATACATATACACTAAAAGTTAAACCTTGTTTTACAATACGTACAAAATCTCCTACTTTTGAGCCACTTAAACTACCACTATTACGTTCTGGAAGTCTAACTTCATAAGCTCCCTGTCCACTACTTTTGAGTCCTGCTGAAATATGTGCATCTGTAATGTCTAAGCCATTGCGTACCATTAAATAAGCTCTTGTATTTGAAGTTACATTTTCCAAACTTGCAATCTTCATTGTCGCTGTAAAGTCACCACTTACTGGTACATAAGAAAAGCTAATATTATCATCTGCTGATTGCATTTTCCCCCCATTTGCCTTAATAATAAGTGTATTATTATTTATACTGTCTTCTCCCACTATCGCTTTAGACCCTACAATATTTGCTTCTTCTAATGTTCCTGTGCTTGCAACTACTACATTGCTAAATCCTAATGTGCTTGATACGATAACTGCTAATCCTACTAATTTAGCAAAAAATCTTTTACTTTTCATCTAAAACACACCCCTTGATTTCTTAAATCTTATTTATAAATTAATTATATATTTACCTGCTATTTTTTCAATCTACCAGTCTATAATGTCACTTTTTTTGTGGTATCATGTCATTTCCTCTAGAATTATATCATATTTTTCTAAAATATTTTATTATTTATCATTAATTTTACTTTTTTCCCATCTTATTATTGAGTGAACTTCATTTTGCCTTCTAATTTTAAGTAACATGACAATTATTAACATTTACTTTATATAAATAATATTTTATTCTAAAGAAATAGAAATTAGGGAGGTTTTAATGATGATTCAATTTGAAAAAGCTCCACCTTTGGGGTGGTATAGTGGTTTCCGTCAAGAACCCATTACCGAAACAAGTTTACTCATTACTGCAAATTATATTTCCGAATGTCTTACGGCCTTTGGATATGAATATATTATTATAGATGATAGCTGGTATGCTGGTGCCGAAAGTGATGTACATGGTTTTTATATTCCTACGCCACAGCAGTTTACCTCTGCTACAAACAATGCTGGATTTAAGCCATTAGGAGAACACCTTCATAATCTAAATCTTAAGTTTGGACTACAAATTTCTCCTTATATTCCACGCAGCAGTATTATCAAAGATGTTCTTTTGCCTGATGGCAAAACTCATATCAGCGATATTGCTACTGCACATGGCGATCAATATGTTATTGACTTTAATAAATTTGGTGCCATTAATTATTACATATATCTTTTTAAACTTTATGCAAATTGGGGCGTTGACCTAATTTATATCGATATGACTGAATTCGATTATGAAGACTTACCTGATTTAAACGAAGCACTTAAAAGCTGTGATAGACAAATGCTGCTTTATGTGGCCTCACCAATTATGCCTTATCAAGAATTAGACTATATTACACAATACGCTAACCTTTGGCCTATTAGTGATACCTTTCTTAATGGCTGGCCAGATATTATGAAAGCTTTTAAACTTTGTAAAATTTGGAATCCTGCTGTTGGCGTTGATAGTTGGCCTATACTTCCTTTTATAGCTAGTGAGCTAGATAAGCACCTCACTAAAAATGAAATCATGAGTCTATTAAGCTTATGTGCTATTTTTAGATCACCTATTATATTAGATGGAGATTTCAAAAAACTCTCAGAAGAAGTACAATCTCTACTTACAAATACAGATGTCTTTTCTTTACTAAAACATTCTCATGCAGCTTATGAACTCTATCGCACAGATGAATATATTACTTGGACTACACAAGCTAGTGATGGTTCTCGTTACCTAGCTATTTTCAATACAACAGATACTAATTTTATAATTAACACAAATCTAAATCTATCTAATACATATATCCTTTATGATTTATGGACACATGATACTTTAAAGGAAGTCAAAGATAGTTTTTCATTAGATGTACCTGCTCATGGTGTAAGATTAGTTAAATTACTTTCAAATTATTAAAAAAGAAGTTACTGCAAAATAAAATTTTACAGTAACTTCTTTTTTATTCAGCTCTTTGAAATACATCGACAAGCTTTTGTAACTCTATATTTAATACTTCAGGATTGATTTCTTCTAATGCCTTGGTTATTTCACCTATTATATTTTCATGGAAAATCTCATGAAAATTATAAACCTCTACTCCTCTTGGCGTTAAATTAATAAATATTCTTCTGCGATCTGCCTTATCAAATTTTCTTTCTATATATCCTTTTTGTACAATACGATTTACACTAGTAGTTAAACTGCCCATCGTTATCTTTAATTTACTAGCTACTTCCTTCATTGTTTTAGGTTCTATTCCCACTGCTTCTATAACATGGATCTCTGTAAATGTTAATTCATTGTAAGGGCTATTGACTAAGGCATCTTTTTCTGCTTCTATAATATAATTATGCATATAAACCAGTGCATTATTAATTTCCTTTATTTTATCTAGCATTTTCTACACCCTTTACTCTATTAACTTTCTTTGTCTAATACTTTTAGCTATTTATATACTACCCTATTACAAAGGTTAATTCTACCTCACAAGCTTTTTTGCCATTTACGGTAGCAATTCCTTTGCCTACACCTATAGGGCCTTTTTGCTTTATAATTGAGCATTCTAATTCTAATACATCTCCTGGTACAACCTTATTTCTAAATTTAGCTTCTTTAATTCCACCAAAATAAGCTATTTTTCCTTTATTAGATTCTTGAGATAAAATTGCAATAGCCCCTACTTGTGCCAATGCCTCTACAATTAAAACGCCTGGCATAACAGGTTCTCCTGGAAAGTGTCCTTGGAAAAATGGTTCATTCATTGTTACATTTTTATATCCTCTAGCCCCAGTGCCTTCTTCCATAATTTCTGCACGGTCTACAAGTAAAAAAGGATATCTATGAGGAATAATTTCCATAATTTCTTTTGTACTTAACATATTTAACCTCTCCATTTCTTCATAACAATTGTACCATTATGTCCGCCAAATCCTAATGAATTACTCATTGCATATTCAACTTTCATGCTTCTACCCTCATTTGGTACATAATCGAGATCGCATTCTTCATCTGGCACCTTATAACCTATAGTTGCTGGCACAAAATCATCTTGTAATGCTTTCGCAATAACAATGGCTTCTATACCGCCTGCAGCACCTAATAAATGTCCTGTCATAGATTTAGTTGAACTGATTGCAACTTTTGTATCTTCACCTAATACCTTCTTAATTGCAATTGTTTCAGATAAATCATTGTAATGTGTACTGGTACCATGCGCATTAATATAATCTATTTGATTTGGTGTAATATTAGCTTCTTCGATTGCCTCACGCATAGCTCTAGCAGCACCATCGCCATCTAAAGATGGTGATGTAATATGATAAGCATCTCCTGTAGCACCATATCCTACAATCTCAGCAATAATATTGGCACCTCTAGCCATAGCATTCTCTAATGTTTCTAATATAAGTATCCCTGCACCTTCCCCTAGGATAAAGCCATTTCTCTCTTTATCAAACGGAATAGATGCACGCATTGGATCTTTTGATTTACTAAGTGCAGTAAGTCCATTGAATCCTGCAATTGCTATATGAGTAATACAAGATTCTGAACCACCTGCTATAATCATATCACTATATCCATGTTTTAAGTTTCTATAAGCTTCTCCAATACTATGTGTTCCAGATGCGCAAGCTGTAACAATAGCAGTACATACACCCTTTGCCCCTGTATAAATTGCTACATTTCCTGCTGCCATATTAGCAATAGTCATTGGAATATATAAAGGTGATACACGTTTACCACCCTTTTCTTTTAATTTAATTGATTCCTCAAATGTTCCTTGCAAACTTCCTATGCCACTACCAATGATGACACCTACTCTTGTGGTATCCATTTTTTCCATATCTACATTGGCATCTTTTAATGCTTCTTTAGCTGCATAAATAGCATATTGACTGAATTTAGCAAGTCTCTTTTGTTCCTTACGATTCATATATCTTTCAGCTTCAAACTCTTTTACTATACCTGCCACATGAATATTTAATCCTTCTACTTTTTGCTCTTCACTTAATAAAGAAATACCACATACGCCTTCTTTAATGTTATTCCAAAATGTTTCTACCTCATTTCCTAACGGTGAAACTAGTCCCATTCCTGTAACAACCACTCTATGTTCCATATCTTTCTTGTATGATGTATTTAGAAGCAAATACATCTACTTTTCCTTTCTTTTGATTTGTGATTATAATACATTCAGATGCTGTGGACTTTAGATTATTTTTCTGTAGTTCAACTACTTAAAGGAGTGTATTGCCACAACTTTATCTGAATCATTTATAGCTGGATGTGTCTAAGCTATTTTATTGCCTATAAGTACTTATCTCAATCAAGTTTATGATGATAAATGTCTGTGAATTGTCACAGTATCAACACTTATGAATGAAGACATTCCTATGATTTATGTTGGCATTGATATTGCCAAACTTAATCATTTCGCCTCAGCTCTATCTTCTGATGGTGAAATAATACTTCAACCGTTTAAATTTACAAATGACTATAATGGCTTCCAAAAGCTGATTTCCAAATTCAATTCTTTTGAGAAAAACAGCCTCATTATAGTTCTTGAATCAACGGCTCATTACGGCAACAACCTTGGTAAACTAGTCCTATTATTTATAAAATGCTAACCGATAATATATCATTTAATCTAGAATAATATTTTTACAATAGTATTACTTTTAATAACTTTATTAAAGTTATCCATTTTTAGGTAAAATTAAATATAAAAATCTTAGCTAATTTTTTACTTGACTTTTCATAGCTGGTCTCCTTTCGAGGCTACATTGCCATTCCACCATCTACACGAATTACTTCCCCTGTTACATAACTTGCAAGGTCACTTGCTAAAAATGTTGCAACTTTAGCAATTTCTTCTGGATTACCTAAACGTTTTAATGGAATTTGTTTATTCATTTCTTCTTTAACACTTTCTTTAAGTACTTTTGTCATATCTGTTTGGATAAATCCTGGTGCTATGGCATTTACACGGATGTTTCTTGAACCATATTCTTTAGCGATTGTTTTTGTGAAACCAATAATACCAGCTTTAGATGCTGAGTAGTTGCATTGTCCTACATTTCCACTAAGACCTACAATTGAAGAAATGTTAATAATCTTACCGCCTGTCTTAAGCATAGCTTTTACAGCAAATTTAGTACAGTTAAATACACCTTTTAAATTAACATTAATAACTGCATCAAATTCTGCTTCTGTCATTCTTGTAAGTAACATATCTTTTGTAATACCTGCATTATTTACTAAAATATCTATTTTTCCATATGTACTAACAGTTGTTTTAATAAGTTCTTCTGCTTCTTTAAAATTGGTTACATCAGCACATACTGCCATAGCTTCTCCGCCTTCACTACGGATAGTTTCGACTACAGATTCGGCTGCTTCTTTTTCGAAATCTCCTGGATAATTAACAACGATTTTTGCACCTTGTTTGTAATACATTAAAGCGATTTCTTTTCCAATTCCCCTTGCACTACCTGTGATAATAGCTACCTGATTTTTTAACATTATTCTTCTCCTAACGCTTCCATAGTTTTTTCAAAAGATGCCATATCCTCAATATTAAAAATACGTACATCCTTATTAATTTTCTTTACTAATTTGCTTAGAACACATTTAGGCCCAACTTCTACAAATGTATCAAATCCTTGATCTATTAGACTTAAAATACTTTCTCTAAATCTTACACCGTTTGTAATTTGAAGTGGAATGTTTTGAAGAACTTCTTTTTCATTCATTTCTTTTGCTGTAACATTGCTAATAATAGGCATTTTGGCTTGTTTAAAAGTTAATTTCACTGCTTCTTTATAAAGTCTCTCAGATGCCTTTTGCATGAGTAGACTATGAAATGCTCCACTTACTTTAAGTGCCACAACTCTTCTTGCCCCCGCTTCTTTAAAATAAGGCTCTGCTACTTCTAACGCTTTACTTGTTCCTGCTACAGTTACCTGACCTGGGCAATTATCATTGGCTACACCAATTACTTCTCCCACTTCTTCTCTTACCTTATCACAAATTTCTTTTACAGTATCAATATCCAGCATAGTAACAGCTACCATGCCACCTGGATTTTGCACTGCACATTCCTCCATGAAACAACCTCTTTTTTCTACTAGTTTTAAGGTCTCTTCAAACGTTAAAACGCCACTTGCTGCTATGGCATCATATTCTCCAAGGCTAAATCCTAATACAGCTTGTACATCAATTCCCTTAGTTGTAAAAGCTTTAAAGGCCCCATAGTTTGTTGTGAATAATGCAAGTTGCGTGTAGCGTGTTTGATTAATAACATCCTCTTTATCCTCAAAACACACTTCTTTTAAATCCCAATCAACTAATTTGTTTGCCTTATCAAATATAGCTTTTACTTCTTCAAAGTGATCGTACAATTCTTTACCCATTCCTACATATTGAGCGCCTTGACCAGGAAATAATAGCGCTAATTTCATTTTTCTCACCCTCTACTCTGTTCTTGTCTTTACTCACAAATGGCACTATAGGTGCTATTTTTATATTTTGTCTGCTATACTTTATGGTTATAAAAAGAGGTAGCAAATTTAACTTTTTACTTGCCACCCCTTTCAGCTATTTACTGTTTACTTGTTATATATTCAATTGCATCTTTTACTGTTTCAATTTTTTCTAAATCTTCATTTTCGATTGTTACATCAAATTCTTCTTCGATTCCCATAACAACTTCAAATAGGTCAAGTGAATCTGCTCCTAAATCTCCACGAAAACTTGCTTCCATTGTGACTTCACTTGCTTCAACACCTAACTTATCCACAATAATATCTTGTAATTTTTCAAACATTTCTTTGCCTCCAGTATATTATTTTTAACACTTTGTTATTCAAAGTATACCGTTGCAGGAATTAATTGTCAATATTTTTGTTAGATTTTTTATTTTATATACAAAATTTTTTATTTCCTTATCTTTCTTCTTACTTTTTTCTATTTTCCCTTGTATATCAGTTAATTTACTTTTATAATACATATGCTAGAACATACGTTCGCAACACAGATTATAATTTGAAAGGAGTAGACTCTATGGATCTTAATGAAAAATTAAAAATCTTGTCAGATGCAGCAAAATATGATGTTTCCTGTTCGTCTTCTGGTTCTACAAGAAAAGGGCAAAAAGGAAATCTAGGTGCAGCTGCTACTAGCGGAATTTGTCATAGTTTCACGCCAGATGGCAGATGTATTTCTCTCCTTAAAATCCTACTGACCAATTATTGTATTTATGATTGTGCTTATTGTATTAATAGACGTTCTAATGATGTTCAAAGGGCATCATTTACACCTCAAGAAATTATTAATTTAACAATCAATTTTTATAGACGCAATTATATTGAAGGATTATTTTTAAGTTCAGCTATTATTAAGAATTCTAATCATACAATGGAAATGCTTTTACAAGTTGCCAAAAAATTACGACTTGAAGAAGGTTTTAATGGCTATATTCATATGAAAGCCATTCCTGGTGCTAGCGAAGAACTCATTCATGAAGCCGGCCTTTATGTAGATAGAATGAGTGTAAATATTGAACTTCCTTCAGAAAACTCTCTTAAACTTCTGGCACCAGATAAAGATAAAAACGCCATTTTAGCCCCTATGCGTAGTATTGGATCTCAAATTATATCTGCTAAAGAAGCTCGTAAAACCTTCAAAAAAGCCCCTCTTTTCGTTCCTGGAGGTCAAAGTACACAACTTATTATTGGGGCCACTCCAGAAACTGATCTTAAAATCTTAAACTTAAGCGAAAATCTTTATAACAAATATAATTTAAAACGTGTTTATTATTCTGCTTATACACCAGTTAATACAGATAGTAATTTACCAGAACTTAAGACACCACCTACCTTAAGAGAACATAGACTTTATCAAGGTGACTGGCTTCTTCGCTTTTATGGTTTTAAAGCTCATGAGCTTCTAAGTGAAGAAAAACCACAATTTGATATTCATCTAGATCCTAAATGTAATTGGGCACTGAATAACTTGCATCTCTTTCCTGTTGAAATTAATAAAGCTCCTTATGAGATGTTATTAAGAGTTCCAGGCATCGGTATTCGTAGTGCTAAAAAAATTGTCATAAGCAGGCGTATTGCCCCACTTAATTACGATGATTTGAAAAAACTAGGTATAGTGCTTAAAAGAGCTCAATTCTTTATCACCTGCAATACCAAATATTACGGCAGCACAGATATTGACGATATACAAATCCGCCGTAAGTTAGTGCCTCAGTTCGAATTTGAAGAAAATATACCCTATGAACAATTAAGTTTATTTACATTATCATCTACGACTCATAATACTAGTCTGCTACTAAACAGTACATCTGCTGTTAAGCCATTATTACTTCAAGACAGCCTATCTGCTTTAACAGGAGAATTATAATAGAAAGGATACTTATAATGATAGATTACTTATATGATGGATCTTTTGACGGGCTTTTAACTTGTATTTTTTATGCCTATAACGATAAAGAAGCATCTTCTATATTTCGCGAAGATACTTATCATTCAAATTTATTTACAACCTCAAAAGTTATTTCTACAGAAGAAGATAAGGCTACTAGAGTTTACACAAGTATTCAAAAAAACTTATCTCATAGTACGCTTTCTAATGTTTATTACCTCTATTTAAGTGAATATAATGATGCTGAGACCCTTATATTACATTATCTGCGTCTTTGTTTTAAGTATACAGATAAAATTAATCTAGCTAAAAGTAATGATGTAATTCGTAAAGTTGATCTCTATGCAAAACGTGTAGGGCATGAAGTCCACCGCTTCACTGGATTTGTTCGTTTTAAAGAGCTTGCCCCACTTATGTTTTATGCTCAAATTGAACCTGACCATTTTATATTACCACTTCTTATAAAACATTTTGTGAATCGATTTTCAAATCAGTCATTTATTATTCATGACTTAAAAAGACATGTTGCACTTATTTATAATAAAAAAGATGCTTTTCTCCAAAATTTATCAGAAGAAGAGCATCTTAAACTTATGAAGGCACCTCAATCAGATCCATTTTTAGATCTTTTTAGAACTTATTATAAAGCTGCTACAATTGAAGAGCGTATCAATATTCGAAGACGTAACGCTTTTATTCCAAAACGTTACTTTAAGCATTTAGGTGAATTATAAAATGTTATTTTCACCTAATGCATTTTTTAATATTTCAAGCGCTGCACTATTTGCTTGTTCACCATGGATTGTACCACAAAGGTTTGAAAGAATTTTTGGCTTGATACCTTTATCAAAGAGTTCTAAAGCTGTTGCCATAATGCTTGTATCCGTATTAAGGCCTGCTACATAAACTTCTCTCACTTGATTTTTTTCAAGTAATTTAGCCACATCTACTGTTAAGCTTGTATATGTTGATTTCATAATAACAATGTCTGCTAAGCTTCCTATATTTTCAGCAAGCTTTGCGTGTGGACTTAACATTGTCATATCTTTCATATTAAGTTCTGATTTATGCAATGAGTCTGATTTATTGATAAAACGTGTTGCAATCACTAAATCATAATTAAAGTTGTGCACGTGTTTTTCGATTTCCTTTGGAATTCTTTGTGTAAACTCATTAATATAACCATCTTGTACATCTACTATTAATAATATTTTCATTTTTTACTCCTCTTACTTTCTTACATTTAATTCTTCCATACTGCTTCTGGAATAAATCCAAATAATACCGGTGCTGATGAACCATTTGGCAACATATATAATATTTCACTATTAGTATTTCCTTTGGTCATTCCAACAAGTGCTGCTACCTTTTGATTATTCAATATATCTTCACCTGGTACATTAAATACTTTATTATTATTCCATTTAAGTGCGCCTAAATAACTTCCACCTCTAGCATTTAATATAATCCCTATATTTTTATCACTTTTGACTTTAATGCTTATTGGCAATCCATAGTTTCCTTTATTCCTTACTTCCTGCCCTGTTAAAGCATCTTTTCCTTTAAGCCATTCTTCGCTTTCTCGTCCTATAACAAGTTTTGCAGATTGTGTTAAGGCATTAATATCTACTACATATTCCCTTTTAATAACATCAAAAGTACCTCTTATATGGATTCCATCAGCTGGCATTACTGCTAACTTAGCTATATTACCAATTTCAGATGCATAGTCCATAGCTACTACAGATAAACTAACTTTTCCTTCTGAATAAAGATCTAATAAGCCCGTTATCGTTTCATTAGGTTTCCATACGCCATTTAAACTACTGTTATAAATGCAAATTTGCTCCCCTTTTTTAACTATGTACTCTTTTGATTTCTTTCCTTTGAAATATGTGCTTACTGCTAGTTGCCCACTGCTTAGTATATGAGGACTTGGTCCTATAATTGCTTCATTACTTACAATAAGTTTAATAGGTTCTTCTTCTTTAGTAGTTGCTATAATCATTAACTTCTTATTTTGTGTTGTAGCATTAGTATGATGAATAAGTATCTTTCCTTCTTGCTCTAATGTATCCCTATATAAGATTCCACTACTTGGAATGCTTTCTGGTGAATTGCTCATAATAAGTGAACCATTTACATCTAATACTTCCACATTTACCATGCTAGATAAATCTACAAAATTGTTGTAATCCTTATCGATATACCCATCAATTAAGTCCCCTTGCTTACCTTCATTAAATAGGTAATAACCATTCCTTATTTTTTGATTTTGACCAATTACTACAATGCAAGTGGCTTTATTGGACCAGTTTCCTCTTTCATCTTGTAATTCCACACTTATTTCATACTTCCCTGATCTCTTAAAATACTTGGGTTTCCCTGAAATCAGACTCCCATTGGTTGTTAAATTTTTATAACGCCATCTCTGCCCTTTAACTTCTAAATCATTAGGATTATCTAACGTATATACAAAATCTATTTTTTCACCTTTCGCATAACTTGTCTTAGACGTTTTTAAGCTTGTAATCTTAATAAGCCTTGCTTTTGTAATAGTAAGCTTACGGCTAGTCCATAAACTCCATACATTATTTGAATCTTTTACACGCAAAAAGATTTCATATTGCCCTACATCTAGTTGATTAATAAGCGACTTTAAATGACTACTAGATTTTTTTGCTGGTTAGTTACCACCATCCATTCTCTTTTAGTCACACTTGCACCATTTAGTGCATAACTTGAATCTACCATAATAACCTCTTCGCCTTTTTCATAAGCTAGCTTAGTAAATTCAAATACTGCTACAGGCAAGTTTTCATTCGCTAAAATAATATTATACAAAGCAAAAAATAACAAACACCCTGTCATTATTCTTATGTACTTTTTCATTTTGTCCCCTATCTTTTATATTTTATAGGTATTGATTCTTAGAATATATTATTTTTACTTAACTATTATACACTAAAATATTATTAATCTGTATATTAATTTTATACTTTTACCATAAAATACCACAATCAATTATGATAGGTGTATGCTAGCCTAACACAATTAATTGTGGTATTTAAATTACTTATTTATAATAACGTCTGCGATTAGGCATAAATGCCACACCTACTCCAAATATAAGTATAATACTTACAATTGCTGCCATTATTTTATCTGCCTTTGACAATTTAGAATCTTCTTTGCCTCTTGGAAAACCAAGTCCCATTTTTTCAAATTTTTTCTTCATATCAAATATTGATTGAATAGCATCATCCATACCTAATACTGTGATTTGTGCTTTTTGAGCATCTGTTAATTCTTCTACTGATGCAGCCTCACCTACAATTTCCATAGCCTGCATCATTACATCAAGATCCATATTGAACATCTTGTCTAAATCTTTGTCCTGTTTACCTTCTTTACCTTTATCGCCACCTAGCTCTCCTAGGCCTCCTGCGCCTCCTTGCTGTCCCATTGCCTTTAAGTTCATACTAGTTGCAATGCTGCCATATTCAGTAGAAGGCTGTTCACCTGAAAGTTGTGCCACAATGCTTGTTGTACGATCAATGCCGTATTGTTTTAACTCTTTAAGAGATGCTTTATACTCTTCATAAGTATAAAAAGCAGTAGCATCCTCCTTTACATACTCACCAATTAAAGCATCTATTTTTGAAATAGTCTCTTCATATTTACCACTTGTAACATATGTTTCTACTAACTCTTGTAAATACTCATGATACATTTCTTTATACGCATCTACTTCTAGTAGTTTCGCAATAAGTGGACTATTTTCCATAGTATCTGTAACTGGCTCGTCAATTGGGAAGTTAATAACTCTACTTGAATCTGACATCATAAATCCACCAAAAGCTAAGTTATAATCCCATGGTAAAATTTGAAGTTTACCATCTTCTTCATATAAATAGAAGTTATGTTTCATACTTCCTGCATAACTATCTAAATTTACAAGGAAAGTATTAATTGCGCAATATTTAAGCACTTCTCCTACATCTATAAACTCTTCAAGGTTTGTTCCTTCTTTTAAGTTTTTGATACTCTCAATAACTTTAGCATAATCCTTTTGAGTTGTTTTCTTTAAGATTGTATAATTAAAGATACTTGAATAGCTACTTATTTCATCATCTTTATAAACAAGATTAGCTCCGCCCGATGCCCCCATACCACCTGGGAATTTCATCATATCTTTATTATCAGATTGATCCCTTTGCTGATCTTGTTCTTTATTTAACTCTTGAGTTTTATCTACATTTTCTTTTACACCATCAGTGCTTAATTCTTTCATTACTTCATTATCTTGTGATAGTTTCACACTTGTTTGCTGTAATGAACTACCACCTTTATCTCCTTGTGGCACTTCACCATTTAGCTTATCACCTTGTGTTTTTTCTCTATTTGGCATATCTGGTTTATTTCCCATATCGCCATTTGACTTTCCTTCTGATACAGCGCTCATACCATCTGGCTTTCCTCTTGGGAAACCGCCCATTCCACCTGTTGTTTCTACTTTATAAAGATTCCCATCTAAATCTCCAAAATTACGTTCAACAAAACTTTCTTCTAAACTTTCTACTGCTAAATAAACACCCCAAGATTGTCCATTGATTGTAATATTAGCAAACGCATAACCTGGTGTTGCAACTCCCATTTCTTTATACATGTCATATGCAATATACTCTTTCATATAAGTTGCATCACCAATCATATTATTAAGTACGAATTTTTCAAGTCCATAAATATTTTGTTCTTGATATTCATTTACTTTAATTTTGAAACTATATCGGTCTGTGGTATCATCAGATACAACCATTGACAAAGAAGAATTTCCCTTAGCTCTGATTCCAATGTTTTTATAAGTTTCACCATTCACTGTAAGATCTGCTGGATAGTACTGTTCTGCTAAAGCATTTTCTTTAAGTTCTTCCCATTTACTCTCATCTATTTGAATATTGATTTGTAAAACCTTATCCTTATCAAAGACTTTACTCATATACTCTGGCTGTGTGATTGTACTTTGCTTGTCACTTGTAGGGTTAATCTTGATACCTACTGCAACTATTGCAATTACAAAGGCCATCACAATAGCTGCTAGATGAGGGACATATTTGCTATTAATCAAAATATCACCTTCTTTTCTAAGCTTACCATGCTTTAGGACTAACCCATATATTCGCCATTGTAACTTACAAGCACTGCATTTTGTACACCATCAATTCGACTTATTTCATTTACAAAGCCTGTTGTCATTTCTTTAAGTCTTACTTCAATTGTCATTTCAATACCTGTTTTAGCTGAAACAGTTTTGGATTTGATAACATGTTTTTTAACTGATTTTCTAACTTTTTCAAGTACATCGCCTTCTACAATTTCATCTTGGCAGTTTACAACTAAGATATAAGGATTATCCTGACCATCATAGTTTACAAATAAGATCATTACAATTCCAATAATAATTGACCCCACTACTGCAAGTGTAATAAGTCCTGCTCCAAGAATAATCCCCACACTAATTGACCAGAATAAAAACGCAATATCAATTGGCTCTTTTACTGCACTTCTAAAACGAACGATAGATAACGCACCAACCATACCAAGTGATAATACAACATTTGATGTAATTGCTAAAATAATTAAAGTTGTAATAAGAGTAAGTGCCATAAGGGATACTCCAAATGTATGTGAATACATAACTCCTCTAAATGTTTTCTTATGTACTGCCATAATAAATAATCCAAGACAAAAGGCAACTCCTAAAGCCACTAACATATCTGTCACTGAAATTGCTGTTAAATTACTTAAAAATCCACTTTTAAATACATCACTAAAATTAATTGTTTGTCCCATTTTTAATCCTCCATTTATTCATATATTTTTTAACCATACATTCTGCATAATGCATATTTAGAAACCGACTGTGCACGTCTTGTATTAGTCTGTATACAATCTTGTATCACTGCTGGTAAAAACTCATCAAATTTCACTTCTAGTACCATCATACTGTTATCAATAATACCTGTTGTGACTACATCTTGATTTAAGAAATCAGTAGCTTTGATGCCTGTTCTAATTTTTTTATCAAAAGTAATACGTACATTTCCTGGTTCATAAATATAGGCTTCTCGTGTATAATCTACAATTGTTCTTGGTTTTAAGAGTTGATCTTTCATCTTTACATAAAACTCATTAAAAAGACCCTTTGGTGACTGCCTTAAAAAATCAATATCACCTGTTAAAATCTTTTCACATTCTTCTGCTGTAATAGTTGCACTAAGTTTCAAGCACAATCCATTAATCTTTGATTTCTTTTCCAGCTTAATAAAATGTGTTTCATCATTGTAATAACGAATACGGAATTTATCACGATTGTTGATTCCTAATACTTTTTCATTAAGAATTTTATCGTTGTAATTGTCAAAATACAGACTTCTAATTCTATATTCTCCACTACCACCTGCATTCGTATCTAGCCTTGCAATATGCTTTAATTTACTTGTAATCATATAGTAATCAGACATATTAATACAGTGCTTATATTCATGCCTAAACTTCATTAAGACTTCACCTCCCATTGACTATACATAGTTTACATTCTGAACCTTAAGCTAACCTTAATACTCCTAAAAATCCCCAACCATTTTAGTAAAATCTATTTTTCTGGCTAAATAATAAAAAGCAGTATCATGAAATATCTATCATATCTCATAGTACTGCTTTTATACTTTATGAATTTTTTAATTGCTTTGACATCGTTAATGTAAATTTAGCTCCTTCACCATATACAGATCGTAAATCAATTTTTACATCTAACCCATAGGCAATAGATTTTAATAAGCTTAACCCAATCCCACTGCCTTCTTTACCACTAGCTCTTGCCTCACTGCTTCTAAAGAACCTGTCAAAGATACGTTCTTGATCTTCCTCCTTAATTCCTACTCCAGTATCAGCTACTTCTATCTTTATCATTTTATCTTTTTTAAATACATTAATAGTAATTTCATCACCGCTACCTGTATACTTCAATGCATTTTCTATAAGAATAACGATGCATCTTTTCATCTTACTTTTATCCCAGCTTACTTCTATGTCTTCTTCAAGTAAATTTACATTAAACTGCTTGTCTTGAATCTCCGCAAAATCTGTATAAAACTCTCCAATTTCACTAATAAACTCATTTAAACTAAAACTTGTAATCTCTAATTTCATTCCCATATCTTCTTTAGACATTAAAAGTAAATCACTATTTAATTTCTCTAATCCCCAGAGTTCCTTCATTATGATAGAGATTTCTTCATAGTGTTCTTCTACCTTATCATTCTTATGTCTAACTAATAACTCTAATCGTCCCTTAATAACTGCTAAAGGTGTTCGCATCTCATGAGAAGAATCTTGTATAAAAGCTAACTGTTTATTGTATAAAATCTTTAATGGATTTAATACACTGACGGCTAAATATGATGCCAATATCAGGGCAATCACAATAAGTATTAAGAAACTAATACCTAAACTCTTTTCAAGTGCCTTTACCGAAGCAATCTCTGAATTCACATTGATTAAAAGTTGTATTTTTAAGCCTTGCTTGGTAAATTGTATAGCACGATAAATATATTCTCCATCCTCTAAAGTAAAAATCTCATCTACAGTGTAACCAGTAAAATCAGGATATAAATTATCCCCCAGATAGTCATGAGGACTCTTACCAACTAACTTATCATCTAACCATACAAAACTTAGTAAATTAAATGTAACAGGGGCAGGTATCATCACTTCTACCATACGTTCTCCTCTATATTTTATAAGATTAGGAGCATGAATAATCTGATTACGTTGCATTAGTATTTGCTGATCTACATCTTTAAAGACATGCCTCTTATAAAGTTGTGCAGTAATCATAGCATAAATTAGTAATGCAGCCATTACGATGCCTACACTTACAACAATAATATTTTTTCTTGTACGCCTAAAAATATCTCTTTCTTTCATTAGCTTATATTATCCTCTTCTAAAATATAGCCCATTCCCCTCTTTGTAACTAAATACTTACCATACTTATAGGTATTAAGTTTCTTACGTAAATGACTCATATAAACTTCCACAATTTCAGTAGAAGCATCACTATCATATCCACAGATTCTTTCAAAAATCTGTTCTTTAAATAGTAAAATACCTTGATTAAGCATAAAGTACTCTAATAAATTATAAAGTCTTTCATTAAGGTCCACTTTTTCTCCTCGTATTGTTACTATATTTTTACTAAGGTCTATCTGTAAATCTTTGAAAACCAACGTATGATCACTTACTAGTTTTCCCATACTCTTCAAAATAATTTTTATACGTGCTTTAAGTTCTTCCATAAAGAATGGTTTTGTTAAATAATCTTGAGCTCCTAAATCAAATGCTCGTAATTTATCATTTAAATCTTCCTTTGCTGTCAGCATTAATACGCCTATATTGAGTGCCTTCTTTTTAATATGTCCTAATACACTCATCCCATCTAAACCAGGTAACATTAAATCTAAAATAACTAAATCATAAATACATGCATCTAGGTATAATATGGCATCTTCCCCACTAAAAACAGGATGTACTTCAAATTCATTTTGAAGGTACAACCTTACATTATCATTAATTTCTTTATTATCTTCTACTAATAGTACCTTTATCATTGTTTTGCCTCCTACTAAGCCCTCTCCATACTCTATATTTTCTTTTTTATACTATATCATATCTACCTTAATTATATCTTAATATTTCTTTGTGCTAGATTTTTTATATATTTTTTGTTAAAATGTCTATATATTTTGACCTATTTTACATGATAAAATAGGGATGTATTTTAAATATTTTTTATTTTTAATACATCTCTCTCTCCTAGGACTAATTGGTTTGCACTTACTACTCCTATCGTCTAAGTGTAATATAACTAGTTAGTCCTATTGTTTTATACAAAAATAAAAAGTGGCTACAAAATAATTTGTAGCACACTTTTTAAATCAGTCTTAATTATTCTACTAAGCAACTTTCAGTTCTTCAAGTAAACTATTTAACATTTTAGATTTTGCTAAATCAAAGTTTGCAAAAGTAATCTTTGCTATTTCTACATTATTATATACTTTCCAATAACTACATAATAAGCATTCTTTATCCGGGCACTGTATATAATCCTGCACATCTTTTAAATCAATCCCTAGTAATACTCCTAATTCATGTGGACAATGTTCTTCATTATAACGCTTTTGTAAATGCTTCACTGCACCAATTACACTAGTTGTATCATATGCAAACTGCTTTAAAAATAATCTTATCTCTTTGTCTTGTAATAAATCCTCAATTAAACAATTGCGATAGAAAAATATAATAATAGACTTATTAGAATATCGTAAAACTGCACTTTTAATTTGTAATTCACTTTCAATATACTCACTATAACTTGCCCAATCTTTCTCATATTTTTCTCTTGGTAAGTTAATGGTCATTCCTGGTTTAAATCCCATAATAACTGGTGCTAATTGATACTTAAGCGAATATTTTAAGTACATCTTATCATCTAATCCTTTTATTGTTCGATAAAATACAAGTCTCTTATTTTTCATTTTTTCCACCTTCTACATTTAATTAATAACTTATCACTTAACCATCCCTTTAAATCAAGCTTAACATTTAGCCAAACGTTCACCATATTGTTTACAAATCTCTTCATCTTGACCTGTTGTAAATTCATTAACAATAAGTGGCTCACATACAACATTAGCTCTAGCAGCTTTAATTTCTTCATGCCAAATCTCCATCCATTCACCTGTTCCCCAGCCATATGAACCAAATAAAGCAACTTTCTTTCCTTCTATTTGTGGTAATAATGCATCTACAAACGGCTGCATTTCATCTTCTTCTAATTGTTCTGCTCCCATAGCTGGGCATCCTAAAACAATTACCTCTGCATCCATTACTTCATTTACCTCTATATTTCCTACTAAAGTTGTATGTACTTCTTTTCCACTAGCTTTAATGCCTTCTGCAATGTGGTTTGCCATATTTTCTGTATTCCCTGTTCCTGACCAATATACTATTTTTATCATTTTGAATCCTCCCATATTTTTTATATTCCCATTATAATACCTCTATTTTTGATAGTCAATATCATTTGTTATTGTTTTTCATTTTATATTTTTTCTCATTAATCTAGAAACTCCCTTATACAATATTGTATAAGGGAGTTTCTAGATATTTTAGGGTTAAAATTTTAAATTGCTATTAGAATAAATCCTATGGCTCCATACCTGTTACTAAAATGCCATCATAATATACTGCAATACCATTTTCATAAGAGAAATCATCTGATTGATCGTAACTTGACCAATTCTCTTTTGCAAGACGTCCTTGAAGAATTAATTTAGTACCTTCTGTTAGAGAGGTTTTATCATCAAATTTAATTGATAAGTAATAATCATCATTTCCAAGAGCTACGACTTCACTCTTAATTACACTTGTAAGTGCCACGTACCATGGTGATGTATTAAATTGAGCTGCACTGTGATCTACATAAAGAGTTTGTTTTGATGCATTAGCTTCTGTGAAGTAGTAACGCATCTCAAGTTTACTAAGATTTATAGCTTCACCATTATTTTTAATTTCTACACCAAAGTTAATGCTGCCAGCTACCGGGCTGTCCTTTGTTTCAGAAACTTCAAGTACTGCACTTACTTGTTTTACTGGTAATTTAACTGTTACTTCTTTTTCTACTTCTGCTTTTTCGCCATTGGTATTAGTAGCTACTGCTTTTACTGTATATGTTTTAAGTCCATCTGCATTGGTTGTTTCTTCATTAATAGTCCAATCTGCGTTTTCACCTTTACCAATAGATTTACCATTTACGAAGTATTCTACTGTATAATCTGATTCTGCATTTGTAGCTTCTGCTGTAAGTGTCACTGTTACACCTTCTGTTGCATCAATTACATCTTCAAATCCATTTGTAAATGCTACTTTCATTGCTTCTTTAACTGGTAATTTGACTTTAAGATCTACTGCTTTTGAAGCTGTTACTTTACCATCTTCTGTTGTTACTTTGGCAACAACTTTAAATATTTCTACGCCATCTGCATTTGTTGTTTTACCTGATGGTGTCCAAATTATAGATTCATCTTTACCTACACTTACACCATTTACAAAATATTCTACTACATAAGCATCTTCACTTTCCACTTTTGCTGAAAGTGTGATAGGTGTATATTCTTCTGTACAATCAACTACTTTTTCACCAGCAGATGTCATAGCATCTACTTTAACCACTTTTCCAGTAAAGACTTCTTTATCAAATAAGTAACTTGGTAATTCATCTCTTGTAAGAACATATTCATGTTCATAGTATTTCTTAAGCATTTCTTTGCTTGTGTAAGCCTCTGTATATTCAGATGAACCTACCCAAGGTACTACGAATTCGCCACCCCAAGTACAGTTCCAAAGCCAAGGTATACCATCAGCTATAAGTGTGTCTGGATCCATTAATACACCATTTTCAGACATTGTAATAATCTTATTAGCTGATGTGAATCCCATAGCTTTTACAAAACCATTCGCTTGTGAATCGTAATCATGTTTAGCTGCATAAATATCTTCACCAATGATATCTACATATTCATCTCCTGGATACCAATCTTTATCTGCACCATTCCATACCCAAATAAGGTTATGAATACCATGATAATTTGTTAAACGATTATACATAAGTTTATAAAGTTCTTTGTATGGCTCTGGCCCCTTAGCGCCCCACCAGAACCAACCGCCTGATGCTTCGTGAAGTGGTCTCCAAAGAATTGGTACTCCTGCATCTTGAAGTTTTTTAAGTTCTTCTGCAATTACATCAATATCTCTAATGATGCCTTTGTATTCAGCAGAATCATGATCTGCCATTGCTACACTTAAATCAAATGTAGTATTTTCTGTATAGAAGCTACCCCATTTCTTATTTGGATCTGTTGTACCACCAAGTGGTGATGCCCAGTGCCAGCAGAATGTTGAAATACCACCTTGCTTCCAGTATTCAATAGCTTTTTCTGTATCTTGACCTTTATTGCATCCAAGAGCTACACGAGCTGGTGAATAATCACTAAAGTCAAGGCCAATAATTGCTGGGTATTTACCTGTTTCTTTATAAATAGCATTAAGTTCTGTATATTGTGTTGTATAAGCAAACTGACCTGATAAAATATTTTTACCATAAATACTTGTTAAGTATGTCATCAATTTTTGTGTTTCTGCTGTAGCTTTTGAATCAACAAGCTTATCTGATACATTTGTATTAACTGCTAATTTATCTGCTGGAGTAAGTGTAATATAGTCAAATAATGTCCATCCCCAAAATCTCGAAATGCGGATTTTATTTTCCCCAGCATTTAATTTAATAACACCACCATTAAGCTCTGCAAATTCTTCACTTGGTAGGAATTGTACATTAAAAGATTGACTACCATTTACAGTAATTGTTTCTTGCTTTGCACCGTATGGTGCACAGAAACTAATACCTAAATTGTAACGACTTGCTGTAGGTACTTTTACTGTAAATTCAATATAAGCATCTGATGCATCCATAGCTCCAACATATCCTTTTCCTGAATATCCCTTGAAACTATTGTCACCTAATTCTACATTATGTAATACTGCTTCTTCTGCTTCATACTTAATTGTAGTCGTTATTGCTGCGCTTAATGGGCTAATAGTAGCTGTACTTAAACTGAGTACCGCTACTATTAATTTAGAAAGTATTTTCTTATTCATATTATTCTCCTCTCTTCACTTTAATCTTTACCAATAGGTTCTTTTAAATCACTTAAAGTTTTTTATAAGCTAATTTAAAAATAACTTAAATAAATCAATTTTTAAGTAATTTACTTATGCTTTTATTATAGCGAAGTCTGGATTTTTTTAAATATACTGTTCTTAAGATGTTGCCTTTTATAGCATATGCTGTACTGTTAAAGTAAATTTACTATATGTTAGTTGTCTTTAAATATCTCATAACTTCTTTCTAATGTCCCACTTAAAAAAGCTAAAACCATACCATAATTTGTAATTGGCACACCTTTTTCCTCGCACAAATGTGCACGATTACACACTGTTTTATGGGTTAGCATACATCCTCCACAATGTACTACTAAATCATACTCTGACAAATTTCCCGGGAAATCTTGACCAGCAATATATGTAAATTCTAATTTATCACCTACATATTTACTTAAACCATTTGGGATTTTAACACGTCCAATATCTTCATGTGATACATTATGCGTACATCCTTCAAGTATTAGTACCTTGTTTCCTGGTTTTAAAGTCTTTATTCTCTCAATACCTTTCATAAACAGCTCTAAATCACCTTTTTGTCTAGACATCAAAAGTGAAAAACCTGTAAGCTTAATTGAAGTCGGTACTATTTGACTCACTTTAGCAAAAGCCTGTGAATCTGTAATAACCAAGTCTACATCTGGAATTTCCTTTAATGCTGCTTCTAATTCTGTATCCCGTACTACATAAGACTTAATTCCATGGTCAAGACAATCTCTAATACATTGTACTTGAGGTAAAATAATCCTTCCCTTTGGTGCTTCACTATCTATAGGCACCACTAAAATAACTTTTGCTCCATAAGGTAATAAATCACCCACTAACGGCTTATCCTCTTCTTCCTCTTTAAGTTTACTTACAATAACTTCTTTTAACTTAACAATGCCCATTCCATTTTTTATAGAAGTTAATATACAGTCTTTAAATTCTTGTTGTATCTGTACAAGTTCAATCTCCGATACTGTATCCGTTTGGCTAATTACTACAATATATGGAATAGCATATTTTTTAAAATAAAGTTTAAACTCATTGAAAGCTTCCATATTTATGTCATTTGCTGCCATTACATAAATAGCAAGATCTGTACGCATAAGCATATCCATTGTTTTCTTTAACCTTAGTGTCCTAACTGTGTTTGATCATGTATACCCGCCGTATCTACCCATACAACTGGTCCAAAAGGTATGAGTTCCATCGCTTTTATAACTGGATCAGTTGTTGTACCTTCATTTTCTGATACAATAGCCACATCTTGACCTACTAAATGATTTAATAATGATGATTTTCCTGAATTAGTTTTTCCATAAAAAATGATATGTTTTCGACTTGCATTAGGCGTTGTTTGCATATATACTCTCCTTTTCAAATGCCTTACTTATTTACTTTTATCTTAAATTATATAATTTCTTTTTTAGCAATAGCCGTTTTAACCGTTACACCTTTTATATTTCCTATCTTTCCTGTCAAGCTATTAATTTCATCTAACTGCCTGTTACAACTATTGAAACTACTGAAATCTCTTCATCTAGTGGAATACCCATACGACCTTTGGTATTCCCCCTAAAACTAGCCACTACTTCATTAAACTGCATCTGGCATTCTTTAGGATTTTCTAATATGGCACTTATAATTGCTATTTTACTCATTTTGTCATCTCCCATTTTTAATCATTTTCCATAATGCATATATAAATAAAGGACCATGTCTTTAGACACAGCCCTGTGATTACCTTTATTATACTCCTCTACTATGAGTTAATCAAATTATTTACATTTTAAAATAAGTTATATTTTTAAACTTTTTACAACTTTTTTATTTACGTATATTTTCTTTAAGGATAACTTATACTATTTTTAATAACTACTCATAAAAAGGAGTGTTGAAATGAATCCAAAAAAACTTTTATATTGCTTTTTATTTCTAATCCCATTTGTACTTAGCCCAACTATATTTACACATCCATCCACTGAAACTGTGCGTGTTAATCTCACCCAGCCTTATAGGCTACTATTAAATAACAAACAAATTTTACAAGACCAACCCACTCTATTTTATAATAACGTACTATACGTCCCCGCTAAAGATTTTGCTAGAGAGCTCGGTTATACTGTTGAATATGATAATAGTACAGCTGTTATTACAAATACTGAACTTCCTAAACCATCCACCCAAATCACTCCACAAACTCATCTAATTGCCTATTTAAAACCTGCCTTTATTCTTAGAATCCCCTAGTTTGTACTTCTCATAAGATATCGAATAAATATTTCTATAATATTTATTCGACATCTTTCTATACTTATATTCCATTTTCTATTATCATATATTTAATATTTTGTCACCAATACAAAATACAAGCCATATAATGTAGTGTAGCTAAGAACTCACCTCTCTTAGTTAACATTAATTATAAGGAGTTGTTTAAGTATGGGTCATTTAAATTCTTGTAACAAAACTCGTCGTTGGAGTAGTAACAGTCGTAGTAATAGGTTTAATCCTTCTAGCCGCAGATATTCTTCTAGTATTTCTAGCCGCAAAGATATGTCATCTTCTAATAGCTCTTCATATTCTTCTGATAGATTTAGTAGATCTGATAGATTTAGTAGATCTGATAGTTCTAGCAGATCTAGATATTCTTCTGATAAATCTTCTAGACATTCTTCTTGTAAATCTTATCACAAAAACAATTCTAACCATAAGAGATCTAACAAAAATTGTAAAAACTACCACCGCAGAAATCACAAATCTAATTGCAGATGCTTTAAAAATAGTGGTTGTAGTAGATAAGTTAATGTAAGACGGATATCATCTTATGGATAGGTATTATAAACCTGGTACCCAAATTAAAGATTTCACTATTACTAAAATACTTGGTCAAGGACGTTATGGCATAGCTTATCTTGGCGAAAATAGATATGGCAAGAAATGTGTCATTAAACAGCTCAAAAAAAATATGCTACGCACTACCCGTAATAAGTTATTTTATGAACAGGATATTCTAAAGAGTCTTCATTCTTCTTCTATCCCTAAATTTATGGGTACCTTCAAAAACCGGGATGCAGAAGGCTATATATTAGAATATATAGACGGCACACCATTGGATGTGCTTGTCAGGAAAAAAGGTTATAGATTTTCCAGAAAAGAAATTTATAACATTGGTAGCCAGCTTCTGCGAATTATTGAAACTTTGCAGGCATCTCAAATTGTTCATAGAGATATTCGACTTCCAAATGTTATTATGCGCCCAAATGGTAAGCTAGCTCTTATAGATTTTGGTCTAGCAAGATACATTGATGATGAGAAATATACCGTTAACGATGATTATTGGTATCTAGGCGATTTCTTAATTCGCCTATACTACACTTCTTATTTTATAGAATCTGATAGTCCATCAGTCCCTTGGTATTATGAACTATCACTTACACGAGAGGAACGATATTTTCTAAAAAAACTACTAGGAATCAATGGTAGTTTTGAATCCTTATCCGATATTAAAGCCAATTTAAAAGAACTTAAATCTATGACCTAAATTTAAACCATCTAGTTATATGTAACCCCTCTTATAGCTAGATGGTCTCTTTTATACATTATATGTCCAATTTTTTATCTATCTAAACTGAATAGGTGGTATGTATGTCAAATAAATTATGTAAAATATTAGATATCTATCCGCGAAGCTTTACTGCCAACTTATATACAAACACACACTTTAGAATGATTAGTTTGATAGATGCACGTATACAATATTCTTACGGGGTAGAAAAAGTTACATTAGCTTACTACAGTTCCTCTGGTACAAACAACGGTAAAATTAAAGGTCTCTGGTATCCTATTGTAGGTATAAAACTTTATACTGGCCCTTTTACTGAATTCACCTACGCTATTAATCAAATTGTATCCCACACAACTTCTAGCGCATCTGCTAGCAAAGGTTGGTTGGTAAAATCCCTCTTTTTCTATAAATCTACCCCTAATGCTATAGACGGATTTGCTTCACCTTATTATCACGATGCTCTCTTAGGTATTGGAAGAACCATTAAATCTCTGTATGCTTCTGGAGAATATACAAGGCTTAGTACTTTAACGCCCCGAGCTCTTAACCGTTCAGTCTTGTCTTCTGAAATTTATCCTGGAAATACTCGTAGTCAAAGAGAAAACTATGAAAACTTTATTCGTGACATCATGAATTCTTAATCGACATCTTGAAGAGAGTATCGCAAAATAACAATCTTTACGATACCCTCTTTTGTTTTTATAATGTTTTTTCTTAAAGCTACCCTTTTTTCTGTCATATGATAAGACTTAATAGCTTCTTTTCTAATTTTATTTTCTATCTTTTCTCTACGCTCTTGCTTTATATATTGCCATCTACTTTCAAATAATCTAAATTTACATTTTTGACTTCTCTTAACGCCCCAAAACAAAAGATTACGACTAATTGTACTAATAGCTCTCCCCCGAACCTGCACCTGCTGTAGTAGAAACAACTAATGGCACCTTATCATACATTTGCGTATTAGGTCTATGTACAATATAATTACATACAAAGTGATCAAAAAATGCCTTAATCTACCCTGTCTCCCCTAATGCATAATTCGGATACCCTATTACAATGGCATCAGCTTCTAATAATTTTTCTAATATCAGATGTGTATATTTTTTATGTGGGCAATTCTCTCCTGCATAATCTCCTGTAAATAACCAGGCCATATACCCTGTACAAAAATAAGGTAAGTCTTTAGGCAAATAAATATTTGTATAGATTACATCACCGAGCTCACTCATTGTCTGCTTTATAAATTCAAGTGTTATATCTGTATTGCCTTTTCTCCCACTCCCATGGATCATACATATTTTCATATTATTTTCCCTCTATAAGTCTACTATTTTATATACTTAGCTTAAATATATTTTATTTTTCAATCCCTTTGTCCAAATAATCCTCTAAAAAAGGATGCCGCAAAATTATTATTAATCCTGCGACACCCTCTCTTAATGTTATCCAACTCCTGATTCTCCTAATTTATTAGTGAATTTATGAAGTTTTTCATTAGCCTTTTATTTTAATAATGCACCTATAATCAAGGCTCCTATTAAAAATCCAAATAAAACAATCAACTCTTTTACTAAAGTCACATAATAAATGCCTGCAATAGCTTCTCTCATCCCACTAATAGCATAGGTAAATGGCAATAAATTATAAAGTACTTGAAAAAGCTTAGGTGTTACTTGGATTGGGAATGTTCCTCCTGAACCACCCAGTTGTAATACTAATAATACAACACCTAATGCTTTACCTACATTACTAAACAATGCTACCAGAGTGTAAACAATAGCTATAAACACAATACTATAAAACATACCTAAAACAACAAATAATTTTTGCTTCTGTAGTAAGCAGTGATGTGAGTAACAAGGCACCACCCCATAAGCAAAGTGTTATATAAAATGTTGAAAGGCCTGTACCATAATTAGGCACTGGATATATAGTTCACTTAATACGTTGTATTAAATCTTTTTACTTGTTTTCTAAAGCTATAATAAATCTATGCATCATTACACTTACTTCTGCCCTTGTAGCTTTTGCTTTAGGATTACAATTACCTTTGTCATCCCCATTTATAATCCCTGCCCCTTTCATATATGACATAGCATCTTCTGCCCAAGTTGAAACTTTAAATACGTCATTAAACTTCACAGCTTCATCACTTAAAGTAAGTGTTTGATTTGTTACTTTAAGATAATTATATAGCATCACTGCCATTTGCTCTCTTGTCACTTCTTGGTTTGGTGCAAACTTATCAGCACTTATGCCCTTTATAATACCTTCTTTATTTGCCCATACAGCAGATTTTGTATACCAAGCATTTGCTTTAACATCTTTAAATGTTGCATTTGTTTCTACTACCGGCTCACCAGCCAAACGATATAGCATACTTGCAAACATAGCACGGGTCATTGTCTTATTTGGTACAAATTGATTTGTGCTAACTCCTTTTAAAATACCTTTTTCAGAAACATAAGTAATAGCTTGTGCTGCCCAATGTCCTGAAACATCTTTAAATTTCGTTTTGGCAGGTTCTACTACATTATTCTCCTTATCAATTGATATTCTAGATTGTTCTGTATTTTGAGGTGTTGTAATGATATTAACTTTTACACTATGACTTTTGCTACCACCTCCTCCAGTTACAGTATTTTCTGGAACCACTGGTTTTTCTGATACTTTTGGTGTTTCAGTATTTGAACCTTGTTGCTTCCATTTAGCAGTTAAAACTTGTGTACTTTCATTATTGATAATAGTTTCTGCTGTTACTTTATTACCTTTTTCATCATACCACCCTAAGAAAGTATACCCTGCTTTAGTTGGCGATGGTAAAATGCCATATGTATTTCCTACTACAGCTTGAAGTTTCACTACTGTATTATTTCCATTAGCTCCAGCATAATTAAACCTTACTGTTACTTCTTGATTCATACCTATAACATCATCCTTGTATTTTGTTTTTTGCCACTGCTCACTTGACATATTTATTGTGCCGGCTCCTGCAAATGGCATCACCTTTTGTGTCAGACTTATTGCATTGTATAAGTTGTAATTTGTATATGGTAAGCTTGATTTGAACTGATCTATATCTAATAACATGCCTAACCCAGCATTATCTGTAAGTCCTAGATTTGTTAATTTACCATCCATATAATAAACAGTATTCACTGCATTAATATATCCTCCTGGACTTGAACCATTACCACTTGCTAAAGCATTAATAATGCTATCAATCACTGTATTTTCAAGAAGTACCGATGCATTACATGTTGAGATTGCTCCATTACTTACAACCTTTTCTTTCATATAAGCATCTGTTACTTCATTTTTAAGTTTATAAATATCTGCCGCATCTAAAATGCAGTTATAAACATGAGCATTTCCACCGCGAAGTCTAGGCATACGATCCATAGAATTTTTATAGTAGTTATTAGCTAATGTAAGTTGTAAGTTTTCTATATTAGCTTCTTTATCAGACGCGCCTACTAAATGTGTTTTCTTTTGAGCTGCTGCAAATCTTCTTATTTGCTCTTTGGTCATGCCATGTTCTGTAAGTAACCCATTATAATATGGATATTTTTCTGGATTACTTTCAAGTAAATCCATCATTTCATCAAAGAATCCTGATTTACTTTCAGGTAAAAATTGGCACCACGAAATAGTTACATTAGTTGGTGCTGTACCAGCTTTTTTGATATCTACAATACCATCATAAGCCTTGTAGAATGTACAGTGATCAATCCATATATTTGTACTTCCATTTTGTACATTAATGTAATCCCAGTCATTGCGGTCATAATCACCAGGTTTGCAGTATTCACCTTTATTATCTACTCCTCCTTCATCCCATTCCCAAATTTCATCAAATACAATGTTTCTAATGATGATATTGGATGCATTGCTCATATTAATACAAGCATGTTTAATTGATGCCCCGTTTTTAGAATAGATTGTAAGGTTACTCATATCTTTAATATTTAATGTAGAAACACCTGTTTTTAATAATGTAGGATGTAAAAGTGGTGCATTACTCACAGCTTTAATAACTTTACTATATTTCTCTAAGGCATCTCCAACTTCAATAGAACCTAAGTTAATATCAGCTGTTAATTCAATAACCCCTGCTTTACTTGTAACTTTCATTTCTTGTAATGCATTTAAGAATTCTTCCGCTGTACTTACTTTATAATAAGCCTCACTTTCTTCAGATACAATGCCGCCACCTGTAACTTGTCTTGCATATCCTTCTACTGAATAAGCGCCTAATCCTTTATCTACATGAGCATCTTCTACTTCTTTATTTTCAATGAATTTTTCTGGTACTTCTGTTACCACATTACCTACAAAATCAGTTTGTCCAACATTTTGTGCGACTGCATATGGATTCCAACCTAAGAAGTCTGCTGTTAACATTTCTTCAGCTTGGACTTTGGAGATTTGTGGTCTTTCTCCATTAATTGCATAACCATCACCATATGAATAAAATTCTTTAAAACGTGCTTTACGGTATTCATTTCCGCTCATATCTGAATATGGTATTGACTTATTAATAATGCCACTCATATATGTATTAATAAATGTAACTGCAGCATCTGGCCCCCAAGGACGTGCTAATAAATATTTATCACCATTACAATTTTCTTCCGCAGTGATTCTACAATTATTAAAGATATATCCATATTTAGCACTCGCATCTGTTCTTGGCGCAATAACATAACCACTATTTTTATTAGCATTATATCGATATACAATATCACAGTCTTCAATTAATGTACGTGCATTTACACCATAAATAAAATCTACATTTCCTGTAATAACACATTTATAGAAATATTGACGATTTGTATTTGTTTGAAGTGTATCTTGATATCCTACTAATTTTACATTTACAAATGTTGCTTCATCAGCATCTACACGAATTGCATCTGATGATTCATTAGAACTTGAACCATCACCTTTAAACTTATATGTATTTTCAAAAGTCAAGTTTTCTGCTGTAAATCCTGTAGCACTTGGTTCAATGTATATTGCACTACGTGCTTTAGTATCTCCACCTGGCTTTGTAATCTCCGGGTCAAAGAAGTTTACATTAACCTTTTCACGGTCTTCTCCTATTAAGGTAATATAAGGTGATTTTACACGTAAATATTCTACATAGTTTCCTTCTTTAATGAGAATTACAATGCGTTTTGCATTGGTGTCAGCTACACTATTCACAGCTGCTTGCACTGTTTTATACATTTTTACACTACTTCCATCCTTAGCAAGCTGTCCATCTTCACCTGTATAGTTTTGATCAACTACAATATCATAATTAGTTAAATACACAAAATTAAAGGTTTTACGTGTTACCTTTCCTACTTCATCTTTAAATAATAAATTCACATCATTTCTACCAGCTACTAAATTTGCTTTAAATGCAAATTTATCACCTTTAGCAAGTTTAATAGTTTGCTGTACTTGACCATTTACTTCTAATACCATTTCTCCATTTCTATCTACGCTACCTTCCAAGGTAGCTTTATCTTTATAAACTGTGTCATAAGATTTTTTTGTCATACTGATATGAGTTGCTTGATCTTCATAAACATATTTACCTTCACGCCCTGCTGTTGCTACCATAATGAGAGGCTCCGATGGATTACTACTATTATTTGCTGATTTTGCAATGACTTCATAATAATATGGTTCTTCATTGATTACGTTTTGATCACTATAACCTAATGTAGTTGTCGTCCCAATTAATATGCCTTCTTCATTTACATCATTTTTTCTATAAATCTCATAACTTGTTGCTTCTGCTACTGCCTCCCATGTTAAATTAATTTGCCCATCACTACTTGTGGCATTTAATACCGGACTTTGTAATGGTGCTAAAACTGAAACAGCTGGTGAAAGTTTTGGCTCTGTTTCAGTAGTACCACAAATTCCTGAAATCCTAAAAATATATGTACCACTTTCATTAACCTTAGTCGTATAAGTTTTTTCCATAACATCTGTATCTAAAACTGTATATGTTTCTCCATTATCCTTAGATAGTTCTACCTTATACTTCCCATCATCCTCTGGTGATTCACCGTTCCAACTTACACTAATTGTTTTACGATTCTTAGCAATTTGAGACTCATTTACACTTTCTATACTTGGTGCTTTTCCAACTGCTTTATAGTAATCTGTTTGTTTGAAATATATATTTTCATCCGCATCTTTATAAACGAGATTTGTAACAATTATAGAGGCATTTGAAAGACCAATCCCATAACGTACAGGAGTATTGATATCGTCTAATGCTGCTGCATTGCTATAACTTACTGTAGCTGTTTTTGTTTCTCCATTATTGGTTACCTCAGTATAACAACCATTATTTGTTTTTTGGATAACAACATGCACTTTATCTCCTATGTTTAGCTTAGTGTTAATACCACCTGCGCCCGGTGCACCACCTAGATTTTTAGTATATATATTTCTAACAGATTGATCTCCTCTTATACCTAGTGTGGTAACTCCTGAAATATCACCCTCTTCATTAAACATTCCTATGAAAATCCCATAACTACTACTCGCCTGAATATCTTTTACTTCGATATCCGCCTCAATAGTCATAGCTTTACTTGTTGTATCAAATAGGTAATATCCCATTTCCTTTAATCCATCTACATTTAATGAAGCTTTATCATTTTTATGTGTGAAGAACATTCTTTGTCCTCTTATTTCTTGTGAAATACCTTTTGATTCATCTAATATTCGTGGTACTACCATAGTCTCTTCTTGTGTTATTAATTCGTTTTTTTGCTCAATAGCAGCTGTTTCTTCTATTGCACTATTAGTTGCTATAGATGTTTCTATCTCTTTATAACTTGAAGCATATGTCTCATTTACAATTTGGTTTGCAATATTACTACCAAATGAAGGAACCACTGCTGCCATAGCTAATGTTCCTGCTAATACTAAAGACATTCTCTTTTTCATTGGTAAATTTATTTTTGTTTTCATAGTTGCCTCCACTAGATATCTATCTTCACTTATAAAAACTTTTTAATATAATCATATTATATTTTTTTCAATCATTTTTCAATGTATAAAATATTATTTATTATTTTATATAATTTTTGCCTTTTTTCTAGTGCATATTGACTATATTACTTTTTTATCTCAGTTAAACAAATAGATATAATACACTTTCTACATTTGTATTGTACCTATAAAAACTCATTTTTTTTCTTTTTAACCTTTGATATCTAATGTTTTTTTATATAGACATAATACATATTTTTATATAATTTCTTCTATTTGACGATATATCAAATAACTATTTTTATAAATAGATAAAGTAAAATGTCACAAAATTATTGCTGGATATGATAGCCTTACCATTGGTTCAAAAAGAGTGTTTGAAAAGTTTAAAAAGGATGCTATATTTCATAGCATCCTTTTTATCTTACCTATCTTATTTAATTATTCTACAATCTTCACAATACCCTTTTTAACTACATTTTGATTAGGTTCTTTAGCCGCATAACCTAAAGCTGCTATTCCATATACATTATGTTCTTCTGGCACGCCAACTTCATTAAGATAAGCTCTAACTTCCGGCTCATCACAAATATCTTTAAGCTGATTAATCCATACAGAACCAATTTCTAATGAATGTGCTGCTAAAAACATATTTTCAAGGGCGCAAGCTGTATCTTCCTTTGCCCATCCACTTGTTTTTTCATTTGATACAAGTACAATCACTGATGGATTATAAAAGTTATAACCTGCGCGACTTAATTTCACTTCTATTAGCTTAGCAAGCTTTTGGATTTTTTCTCTGTTTACAATAGCAGTAAACTGCCATGTTTGACGATTCATACCACTTGGGGCATAAAGACCTGCTTTTAAAATTTGTTCTAAATCTTCTCTTGCAATATCCTTTTCAGAGAATACTCTTACACTACGTCTTGTTAAAATGTTTTCAATTATTTGATTCATTATTTTATCTCCTTGTGTTATAACTTTTTATAGGATTCCTTATCCCGAAATTTATTATATCATCTTTATAAACATTTTACGTCTTTTTCCATTCTAAAAAAAAAAACGTGGCGTTGCAGGATTTTTCCTAATACGGGAATAAGTCGAATATAACTCTGAAAGATCCATCTCCTCTACAAACTCACTGAGCAAACGCACTGAATCATTATCTGGGATTATGCCATCAATATCTAAAGGTAATTCTAATTGATAAAATTTCTGAGTAAGTATATAATTCTTATGTAAGATATTATTTGTTGGCATAAATATATTTATGCACTAATAGCCAAGCTTTTCGAAGCCTGGCTATTTTATTTTATATAGTTAAAGGAGCTGCACACTAATTTCTTAGTGCGACAGCCCCCCTCTTTGAATTTATTCATTATCTAAGTGTATAAGTAAAATCCTCTGTTACTGATCCGCTTCCTTGAAAACCAAATTCTACGAAGCTACCTGGAGCAACTGTATTATTCCAGCCCATAGGTGTAATAACCAAATCCTCTCCATCTTCATCTACATTTGCACACCAAATACTTGTAATATCTACTTCTGATTTTTTAAGCTTTAATGTCCAATTTGTAATAACTTTATCAGAATCATTCTTAATCCTAACTGCCATTGTATAGCTACCACCCAGTTACTTGTCGTAGCTTCTAAAACTAATCCCGCTGTAACCGATGTTGGCTTTGGTATTTCTGTAGGTTCTGGTGTCTGTGTTGGCTTTGGTATTTCTGTAGGTTCTGGTACGTTACCTGATAAAATAGGTACTAATGCTTTATACCAATTGTCGCAAATCTTTTGACTTCCTGTTTGACTTGGATGTGCTCCATCATATGTATCTACATCTACATCAAACCCTGTATATTGATCACATACGTAGATTGGTGAAGCTTTTGTTGTAAGTTCTGCTGCCCATCCTGGTAGTTCTTTATTTAATGCATTAACATTAGCAGCATAATTAATCTTATCATCTGGGTGAAGTGGTATAATTTGTGCTACTACAATAATTATATTAGGATTGTTCTCTCTCATTTGTCCTACAAGCTTGGTGTAGGCTTTCATAATTTCACTTATTTTTACATTTTGCCAGCAGTCATTTGTGCCTAAATGCATAATGATAACATCTGGATTAGATGCATCAAGCATGGCACTAATTGATTATAATTCGCAATATCTGTTACTTTAAATCCCCAGTGTCCTTCATGATTCCCTGGTCTTGTTCCTACCGACTCTACATTATAGCCATTTTCTGTAAGTTTGTTAAAGAGCATTGTTCGCCAAAAGTCACAATCTGTAATCGAGTCACCTAGTGGCATAATCCTCACTGTTTTTTGTGCAGCGAAAACAGGTGATACTTCCGCCTTAAATGCCATTACAACTAGTAATACTAAAGTTATCATTACTGCTAAAATACTTCTTCTTGTCTTATTCATAAAATCCCTCCAACTCTCTCCTTAAAATGTATTTTAAATACCTTATATTATCGGAATTTCGTTAGAGGGATTATATTTTATTTGCTTATTATGTATTGCAAAGTTGTACTACTTGTTAATTCTCTATTTCTTCTTATGTCCTTGTGGTAAAGCTAAACTAAAGATAAAACCTAAGAAAAGTAGGGCTACAATCATCCAAAATACAAGTGAACCTACTCCAAGTGGCGCAAACATGTCATAGTAACCTTTTAAATAAACTACAACAATAATTGTAGGTAGACCATATTGCATATAGCCTCTTAAAACTTGTGGATAAGAAATACCTTTTCCTGTATCTGCTTCTTTAATAAAGCTTTCAAATCCCCAACCATTTTTCTTAACACAAAATAGTACCATAATTAAACTGCCTAATGGCAAGATATTATAAGATACAATGAAGTCTTCTAAATCCATAATTGTACTACCGCTGCCCATTGGCTCTATGAAGCTTAAAATATTATAACCAAATATTGCTGGCATTGATAACACAGTGATTACTACTAAATCAATCATAACTGTCTTCTTACGGCCCCAGTCTGTCATTTCCATAGTCATTGAAACGATATTCTCAAATACAGCTACAACTGTTGATAGTGCTGCAAATGTCATAAATACAAAGAAAAGTGTTCCCCATACACGTCCACCTTCCATATGATTAAATACATTTGGTAATGTAATAAATAATAACGGTGGTCCAGCATTAGGTTCAATATAGCATGCAGGAATAATAATAAGTCCTGCTGTAAGGGCTACAAATGTATCTAAGATAACAACACTTAAAGCCTCCCCTGTTAATTTGCGTTTACTCTCTAAATAACTTCCAAAAATTTCCATAGACCCCATACCAACACTTAATGTGAAGAAGGCATGGGACATAGCTGCAAATACTACATTCCCTATACCATTTTCCACAAGTTTTCTGAAGTCAGGTACAAGGTAAAAAGCTACCCCTTTACTTGAATCTGATAAAGTTAATGAATTAATAGCCAAAATAATCATAATAACGATTAATAAACTCATCATCACTTTTGTAATACGTTCTACACCATTTTTTAATCCTAAGCTGCAAATACACATTGCTACGACAATTGTTACAAGTGTCCACCATACCATTTCTCCTGGTGAAGCCAACATCCTAGTAAATACATCTCCAATCGCTTCTTGTGACATTCCTGTAAGCTGACCTGTAGCCATGCGATATGCGTAACAGAACATCCAACCAGCTACCATTGTGTAAAACATCATTAAAACAGTATTTCCTATGATTCCAAACCATTTCATACGATGCCAGTTGGTACCTGGATGTTCTAACTGATCAAAGGCACTTGCCACACTTCTTCTACTACCACGACCAATGGCAAATTCACATGTTAAAATTGGTAATCCTAATAATGCTAAGAATACTAAATAAATTAAAATAAAGCTGCTCCACCATTTTGACCACATATATAAGGAAACTTCCACACATTTCCAAGTCCAATAGCACATCCTGCAGAAACTAAGATAAATCCTAGTCTCGAGCCAAACTTTTCTCTTTCTTCCATACTTTTTCCTCCCTACTTTATACCATTTTTTATATAATCTTGTATTTATATAACCATGCTTATTCTCCTTATGAACGCTAGTACCCTTTGTTTATTTTTCATATTAAAAGCTAAAATATATTTCACATAAGATTATATACGTTCTATTTTATCATCTAAAATTTTTAATTCAATATATTTTACTAAATTAGATTAAATTAAACAAAAAAGAAGGAAATCTTTTCATTTCATTCTTTTTATAAAACAAACATCTATTTACAATTCTCTTTTAGTATAAAGTTGGATTTTATAAGTACTTAAATTGCAAATTGACTATTATAGAGATTTGCATAAAAACCATTTTGTGCAAGAAGTGTTTCATGATTGCCTTGCTCAATAATTTTGCCATCTTGCATAACTAAAATAATATCCACATTTTGAATGGTTGAAAGACGATGGGCTACAATGAAACTCGTTCTGCCTTCCATAAGCTTATTAAATGCGCTTTGAATCTTAAGTTCTGTACGTGTATCAATAGAAGATGTCGCTTCATCTAAAATAAGCATTGGTGGCTTACAAAGCATCACTCTTGTGATACAAAGTAATTGTTTTTGTCCTTGTGATAACATCCCCCCTCTTCTCCAATAACTGTATCATAGCCATGTGGTAAACGTTTAATAAATGAATGAGAATGAGCTGCCTTAGCTGCTGTAATAATTTCTTCTTCCGTAGCATCTGGTTTTCCCATAACAATATTTTCTCTAATAGTACCTTTTTTAAGCCATGTTTCTTGAAGTACCATCCCATAGCTTTCACGTAACTCTTACGTGTTACATCTCTAATATCTTTACCTTCTACCAAAATGCTACCATCATTTACATCATAAAAACGCATCAATAAGTTAATAAGTGTTGTCTTACCGCAGCCTGTAGGTCCTACAATAGCTACCTTTTGTCCTGGTTTAATATGAATATTGAAGTTTTCAATAAATTTCTTCTTTGGTACATAAGAAAAGGCTAAATTTTCGCAAATTACCTCGCCTTCTACATGATTTAAATTTATGGCATTGGCTGGTTCTGGTACTTGTGCTTTTTCTTCAATGAGTTCAAAAATACGTCCTGCACAAGCAATAGCATTTTGAAGTTCCATAACCACCCCAGATATTTCATTAAATGGCTTTGTATATTGATTGGCATAGCTTAAGAAACATGATAAAGCTCCCACACTCATACGTCCTGAAAGTACTGTAAGAGCTCCAGTAATGGCAACGCCTGCATATACAATGCTATTTACAAAACGTGTACAAGGGTTCGTTAAAGATGAGAAGAAAGTCGCACGTAATGAATACTTTTGAAGGCGCTTATTAATCTCATCAAACTTTTCTATAGCTTCTTCTTCATGAGAATAAGCCTTAACCACCTTTTGATTACCTATAATTTCATCAATAAATGCTGTTTGCTCTCCTCTTGTTTCAGATTGAAGCTTAAACATTGTATAGGTCTTCTTAGCAATAAAACTAGCTACAAATAAAGATAAAGGTGTTACGAGTACGACTACAAAAGTAATGCCTATATTAATGCTCAGCATAAAGCCTAATGTACCTAAGATTGTTATAATCCCAGTAAAGAGCTGTGTAAATCCTAATAAAAGTCCATCTGCAAATTGATCCACATCCGTGATTACACGACTTACTATTTCACCTTGTGATTTGCTATCTAAATATTTAAGTGGTAAAATCTCAATTTTTTCAAAAGCTTCATTACGAATGTCTCTTACCACATTATAAGTCACCTTATTATTAATCATATTCATAAGCCATTGGGCGGCAGCTGTAATAATGACCACTATAACCACTAAGCCTAATGCTTGTAAAATGCTTGTGAAGTTCACGTTGCCATATACGATACCATCTATAGCTCGTCCTATCAAAATAGGCACATAAAGAGTTAGTATAACAATTAAAGTCGCTAAAAGTATAGAAAACCCCATAAGTCCTCTGTACTTTTTAATGTAATTTAGAACTTTTTTAAGCGTTTTTCTTTGAGAGGCTTTATCTATTTTTTTACTCATTCTTATGCCTCCTCTTTCTTAAATTGAGAATAATAGATTTCACGATAGACTTCACAGTCTTCAAGTAAAGTTTCATGTGTTCCTCTACCCACCATTTTACCATCATCTAAAACAATAATTTGATCAGCATATTGAATAGAAGATGCACGCTGAGACACTATAAATACAGTTGGCTTATATTCAAGCTCACGAATCGCCTTACGTAACTTAGCATCTGTTGCAAAATCTAAGGCAGATGTACTATCATCTAAAATTAAAATTTCAGGCTTCTTCACAAGAGCTCTAGCAATGCTCATACGCTGTCTTTGTCCACCAGATAAGTTTTTACCACCTTGCTCTATTTTTCCCTCTAACCCGCCTTTTTGTGCCACTACATCGCTTCCTTGAGCCAATGTAATAGCTTCATGAATTTCTGCATTTGTGGCTTTTTTATTTCCCCATTTAATATTGCTTGCCATATCCCCTTTAAATAGCACTGCTTTTTGCATAACGATACCTATTTTATTAAGTAGTGCCTTACGTTCATATGACTTAACATTTTTACCATCTATGAGTACTTCTCCTGCTGTGGCATCATAAAATCTAGGAATCATATGCACAAGTGATGTTTTTCCTGAACCGGTACCACCAATGATTCCTACAGTTTCACCTTTCTTCACCTCAAAATTAATAGCTGTTAATGATTCTTCACCTGCTCCTTTATAAGTTAAAAAAACATTTTTGAAGCTTACTACTGGAATATCTTCTCCTACATTTCCTACTATCTGGTCACCATGTAACATACTTGATTTAATCTCAAATACATCTGAAATACGATTGCCACATGCAATAGATTTATTTACTGTGATAATAAGTCCAGCAAGTTTAATAAGCTCTACTAAAATTTGTGACATATAGTTATAAAGAGCCACCACTTGACCTTGTGATAAAATTCCTTCGTTCACTTGAATCGCGCCAACCCATATAAGTCTTACAATGGCTACATTAATAATGACATAAGTCAGTGGATTTATAAGCGTAGCAATTGTACCTGCTTTCTTTTGAATATGTGTTAAAGCTTCATTATGTTTGTTAAAAGCTTTTAACTCTTCTTCCTCTTTACCAAAAGCACGAATAACACGCACACCAACTAAGTTTTCTCTTGTAGTACCTAATACTTGATCTAATCTTTGTTGTACTGCTTTCAGCATAGGAATATTTATAAGCATAATGCCAAATATAACAATAGATAATAAAATAATAGCAACGACGAAGATTACAGCCGACCTTGCATCAATTGTAAAGGCCATAACTGTTGCGCCAAGTACAACAAATGGCGAACGCAAAAACAAACGCAGCACCATATTCACACCATTTTGCGCTTGATTAACGTCACTCGTCATCCTTGTCATCATTGTGGCCGTTCCCAGTGTATCTACTTCTGTAAACGAAAGACTTAATAAGTGCTTAAATAAAGCTTGTCTTACACCTGTTCCAAAGCCAACAGCAGCCTTAGCAGAAAAATACTGGGCAGTTACAGAACAAGCAAGTCCAATTAACGCTAATAATACAAGTATTAAGCACATTCTTATAATGTATCCTACATTTCGACCAGCAATTCCCTTATCAATAATTGCGGCTACTACAAGGGGTACAAAAAGTTCAAAAGAAGCTTCCAACATCTTAAATAAAGGTGCTAAAACACACTCTTTTTTATAGTCCTTGAGGTAAATTAATAACTTCTTCACCTTGTCCATCCTCTCTTTTATTTTATATTAAAATTTCCGACTATTATCATACCACAATATGTACTATACGAAAATTATCAATACCGTATACTTAATATATGTTTTTTATAATTTTTTAAAACAGAATAAATTTTAAACTATTCCATTTCTTTATTTAAAACTTGAGCAGTATCAACTGATACTTTTAACATATCTACAATATCATTCATTGTAGCAACTTGTTCTTCTATATATGCTGACATTTCATCTGTTGATTTAGATGTGTCTTTCGCCATATCTGCTACCATTTGAATCATTTCATACATTTTTTCTTTAAATGGATGACCCTCTATAAGTGCCACATTGATTTCGCCTTTTTCCATTAGGTTATTAACCATTTCTTTGATAAAATTTAGGTCACTATGCATCTGTGCTATATAAGCATTTTTAATAAGTTTATTAGAATTTACATAACTTAATGCTGTACAAATTGCAATAATAACAATAGTTACTATTGCTACAATTCTTAATGTAATTCCTCTTTTCATGTTAATTAATCTCCTCCGTACGTTCTATGCTATACTCATCAATTTTCCATTCGCCTTGCTGCCTTAGCATTTTAAGCTGAATTGCTGTTTCATATGAAGTACCATTTTTTATTTCATAACCTGAAAAGAAATCTGAAGTTGAATTTTCTACAATAAGTACATATGTATAATCTACTATACAGGCTCCTTCACCTCCTATTCGAACTAATTGAATACTCTCCATATTTAGCTCCTCCACACTCATCATCAGTTTATTTTTAACGATATATGCATTGTCATTATCAATCCAATCATCCGCTGTAAAATACTCTTTGAGTGTTTCACTATAATACTCTGTTTCTGCCTTCACATCAGGCTTATAATAATTTCTACCCATTGCTGCAATAGTAAAACCTTCTGCACTAGACTTTATAGCGGCTGCATCCTCACAATCTTCATCGTAAAATAGATTGTTACCATCAATGTCTATAGAAAACACCTTCGTTTCTTGTTGAGCAAAATTATTATTGCATCCAGTAAGACTTACTATTACTCCCCCTAATAGAATCATCTTCACTCATTTACTCTTGATATTCATTTTTGTCTCCACATGATTATATTCCAATTTTACATTTTATGTAAAATATCTATGTATAATTTTATACTGAATTATATTTTTATAAGTCAATATACATAAATTTTATAAAATAATATTTTTATTCAAAATAAAAAGCATATCACATAAAGTGATATGCTTTTTTATATTTATCGTTATACGTCTACTTCTGAATCAAATTTTCTTTTAAAGCACCAAATGCCAATTGGCAGCATAATTAAAATATATGCTATTAAGCCAATGATATTATTTTTTACATCTGCAAAAGATAAGTGCTTAATTAGAATTTCATCAAAGCTTCTTGCATAATTAATAAGTGGCCAGAATGTTTTCACAAGGGCTACTAATGCATTTGGCATTTGATCGATAGGCCATACATAACCACATGTTAAGAATGTTGGTAATGATAACATATAAGCCACTTGTGTAAAGCGGGTTTTCTTACCTGTTAAACTAAATAAGATAATACCTACACAACTTATAGCTATTGCAAATAATGCACTTATTAAAATTGCTAAAGCGATACTTCCATTAAATATTAACCCAAACTTCCTATGTATTAAATAAATTGAAAAGGCACCTGAACTCATAAGGCATATTCCTGATAATACCATTTTAGCAAATAATTTAGGAAGTGTTCTTTTAGCTGCTACTTCTTCTGGATTTCTTGCCATTAAAGTTGCCATACTTGATAGCATAAGTTGCTGTAAGAATACAGCAAAGAGTCCATACATTAAGTAATTCATATAAGTTAATTTAGAATCATATAACATTCGTTCTCCAAAAGTTAAAGGAAGTGCCATACCATTAGCTTCATTTTCCTGCATACTGCCTGTTCCTTCTATAACTTGAATAGCAGCTCCAGCAGAGACTGTTTGGACAATACTTGCTGCTCCTGCATATAAATTATTACTTACAATGGCATTTGTACCATCTGTTAAAATTAAAACTTGTGATTGTTTACCTGTTTTAATATTCATACTAAGGTCTTGTGGAATATATACTCCCATATAAACCTTACGTTCATTAATAAGCTGTTCTAGCTCCATTTTATCCTTTGCATAATACTCCACAATAAAGCGTTCATTTTCATCAAAGTAACGTATAATTTTTCTACTTAAACTACTATTATCTTCATCTAAAACAGCAATAGATACGTCATTTACATAGCTATTATAATATGCCCCACCAATCCACATTGATAAGAATGGCATAGCGATAAAGCATACTAAAAGCAATCCTATTTTCTTAGTTGCAAAATCAATTTCTTCCCAAAGGCTCTTAAAAAAAGTGATCATCGATTATCTTCCTCCTTTGGTTTTCCCATATTACGAATAGTGATTCCAAGTGTACCTACTGCAATCATAATTAATGTATAAAGTACTAAAAATCTAATATCCGCACCAACATTTACTGTACTGCCTTTAAGATAAATATCTCTTAAATTATCACCATAATGTGTGAATGGAATAAATTGTGCCATCCATTTGTATGATGGAATCATAGAAATAAGTGGCCATGTATAACCTGCCATAATAGAGTTGGGAATAAGTAATAAACCTGATGCTGTCATAGCAACTACACGGTTACGTAAACATGCTGAAAGAGCTACCGCTAGTGCTGATACCGCAAACATAAACAACACGCTTAAGAAATATACAAGTGGCAGTGAACCTCTACAAGGAATTTTAAATATGTATACTTGCACAGCTACATTAATTAAAATAGCTATACTTCCTAATATGCCATAAAATATAACTTTACCTAAAATATAAGCAAGTTCATTACGTCTTTCTCCCTCTTCTTTACGTCTTCTGCGTACACATAAAACACCAGTTAATCCAATTCCAAGCTGGCAAATAACTGTCCCATAACCCGGTGTCATAAAGTAATTAAAACTTTTAGTTGGATTATAAAGCGTACGTGTCACAAAGCTAATTGGCATAGCTGTTGTGAAAGCTTCATCATAGCTCTTATTTAAACGATTTTGAATCTGCTTCACACTAGCTCCAACTCTCATTGAAATAAGAATTTCACTAGCCTTACTTTTTGCAATACTTGTAAGACTCATATGACTACCATCATAAATCATCATAACAGATGGCGATCTTAAAGCTGTTACATCTTCTGAGAAATTTTTAGGAATAACCATTCCTGCTCTTACCATACTTGAATTAATAAGCTCTTCAAGTTCTGATTGACTATCTATTTGATACTTTAAATCAAAAGCATCATTATCTCTAAAGTAACCTATCATCTGTCTACTAAGCTGAGAATCGTCATAGTCTACTATAGCGAAAGGTACTTTATCTATAACCCCCTTATTAAGTTGCCACCCTACTAAAAGGTTGACAACAATAGGGATAATTAAACATGTAATAAGCATAAGCTTATCTGATTTTAACTTACTTAATTCTTCTCTGATACTTCCTAACATCTACTCACCTTCTTTGCGTAAGCTTTCATAGGGTGTCTCATTATTCAGCCTCGTTGGCAAATTGAATGTATGCACTCATACCTGGTCTTAATGTTTGTTCAGCATTATCGATTTCAATTTTTACACCAAATGATACGATATCGAAATCACCATTTTCATTAGTTGCTCTTTTAATTGCAAAGTCAGGTTGTGCATTAATTGTTGTTACTGTACCTGTAAATGTTTGGGCTTTATAAGCTGGTACTTTAACTTGTACTTGTTGCCCTTGTGTAATTTTGCTAAGGTCAGTTTCTTTAACACTTACTTCTGCCCAAGTTCCTTTTAAATTACTTACGATAGCCATTTGTGAACCAGATGATACAAGTTCACCTTCTTCAGAATTGATAGTTGTTACGATACCATCCATTGGTGCTTTAATGACAACTTCTTTAAGATAAGCATCAACTTCCGCCACTGCTCCTTTAGCTTGTTGTACTAATCCTTCTTTAGCTTCTACGCCTGCTTGCGCTTGTGCGAGGAGCGCTTTAGAAGAATCTACACCAGCCATAGCTTGTGTAAGTTGCGCTTTTGCGGCTGAAAGTCCAGCTTCCGCTTGATCTACTCTTGTTTTAGCTGCTTCAAGTCCAGCTAATGCTTGCTCACTTGTTGCTGTAGCCGCTTTTTTATCTTCTTCTCTAGCACCTTCTTGTGCCATACTTAAAGTTTGTTTTGCTACTTCAAGTTGAGTTTTGATTTCATCTAATTTTTGCTGAGATACTGCACCTTTTTCTACAAGTGCTGCTACTCTAGCATAAGATGTTTTCATTAAGTCATATGCTGCTTGTGCTTTTATGACATCTTGTGTTCTTGCACCATTATCTGCTTTTTCTTTAACTGCCATTGCTGCTTCATATTGTTTTTGAGAAGCTGCTACACCAGCTTTTGCTTCATTTACTTTTCCTGCTGAAGCATCTACACCAGCTTGCGCTTTTTCAATTAAACTATTTGATGCATCAAGTCCAGCTTGTGCTTGTTCATATACTTTTTTAGCTGCTTCAAGTCCTGCCTTTGCTTGTCTTAAAGCCGCTTCTGCTTGTTGTTTCTTTGCCTTGATTTCATCACTTGAAATCTCGATAAGTGGATCACCAGCTTTTACTTCTTGACCTTCTTGTACATAGATTTTTACAATTCTACCTGGTACTTTACTATTTACATTGACTTCTTGTGTTTCAAGAATCCCCTGTGCTACTAATCCATCTCCAGCATCAAAGAACTTTCCGATTGCTGTAAGCTCTGCATCTTTAGTTCCATTGAACCCATATGTTAATATGCATAAAACGATTCCTAAGCAAGCTGCGATTGCAACTAAGTTAAGTAGTCTCTTTGCTTTAAACACTTCTTTTATATTCATATTTCTTCCTCCTATAACTATACGTTTAAATACTCTCATTTAAATTTAAGCATTTAGGATGCTATTCTTATGTATGATTAATATGGTAAAATCCCAATATCATTTAGATATTTAAGTCTTGATAAGTTATAACCATTTACAACTTCAATTTCTTTCTCTTCAATGTTTGTAAGATTTTCTTCCGCCGCAATTACTTCTACAATTGTTCCTGACATATCTTGTAAATTAAGTTGTTTAAGAAGGGCATTATCAAATCCATAACCTACTTCATATTTCACTTTTGCAATTTCTACATTTTCTGTAGCATCTTGACGAAGCTCAGCTGCTGTTTTTACAAGTTTTTTCATAGACTCTACTGTTGCATGTGATGTACGAATATCACTTTCTGCTTGAAGTTTTGCCTGGTTGATTGCGATTTTAGCACCTTGCTGTAAGAGTACAACTTCTTTATATTGATTATCACTGCTTTTGTAATTTGAAGCATTTACAGCAACCATTAAATCATCATAAAGCTCTGCTTGAACTTCTGCTTTTCTAATAGCTAATTGGTGACTAAGTCCGCTGGCAATACCTTGTGCTAAATCATATTCTTCATCTGGACTTGCTTCTACTTTTGCAACATGGATTTCTTTTGATAAATCCATGTTCATATTTTTCTTAAGTGCGATTAAAGCTGAGTTGTATTCTTTTACTTGTAACTCACGCGCCATAACTGTTGAGTTATAGTATGATTTAGCAAGTAACATATCATCTTTAGATTTCCCCCCTACTTTATAAGCAGCTTTTGCTAGCTCATATTGCACGAGTCCTCTTTCCATTGCTTTATCTTTTACCTTTAAGATTTCTTGTTGTTTTAAAGCTTCAAAGTAACTATTTTCAATGAGTAGTGCTACTTGATTTTTATAAATGTTTACTGCATAAGCTGTTACTTTATCTTGTGCTGTTACCATTTTGATCACAAGTTCCCCAAGAGGCTCTACTCTTAAAGATGAAATTGTGCTTACTGAAAGTTTATTAGCCACATTAGACATAGCAAATTGTACAGCTGCATCATATTGAGATTTACTTGAAAGATACTCTTGTGTACCTTCTTCTAATTTTTTTTTGACTTACAGCTAACTCATCACTTAAACCTGATACATATTGTTTAAGTGCTTCAACTACAGTAGGATATAATGCTTCTGCTTTATCTTTAACTAATGATCTTACTTGCTCCATTGTTGCACCTGGATATACTGGTAATACATGCGCTGCTAATGAATCTACAACATCATCCATTATTGTATTTCCAGCTTTAAAGTTAAATGTAACACCTTGAAACTCTTTTGATACTGTAGCAGGTGACATTCCTCTTTCAAGTGCTGCTTGTGCTGATTCTAATTGAGGTTGTTTTTCATATATTTGATCTCTACCGTCATTAATTACATAGCTTGCATGCGATAATGCCATTGTACTTTCGTTTAAGTTATTTCTTACTTCTTCTCCATTGCTTCCTACGAGTTTAGCAATGTCCGCTTGATTGCGAACTTGTTGCAGAACTAAACTATTTTCAAGTCCTTGTGATATAGCTTCATCTAAGGTTAAAAGTGTGCCTTTAATTTCTGCAATTTGCTTAGTATCTTGTTTTTGATTGTTTGTTACTGCCACATTAGTTGTAGTATTTTTTGCAGCTGGAGCTTGTGCGTAAAGTGTATTACTTACTAGTAATGTTGCGATCATTAAAGATGCTATTAGCTTTTTACTCATCTTTCTCCCTCTCTCTCGAAGTATTTTTATTTTTTAATCAAACTATTTAATCATAATTAACATTTTCATTTTTGTTATACCTCAAAAATAGACTACCGTCAATTATCTATTTGTATTTTTTACCTTTTTTTCGACAAAAAGAAAACAGTCGCAAAAGCAACTGTTTTTCTTTTTTGTTTCTTATGCATCTTTTAAAGCCTTAATAAAGCTTTCTACACCTTTTCTCGTAGTAGCCCATGAAGTTACTAAACGGACGGCTGTACGTTTTTCATCAATTTTTTCCCAGATTGTAAAATCAAAATCTTTTTCTAGTTTTTCAAGTATTTCATTTGGAAAAATAACGAATATTTGATTCGTTGGTGATTCACTAAAGAATTCATACCCAGTTTCCTTAATGGCCGCTCTTAAAAGATCTGCCATTTCATTAGCATATGTCGCTAAACTAAAGAATAAGTCTTCTTTAAATAACTGAGCAAATTGAATACCAAGGAGTCTCCCTTTAGCTAATAACCCTCCCTTTTGTTTGATATGATATCTAAAGTCTGCTTTTAAAGTAGGATTACAAATCACTAATGCTTCGCCCATTAAGGCACCGTTTTTAGTTCCTCCAATGTAAAAGGCATCTGTTAAACTTGGAAAATCTTCCATTTTCAAATCATTTTCTTTACACATTAACGCAGAGCCTATACGTGCCCCATCTAAAAATAAATAAAGACCATTTGCCTTACATACACTACTAATAGCTTCTAATTCTGCTTTTGTATAAATTGTCCCTATTTCAGTAGAATCTGAAATGTAGACAAGCTTTGGTTTCACCATATGTTCATCTGTATGTGTTGCTAATACCTTTAAAATTTGCCCTGCCCTTATTTTTCCATTTTCACTTGGTACTGCAATTACTTTATGTCCTGTCGCTTCTATAGCTCCAGTTTCATGAACACATACATGGCCAGTTTCCACTGAGATAACTGCTTCATGTGGTCTTAAGAAAGCTGAAATAGCTGTAAGATTTGTTTGTGTCCCTCCTACTAAAAGGTGTACATCTACATTTTCATCTTTTACTATTTCCTTAATTGAATGAACGGCTTCTTCTGTGTACGCATCTTGCCCATATCCTGATGTTTGTTCTAAATTTGATTTCACTAGCGCCTCTATAATATTAGGATGTGCGCCTTCACTATAGTCATTTTTAAAGCTATACATTACTATTCTCCTTTTATATCTATTATTTTTTATGTCTAGTATATCATATTTATGTCCCTACTAAAATAAAAAGACCATAAAGCTAGGCCAATCACCTAGTTTTATGGTCTTCTTTTATTTTTAATAATAGCCATATTCACAAAGAATTTCATAACAACTATTTACTTCGTCATCAGTGAAGAGATCGCCATATTGTGCTTTTACAATAAGCGCTTCCATTGTATATTCCAAAAGACCTGCTTCTTGAAGCTTCTCAAAATCATCAGATGTTCTACCTTTTCTAATGATTTCTTTAGCTGTTTTTACAGCACCAAACTTTTCTACTGTTTGAAGAAAACGAGTTGCTCTATAACCTGGGCATTCTTTTTCTGCTAACTGACAATTTTTAATGAGTTCTTCTTGAAATTGCTTTTCTACTGCTGACATATTCCACCTCTATATAAATTATAGTTTATCTGAGCTATCCACCTCAGATATGCTTTACTTTTATTATAACCACACTAGTCTTATTCTAGCAATTATTCATGCCATAACTTTCCACTCGCCAACGCTTTAACAGCTTCAAAAAAACCCAAATTTCTTACATATATTTTTTCGCACATAATAAAGAAGCTATCCATTTATTTAAATAGCTTCTTTATTAATATTAATTTAATCATTATTATAATGCTTTTTTAACCTTGAAGAGGTGTCCCACAATATTCACATTTCCTAATAGTTCCCTCTGCTACAATCATTTCAGCACCACAGCCTTTACAACTTATCACTTTCGTTCTAGGTTGTTTTCTAGGTCCCTGAGTATTAGCTCTATAAATTGGCGCCTTCTGACCTTGTAACATAATTTGTCTAATAGATAAATTTAAGTAAGCGCCTGGTAAGTAGCCTTTTTCTATCATCTTATTTAAGTCTTCACATACTACAGCATACGTATTTCCAGTAGCACGTGCTAATTCATCTAGTGATATAATATGCTGATTAACAATAAGGGCAATATACTGATTAATACGTAAGACTTGTTTCTTTGTTTTAGACCCTGTCCTCATTAAAACAATACCTAAAATAATTAAAAAACTTGCAGCAGCTACCGTACTTGTATCTCCTACTATAGCTAATCCACCTAATACAATTAACATAATCCCAAAACCATGTATAAACTTGCCTGACTTTATTGCCGCCTTATGATCCACCTTTAATCTTTTGTATAATAAATATATACCCACGGGCCAAAAAACAATCATTAAAATAATAATTGCAATCCATGATGGTCCGCTACCCTCTGGCATATAGTTATATCCTTGCCTATTTGCCTTCATCCACTCACTCCCCTTTACTATACTTTCTTCTTATGATAAGCCCCTAGCGCTCTTAATTCAAGTATTTTGTCCTTATCTAATTATAAGTGTTTCCTACATATATGTACGATAAGAGATTTTCTTGTCTTCCATAAGTTTAGTAAGCTCTGTTCTTTGTTCATCTTCTACCCATATATTAATTGATCCCATACTGTTTTTTCACTATTTCTCTTCTTTAACTTAAGCTGTAAAGCATAGCTGTCTCCCTTTTTATTAGGATACTTTTGCCATCTATAACCTGCAATATTTTCCCACTTTGAAAAATACACTAATGAGAGTATCCCATCTTCATATATATCTGCTTCATTAATGTTATAAGATATGCTAAGCATAACGACCAAAAAAACCACTCCACAATCATATATCCATTTTCTATTACATTCTCTACTAATGGTACACCATCTTTGAAGTCTGCCCAAACCATAAGTACTATAAAAAATAACCATATACCACCAACGACTTTTAAAACATTCCTAAATCTTTTCACCGCTGTAATATTTGCAACTCTTATTCTCATCAGTGATTGTATGTTTTTATGCTTTCTTTCTATGATTTGTACTCTAATTAAAGGCACTAATAAAATCAGTATTGCTGCACCATAAAGTATTTTACTTAAACTTGTAAAAAAAGTACTTCATCTTGTCTAAAGGCTGATACTATATTACCACCTAGAAAAATTACAAGTATGATATTATAGGCTAATCTTCTGTTTATAATTTTTGTCTTTAAATTTCTCTTATCTACTACCTGCTCTTTCAATTTGCTCACTCTATTTAATCTTTAAACTCAATTGAAAAACTTTAAAATGTCCACTTTCTTTTATCTACTATAATATGTCCTATAACATTTTCCAATGTCAATAATCCGAAAATTTGCATCATTTTAAAAACAATCTTCTGCTCTTTCTTTTAAAGTGATTAAATCTATAATCCTATACTTGGTTCTAGAACAACGTTCTATAATACCTTCTTCACATAACTGTTGCATTGTTCTTAGTAAATGACGATAACTTGTCCCTAATAATTCTGCCAGCTCTGTAAGATTTTCTTGAAACTCTCCATTTTCATGGGTTGATATAATATAAGCACATAAACGGTTTTCTAAACTATAAAGGATATTCATAGCATTGGATCTGGCGCTATAATCTAGTTTTTGTGCTAATCTTTGTGCAATAAAGTTCATAAAGTCTATATTAGTGCTTAAAACCTTTTTGCAATATTCTACAGATAGCCCAATACACTCCATAGGTGTAATAGCAATTACATTGGCTGTACTAATGCTTTCATGTAACATCATTTCCATATCCCCTACTGTTTGTCCTTTATTAAAGAAACTAAGCAGTAGGCTTCTCCCATTGGCTGCTGTAATACTTACTTTCGCTTTTCCTGAGATTAAAAATAATAGATATTCCATCTTTTCATCTTCTTTACAAAGATACTCTCCCTTTTTAAAAGATATATATTTGGCATTCTCTAAAGCTGATTGTGGCAGCCCTTCTATTGTTTTTCCTTTTTCTATAATTAATGCTTTTTCATCTTGCCTTGTCATTTTAATTTTTACTTTCTATAATTATTTTAATATTTTTTCTTAGAACATGACATATGTCATATTTATTAGAGTCCATTTTATACTATTCTATTACTCGGGTGACGAACTCCTAGTAATATTATGTCATTACTAGCGATTTTTAACAATGTCACATACAGCAATTTTGCTGTTATTCATAAATATTCTATTAGTTAAGTCGTTTAACCACCAACCAAATTCGGCTTAACTCTTATAAAACCAACCACCAAATAAAGAAGGAACTAAGACCACCATACTTAGCTCCTTCTTTTATATTTTTTTAAGAGTTTTAAGGAGGGGTCATGTACTATTTACTTGCAGTAATCTGTGGCTCTTTAGTAGCTAGTATGATTTCAATTAATGGCGGTCTTACAGATTTTTATGGTACTTATATGGCAACTGTAATTATTCATTTTGTAGGACTTATTTTTATTACAATATATTTAAAATTAAAAGGAGAAGCTTTCTTACCAAAAGAACATTTACCCTTTTATTACTTTTTAGGTGGTGCCATTGGCGTAGGCACAACTGTATTTAACAATATCGCCATCGGTAGTATCGGCATTTCAGCAATCCTTGCTTTAAGTTTGCTCGGACAAAGTGTAACTTCTATCGTTATTGATCACTTTGGGCTACTTGGTATGCCTACTGAACGTTTTAATAAGAAAAAGCTTATTGGACTTGGATTCGTTTTAATTGGTATTATTGTTATTATTTCATCTTAGGGGGTGTTTTTATGTTAGTTGCAATTATTGTATCACTATTATCAGGTTTTACACTTGTTACAGCCCGTGTCGCTAATGCTAAATTAGCAGAGAAAACAAGTGCCTTAACAAGTACCTTTTATAATTATGTAGTAGGACTTTTACTTTCAATCGTTGTTCTTGGCCTTTTAGGGCATAGCGAGCTACCTATTACAAGTATTTCAACGAATGTATGGATTTATACTGGGGGGGTAATCAGTGTATTCGTTGTATTTATTCAAAGTGCTGTAGCACCTAAAATTCCTACTTTTTATATGACACTTTTACTTTTCGTAGGTCAGCTCTTTGCTGGAGTAATTATCGATAGTATAATGGCACATAAGTTCTCTGTAGGACAAGTAATAGGCGGTTTATTCGTTTTATTAGGATTTACACTTAATTTAATGATTGATAAGAAAGCTTCTTCTTAATACAGAATCAGACAAAAAAGTTAGACCACGTAAAAATATATTTTCAAGAAAAGCAGCAAGTTCAATGCATTAATTGAACTTGCTGCTTTTTTATGCCTATAATAATCTTATAAATTTATACTATTACAAGGAGATTACTTATGAATCATACATTAAATGCTAAAAGGAAAGATGGCAATACCACTACACTTACTTTGAAATCATTAACACTTGAACATGTGAAGCAGATTCTAGATTTACAAGCGGAAATCATTGCTTCTATTGAAGACCCTCAGATTTACTTTGCTTCTACTCATGATGAGATTATGCATCATATTGAAAATCATCAAATACTCTTTGGTTACTTTACACCGGAGAATGAACTTATTTCTTTAATGGTTTATCTTAGACTCGGACTTGATTCTTCTAATTATGGTTATGATTTAAACCTCCCTAAAGAAAAACTGCTTGCAATAGGACAAATAGACACAGTACTTGTAAAACCTGATTTTAGAGGTAATAAAATTCAATATCTTATGTGTAAGTATGTGGAAGAAATTGCAAAACAAACTGGTATAACAATGCTTTGTGCTACTGCTTCTCCATATAATCCTTTTAGCGTAAATAACTTCTTAAGCCTTGGTTATGAAGTACGCATGGATAAACTAAAATACGGCGGACTTAGAAGATATGTCCTTGCTAAAGATTTATAATATTTTATTTACCTTGATAAAACGCTACTAAATTAACTGAGCTTGATAAATTAAGCTTTGCTATTTCCTCATCACTTTCACCACGATTTATAATCTTATCAGCTGTATCTGCATCTTGTAAAAGCTGTGCTAATATTGCATAGTCACCTAGTTTAGTCATTTGTTTTTCACTTAGGGGATCACTATGATATTTAATAAGCTGACTTATGTGATCAAGTTGTGCCACATCTATAGTCATATACTCAGGTAGTTTTTCTAAAACATATTTAGCGCCTTGTTTGGCATGATTACCGTCAGCATATTTACGAATATCATGTAAATATGCTGCAAGCATAAGCTCCTTTGCCTGCTCCTTTGTAAACCTTATCCCTTCGGCCTCTTCATAAGCTTTCATAAGTTCTAAACTTAAAAAGCTTACACGTTGCATATGTGCTATACGTTTTTTAATCTTTTCTCCATCTACTGCATTTGTCACAGCTATTTCATCAAAACTTTCTTTAATGAATTGATCTAGCTGATTTAATGTAGTTTCCATACTTTCTACTTCTTCATTATTTAAATGGTATTGCGTCTCAAATACGGTTTTTACACTATGTCCAGCCATTTGTACAGATTTACTTAAATGCGTTGTTACATGATTATATTGTTGCACAATAATTCCCCCTATGACTGCCAGAACAATGCATCCTATTACAATGCCTTTTTTCACCTTATAGTGCCCTCCTTCTTTTTCTATCCTCTCTACTATGTTCCCCCTAGCTTAAACTAACCTTAAATAAACTAATATAATTATTCCTCCTCATGATGATGATTTTTTGCAGCCTCTATTAACCATTCATAATACTGATCATATATAGCCTGACCCTCATCATTTAAGCTTGTTAACTTTTCATAAGTTTTAGCCTCTAAAAGTGCATTGGTTTTATCAAATAACCCACGTGTTGCTTTCACAACCTTTAATATTTTTTCATCACGAATAGGATTTAAACTTTTTGCCATTTCTTCTACTTCTAACAATTGATTATCATCCATCATTGTTAAATCTTCTACGGCAATTCCCATACTACTATAATTAATTCTGCTATACATGGTCTCCATAACTCCTTGAACAGCTTGCACAAAACCTCCATGAATTAAATCTGTATAGCCTGCATCATAAACATAAGGTTCTTGTACTTCTTCATTGCTGCTTTCCTCAAAAGTTTGAGATTGATTAGATTCCTCTACTGCTGTATTGCTTGTTTCTTCTTTTGTAGATGCATTCTTACCAACATTACCGCATCCTACAATGCTAAGGGTAACCAGTCCCATAGCTAATACTTTCATATATTTCTTCATTAGATATTTTCTCCATTACAAATAATTTCTAGCTTTAATAAAGCCCTAACTAGTTCCTCATACAAAACTTAGTTAGGGCTATTATAGTTTAATCTAATTTCTTATTCAAGATGGAATTCTTGCTAATCCTCTATTTTTAAATAATACTTTTAAACTTTACAATGACTTTAAATAAATCACCATCAATCACAATATCCAACTTACCATCTTGAAGCTCCGTTAAACTTTTAGCTATAGCTAATTCTAAACCCGAACCTTCTGTATGACGCGATTCATCACCTCTTTTAAATCGCTCTGTAATCTCCTGTGGTGTAAAGTTCATTTCATAAGCAGACATATTTTTAAATATAATGCTTACTTCTTCACCCTCTTCAATATCTATATACACTCTCGAATAAGGTGCAGAATACTTTAAGGCGCTGAGCCTTTTGATCTAATATAGCTATGTATTCCTGTTGTGTTTCTTTTAAAATCTTGTACCCCATTTCTATCACCCCATTTCTATCTTCCTTTCCACTGCTTTAATATATCATAGATGTTCTAAGAAACACCGATTATAATTCTTAAGAATTTCTTAAGTTTTTGACAAAAAGAAAAGCCTGCCTTAATAACAGCAAGCTTTTCTTTTTGTTTCTCTTAAGTTAAGTTCATGCCTAAGTCGCCACCTTGATGATGATGAAGCTGATTCATTACCTGTTCTACCCTTGCCCTTGCATCAGAACCTGACTGCGCTCCTCTAATGTAACTTACAATGTATTCCTTTTGTTCATCGGAAAGTGCAGCAAAATAATTCATCGCGTCCATATCTTGCCCTAATTGCATCATTAATCCTAATGGTAAATCTTCTGCTTCATTAAATTGTGACATAGTTTCCTCCAAATTATAAATATTATTCTATTTACTATTATAGAGGGTTTGGCTTATTTTTATGTGTGTTTCTCTACTTTTCTCTATTACCCCTAAACATTTTTAGTTTGCCTGTATTGTACAAAAACATTAAAACTGCCATGCCACAAATTAAGATGTAACCTAGTATACTCAGTCCATCTGGCACCTGTCCAAATAAGAAAAATCCAAATATTGCTGCAAAGATAACTTGTGAATAATCATATACAGAAATTTCTTTGGCTGGTGCACAACAATAAGCTGCTGTAATAGCAAATTGCCCACCAGCTGCTGCAAATCCTGCCAATAATAAAGTAATAAATTGATTTATGCTCATTGGATGATAATCAAATATTAAATAAGGTAATGTCACTAAACATGAAAAACTTGAAAAGAAAAATACGATACAAGGCCCTTTTTCACCTCTTTGTCCAAGCTTTCTAACGGCTGTATAAGCGGCACCTGCGCCTATCCCGCCAATTAAACCAATAACAGATGGCACAAGAGCCATATTACTAAAAGTTGGCTTAATAATAAATAAACTTCCTATAAACGCTACGATTACACCAATTCCTTGTACTAAATTAATTCTTTCTTTAAGGAATAAATAACTAAAGATAATCGCAAAAAATGGAGACATTTTATTGAGCATAGAAGCATCTGAAAGCACTAAATGATCTACTGCATAGAAGTTACACAAAATCCCAATTGTTCCAAATGTAGAACGAGCAATTAAGAGTCCTAAGTTCTCCTTATTATGAGATATCTTCATTCCATTTTTCTTTAAAATAATAAAAGCAAATATGGCCGCTACAACATTTCTAAAGAAACTCTTTTGAACTGATGGTAAATCACCTGATAATCTTACAAAAGCATTCATTAATGCAAAGCAAAATGCCGCACATAAAATATATATAATCCCTTTATACTTCTGGTTCATTTTACACCTCTCTAACCTTATATATTTCCCCTTTTTATGGGCTTCATCTTTTATCATAACAAAATAAATCTCTTAGGGCTATGTTAATATAAGATTTTTTATACTAGCACATAAAATGTCTGTAAAACAAGTTTTTACAGACATTTTATATGAATCTATTATCACAAATGGCAAATTATATATAATAGCTTCATCATCTATATTAACAAATTTATAATTATAAATTGATAATATCTACAACATCAAAACCAATATCATCAATAGCTTCTCTTAAAGCTGCATCATCTGCTGATGTTTCTAATACAGCATATTTACCTTCTAAGCTGACTTCTACTTCACCTGTTGAAAAGCTTGTTAATGTATCTTTTACATTCCCTGTGCAGTGGCCACAGCTCATACCATCAATCATAATTTTTTTTTCATAACTAATTCCTCCCTAGCTTGTTTACATATTTATTCATAAGGAAAATAGGCAAACTACTTTCTCTTATTATTACCATGATTTTTCAGTCTATACTTAATCTTTATCAAGCCTTAAAATTTCTAAGCCTTAAAGCATTAGTGAGTACTGAAACTGAACTTAAACTCATTGCAGCAGCCGCAATCATTGGATTCAAAAGTGGGCCTCCAAAAAGATGAAGTACACCCATAGCTACTGGAATGCCTAATACATTGTAGCCAAATGCCCAGAATAAATTTTGCTTAATATTACGTATTGTAGCTTTACTAAGTTTAATCGCTGTAGGGACATCTTTTAAATCACTACGCATTAAAACAATATCCGCTGATTCAATCGCTACATCTGTCCCTGAACCAATGGCAATTCCAATATCTGCTCTCGCTAGTGCCGGTGCATCATTGATTCCATCTCCTACCATAGCTACCTTTTTACCTTCATCTTGAAGACGTTTTACTTCATTAGCTTTGTCCTCTGGTAAAACTTCTGCTAAAACAATGTCTATACCTACTTGTTTTGCAATAGCTTGGGCTGTTCTTTTATTATCTCCTGTAATCATAGCTACTTTAATACCCATATCATGAAGTGTTTGAATAGCTTCCTGACTACTTGCTTTTAATGTATCTGCTACAGCTACTATGCCTAAAAGCTGGCTGCCCATAGCAATATACATTGGTGTCTTCCCTTCTGCAGCTAATCTATTACTTGTTTCTTCAAGCTCTGTAATAGCTATATTTTTTTCTACCATTAACTTTTTATTACCAAGTAACACATTTTTGCCTTCTATAATGACTTCAATTCCATGACCTGGAATGACCACAAAGTTTTCTAATTCTTTAAGAACTAATCCTTTTTCTTCTGCTGCTTTTACAATAGCTTCACCTAATGGGTGTTCTGAACCTTTTTCACTGCTAGCAGCTAATAAAAGAATATCTTCTGCTTGATATGCCCTTGTATTTTCTTTGGCTACAATAATATCTGTTACTTTAGGTTTACCTTCTGTTAAAGTTCCTGTTTTATCAAATACAATTGTATCGATTTTATAAGTTGTTTCTAAAGCTTCTCCGCCTTTAATAAGAACTCCCTCTTCAGCCCCTCTACCTGTTCCAACCATAATAGCTGTCGGTGTAGCAAGACCTAAAGCACAAGGACAAGCAATAACTAATACAGCAATAAAGATTGTCAGTGCAAACACTGGTGTCTCACCCATTACAAGCCAGAAAATAGCTGCAATAACTGCAAGTGAAATAACTGTTGGCACAAAGTAAGCCGCAATGACATCTGCCATCTTAGCAATAGGTGCTTTAGTGCCTTGAGCTTCTTCTACAAGCTTAATAATTTGTGCTAAAGCTGTATCTTTCCCAACTTTAGTGGCCTTATATTTAATAAATCCAGTTTTATTAATACTTGCTCCAATTACATTACTGCCCACTGTCTTTTCTACTGGAATACTTTCTCCTGTAATCATAGCTTCATCAATAGCTGTACTACCTTCAATGATCTCACCATCTACAGGAAGTTTTTCACCTGGTTTCACAATTACAATATCCCCTACTAAAACTTCTTCAATAGGAATGATTTGTTCATTGCCATTTCGAATAACTGTAGCTGTTTTAGGTGCGAGCCCCATAAGTTTTTTAATAGCTTCAGAAGTACGGCCTTTAGATCTAGCTTCTAAATATTTTCCTAATGTAATAAGTGCTAAAATAGTTGCCGCCGATTCAAAGTAAAGATGCATCGCATAACTAGCATCTCCATTAGCAATTTGAATCATACCATATAAACTATAAATAAATGCCGCTGATGTGCCAATAGCAATTAATGAGTCCATGTTTGGACTTAGCTGGAATAAATTTTTATACCCTACCTTATAGAATTTATACCCTACAGCTATAACAGGGAACGTTAAAATAAGCTGTACAATGGCAAAATTCATAGGATTCATCATAGGATTTATCATATGTGGCAATGGCATTCCCATCATATGTCCCATACTAATAATTAAAAGTGGCACTGTAAATCCAACTGAAATAATGAAGCGATAAAAAAGTAATTGATCTTCTCTATACTTTTTCACTTCTTCCTCCTTTTCTTCTTCACTAATTAAATTAAAACCAGCTTTGCTTACTGCTGCTTTAATTTGACCAATATTCGTAACACCTTCATTTACTGTCACATTTAATTTTTCACTAGCAAAATTCACAGTTACTTCTTCAATACCGTTGATTTTATTTACAATGCGTTCAATGCGGCTGGCGCAAGCTGAACAAGTCATACCTTCTATTTTGAAAGTATACTGCTTTGTTTGTTTTTTAAGTTTAAAGCCTGCTTTTTCAACAACTGCTGTAATTTTTGCTTCATCAATTTTAGTTTCATCATAAGTTACATTTAACATTTCTGCAGCAAAATTCACAGTTGCAGTTTTCACGCCGTCAATTTTCCCAACGACGCGTTCAATCCGACTAGCACAAGCTGAACAGGTCATACCTTCTATTTTGCTTGTTTTATGCTTCATATAGCCTCTCCTTTACTTCGTCATAACTTTTTCTAATATATGAATAACTTCCTCAATTTTTTCTTCTGCATGATCTTGATTTTCGCATGCTGACTTCACGCAGTTTTTCATATGCTGCTCTAAAATAAGTAAATTGGCACGTTTTAAGAGAGCCTGCGCCGCTAAAATCTGATTGGATATATCTACACAATAACGCTCATCTTCTATCATTTTAATAATGCCTTCGATTTGTCCTTTTGCTGTTTTTAAGGACTGCATAGCTTTTTTTCTTTCTGGATTCATAATTACCCCCCTCCCCCCCGTGGGGTGTCTTGTTTATATATTAATAAATACTATTTACTTTGTCAACCTTATTAGCACTTCCACTATATATAGTAACCGACTTAATTTTTTAAAATCAATCATCACTAGATAATTTCATACATTGAAACTCATTCTTTACGTATAAACTAGAAAAGGATGCCACAAAATCATTATTGACCTTGCAGCATCCCTTTTAGCATTTACATACAAATTAACTTTTCTCTTTTATTTTATAAAATAGGATGACTAGCAATTACAATGCATTCTTCTGCTTCCCCATTATTAAATAAAGTACTTCCGCCATTACATAATCTCTTTGGCATATCCATATAAGAAAGACAATTATTAAACTGACAGTTTCTAATTCTTTGAGGAATACTCATACTACAACCTAAACTATAATCACTATAATAATGCCCTTCCTTATTCCATACACTACAATCTATAAATCTACTATCTACTATTTCAATAAAACGCATTTGCTGGGCATCTGTCATGGCTTTATCTGCAACAAAATAAACTCCCCCATTACTATTTTGATAAACATTATATAAGTAAACGCATTCTTTAAACTGACACTTATTTATCTTTACATTAATACAATCATTTACAACTAATACCCGATTATTAAAATAAGTAAACTCACATTGTTCTATAATAATTTCACCAGTACCATCAAAACTTATAGGATAATGATCTCCTATAAGCTCACAGTTTCTAAAAATCACTTTTTGATTATTTCTAAATAGCCATTGCTTCTGACTAAGGTCAATTTTCCAGTTTTCAAAAACTAATACATCCTGTTTAAACACCCAACGTTCCATTGACATCTCTTCATTCTTGAAAGTCTCATTAAAACTAGGCTTTTCCTCTAACTTTTCACAGCCATAATAAACGACCATTTCATCGTCATCAATTAATCGTCCTACTAAAAAGTGTCTTGTATAACCTATAAAATTTCTCACGTTAATATTCTTAGGTACCCTTTCAATAAGCTGCATATAGCTACTACTATCTTCTTCTAATATACTCATTCCTAAATTCATTAAGAAATTTAACTCTTTCTCATTAATCCCTAAATTTGCACCCATTAACCATACAAAATCTTTTTGCACCTTTGTTGCTTTCATAAGTATAAGAAATAAATCAAATATAAAATTATATCTTAATTCATTCCCTCTAAAATACTTTAAAAAATTTTCGCCTAAGGCCTGTGCAAAGTTTTGCTCCTCTGTTTCACTTATTGGGTCAAAAATCTCATCACCCAAATCAGCACTTTGAGCAATTTGTTTAAAAAAAACCTTTGGGCATAAGTTTCGCTTCCTCCTTCTCTCAAAGCAAGATTTAAAAGTGTCATGTATATTTTTTTAACAGATTCACTACATCTTTGTAGTGGATGCTCTTCTATTCTATGATTAAACGTTACTTGTTTTTCTAAATAAACATTAAGTTTCTCTAATATACTCACCCTACCCCCTCCTTTCCTTTATTTTATACTATTTATACACGTAAGAAAATGAAGAATATATAAAAAAGCGTTACTACCAAATGTCATATCATCTAGTAATAGCGCCTTTTATTTCTTATAAATCGCTTACTGCTTCTACTTCTACTATAAAATGACCCGTTACGTTTCTAGGACATGCAATATACAGATTACGCATGGCTTCATATGGCATTACATAACCATCATGAATATCTAAAAACATGATAGGATGTTCCCCCCTACTTCCTTCTTGTAAAACAGTGAAATGGATATTATCATCTTCTTCAATTTTACTGATAATATGCCAAACTAAATACTTTTCCTTTGGAAGTTGCACTGTAGAGAAATTAAAACTCACTCTTTCTCCATCTGTTTGTGATTTAGGTAAACATGCAATTGTTACTGTATTCATAACAAACACCCCTTCCACTTTGTTAATTTCTTCTAACACGATAATTAATATAATCCTAGTATACGTTGATTTTACCAATTTAATACATATTTTATTTAACCTGTCTTTTTTCTACTTTTAAGGCATTTCTATACTATGAATTTATCTATATTTTACAGACATAAAAAATATACAAGCTTTATCTACAAAAAAAGCTTATTTAAACAGCTTGACTTTTTAACTGATTAAATAAGCTTTACATTATCTTTTTATATCTAGCTTAAAAATAAAGCATACACCACAGTCATTACACCTGTAATCCCTATAGCAATTCCACTCATTGCTCCTTGAACTTGTCCAAGCTCTAAGGCCTTTGTAGTTCCCATGGCATGACTGCATGCACCAATTGCCACTCCCGCTGCAATAGGTTCTTTAACATGGAAAATCTTAATCATTAAAGGTGCAAATATAGCCCCTGCAATACCCGTAATAATAACCGCAGCTACTGTAACAGGTACTAAACCTCCTAATTGACTTGAAACTTCTATGGCAATTGGTGTGGTTACAGATTTTGGAAGTAATGAAGCTATTAACACTTCATCCAATTTAAATATTTTACAAAGTACAAATACACTGATCATAGACACTGCTGCCCCTACTGCTGTCCCCACAACAATAGGTAGCCAATTTTTCTTAAGAAGTTCTAACTGACTATAAATAGAAATTCCAAGTGCTGCTGTAGCTGGTGCCAAAAACATTGTAATAATCGCACCGCCTTGATTATAATTTGCTACTGGAATGCGAAATACTTGTAATACTGCAATTACCAAAAGAATCGCTATAAGTAACGGATTGGCTAATGGTGTTTTTAATTTTTTATTTATTTTAATACCTACTTCAAAGGCAAATATAGATAATACAATGCCGAAGTATGGACTAGATGTAATCTCATTCATTTATTTTCCTCCTTTTATTTTGCCATTTAATAACAAAGGTTACTGTATAAGCTGTAGCTACAAAGGTTACTACCATTGTAATAATGCATATAGCTAAAATCTTAAGGGCACTCCCCTTAAGTAAACCATAATTTTCTATAATTGCCACACCTGATGGGATAAAGAAGAAAGCCATATTTTGAAGTAAGAAATTCGTCTTTTCTCTCACATACTCCACTTTAAGTACCTTAAATAAAAGTAATAAAAATAAAATAATCATGCCCATTACGCTTGCTGGAAAAGGAAAAGGTAGTACACTTACTACAATCTGTCCTAATAAACATATAGCAAATACAATAGCTATTTGCATAATAATTTTCACATTACACACTCCTTACCTTTTTATCTTAAATTCCCAAAAAATTCTACTCCTATTCCTTAAAATCGTCAATTATATATAGTCACATTTTGTTGTCTTTTATATTAATTTTTATATAATTGTTTACTAGTTATACATTATATTTTTATATACATAAAAAACCTGCTACTGGAATACAATACTCCCTTAGCAGGTTCTCTTATTCTACAAGTGACTTAGCAAATTCACTTGCCACCCTATCTTCTATTTACAACCATGTTCACCGCAAGTATGTCCCTCACTGTGTGAATGATGGCTACATTTTGTATTTGGATTATAATTTAATTCACCTTTAATAAAGTCTACTACCTGTGCATCTGCATTTCCAGATGCTCCTGGATAAATTTTAATTCCTGCTTCACTTAATGCATTAATAGCACCACCACCGATACCACCACAAATTAAAGTATCTACATTTAAATTTTTAAGAAATCCAGCTAATGCCCCATGACCAGATCCATTTGTTTCTACGATTTGTTGTGAAATAATACTGTTATTTTCAATCTCATATACTTTAAACTGCTCTGTGTGTCCAAAGTGACCAAAAATATTTCCATTTTCATAAGTTACTGCAAGAATCATAATTTATGCCTCCTAAAATCTTTATATTATTTTTTTAACTGACACTAACAACATTCTTTTTTACATTTACCTTCCTTTGCTCTAGAAATGCAATTTCCACCTTCAGCAAGGCCTGTAAGTTTCTTTGCCACTTCCAGCAATACTGCCTTATTTGCTTTGTAATGAATAAAATAGCCTCTCTTTTCAGGAACTAAAATATTATTCTCCCTCATTATTTTAATATGTTGAGATACAGCACTTTCACTAATTCCTAATTTTTTAGCTAAGCCTCTTACACAATAATCGTGTTCTAAAAGAAGCTTTATAATATTCATTCTAGTCTCGTCTGAAATTGCTTTGAGTACATTTGTTAATTCCATACTACTCCTCTTTTGATTAAGTCATTACTTAATTAGATTATATACCTATATCTAATTAAGTCAACACTTAATTAGATATCTTTAAAATTAAGTGTTAAATTGCAAAAAAGGTGAAGATATTTATCACACCTTCACCTTTTTCATATATGTATTTAAAGGATTATTCTAAGTTATTTTCTAATGTTTGAAGTTCTGCTATAAGTTCTTTTGGTAATCTATCACCGAATTTACCATAGAATTCATGAATACCGCCTACTTCTTCTTTCCATAATTCTTTATCTACATTAAGTAAGTTAGCAACTGTAGTTTCATCAATGCTTAATCCATCAATATTGATATCTTCTACTTTTGGACCAAATCCGATAGGAGTTTCTACTGCATCAACTTTACCTTCGCAACGGTCTAGAATCCAGCTAAGTACTCTTAAGTTATCTCCGAATCCTGGCCAAATGAAGTTGCCTTCATCATCTGTTCTGAACCAGTTTACGTTGAAGATTTTTGGTGCTTTATCACCAAGTTTTTGACCCATGTCAATCCAGTGTTGGAAATAATCAGCCATATGGTAACCACAGAATGGAAGCATTGCCATTGGGTCACGTCTTACAACACCTACTGCTCCTGTTGCAGCTGCTGTTGTTTCAGAGGCCATGATTGAACCTACGAATACACCGTGATTCCAGTCTCTTGATTGATATACAAGTGGAGCAGTTTTTGCACGACGTCCACCAAATACGATAGCAGAGATTGGCACACCTTGTGGGTTATTGAATTCTTTACTGATGCATGGACAATTTCTGGCTGGTGCTGTGAAACGGCTGTTTGGATGAGCTCCTTTAGAACCATCAGTACAATCCCATTTTTCACCTTTCCAGTTGATTGCATTTGTTGGAGGATTTTTATCAAGACCTTCCCACCAAACTGTATTTGTATCTAAGTTTAATGCAACATTAGTGAAGATTGTTCCTTCTTCTGTTGAATGTAATGCATTTGGATTTGATTTCAAGTTTGTTCCTGGTGCTACACCGAAAAATCCATTTTCAGGGTTGATTGCCCAAAGTCTTCCGTCTGGACCTTGTCTAAGCCAAGAAATATCGTCACCTACACACCATACTTTGTAACCAGCTTTTTTATATACTTCTGGTGGAATAAGCATAGCAAGGTTTGTTTTACCACATGCTGATGGGAATGCAGCACAGATGTATTTTACTTCACCTTGTGGATTTTCAATACCTAAGATAAGCATATGTTCTGCCATCCAACCTTCATTTTTACCTTGGAAAGATGCAATTCTAAGTGCGAAACATTTTTTACCTAAAAGTACGTTTCCACCGTAAGCTGAGTTGATTGACCAGATTGTATTATCTTCTGGGAATTGGCAAATATATCTTTTTTCTTCATCGATATCAGCTTTAGAATGAAGACCTCTTACGAAATCATTAGATGTTTCACCTAATTGATCAATAGCATCTTTACCCATTCTTGTCATGATATCCATGTTAAGTACAACGTAATTAGAGTCTGTAATTTCGAAACCTACTTTAGAAAATTCTGAGCCAACTGGTCCCATTAAGTATGGAATTACATACATTGTACGGCCTTTCATAACACCGTCAAACATTTCACCAAGTTTTTTATACATTACTTGTGGATCTTCCCAGTTATTTGTTGGACCAGCATCTTCTTTGTTTCTTGTACAAATAAATGTTCTATGTTCTACCCTTGCAACATCGTTTGGTAATGTACGATGTAAATAACAATTAGGTAATTTTTCTTCGTTAAGTTTAATCATTTCTCCTGACTCAACGCTTTGTTTTCTAATTTCATCTAATTGTTCTTTTGAACCATCAATCCATACTACTTTGTCTGGTTTAGTTAATGCTACCATTTCATCTACCCAATTAAGAACATTTTTATTGTTTGTCAACATTTTTTGACCCCTTTCCTATCTTTCACCCTATTTTTTAGTCTTTCTAGGCAATATTATAGCGTAAGATTGATAAATTAAAAAGAAGAATTTTTTATATACTAAATAATATTATAAAAATTCTTCTTTTTAATAAAAAAATTCTTCTTTTTAATTTATTTTCAAACTTCAACTATACTATCCCTAATCTTTTATTACTTTTTTTCTTATTTCTTATCATTTTCTTATTAATATTTTTTTATCAATCCTTTAAGCCAATTGTAGTACTCAATATACTATAAAGTTCCCTAAGTGACTCTTTTTTCACTTTTCCACTGCTTGTCGTGTTAAACCCACTGACACGGATAACATATTTAGGTAATTTATATCTTGCAAGGCATTTTTTTAATAGTGCTCTTATTACTTCTACCTGACATAAATCCTCTTCTTTTTCTGGTACTACAAAAGCACATATCTCTTCTGTTTTATAGGGATCAGGTACCCCCACTACTACAGCTTCCTTTATACCCTCTAATTTCACTAATGCATTTTCTATTTCTGCTGGACATATATTTTCTCCCGCCTTAATAATAATATCCTTAATTCTAGCTTTGATGTATAAATACCCATCCTCATCTAATTCTCCTACATCTCCCGTATGGAGCCAGCCATCTGTATCTATTGTTTTAGATGTAGCTTTCTCATTTTTAAAGTAGCCGTTCATACAATAAGGACTACGTACTAAAATCTCACCTAATCTATCTGATTCACCTTTTTTTTTCAAGGCTTGTATTATAATCTATTTTAATTTCAACATTTTCTAATGCACGCCCTGTACTATACATACGTTTTTCGAAAGGGTCATTTATATTAGTTCCTGTAACTGCTAGTGTTTCAGTTTGTCCAAATGCCTGTAAAAGCTCTGTAACTCCTAGCTCTTTGTATATACGTTCATAAAGCTGTGGTGAAACATACGATCCTGCTATTAGGCCTGTCCTTAACGAACTAATATCTTCATCTTTATACTCGTTTAATAAGAATAAAAACATAGTAGGTACCCCATTGAAAATAGTGCATCTTTCTTCACTTATAATTTCCAAAACTCTGGATGTCTTAAACTTTTCTAAAATTGTTATTTTCCCACCTACATTAAATACAGGTATAATACCATATAAGCATCCCATCATATGTGCAAAAGGTGTACACATTAATGCATTTTCATTTTCACCATAAGTTAAGTTTTTTCCATATACCTCTATAGCCTTAGCTATTGCACTATTTTTTATCTCTACGGCTTTTGGTTCACTTGTTGTACCTGATGTAAATAAAATAAGTGCTGTATCGGTTGCCTCAACAGCCATATTCATTTCTTCTACTACTGCTTCAGATACACTACATCCCAAGTCTATAATAAACTGATTTGTACTATCCCAAATGATAATACGATAACTCATTTGATTATTTGCAGTAAGTTCACTAATCATATAGCTCATATCATCTGTAAATAAAATTTTAGCCCCTGTATGATTCATAGCACGCATAACTTCTATCTGTGTTAATGCTGCATTTAATCCAACCACTACAATTCCTAATTTAAATCCCGCCCATTGCATAGCCAACCATTCTGGTGTATTTTCTGACTTAATTGCAATCAAATCTCCTTTTTTTAAACCTAATGCAATCAATCCTTTTTCAATATCATGCACGTATACTTTAAAACTCTCATATGTATATGTCATATCATTTGTAGGAAAATATATACATTCCCTTTCACTAAATCTATCACATATTTCATCAAAAAAATCTCCTAATACCTGCTTCATATTTTCCCCCTAGGATTTTTTACCGAATTTTTTAAATTTATTAAGATGATATTTTTAACTTTATCACAACACCTAAATATAGTCAAATCTATATATTTTTGTATATCAGTTAAATTTAGGAAAATAAAAGAAGAGATATTACAATAAATTTTGTAATATCTCTTCTTATTTATCTATACACCTGAATTATCTCTTTCATCACTGGCAGAATCCACATTATCCATGATATATATACCATCTGTCATACAGGCTACTGGTATAGGCGTTACTTCCATTAAAACATCCTCTAAATAAGATGGGCAAGCAAATTCATTATTTAATCTACGATTATTAAACATATTGTTTACTCTATTAATAAGCTCTTCATCTGCTTGTAGTTCTTTCATTTTATTTAAAACTTGCCTTGTTTCATAAATCTTACATCCATTCAGTTCTGCATTAGCTGCTACATAGCTATAACCAATTTCAACAGGTGTCATAGTTTCATAGGTAAATTCTTGATCTTTACAATAATTATCAAGTGCTTCATTGTCTTGGTCTAAACAGTATTCTTCTACTTGACTACTATGGTCAAAGCATATCATTTTGTTATGAGGTGATAAAACAACATATTTCATATTTTTCTTTATCCCTTTCTCAAGCAAGTATTTGCTTTACATATAGTACTATTATGAACTATAACATTAAAATTATACTGTTTCTAAAAACAATTTATATTTTATTTTTGAGAATTAAACACGCTTCTATCTAATTTACCACTTGTATTAGCAACTGTTGTGGCACTAATAAGTGTACCACTTACATTAAGCATTGTTCTTCCCATATCAATAATCGGATCAATGGCGATAACCCCACCTATGAGTGGGAATAATGCTCCCATTCCCATACCTGAAATAACAACAGATACAGCAATTGTTGCAGTTCCTGGAAGTCCTGCAATTCCTAATGATGCTACTGTAATAATAATAGCTAACATGATATAGAAACTTAAATCCATATGAGTCCCAGTCATTTGTGCTAACATAATTGTTACAAGTGCTGGATAAATTCCTGCGCAACCATTCATTCCCATATTAGCTCCTAAGCTCCCTACGAAACTTGCTATACCTTCTTCCACACCTACTTTTCGATGAAGTGTCTCAATTGTTACAGGTAATGTTCCTAAGCTTGAACGTGAAGTAAAAGCTAAAACTAATGGCTCTGTTACTGCTTTTACATAGGTAATTGGATTAATTCCATTAAGCATAGCAATTACTAAATGTACAATAAACATAATAATTAAAGCCACATAGATTGCAACAATAAACTTAATTACAGCAATTAGCGCAACAATACCTCTAGCTGTAATTGTATTAGCAAGAAGTGCAATAACTGCATATGGCATAAATTTAATAACTGTCATTGCTACACTTAAAATAATCTTATAAAAAGCTTCAATCCATTTTACAAATGGTTCAATTGTTTCACCATGTTTCTTGCTCATACGTCTTATAGCAATTCCAATGAAGCTTGCAAAAATTACAATAGCTACAACATTAGCATCTACCATTGCTTTTACAGGATTAGCTGGAAGTAATCCTCTAAATGTATCAACGATAGAAGTTATTTCTCTTATTTGTGCATCATTATTTGTGATTTGCATATCTGTGCTAAAGTCCACAAAGTTCCCAATCACCATTCCTATAAATGCTGCAATAAGTGTAGTTCCTAAAAGCATTCCTATAGATTTAGCTGTAAGCTTTCCTAAATTTTCACCTTGCATATTCATAATTATGCGTGTAATTGATAAAAATACAAGTGGTACAACCAACATTTTAAGCAGATCCATAAATCCGTTTCCTACAAGTCCATACCAGCTGCTTACTTCTCTAAGCCACTGCACATCTCCCGGTACTTTTGGAAAACCCGCAATAAATTGAATAGATATCCCTAATATTAAACCAATAACAGTTCCTGAAATCATACGAATAGAAAATTTCACTTTACGTTTTTCCATCATATGAATAATTACAAACAAACCAAGAAGTACAGCTATAAAAATTACGGTTCTTATATTACTTAATAATAAAAAGTCAATTAAAAAAGTACTTTGTCCCATTCTAGTATCTCCATATTGTTATAATAATTTAACGACATGTGCTAGATTATCTCAACTTATAAGTAGGATAAATATGGTAATACATCAGGCTGTATAATCCCTAAAATAATTATACTAAGCTCTATTTATCCAAATATTAAATGCTTAATCTGTCCAGTTTTTTTATTACCAAGGCATTTGTTCATGAAATATGCAATGTTATGCT
>NZ_BBCG01000015.1 GCF_001311925.1 Cellulosilyticum ruminicola JCM 14822
ATATTATATTAATTATTGGTATAATAAAACGAAAAAAAATATCAAAAATTCTGACAATAATTAAGCTGCAAATTTGTAGATTTAAGCAAAATAAATTCGTAAATTAAAAGAAGGTTAGATTGAAGAACAAAAGGAGGAAATATTATGAAACTATATTTAACATTTGGAAGTCAAGAAAAGATTAGTTTACCCACACATTACAATCATATTATACAAGCAGCTATTTTAAATTGGATTGAAGATGAAGCATATCAGAAATTTATTCATGATATTGGGTATGTATATGAGGGGAGAAACTTTAAGCTCTTTACTTTCTCAAAGCTTATAGGAGAATATACATTAACGGCTAATAAGAAAGAAATGATTTTTGAAAGTAAGGTTAAAATTGTGATTTCTAGTAGTCAGGTAAAGTTTATAGAATGTATAGAAAAAGGCTTAAGAAATCCAAGCAAAGTATGGCGACTAGGACATAATGAAGTGAGAATCATTAGTATTAGTAAAGAAGAAGAACCGTTAGTAGGCGAGGAGATTGTAGTAAGAAGTTTATCACCTATTGTAGCTTATAACACCGTTTTAGAAGAAGAAAAGAAAAAGACAAAATATTATGGACCGGAGGATATGGAATTTGAGAGGATTTTACGTCAAAATTTGATTAAAAAATATAATTCTATTGTGGAAATGAATCCAAGTTTAAAGGTGGTGGAATTTAAAGAAGATGATTTTAGAATTACAGTAGTGAAACCTAAAATGCTTAGTAAAGCCATAGTGTATTATAAAGGTTTTGTGATTGTAGGCTTTAATGGGAAATTTAAATTACAGGGACATCCTATATTATTACAACTAGCATTAGAAGCAGGATTAGGTGGAAAAAATGCGCAAGGTTTCGGCTGCATGCAATATATTAAATAAAAGTCGCTAGTGGAATATTTTGGCTTTCAAAAAATGAACCTAGTAGCCATCTCAGAACAACAAGCAGCCAGCTCCGAAGAAATCGTTACAACCTTAGAAGATATGACTGCCAAGCCAATCAATTCGCATCTTTAGGATATAAATAAAAGGCACCAATACATCATGCATTTAATGTAATGTATTGGTGCCTTTTTAGCTTAATAAACGCTGCCATAGAAGCGTATTACGGTTTTTGACGCTCATATTTTTAACTGCCATATAAATGGCATTACGGTTGCCAACTAAAACGACTACTTTTTTGGCACGAGTAATACCAGTATAAAGTAGATTGCGTTGGAGCATCACATAATGACTAAAGGTAAATGGCATGATGACGATAGGATATTCACTACCTTGTGCTTTGTGAATAGTTGTAGCATAAGCTAGAACCAGTTCATCTAGTTCCAGAATTTCATATTCTATTTCACGTCCATCAAAATTAACTTTTAATGTTTTAACATCCAAGTCAATTGCACAAATAAAGCCCACATCCCCATTAAATACTTCTTTATCATAGTTATTGCGAAGCTGCATGACCTTATCATATAAGCGATATTCGGTGGCACCACGTTTAAGGCATAACGATGTAGGATTTAGTGCAGATTGTAAAACAGTGTTTAAATGTGCGGCACCTGTTTCAGAACGTTGCATAGGGGTGAGCACTTGAATATCTTTAATAGGGTTCACCTGATAATATTTAGGTAGACGTTCTGTACATAGACTGATAATAGTACGTAAGACATCTTCATTGGTTTCTTGTTCTATAAAAAAGAAATTGCTTGTCTTACCACTTTTAAGTACAGGGTATTCTCCTTTATTAATCTTATGGGCATTTGTAATAATTTGGCTCCCCATAGCCTGTCTGAAGATGCGCTCTAATTTAATCGTTGGAATAACATTAGAAGCAATAATGTCCTGAAGCACATTGCCCGCACCTACAGAAGGCAGTTGGTCAATATCACCTACGATGATTAAAATCATATGATCAGGAATTGCCTTAAGTAAGTTATACATTAAGATAATATCAATCATAGAAGCCTCATCTATAATAAGCACATCTCCTTCAAGAGGATGATCTTCATTCCGTTTATAACCTTCTGGTGGTTTACATTCTAAGAGGCGATGAATCGTTTTAGCTTCTAGGCCAGTAGCTTCACTCATTCGTTTAGCAGCACGACCAGTAGGCGCAGCAAGAGGACATCCATATGAGAGGCTTTAAATAAGCTAATAATACCGTGAGTCGTGGTCGTTTTTCCTGTACCAGGCCCTCCCGTTAAGACCATGACCTTAGAAAATTCTGCCTGCATAATAGCTTGGCGCTGAATGTCATCATAAGTGATGCCATCTTTTTTTCTAACTCAGCAATGACTTCGGTACTAGACTTTACTTGTTTATGAGATTTACACTGCATAATTTGTTTAAGACGCTTCGCCACGCCTTGTTCACTAAAATAAAAAGGTGGTAAGTAAATCATATCAGGTGCTTCTTTAATCAGTTCCTTTTCGGCAATAAGATGATCTAAAGTCATTACAATTTTGCTTTCTTCAACTTCTAATATTTCAATACATTTAGTAATAAGCTGCTCACTGCTTGCATAACAATGACCTTCTTCAGAAAGGGCACTTAAAGTGAAAAATATTCCTGCACGACAACGTTTAAAGGAATCCTTTTCAATGCCTAACTTACTGGCTAACCCATCGGCGGTTTAAAACCAATGCATAAATATCATCTGCTAGCTGATAGGGATTTTCACGAACAATATCAATACTTTCATTACCATAATATTTATAAATGCGGCTGCCAAAAGAAGTAGAGACACCATAAGATTGGAGGAAAATCATAATGTTTTTTATTTCCTTTTGGTCTTGCCAAGCCTTTTTAATCATTTCTACACGTTTCTTCCCAATGCCAGGAACTTCTAATATGCGGTCAGGCGTTTCTTCTATAACCTCTAAGGTTTGCTCCTTAAATAAATTAACAATTTTTTTAGCATAAACAGGACCAATACCTTTAATAAGTCCACTACTTAAATATTTTTCAATCCCATAAATACTAGCAGGTAAAGTTTCTTCCCATTCCCTAACTTCGAATTGTCTTCCATATTTAGCATTATGCGTCCAAAAACCCTTCATATATAACACAGACCCCACATTGACAGAAGCCATACTGCCTACAACTGTTACTAAATCCATAAACCCCTTTGATTTTACTTTAATTACGCTATATCCTGTATCTTCATTCGCATAGGTAATACGCTCTACTACACCACGTAAACTTTCCATATTTCTACCTCTTTATAAATAATATAAAGGTAGTATAACATATAAAAGAAAAAATATAAGAAGGTATAAGAAGAAAAAGGATAGATTATAATATAAAAACAAATAAAATATTTAAAAATACAATAAAATAAGATATTATAAGGTGTATAGTATATATAAAATGTGTTAAAAAAGAATTTTAAAAAGGTATTTAATGAACTCAATAAATTGATTAATATAAAGTAAAGATTGGAGAGAAGAATGCCAAGAAGAACAGTAAAAAATGAAATAAACGTGGAAGAATTAAAAAAACTATTTGAAAATGTTGTAGCCTATAAAAAGGCAAAACCTTGGGAAAAGATGTCAGAGGAACAAGTATTTGCAGTAGAAGACCCTGAAACACATGAAGTAGGCTGGTGCTCAATCATAGGAGAAATGGGGGAGCATATAAGTTTAAACGTCTATTTAGGAGAGGCAGGAAAGCAAGCAATTTTTGATTTTCACACAATTAAAGCCAATGAAATACATTCAAGGCTTATGGCAATAAAGCATATATTTTCTCAAGCTGCTTTAGCATGTAGCTTTGAGGATAAGGACTTCCTTGAAGAAAGAGACCTAGCTGTATTAAGATTATTAGATTTAAGATTTCGTGGTAAAAATGCTTGGCCAGTATGTCGAGAATTTAGGCCAGGTAAGAAAGAAAGACAAATAAAAGATGGTTGGAACAGCAGATTTTTAAGTTATGCTTTAACACAAGCTACACAAGTAGCGAAAGATGTAAAAGCAGGTAGATTAGTTATTGAACCAATTACAGAAGCAAAACAAATTTTGTATATTTATACAGAAACCATTGATGGAGAAGCAATAACTCGTAGAAGTTGGCGTCCGTTTGATTTCGAAAAGGAAATGAACTGCATCAGACCTTATATATTTAGCAATGACATGCTTATTAAAGGCATTAAAAGGCTTAAGAAAAGTAACGCAGTAATAAGCTGTAAACAATTCGTATTACCTGTAAGAGTAAAAGGAGAGGATGATATATATTACCCTTCAAATATGCTGTTTTATGATCATAAACTAGAAAAAATAGAACATATGAGTATCGTTGGAGATGTGGAAACAGAAGGTCAGTTTAGTAGAAGAGGACCACATCTTTTAAAACAATATGCAGAGCATATGATAAGTATAGGGGAAAGACCAAAAGAAATTGTTGTAGATGAAGAAGCTACGTATCAACTATTTGCTGACTTCTGTAAAAAAACAGGTATTATACTTAGAAAAGGTGAGGTAGAATCAATCATTAGTGAAATAGTAGAAGAGATGATTATGGAAATTAGTGAATTCAATGACTTCAATGGAAATGATGAAATGAGTTTGGATGAATTTAATGAATATCTAGAGGACTATGAAGATATTGAAAGTGATGAAGAATTTATGGATCAAATGATTGAAGGCTTTATAGTAACTAGTATAAATGATTTTTTAGGAAGAGCACCTAGATATAAGTGGACAAATGAAGAAAAAGACCGATGTGGTAATACCCTAGCAGAAGTAATAAGTGCACTATGGCAAGTAGCTGGTGAAGGACCAGGGATGTGGACACCAGAAGGCATGAAACAAATCCTTACACAAGTAATTCCTTTAGGCCATGAAGAAGGACTAAAAGCATTAGAACAACTACCACAAGATTTGATAGACTACTTAAAACTAATAGACCAACAGGCCAGATTAACAAAGAGCAAGGCCCTTATAAAAGCAGTAGAAGATAGCAAAGAAGTCATGATTAATAATTATAAGGCTAGAAATTTATTTGGAACAAATAATAAGGTCATTCCATTTAAAAGGTAAGAAAAGCAGCACTAGCTTCTATTGAAGGTGTAGTTTATGAACCAATGTATGTGAGAACCTAAGTTATAAGTGGTATATGAAGTGATAATATCTTAGAAAGTAAAATTTTAGGAAAAGTTACACAGCACAAAGAATTTGCCTTCCAGCCATACCTACCAAAAGTTGAGGGGTAAGGTAAGTAAGGCTGGAAGGCAAATTTCCTAAGCACTTAAGTAACTTATAAAAGTTTAAGCTCTCAGGGCTGATTAAAGCGGGCAAATAAAAGCAGTTCCAGTAAGAATAAGCAAACTGGAACTGCTTTTTTATGTGAGAAATAATAAATATGTACTAATGTATAAAATCTGTCGACCTCCAGTAGTGTTAAAATGCCGGGACATCGACAGAAGGCAAAATAACGTATTTACAAGGTTTATAGAAAATGATAGAATTAATTAGATAATAGTTTAAAAAACTAGAAACCCAGTAATATCAATGTGTTGATAGGGTTTATTGCGTACCTATAAGGAATTGAAACTCTTATTAGCGCCTCTGTAACAATCATTTGAATTTCTCCGTTTATTGCGTACCTATAAGGAATTGAAACTTCTCTCACTCCTCACAAATTCTTATTTTTTATGTACCGTTTATTGCGTACCTATAAGGAATTGAAACAAGGGTCTTTGCGATAATGCCCACACTACTGCATTTTTAGTTTATTGCGTACCTATAAGGAATTGAAACCTTAATGGTTTATGAGAAGTTGACTCAATCTCAATTTCTGTTTATTGCGTACCTATAAGGAATTGAAACAAGTATAGCACTAATATACTCTATATTATATATACTTGCAGTTTATTGCGTACCTATAAGGAATTGAAACTTTTCTTCCATTGTGTAGAGTAACACCATCATAGAAGTTTATTGCGTACCTATAAGGAATTGAAACAGGTGTGATGATTTACACCCATAAATTATATCCTCTTCTGTTTATTGCGTACCTATAAGGAATTGAAACTCTCTCATCTGATTTAGTTCCCTCTTCAACAAATTCTGTTTATTGCGTACCTATAAGGAATTGAAACGAATATCTTTCACCAGCATAGCCACCGAAATGTCTAACAGTTTATTGCGTACCTATAAGGAATTGAAACATCTTCTACTGCTACACCAAAACATCCATTTTCAAAGTTTATTGCGTACCTATAAGGAATTGAAACGCATATAGTCTATCTGTGACTGTAGCACATTTTGAGTTTATTGCGTACCTATAAGGAATTGAAACGTGACCATACCCATTTAAATCTCTCCTTTTACACTTTGTTTATTGCGTACCTATAAGGAATTGAAACTCGTCCTCGTCGTCTTCATCATCCTCATCATCTTCGTGTTTATTGCGTACCTATAAGGAATTGAAACCAAATGGTAATACAGCAAGTACTTTAACTGATACAGGTTTATTGCGTACCTATAAGGAATTGAAACTCTGCTTTTGTATAAAAAACCCATTCCATATGCGTTACCTGTTTATTGCGTACCTATAAGGAATTGAAACCCTATTAAGTTTGCTAATCTCCTTAAGTACTAAGTCAACCGTTTATTGCGTACCTATAAGGAATTAAAATGGAAAGCCACTAAGTATATTAGACTTTTAAGTAATATACTTAGTGGCTTTATTTTTTGAAATATTTATTAAACTCATGTATAAAAATATTCAACTTAGGAAATAACTTAACTAGAATTTGAAGTTAAAGGAGATGCTAAGGTGAATATTACGGGGAGTATATTAAATAGTTATATGGTGTGTCCTAGACAAGCTTGGATGGGGGCACATGGCATTAGTGGTGATAAGGATAATGACTTGCTGCGAGAAGGGTTATATATTCATGAGCAGGCTTATCAAAGAAGCATGATAAGGAAAAAGCCTTTGGAGATAATGTAATTGATACAGTTCAAAATAAAGAAGGGAAATTGATTATTGGGGAAGTTAAGAAAAGTTCTAAATGTATAGAAAGTGCTAAAATGCAGCTTTTGTATTATTTATATGATTTAAAGCAACAGGGAATAGAAGCAGAGGGAAAATTACAGTTTCCAGAAGAAAAAAGGGTCGAGTCAGTTATTTTAGATGAAGAAGAAATGCATAAGGTTGAGCAAACTTTGTTAGAATGTAAAGCTATTATATCTCAAGAAAGACCACCTCAGCCTAGATGGACAGGGTGTTGTATGAAGTGTTCTTATTGTGAATGTTGTTATGCATAAGGGGGAAAATATGAAACAAATAGTTTATATTATGAGTAAGGGAGAATTAAAACGTAAGGCTAATACGCTTTATTTAGAAGGGGAAGAGGAGAGTCGTTATATACCTATTAATGATATAAAAGAGTTATACATAATAGGAGAGGTAAATATAACAAAAAAGGCGTTAGAATTATGTACAAAGCATCAAGTGATAGTGCATTTCTATAATTTTTACGAGTATTATACAGGGAGCTATTATCCGAGAGAACATTATAATTCTGGTTATATGATTTTAAATCAAGCGGCACATTATTTAGATGAAAATAAAAGAAAGGTACTTGCTCAGAAATTTATTGAGGGGAGTGCTAAAAATATACTTAAAGTATTGCAGTATTATTATTCAAGAGGTAAGGATGTATTGAAGATAAAGGAAAAGATAGAAGTATTATTAGAAACACTAGAACCTAGATTAGAAATAGAACAAATGATGGCAATAGAAGGCAAGATTCGTGAAACATATTATAGTGCATTTGATATTATCTTAGAAAATAAAGATTTTAGCTTTGATAAGCGTACAAAAAGATTACCTCAAAATCGGCTTAATAGTTTAATAAGCTTTGGAAATACATTAATGTATAATTGTGTATTAAGTGAGATTTATAATACGCATCTTGATCCTAGAATTGGGTATTTACATAGTACAAATAATAGACGTTTTACGCTTAATTTAGATGTAGCAGAAATATTTAAGCCTGTATTAGTAGATCGTGTTATATTTAGTTTAATATCTAACAAATGTTAAAACCTAAGCATTTTAGTCATACAGTAGAAGGTGTGTTGTTAAATGAAGAGGGGAAAAAGATATTTATACAAAAATGGGAAGAACGTTTACAAGTAACAATTATGCATAAAAAGTTAAATAGGCAAGTTTCATATCGCACACTTATTAGATTAGAGTTATATAAATTGCAGAAACACTTTATGGAAGAACAAGAATATAAACCATTTATAAGTGCATGGTAGGAGGACGATATGTTTGTTATATTAGTATACGATATTAACGAAAAACGAGTAGCGAAGGTACTCAAAATAGCTAGAGAATATCTTACGTGGATTCAAAATTCTGTGTTTGAAGGTGAAATATCAGAAGCTAGCTTTAAGATTTTGAAGGATAAAATAAAAAAGAAGATTAATCCAAAAGAGGATTCCGTAATCTTTTATATTTTAAGAAGTAAAGCATATACCAAGAAAGAAATACTAGGACAAGAAAAAGGCGGACAAAAACTTTTTATATAAGAAATATGGATGATAATACAAAATCTGTCGATGTCCAATCATGCAAAAATACCGGGACATCGACAGAAAACAAAATAACGCATTTACAGGGGTTGTAGGAAATGATACAATTAATTAGATGATAGTTTAAAAAACTAGAAACCCAGTAATATCAATGCGTTGATAGGGTTTGTTGCGTACCTATAAGGAATTGAAACACCACCATCTTACTTCTCTAAGTTCCTGTGCTATTCGTTTGTTGCGTACCTATAAGGAATTGAAACCTATTGATATTAACGCAATACAAATCATCTGCCATTGTTTGTTGCGTACCTATAAGGAATTGAAACATCTAACATTCTACCTTTAATATCTGTTCTATCTGGTTTGTTGCGTACCTATAAGGAATTGAAACTTTTCATATTTGTGGTGGTCAATATTTTTAATTTCCCAGTTTGTTGCGTACCTATAAGGAATTGAAACTATTTTTCAAAGTGTTCATTTTAGAAAGGTCTTTACCCGTTTGTTGCGTACCTATAAGGAATTGAAACTATTTCCATCTTGTCTGCCATATCTCCCTGACTGTACTCGTTTGTTGCGTACCTATAAGGAATTGAAACTTTGTTGATTTAATTCTTATTAGTACAGGGGATTGAAATTAACAACAAGAGTAAAAGGAATAAAGACAATAATAGTAAAAAAGACTGGCATAATCCCAATGTCATTTAGTTAAGTGATATTATATAAAAAGGTCATCTACGAATAGTTAAATATTGGTAGATGACCTTTTTTATAGCTTAAACTCTATCTAAATGTATAATTGTAAGCGATGAATAACCTACCGTCTGTTCAAATGTATGTAAGTGGTAAATAGTTCGTACCTCGAAAACTAGTAGTTTTTTGAGGGCATTATTTGGCTAGTTATTATCTTTTTAATACAATATTGAATATTTTCTTCTGTTATACCTGGTATTTCCTCTTTTATATAGTCAAGAGCCTTCCAGTATTTGTTATCCTTAAGGTAGCGATCAACTGTATTGTAAATATCTTGCTTATCAGAATGGGGGTGTTATATTGTATTATGATATACTATGAGATTTTGCTGGAGGTTAGAGTAAGGCAAAAAGGAGTGGCCTTTATTAGGAGTATATATTTTTATATACTAGCAAGTAGAATACATAATAAGAAATATAAAAAGTAAACTAGAATACGTATTTACAAGTGGAACTAGTAATACTATTGAATGATAGATCGTGAGTAGATATAGCAGCATTGACTTGATCTTGTAAATCTAATTTCGAAAGACAAGAATCAGCAATGAAGCTTGAGATATTTAGGGAAGAATGAATCAGGAGGTTAGTAGTGTCAGGGGCAGTAGTACTAGGAGGACTAGGTGTATAGTATGATGAGTGTAATTCCAACATGCAATTTTTAATTTCTTGAACGGTTTGATTAGTTTTTTGGCTAGTTTGATATCTATGCTTTTTAAGTAAGTATATGGTAATGCAGTAATTCGCCTTTATTTGCGTATAAGATTTAAAATATTTACATTAAGTAAAATAATGTATATACTTTAAATAAAGTATAATGTAGCGAGGTGTTACATGAGTGAATTTAAAAGAGTACTATATCCTAAAAAGGAAAACTATGTAGAAAAGATAGCTCAAATTAAAAGTAAGAATCCAAAGGACATTGTTAATAGCCTAAAGGATTATTATGAAATACCATGGGATTTTGATAGTAAATTACAAAAAAGTGAGGAAGAATATCCTTCATTAGGTGTATGTACTTCAATCTATCTAGGTCTAAATTTTTGTTTAGATTCTAATAAGAAAAGAGAAGAAATATATAAGACAGATATATTAAATATCATGCTAAATCAAAGATCAACTCCTATAAAAGATATTATGGTAAATACAGTTAATAAAGAAGAAAAGTATACTTCTCAAGAAGTTGAGGCAATATTACAAAAGCATGGGTTAGCGTCAGAAGTAGATATTATTAAAGGAAGCATCTACAAAATTAAGCGTTACTTTATGGAGAACAATAAGATAAAGGATATTCGTGGCGGGAGCTGGATTGTAAATTACCTAAATAATGAATATGTTGAGATGTTCTTAGAAGATACGGAGAAAAATGGTTTAATTAAGGAATGTCTTATTTATAGTGGTGGCGGAAATATCTTAATAATGGCACCAAAGGGTAAGGGTAAAGAAGTTTGTGAAGAATTAGAAAGTAAGTTTGAGGAAATTGGACTTACTATTATGTGTGCATTTACTTATTTGGAAACATCAGTATATAACTTACTTTATAGATATCGAGATGTAAGACAAGTCTTAGATAGAAAGTTACAAAAATATAGTAAAGGGAAAATACATAATTTAAATCCTAAACAGATAAATGTAAAATCAATCAAGAGAAAAAATGGTGGGTTAATAGAATTAAAAATGAAAACAAAAATGGGAGGAAATTGTAATTTATGTCATGTACGAGATGGGGCATATGAAATTGCTAAAATAGAAGGAGAATCAGGATGTCCATCATGTAGTATGAAACATCAAATAGGTGAAGAGATTAAAGAAGAGTATTTTGATGAATATCGTAAAACGATAGAACCACTAGTAACTACATTATCTAATAAGGAAAACCGATTATTAGAGCCTAAAATTGCTCAAACCATAGACCAAATTCAAGATAAAAATGGTATGATAGCTGTTATTTATGGAGATGGCAATAATATGGGTAGTGCAGTAAGTGAGATTAGTAATATTTATGAAATGATGTATTTTAGCTATAAGACGGATGCCATTACTAAACAAAGTGTGTATGAATCTGTTTTTGAAGTATTAGAGGAAAAGGACTATTTTGAAATTATAGCAGTAGGTGGAGATGATATATTTATTATCGTACCTGCGGATTGTGCACCTTTAATAGGAGAGAAGATTATTAGTAAGTTTGACACTGCTTTTGAAAAACAAATTACTATGTCAGTAGGAATTTGTTTAGGTAAGCATACAACACCAGTGGCAGCTTTGTTTAACATTGCACATGATAATTTAGATAAGGCAAAGGTTATTACTCGTGTAAATGATAAGAATAAGACTAATGGTAATAAAATTAAAGAAGGATCTATAGATATTTCAGAAATACGAGGTGGACAAACTGTATTAAATGATGAGGCATATCAAGGACTATTTCCTTTAAGTTATACTGAGTTTGCAGAAGCACTTAAGCAGATTGATGAAATGAAAGATAGTAAAATGCGTTTATATGATTATGATTATGCTAGTGAGATTATGCCAAAAGAAGAGTTTAATCTATATTTTGAGTATAAGGAGGCACAAGCACAACGAAATAAACATAAGGATAAAGGGGTAAGAGAGTATTTAAAATTTATTGTTAATAAAGAGACGACAGCTAATATATATTTACAAAACTATAAGCCTTGGTCAGACTTGTTGCTTTTGATGAAATATAGGAGGAAACAATTATGCAAGAAGTAGTCTTAAAAGTATGCATTAAAACATTATCACCGATTAATATAAGTTCGGGTAATGAAAGTAGAACAACAATGACGAACTTTACTATTAGGAATCATCAAAACAAAAGTTTTATACCAGGGACAACTATTAAAGGAAAACTTAAACATAATTTTAAGTTGCTTCAGGAAAATGAAGAAGCTGATAAATGTCAGGAACAAATAAATCGGTTATTTGGAAAAGAAGGATTTGCACCAGGAAGTATATATATAGATAATTTCTATGCAGAAGAGGAACATGGTATAGAAATTAGACAGTGTAATCGTATAGACAGAAGACGTGGGGTATGTGTAGATGGTGCTTTATTTAGTAAAGAAGTTGTAAGTGGCAGGTACAAAGGTGAAATCATTGCTTATGTAAAAGATGAACAGGAAAAGGAAGATATAATAGACGCTTTACAATTAATCACCCAAATAGGTAGCGGCAAAAGCAAAGGTTTGGGACAAGTTGAAGTAAAAGTAGAAATGGAAAAACTTTAGATGGAGAGGAAGAATGGTATGGAAAAGCTAAAGGTAACGCTTAAGTTAGATGAAAACTCTTCATTAATTGTTGGTGGGAGTAAGTTAGCAAATAATTATATTAGTAGTAAAGACTACATACAGGGTAGTGTGATAAGAGCTGCTTTTGCAAGAAAGATTTTAGATATGTGTCCTGTAGACCGAAAGAGGCTGCAAAAAGAAAAAAGAAACTGGATCGAACCATTAGAGCAAGAAGCATGTAAAGATTGTTGTTACAAGACAATATGTGAGAAATTCTCAGATATTAAGTTTTCATTCTTTTATCCAGTAGAAACGTGGGTAACACCTCTTACAAGTAAGATTTGTAAAATGGATAAATCACATGGATTTATTGATTTATTAACTCAAGATGATGTTTGTGCTAAATGTGGAAAACGTGTAGAGTTTGTAGAAGGCTTAAGAACTAAAGAAGGAAGATTTAAAGCAACTAGATTAGTACAAACCAAGACGGCTATTAATCCATATACACAAACAGCTCGTGATGGGCAACTTTTCAACTTGGAAAGTATAGTAGATCTTAGCTTTGAAGGAGAGATAGAAAATATTACGCCTGAAGAAATTAAGATGTTTAGAAATTTACGTGTAGGTGCATATACCTCTACAGGATATGGCAAATGTATATTAGAGATAAGTGGTGAAAACATAGAAGTAGAAAAAACATTTGATAAGGTCAGTGCGTATTCAAAAAGTTATAAGCAGAATTTATTAAAACTGTATATTCAAGATCAATTAGCTTCTAAAGAGCAAGAACAAGTATTAAGAAAGCAGTTTGAAAAGGAACATTTAAATAAGAAATATATAGTATTATTATTAACAGCTGATTTAAGGGTACATTTACCAGAAAAGCAATTAAATCCACAGCAAGACTATAAAGCAATGTGGTATGAAGCTTTAGATTTACCAATGAAACAAGATGTCAAGATAAAGGATGTATATTTTGATACAAGAATCTACAGAGGATATGATACATCAAAAAATGGTGATGATTATCGTGCTGAAATGTATTATCAAATCTCAAAGGGTGGAATCATTGTTTTAGAAGTAAGTGGAGACTTTAAAGCATGTTACGAAGCTTATAAAAAAGGTATAACACTTGGATTAGATACGATAAATGGGTATGGAAAATGTGAAATTTATTGTGGAGAGGAAGTGTAGCTATGTTAAATGAAGCAAAAGAAAGTGCAAAAGAAGTAACTAAAGAAATAGATATAACAGAAATGAAAAATTTCCTTTTAAAACAAATTGATGAAATAGCTCAAACAAAAGTATTAGTAAGAGCTAAGGAATTGGGTGCAAGTAATATTAGAAATATGGCTAATATAGCACAAAATAGTGACTGCTATGAAGAATTTAAGTTATTTATGGCTTATAAAAAAGTAAAAGGGCAAGGCAAAGGATGGGGAACACCATTACCTAATACACAGGGAAAAGAAACTTTAGCAGATAAAGTAATCGAACATCTTGATCAAATTAATGAAAGATGTAGTAATGATAAAGAGACTTTAAAGTGGGTTAGTCAATATTTTGGTTACTTATATTGGAAGCGTGTAGCAGTAACAGTAAATTTATCAGAGAAACAATTATAACAAAGAACATAGCAAAAAAGGACAGTATAATAATGCATCTAATTATGATAGGAGGTAGAAGCATGAGATATTTACTCGATAAGTTTTATAATAAGATTATTATTAAAGGAACTTTAGTGGGATTAAGTGCGATACATATTGGAACAGGCCAAGAAGGCTATTCACCACAAGATGTAGACAATGGCATTATTAGAAATGGTATTACAGGAGAACCTTTCATTCCAGGGAGTTCGTTAAAGGGAATGTTACGTACATATTGTGAAAGCTTATTACCTAGTATAGATAGAAAATATGAGAATTGTTGTATTGTTACAGAAAATCCTTGCTTAGAAAAACGCGATGACAAAGCGAGATATACTGAGGATAAAGACAAGATTGTAGAGCAAACAGTTAGACAGATAAAGGATAAGTTTAAGGATAATCCTAAAAGATTAGGAGAAGTATTATACGATAATGTATGTCCTATTTGTCGTGTTTTTGGTTCACAAGCTATGGCATCTAAAATTCAAATTAATGATGCACCTATAAAAGGGAAATACATTATTGAAAAAAGATATGGTGTAGCTATTGATAGAGATAGTGGAACAGCAGCATTTACTAAAAATTATAATTTTGAATGTATAAGTGCAGGGGCTGAATTTGACTTTTGTATGACGATTAATAATATAGAAGATGATTATAAAGAGGTAGTAGAGATTTGCCTTAATTACTTAAAGAGCGGCGAAGTTAAAATAGGTGGCAGAAAATCTATTGGATTAGGTGCAATACAACTTAAGAATGTAGAGTGTTATCAAATTACTAAAGAAAACTTAAGACAATATGCTAGAGAAGGATTAAAAGATGAAATGAGGGATGAAGCATGCTTAAAAAGTTAATTAATGAAGCTATCATCGAATGTGATATTAAAACTGCATCACCTCTTCTGATACAAGCAGGGCAAGGACAACAAACATTAAATCCAGTAGATGTAGATGCAACTTATATTAGAGCTTTTAGAAATAATGAGTACCAACCTTTTATACCAGGTAGTTCATTAAAAGGTGTATTTAGAAGTTATGCAGAAAGTATTTTAGAAGAAGCTTGTGATATAGTAGGAAACAATAATGATAAAAAGAGTAGAAGTTGCCTCAATACAAAACAGAAAGATTATAATGGTAACAAAATATATATAAGTTTAAATGGGGAACAACGATATGAAAAAAGTTGCTTGGTCTGTAAGTTATTTGGTTCAGATGTATTAAAGGGACGTGTAAATTTTGGAAATGCCTATACTGATGAAGAATATCGTATCGATACAGCTAGAATGACTGCTATTGACCGTGTAAATGGTGGTGCCAAAAATACGTCATTAAGAGAAATAGAATATGTAAGTTATGGTGTATTTAAAGAAAAAATGATTATTAAAAACTTTGCGCCTTATCAAATTAAGTTATTAATGAATTGTCTAGAAGCATTAAATATAGGACAGATTAGATTAGGTTCTTATACAACAAAAGGCTTTGGAGAGGTTAATGTTGAGAATATTAAACTGACCATGCGTTATTATAATCAAAAAGCAGAAGGATATGAGGATAAGGGATATTACATAGAGAAGCACTTAGAAGGCAAGGAAAATATAGATAGTTATCTGATAAAGGTAACGAATAAGGATGTGAATATTAATGGCAAAGCCTTATAGTTTTGTAGAATTTATAGAATATCGTCCTTATCGAAAAGAAAAATCAGAAGAAAAATTATCAGGTGTTATTCCTATTACATTAGAAGTAATCACCCCCCTACATGTTGGTTCGGGACATAAAGAACTAGCTCCAGAAGGACTTATTTACAATGCTTTTTATAAGTGGAATGATACATATGCTATTCCGGGAAGTACAATCAAAGGATGTATCAGAAGTATTGCAGAAAGCATTTCCCACTCTTGTTTACGTGTACAGCATAAGGATGAAAAGACTAAAAAGCCCTTAATGACAAGTGTTAATAAGGAAGAACGTAATGGAACTTGTATAGTATGTGATGTATTTGGTTCAATGAAGATAAAGGGTAAGGTGAATTTTGGACAACTTCTTTATGTACAAGGAGAGCAACATATTAGTAACTTACCTAATTTAAAAGAAACTACTATGCTAGAGGGTGGAAAACTATGGGCATATAAGTTTTATCATCATGGAAAACATGTTAAAGTAGGTAATATGCCTCATGAGGTTATGAAAGAAAAAACAATATTTAAAGGAAAAATAAGTTATATGAACTTAACTGAAGAAGAGCTTATGTTATTATGCTTTTCTTTAGGACTTTCGGGAGATATCCAACCTAAATTAGGATATGGCAAGCCAGGATATTATGGCAGTGTTAAAATAAGCAGTGAAGTAGAAGAATATGCTCAGTGGGCAGCTAAGTACAAGGAACATCCAGATCAAGAGATTCAAAGAGCTATTACTGACCTTACTCAAATATTAAATTATGATTTTGCAAAAGTAAAAAGTGATTGGATAGATGATACTTACTAAGGAGGCAATATGGAGATAGAGAGAAAAAAACAATTACTAAAGTATTGTGAAAGTCTTATGAAAGACTTAAAAGAATATGACTCACTCAGCTTCTTTGGATTTCTAGCAAATACGGCCAAACATTATGCATCACAAAAAAAGCCACTCAATGAATATCATCAAATGATGTACCTTGCTATGTTACAAGGAAGTAATGTAATAGGAGAAAATAAAGCAACATATAAGAAATTTATTAAAGAGCAGCTTAAGTGTTCCAAACAAGGTCAAGTAATAAAAATAGGTGATAAGGTATTTAATGGATTAACAATGGATGAAATAGCTTATATATTTGGATGGCTTAGAAGACTTTCATCTAATAAAAAAGATGAGAATGGGCTTAAACAAAGTAATAAGAAAGAGTCATATAATAAAAATTATGTAAGTAAAAGCAAAGGATTAGATAAAGAGATAGAAGATAATCCGTTTGCTATAATTAATAAAGTGGTTAGAAAATAAAATTTGCTTAATATGGAGATTGATACAATGAACATTCAGTCACTACTAAAGACGAAAGAAACTATATTAAAGAGTAATTTAGATATTTTATTATCACATCCTGTTACCAAAGGAGAACATTGTGAAGCAGCATGGATTGATTTTTTTAGAAGTTTTTTGGCAGGTAGATATAAAGTAGATAAAGGTTTTGTGTTTGATTCAAAAGGCGGAGTAAGTGAACAGATTGATATTATTATTTATGATGCTTTATATACACCATTAATCTTTGGAACTGAGGCAGGAGAAAAGTTTATTACAGCAGAAAGTGTATATGCTGTATTTGATTCTAAACCATCAATAAATAAAAAGACTTTAGAATATACAAATAAAAAAATAAAGAGTATAACAAGCCTGTATCGTACTTCAAGAGGATATATGAATGGCAATCAAGAGCAGAAACCTAAAGAACCACCTAAAATTCTAGGAGGCATTTTAGCTATTGAGGGGATAGGGATAAATAGAGTACAGAAACACTTGGAAGAATATGAAGATATAAATTTAGGATGTGCTATTAAAGACTATTCCTTTGTAAAAAGAAATAGTGATGGCAAGTTTATTAAAAAAACTAATGAGGAGATTATATTAAGTTTCTTCTATATGATTTTAGATGAATTACATAAAATGGGAACAGTGCCAGCTATAGATATTAGAGAGTATGCAAAAACGACAATTGATTTGTTCTAAAAAATAGGATTTCATATAAAATATATAGTAGTATAAAATCTGTCGATGCCCGATAGCGCAAAAAAATTCTAGGGTATCGACTTAAGGAAAATAACGTATTCACAGGGTTTGTGTAAAATATCATAAAAAGACTGTCTATATAAGAAATATGGATAGTAATACAAAATCTGTCGACCTCCAATAGCGTCAAAATCCCAGGACATCGACAGAAGGCAGAATAACGTATTTACAAGGTTTATGCAAAATGATACAATTAGTTAGAGGATAGTTTAAAAAACTAGGAACCTAGTAATATCAATGTATTTCTAGGGTTTATTGCGTACCTAAAAGGAATTGAAACTGACATCGGCAAAATGGTCATCATAGGTATTTTTTTGTTTATTGCGTACCTAAAAGGAATTGAAACGCTTTTAACAATAAACAATGGGTTAGGTCTATTCAGATGTTTATTGCGTACCTAAAAGGAATTGAAACCGTAAAAGATTTGGCTAAACAACAAAATGTTAAAATCGTTTATTGCGTACCTAAAAGGAATTGAAACTGAATGCTCTTTCTCCATCAGAAGCATATACTACATCATGTTTATTGCGTACCTAAAAGGAATTGAAACCATCTATCCTTGCATCTCATACTCTCACGCTCCCAAATTCGTTTATTGCGTACCTAAAAGGAATTGAAACTCAAACTTTAAAGGCAGATTTAAGCAAGACATAAAATATGGTTTATTGCGTACCTAAAAGGAATTGAAACGCATAAATGCCATTTGATGTAAGTATACTCGTGTTTAGTTTATTGCGTACCTAAAAGGAATTGAAACAACTCTTCTTTTGTATCTTCTAACCCCGTATCATTAAAGTTTATTGCGTACCTAAAAGGAATTGAAACTGATTAACCATTTCTTGAGTATCGAGCATTTGATATGCGTTTATTGCGTACCTAAAAGGAATTGAAACTCTTGCTTGTCCTTATCAGTTACGCATGATCTATTAATAGTTTATTGCGTACCTAAAAGGAATTGAAACCTATTCTCGCTTTTATTTTGTAAGTCTTGCTAAATCAGGTTTATTGCGTACCTAAAAGGAATTGAAACTTGAGCCATTCTATGACTTTTAGTAAATGTTTGCTTCTAGTTTATTGCGTACCTAAAAGGAATTGAAACGTCCTTCAAATCCATATCTATAAGCTGAAGCTAATAATGTTTATTGCGTACCTAAAAGGAATTGAAACATAAAACTGTTTCTTCTAAATCTGCATTTTCTAAATCTGGTTTATTGCGTACCTAAAAGGAATTGAAACATAGCATTCTCGAAATTAGTAAATACTCTAGGGAACTCAGTTTATTGCGTACCTAAAAGGAATTGAAACCTAGTATCTTTTAAATTTTTAGTTGTTACAACTAACCCTGTTTATTGCGTACCTAAAAGGAGTAAAGCCCCTAAATAATATAAGCATTTTATCTGCTTTATTATTTAGGGCTTTTTTCTTTTTATATTGTTCATATTGCACATTGAAAATCTTTCCCTCAAAATCTATAATAAAATTAATTTATCATATTTATAAGGAGGGACGGCAATGGCGTATGTACCATATGTAGTGCAGCAAACTTCTAAGGGTGAGAGAAGTTATGATATTTATTCTAGATTGCTTGCGGATAGAATTATTATTTTGGGTGATGAGGTAAATGATGAGACTGCTCAGTCTGTTGTGAGTCAGTTATTATTTTTGGAGGCTGAGGATCCGGATAAGGATATTTGTTTATATATTAATAGTCCTGGTGGGTCTGTAACGGCTGGGTATGCCATTTATGATACAATGCAGCTCATTAAGTGTGATGTATCAACGATTTGTATGGGGATGGCTGCTAGCTTTGGAGCTTTCTTATTAGCTGGAGGTGCTAAGGGCAAACGTTATGCACTGCCTAATGCAGAGATTATGATTCACCAGCCATTATCAAGTGGTATTCAAGGGCAAGCTACAGACATTGAGATTTCAGCTAGAAATATGATGAAAACTAAAGAACGTTTAACACGTATTTTAGCAGAGAACTGTGGCAAAACAGTAGAGGAAGTTTTAAGAGATACAGATCGTGATAACTTTATGACAGCCCAAGAAGCAAAGGAATATGGACTAATTGATGAGATTATTACTCATAAATAAAAGGTAAAAGTAATAGATTAAAATCATAATATAAATAAAAACCCTCAAGGAACTACAAGTATAAGTAAGTTCCTTGGGGGTTTTGCAATATATCTTCTTAAGCTATCGTAATATAACTAAATTATATATCTTAACAGCTTAGGCAGAATGGTTTTCTTTTAAAGTTTCTTCTGGAGCGTTATCTTTTGACGTCATAGATTCTTGCTCTATTAGACTTTCTTGTTCTATTAGACTTTCTTGTTCTGCTAGGCTTTCTTGTGTTGCTTGAGTTTCTTGCATTTCTAAGTTGTCATGGGCGGCTAAATCGGATAGGTTGTCTTGCGCCTCTAGATTGAAATAGGTGAGGCTTTGTTTGAGTGTTTCGGCAGCTCCTGTGAGGTCTTGGATTTGGCTTGCTAGGCTATCCATAGAAGTAGATACTTCTTCAGAAGAAGTATCTACTTCTTGTGAGGAAGAAGCTGTTTCTTCTGAGATAGCAGCAATTTCATCCATGTTTTCGATTACGATATTTTTACTTGTAATCATTTGGCTATTAAGATTATCGATTTCGTAAATCTTTGTAATAAGGTTTGCTATAGAAGCGAGAATGTTGTGGAAGACATTTTCTGTTTCTGTGATAGCGTGTGCCTGTTCTTCTTGGAGTGCATTGCTTTCTTCAAGAGAAGTATTGGCTTGTTCGGCTTTGCGGTAGATTTCATCTACGATGGCTTTGATTTCATCAGTTGATTTTTTAGAAGCCTCAGAGAGTTTGCGAATTTCTTCGGCAACTACGGCGAAACCTTTACCGCTTTCTCCAGCACGGGCTGCTTCGATGCTAGCGTTAAGGGAAAGGAGGTTTGTCTGATTGGTAATGCTAATGATTGCATCAGACATATAGCTGATTTTATGGATGCTTTCTGTCATTTCTTTAAAGAAGTTATAAGCTGTAAGTGAGATTTTCTGTGCATGAGCTGAAGTGGCATTTAAAGTTTTAAGCATGTCTAAACCAGTGTTGCTAAGTTTTTGTGTATCGGTAGACATAGCTCTTACATCTGAAGTATGATTTTTTGTTGCATCTAATTGCTGAGCTAAGTTTTCAACTTGGATATTTATGTCTTGTAAGCTTTCAGCTTGTTGTGTCGTACCAATAGAGATTTCTTCGATAGCTACTTTTACATTATTTGAAACCTCATGTGTATGGGTCATGATAGTGCCAAGTTCGTTACAGGTGTTAAAAATAGTTTGTGCTGTATGATCTACGTTGTAAATTAAACTAGAGATATTTGTAATCATATCGTTAATATGTACGCTTAAAGTATGAAATTCATCGTGACCACCAATCACAGGCTGTGGTGTGAAATTACCTTTTGCCACTTGATTAATCATATTACCTAAACGATTAAATTTCTTTTTAATAGATTTAATAACTGGAATGATTACAAGGAAGCTAATAATGACCGCAAAGACACTTACAATAAGTGTTCTAATAGAAAGTTTTGTTAAACTTGATGTGATTTCTTTCTCATTGAGCATACCAATAAGTTTCCAACCTGTAATAGGTTCTGTAAGACTTGTAATATAGTAGTTATTTCCATTGATATTGGTTGTTAAACTTACGGCTTCATCAGCACTTAATCTTGGCCAGAAATCTAGCATACTAAATCCAGCAAAATCTACATCTTTATTAGGTGGGGTAACCAATATGCTACCAGAATTATTTACAAGATATACGTAGCCAGTATTGAGTAATTTAATATTATTAAAAAGGGTACTGAATTCATCGAAATCGATATCAATAGCAATGACTCCAACAACTTTGCCAGCTGATTTTACGCAGCGGCTTACAGTAATGACCTGCTTACCATAAGTTGTTGAAAGATAAGGATCTGTACAGATTGCAGCATTTGTATCATTATCCTTATTATTGAGTGCTGAAACATACCAAGGTTCATAAGCACTATTGACATTTTCTTTCAATGAACTTTTATATTTTGTAGTATCGCCACTTTTAGAAGCATCTACTGCTAAGAGTCTGCCGTTTTCAGTAATATAAGCACAGCGGACAGCACTAGGGAGTGCTTTAAGGGCAGCGACTAAAGAATCTCCTGCAATAATTAAATTAGATTCTACTAAATCAGGATTTTCTAAATGTTGTATTTCACTTTTTTCAGCTAATAGATTAACTTGCTGATAAAGAGAGTTTAAATAAATTTCAAAGCCATTTTTACTTTCTTGTAAAGTTTGCACACTAGCAAGTTGTGTAGTGTTTTGCAGAAGTGTTTTAGACGTGTGATAAGTAAGTAGACCTATAATAGAGGCTGAAACAACAAGACTTAAAATGAAAAATGAGATAATTTTTTGTATGATGCTAATGTTTTTCATGAAAACCTCCTATTTAGTTATGAATGTTTATAAAATATATACAATTATAATTCTATCATAAATGGAAAAATAAAAAAATGTAAAAATTACGGAAGTTGTAGGGTGAATTTTAGATAAATAGAATTAATTGTAAAAACTGCTGAGAAAATTGTAATTTTCATCGGCAGTTTTTTAATAGATATATGTTAATAGGTTAGCATATGGCTTAGATTATTCTAAAGTAAAGATATGATACAGGCAAAAGTAAGCAGCAGTCTTACTGTGTTTTTTAAAGAGCTTTTTTGGAGAGGCCTTTATGAGTGGCAGGAAGAAGGCTGTTATAAGTGACCCAAAGAGCCAAGATTGCCACCAATCAAGCCTCTTTTTTATACAAACCTTATTTTTTCAACACCCAGTTCCAGTCATAAAAAGTGCAAATCTTAACCAGTAGCCCACGAGCTCGATAGGTTATTTTCCTATATCAAGTGGAAGAGTTAGTCAAAAATTTAGCACTTTTTAAGATTGACGCCATTTCCATTTTCTAATATAATATGTTAGCATGCTAACAATTAAGTTACAGTCAAATGTTTTCGCATAGGAGGTGAGGGCAAAGTGAAAGGGGGCATAGGATTTGAAATCCGTGTATTAGCTAACTTAATTAAAAGGAATGTAGGTAATTTACCAGCTTTAAAGGCAGCAGAGAGTATAACAGGTATACACTGCTGGATGATTGGTTATATTTACGAACGCCAAGGAGAAGATGTGTACCAAAAGGATATAGAAGAGCGATTTTCTATTAGACGTTCTACTGCAACCACCATATTACAACGCATGGAAAAAAATGGTCTTATTGTTCGCTGCCCAGTAGCTCATGATGCGAGACTTAAGAAGTTGGAACTTACAGAGAAAGCTATTAAGCTTCAAGAACAAATCAATCTTGAAATAGAAGCTTTTGAAGAAAGGTTAGTAGCAGGCCTTAACGAAGGAGAGAGACAAATATTCCATGAGATTATGGATAAACTTAAACATAATTTAGAAGGCTAACAAATAATGAAATATTATATAAGGAGGTCGCTATGATTAAAAAATTAGCAGGCTGTATCAGAGAGTACAAAAAAGCATCGCTTTTAACGCCGCTATTCATGGTCTTAGAAGTTACCATGGAAGTAATCATTCCTATATTAATGGCAAAGCTTATTGATATGGGTATTGATCAAGGCGATATGGGCTATATTGCTAAAATGGGTATTATTTTAGTAGTATCATGTGTGATGTCATTAAGCTTCGGTGCCCTTTCTGGGAAATTTGCGGCGATTGCGTCGGCAGGTTTTGCAAAGAATCTAAGACATGACATGTACTATAATGTACAAAACTTCTCATTCTCAAATATTGATAAGTTTTCAAGCGCAAGTATTGTAACACGTTTAACAACGGATGTTACAAATGTACAAAATTCATATCAGATGATTATAAGAATAGCAGTACGTGCACCAATGATTTTAATCTTTTCATTAGCAATGGCATTTACAATTAGTGCAAAACTTGCGTTTATCTTCTTAATCACAATTCCAATTTTAGGTAGCGGTTTATTCTTTATTATTCACAAGGTTTACCCAATCTTTGAAAAAATATTCCGCACATATGATAAGCTAAATAACGTTGTACAAGAGAACTTACACGGAATTCGCGTTGTTAAATCTTTCGTTAGAGAAGATGTAGAAGAAAAGAAATTCACAGATATCTCAAATGAGATTTATTCTGACTTTACAAGAGCAGAGAAAACTATTGCTTTCAATGGTCCGCTTATGCAATTTTCAATATACTTATGTATGATTTTAATTTCTTGGTTTGGTGCAAGATTAATCGTAGGTGGTGAGCTTACAACTGGCGAGCTTATGAGTCTTATTACTTATGCAATGCAAATCTTAATGGGACTTATGATGCTTTCTATAGTATTCGTTATGATTATTATTTCTGAAGCATCAGCTAAAAGAATTGTAGAAATTTTAGATGAACAAAGTGACTTAACAAATGGTGCAAACCCTATTAAAGAAATAAAAGATGGTAGCATTAAATTTGAAGATGTTAACTTTAGTTATGCAAAACGTAAAGATAAATTATGTCTTAGTAATGTAAATATTGATATCAAATCTGGTGAAACAGTTGGTGTTATCGGTGGTACAGGTAGCTCAAAGTCAAGCTTTGTACAACTTATTCCACGTTTATATGATGTTACAGAAGGTAAAGTAACAGTTGGCGGCGTAGACGTTAGAAATTATGATATTGAATCACTTCGTAATGAAGTAGCAATGGTACTACAAAAGAATGTACTATTCTCAGGAACTATTAAAGAAAATTTACGTTGGGGTAATGAAAACGCAACTGACGAAGAATTAATCCACGTATGTAAACTTGCGCAAGCTCATGATTTCGTGACTACTTTCCCAGAAGGTTATGATACACATATTGAACAAGGTGGAACGAACGTATCAGGTGGTCAAAAACAAAGACTTTGTATTGCAAGAGCACTTCTTAAAAAACCTAAAATCCTTATTTTAGATGACTCTACAAGTGCGGTAGATACAAAAACAGATGCACTTATTCGTAAGGCATTTGCAGAGGAAATTCCAAATACAACTAAAATTATTATTGCACAACGTATTTCTTCTATTGAACATGCAGATAAGATTATCGTTCTTGATAATGGTAAAATAGATGCAGTAGGTACACATGAAGAATTACTTAAATCTAATGCAATCTATCAAGAAGTTTATACTTCTCAAACTAAGGGAGGTGAAGATCATGAGTAAAGGTGGTCCAGAACAAAAACCAGATAAAGCAACTACGAAGCGTTTATTAGGTTACCTTGGTAATTATAAATTACAATTTATTACGGTACTCGTATGTATCTTAATTAGTGCCTTAGTAGGTGTAGCAAGTTCAATGTTCTTAAAGACACTTATTGATAGCTATATTGCACCATTACTTTTAGAAGCAAATCCTGTATTTGATGGTTTATTAAGAGCAATCTTAATAATGGCAGGTATTTATATAGTAGGTATTATAGCAACTTACGTTTATAATTATTTAATGGTATTTATTGCACAAGGTATTTTAAAAGAAATTCGTGATACAATGTTTGCACATATGCAAAAACTCCCTATTCGTTACTTTGATACACATACACATGGGGATATCATGAGTCATTATACAAATGATACAGATACATTAAGACAAATGCTTTCACAAAGTATTCCACAAGTATTCTCATCTGTTATTACAATCGTATCAGTGTTCTGTGCGATGGTATACACAAGTGTCTACTTAACAATTTTTGTTATTGTTACTATATTCTTAATGCTACAAGTGACTAAAAAAGTTGGTGGAAACAGTGCTAAATATTTTATGCAACAACAACAAGCAATTGGTCAATTAAATGGTTTCATTGAAGAAATGATTCATGGTCAAAAGGTTGTAAAAGTATTTTGCCATGAAGAAAAAGCAAAGGCAGACTTCGATAAATTAAACGAAGGGCTTTGTGAAAATGCAACACAGGCAAATACCTTTGCGAATATTCTTATGCCTATTATGGCTAACCTCGGAAACTTACAATTTGTTTTAATTGCTACATTAGGAGGATTCCTTACACTTAAAGGTGTAGGTGGACTTACAATTGGTGGACTTGTTGCCTTCTTACAACTTAGTAGAAGTTTCGCAATGCCTATCGGACAAGTAGCACAACAAACTAATGCGATTGTTATGGCGCTTGCAGGGGCAAAACGTATCTTCAAAGTAATGGACGAAGCACCAGAAACAGATGAAGGATATGTAACATTAGTTAACGCAAAATACGAAGGCGAAAACTTAGTAGAAACACCGCAGCAAACAGGCATCTGGGCTTGGAAACATCCACACAGTGATGGCACAGTAACTTATACAAAGCTTGAAGGGGATGTAACACTTAATGAAGTAGACTTCGGATATGTAGAAAATAAAATTGTACTTCACGATATTTCTCTTGAAGCACTTCCAGGCGAAAAGGTTGCTTTCGTAGGTTCTACAGGAGCTGGTAAAACAACTATTACTAACCTTATTAACCGTTTCTATGATATTGCTGATGGTAAAATCCGTTACGATGGTATCAATATCAACAAAATCAAAAAAGACGATTTACGTCGTTCATTAGGGGTAGTACTTCAAGAAGTTAACCTCTTCACAGGAACAGTTATGGAAAACATCCGTTACGGTAAAATGGATGCAACAGATGAAGAATGTATTAATGCAGCAAAACTTGCTAATGCACATGACTTTATCACTAGACTTCCAGAAGGCTACAACACAGTACTTTCTGGAGATGGTTCAGGATTATCACAAGGTCAAAGACAACTTATCTCTATCGCTAGAGCAGCAGTTGCCAACCCACCAGTAATGATCCTCGACGAAGCAACATCAAGTATTGATACACGTACAGAAGCAATCGTTCAAAGAGGTATGGATGCTTTAATGCACGGACGTACAGTATTTGTAATTGCACACAGACTTTCAACAGTTAAAAACTCAGATGATATCATGGTACTTGAACAAGGTAGAATTATCGAAAAAGGTAACCATGAGGAACTTCTCGCAAAACATGGTAAATATTATCAACTATACACTGGAGCTTTCGAGCTTGAGTAATTAAGAGTTGGGATAACTCAAAGAATTGCCCCTGTATCTAGGGATGCTAGTTACATTTAGTAGTACAGCATTCAACTAGATATAGAGGCTTTTTTATAGTAAAACTTGGTTACTTGTAGGGAAAGAAAAGAATTTGAGTGGAGAGGAGATAACGTTGTCATATATGATTTAGAGAAAAAACAAGCAGTAGAAGATTTATCCGGTATTGCATACTTTAATATTTAGTTATTAACAATATAGCATAAATATAAAGAAATAGAATTCTTAAAAAGATTTAACTAATAATACTCTAATTTGAAAAATAACAAACACGTTTAACGACATTTCTTAAGGATTAGGGCTATAATAAATTTAATAACTTAACTAAGAGGCTAAAATAAGCCGGACATATAAAATAAGCAGAAGCTATACAGTAAGTTATTTAGGTTTTGTGATTTGACTTATAAGAGGCAAGAAATATAACACTATAGAAACTTGGAGGAGATTTAATTAGTAGTAGACACACAGCAGCATGATGATGGGCCAAATGAAGCATTAACTATAGGTAATCCAAGCTTTGAAATATATGAAGGCTTTGCACCTAATAAAGGTGAAAAAGTCTTTGATAAGTGTGTAAATAGTGCTTTTAGAGATACGGGGCTTTTAGAATACTTAAAGGATAAGCATGAACAGGAGATTATCCTTGTAGGACTTCAAACGGATTATTGTATAGATACCACAGTGAAATGCGGCTTTGAACATGGCTTTAAGATGATTGTACCATCTTTTGCAAATACCACAGTAGATAATGCCTTTATGACTGGAAAGCAAAGCTATAAATATCATAATGAACATATGTGGCCTAGAAGATATGCCCAGTGCATTTCAGTAGAAGAGGCTAGACATAAAATGAGAAATAGATTTATAAAATAGGCATAAAAAACAATATGCCTGTAGATAATAAGGGGAAAATGCAAGAAAGAGGCATCCTTATGAAGACACTTTTATATATTACAGCCAGCCCTTCTAAAGAAGATGATTCTATTAGTAAGAAGCTAGGGCGTTATTTTGTGACCAATTTTTTAAAGAGGCATCCAGAGTATCAGCTAGAAGAACTGAATTTATATCAGAGTCATATTCCAGAAGTATGGCCTATTTACTTAGGTGATGAACTGAAATTAGTGAGTGGGGAAGCTTATGATAAGTTAAGCAGTGAAGATAAGAAGGCAGTAGATAGAATCGATGAGCTTGGGGATCAATTCATTAAAGCGGATATGTATGTCATTGCTACACCTATGTGGGATTTAACTTTCCCAGCAAGGCTTAAGATGTATATTGATTGTATTTGTTTAGGTGGTAAAGTTATCAATTTTAAAGATGAGAAGAAGCGATCAGAACCTCTTTTAAATGATAAAGAACGCAATATGTTTTATTTACAAACAGCTGGTGGTGACTTTCCTTTCTTCTTAGAATGGAAGTTAAATCATGGCGTAAATTATTGTAAGGATTTATTTAAAGGCTTAGGCATTGCCAAATTTGAAAAAATCTTAGTAGAAGGCGTTATCCAATATGAAGAAGAACCGGAAAAATATTTGGATGAAGTATTTCTAAGAATAGATGAGCTCATTAAAAAGTATTAATAAATTAGATGTAGAAGACGGTATCTTAAGGTATCGTCTTTTAATGTGAAGTTTATTAACAAAAATTCTGTTAATTGTTATATAAGCTGTGGATAAGCTTGAATAATATTTATAGAATTGTGATTAACTTATGCTAAGATAAATTTAGGCGATAATCCTAGCCTAAAAAAGTGCCTCATGCTATTATAGTAAGATAGCCTTTAAGGGACTTAATGGAGGAAAATAAATGAGCGATTACAATAAACAACTAGAACAAGAGCAGCAGTACTTAAAGTCTGTAACACACTTTTTAAATGAGCAAATCCATATTGGTGGCAAAGCAGCAGCAGAGCAAAAAGAGAATTTAGTAGCTCTTCGTAAAGAAATGTTCGAAGGTGGCATGCCAGCTGTAGATGATTATGATAGAAATATTGAGCTGAGCCAATATCACACAATGGAACGTATTGAGACATCTCATTATGAACATAAACTTAGTAAAGTTGAAAAATATAAAAGAATTTTAGATAAACCTTATTTTGGACGTTTTGATTTCAAAGAAGAAGACGAGGATACAGAGAAAGTTTATATTGGCTATCAAAATGTAATGAATGATAATACTTATGAAGTAATGGTTTATGACTGGCGTGCCCCTATTGCGAGTATGTTTTATCGTAGTGAATTAGGTGCAGCCAGCTATAAAGCACCTTGCGGAGACATTAATGGAGAAGTAAGCCTTAAACGCCAGTATGAAATTGAAAAAGGGGAATTAAAATATTTCTTTGATTGTGCCCTTACAATTACAGATGAAATGTTACAACAAGCATTAGGAAATAATGCTTCTAGTCATATGAAAAATATCGTTGAGACAATTCAAAAAGAGCAGGACCTTATTATCAGGGATGTAGATAATGACCTTCTCATTGTACAAGGGGTAGCAGGAAGTGGGAAAACTTCTATTGCCATGCACCGTATTGCTTTCTTACTTTATGAACGTATGAATGAAGGGTTAACAAGTGAAAACGTTATGATTATTTCACCGAACCATTTATTTGGAGAATATGTGTCTACTGTATTACCAGAGCTTGGTGAAAATAATGTATGCTATAGTACAATGGAAGATTTCTTCGATATGTACTTTAAAAATAGTATAAGATTACGTTCTAGAAGCAGCCAATTAGAATTTATGATTACACATAAAAATCGTTATCATATTCGTAAAAACATTAGTTTCAAAGGTTCAAGCACATTTATCAGCTTATTAGATCGTTTAGTAGATGCTTATGAAAATGAGTTAATTACATTTAGAGATGTAAAATATGCTGGTGAACTTATTGCAAAAGGGGAAGACCTTCGCAAAAACTTCTTAGATAATCCGATTCAAATGGCTATTGGTAAACGTCTTGGACGTATTGAACATGGTTTAATAAAGAAGTTAAATGAGCTTGAAAAAGCAAAACGCAAAGAGATGATGAATGAGCTACGTAAAAAAGGGGGCTATGATTACAAAGAGGAAGAACAGCTTAATAATACACTCAGTAATTATCGCCAAGAAACATTAGAAGCCATGCGTAGTTTCACAAAAGTAAATGTATTTAAGTTATATGAACAGTTATTTAAAGATAAGACATTATGGAACCGCTTTGTAGAAGGATTGAATATGCCTAAAAACATGGAAAATATCCGTAGTTTCACAGCTAAAAGCTTACGTCCAGACTTAGCCAATTATGAAGATGGTATGGCCCTTTTATACTTAAAACTTAGAATAGAAGATCAACATCATTATCCACAAATCAGACAGCTTCTCATTGATGAAGCACAAGATTACTATCCATTACAATACAAAGTATTAGGTGAAATCTTTAAAAACGCACAATACACTGTACTTGGAGATATTGGACAAACTATTGAAAAGTCAGAAACAGAAGATTTATATGATGAAGTGATTCGTATTTTAGCACCTAAAAAGGCACTTAAATTAAGTTTAAATAAAAGCTACCGTTCATCTTATGAAATCAGTCAATTTACAAAGAAATTACGTGATACACAAAATATGAGTATTGCTTTTGAACGTCATGATGAAGTACCTATTGTAGCCCAGCAGGAAAATATGGGACAAATGTTTGACTGGATTGAAGATAAGGTGAAAGAATATGAGAAAAATGGTTATGAAACAATCGCAATCATTTGTAAATCACAAAAAGAAGTAAATCATGTGTATAGTAAGCTTGCTAAAAAATCGAGCTTCGCAAACTCAATCCAGAAGAAGATGGATTTGAAAAAGGTGTACTCATCATGCCAGTATATATGGCAAAAGGATTAGAGTATGATGCTGTTATTGTATATGAAGTAAATGAAGAAAATTATTATGAAAAAGAAGATCAACAGTTACTTTATATTGCATGTACAAGAGCATTACACCGTTTATCACTTTGTTACACAGGTGAATTAAGTAAATATCTTAAATAGTATATTAGATAGCAGGAAGCATTACAGAATTTTATTCTGTAATGCTTCAATTTTGTCTAAAAATACTTCAATTTAATACAAAAAAATATACAAATTTATGCAAAAATGTTTTTTAGAACTTAAGATATGATAAGATGAAGATAAGGCATAAAATCAAGTATCATAATAGAATAGACATAAGATTTAAGGAGTGGGTAAAATGAAAAGACTCAGGGAGATAGGTGCACTCACATTATGTGCGGGAGTTATTTTAAGTGGAAGTCTTGTAAATGCAAATAATATAGAAGAACAAAATCAATTATCAGTAACAATTCAGGATACTGAAGAGTTTGAATTACCAAAAGTAGGCATACATATACCAGGAGGAATACCTATAAGCGACGTACAGCATATGGTTTACTTTAAAGTAGTGGATGCAGATACAGGATTACCACTTCAAGAAATCAGGTCTTTTGAATGGTATATTCCTACTTTTGTAGCTTATACAATAGAACCAACTACAAAAAGGTTAAAAATAAGCTATAGATTAGCACAGTGGGACGGCGGTATAGATGGACAGTGGTTTAATGTCACAGAACTTAGAGAAATGGAAGTTGAACTGAATAGAAAGGGTATAAACAATAGTACGGACAACTGGACTAATTTAAAAATAGAGCGTGATAATACAGATGCTTTTGAAATACATATTTTAAAGAATGTTAGTGCAGAAGAAATAGGTGGCAGCAAAAATAATTATTTACAGTCAATAACTTTAGGTGAAGGTAAATTAGAACCAGAATTCACAAAAGAGAATACACAGTATACATTACAGGTAAATAAAGATACAAAGTACTTAGCAATTTATCCTAAAGCAGAAGATCCTAAAGCAGAGGTAGACGAAGAAATAGTTACACCGCTATCATTGGGCAAAAATCACATTACGATTACAGTAACTGCTGAGAATACTAAGCAGCGTCAATATTATATTGATATTATGCGTGGAACTGAAGAAGATAAAAGATTAGAAGAAGAAAAGGATAAGCTGGAAAAAGAAAGTGCCAAAGTAAGTTCATCAGGACGTTATAATACAGACCGTGATTTAAGTAGATTTAGTAAAGTAACACATGTGGCGACGAAAGTATCTATGGATGGCAGTATGATTGCTAATTCAGGTATGAAAACTCAAGAAATCATACCATTGCTTAGTGAACAACAGAAGGAACAGATTTTAGAACGATTCATACAAAAGGTACCATATACTTCATTAGGTTATACTGTAAAAGTAGATGACATGAAGATAGCTACACAAAATATGTTTACAGATGATCAGATTAAAGAATTAATAGCTTCTTCAGAAATGATGGCACAGTTAGGGATTAACATCAATGAACTTGTTACAACTGTTAGATTACAAACTACTGGCGGTGTAGTATATAGTGACATTGAAGAAAATGAAGATATAAAACAGCCATTGACGAGGCTATTGGTTTAGGAATATTAGAGGCATCTAAAGATGGTAGCTTTTATCCAAATAGTAATATTAAGTACGAAGAAGCTTTAAAGATTATGGATAAATTACTCCTTATTCATCAGATAGAGACGATGAAATTAGGTCGTTCTACAATAAATCTTTATTTCAAAAATGTAAATATGGCAGAGCATCCATATGTAGGCTCAATAGCATCTAAACTTCAAATTAAAACACTGAAAAATCTAGCAGATAAGCAATTAGGAGAGACTTTAACACGACAAGAGTTGGCACAGATAATTTATGAAGTGACAGAAAATAAATTAGTCTTAAACCATGATGATGTACATATTGGAGATATACAAGATAATAGTTATGAACCAGCATTAATATATGCTGTACAAGCTGGACTTATGGAATTAGATGGTGAAAATATTTCACCTGCTAAAGCAGTTACAAAAGGCGAAATGGTTCAAGTACTTATGAAGCTCAATAAAGCTATAAAAACACAAAAAGAAGCAGAAGCTAAGGCAAAAATTGAAGCAGCCCAAAATATCACTTCACCAGAGCAAGATCCATTAGCAGTTAAAGCTGGTACATCAACAAATACAGACCAAACATCAAGTGGTCAAGATCAGTTTAATCGAAGAACCGCAGAATAAATAAAAAGAATGCAAAATTATAATTTTGCATTCTTTTTATTTATTTTTCAACCTTAGTTGGTGCAGGGTAAGTGATGCCTTGGGTATTTACGCGAAGAGTTTCGATAACTACTGGGGTTTTTGGTTTGTCAGAAGGTCCTGTTGGAACGTTTTGAACTTTATTAATGATATCGAGCCCTGAAGTGACTTTACCGAATGCAGCATATTGGCCATCAAGGTAAGTGGCTTCTCCTGAGACGATGAAGAATTGGCTGCCAGCACTATTTGGCATATAATTTCTAGCCATAGAGATGACACCTACTTCATGTGAAAGTGTATTTTGAGTAAAACCATTTATTTCAAATTCGCCGGCAATGCTATAACCAGGGCCTCCCATACCAGTGCCTTCTGGATCACCACCTTGAATCATGAAGTCTGAAATGATGCGATGGAAAGTAAGTCCATCATAAAAACCACTGTTAGCGAGAGCAATAAAGTTGTTTACTGTATTTGGTGCCATTTCAGGATAGAGTTCTAATGTAACAATGCCATAGTCTTTGATTTTTAAAGTTGCTACAGGAAGTTCTGTTTTTTGAGAAGCATCAGTTGCATTTTTTGAAGTGATGCTAATAAGTTTAGTTGCATTATCCCAATTAACAGTGCAGTTTAATTGCTCACTTACAAAACGTAATGGTACCATTGTTGTATTGTTTAAAGTAGTTGGTGCTTTAGTAAGTATTTGTTTTGTATTGTTTACAAGTGCTGCAGTTTTTCCAAGTGTAAGGACGATTTTCTGACTACTTTTTGTAATCGTAATTTCTTTATTTCTGGAATTAAAGTTAACAGTAGCTCCTAAATTTTCACTGATTACGCGAAGTGGTACAAGGGTTGTTCCATTTTCTTGAATAGGTGCAACAGGTGTACTTAATAACTTGTTATTTAGTTTAATTTGTGTTTGATTTGGATTTGCAAAGCAAGAAATGGTAAGTACTGTAAAAGTTATAGAAAAATTTAGCCAATTTTTGGTAAAAGAGTTAATTAGTCTCATATACAATCTCCTTTGTATCGTAAATATTTCCTAAAAAAATAGGACTAGATAATAGTATTATAGCATATATTTACTATGGACAAAGGCAGTTTATAAGATACCTATAGAAAAATATAAATAAAATAAATAAAATAAATAAAAAATAAATTAAAAAAACACAAATGTTGTGATAATATAAAAATAAGGGGAAGAGTTAAAAATAAGGGGCATAGTTAGCCCCGTTTTAGGAGAAAATTAGAAATTACTGAGAAGTGTTACTTGAAGTAGCTGAATTATTAGTTGAATTTGTAGTTAGACTTGAATTTTCAGTAGGGGTATTAAGGGTATTTGTAAGTTTTCTGATAGTATATAGAATATTGCCGGAGAGGGCATTCATGAGATCTAGATTACTTTCAAGTTTATTAACTTTCCATGTATTATCTTTAAGGGTAAGAGAAATAGGAATAGATACGATAAAATCTTGTTTACTTTCATCAATACGTTTTACGATGACATCTTCAGCCTCTCGAACAATTTCATCGTCTTTTGCACCATTGAAAGTCATAGTAAGGTCCGTATCTAGATAATCTAAGATAATACTCTCAAAGGCTTTTCCTAAGTCATAACATCTAAAATTTACAGTAGTTGTGGCCTTAGTAGAATCGTTAGGATCAATAGCAGCCTTTTCAACAGTATAAGTAAAGTCAGACATTTTACTGAAGAGTTCATTGGCAACTTGAGGTGAGATACTTTCGACTTTGTTTTTGAAGTTAGGAAAGTTATCTACATTTTCAGCATAGTACGTTTTTACAGAAGAATAATCCTGGTGCTGCATAGCTTGCAAAAAGGAACTTGTAGTTTCACTAGGATTAGGGTCCTTAGTAGTACTACAGCCTATGAGACAAAGGGCTATAAACGTACTTAATATAAGAATCAGAGTTCGCTTTTTCATAAAAACCTCCTAATGAGATATAAGTTTATATTTAATATTTACCAAAAACATAAATCTTATCAATTTTTTTGAAGCTGTTTTAGTTTAAATGATTTAATTATGAGTCGGGGGGATGTGCAGCATTCTAAATTTAGATATTAAGGAATGAAAAAATTAAAACTAGGAGGCGACGAAAATGTTAGGGTCTAATCAAAAGCGTAAAGGATCAATAAGAAAACATTTGATTTTAATGAATGCATTATTTGCGATAATACCATTACTTATTGTAAATATTATTTCCAGTGTTCAATCTGTAAAGGTTATGGAACAAAATAGTAGTAAGCTTACTACAGAGATGGTAAAGCAGACATGTGCAAATTTAGATTATTTTTCAGGAGATATTGAAAAGAATATTAATAAATGTATAGTCAATAATCTTAATAACTCTAGTGATAACCTTATTAATACATATATGCATTCAAAAGATGTCATTACACAGACTGTAGCTTTTGTTAACATTAAAAATCAACTCGTCAGTATAAGTGCATTAGAAAATAGCATGGATAGCTTAGCTATTGTTACAGAAGAAGGAAAGATAATAGGAAAGTTAAATAATTTAAGTAATGAAGAGCTTTCTACAGTTAAAGATATAGGGTGTGAAGATAATAAAGGTATATGGTTATTAGACATAGCTGGAAAGGATGGTGTTTATTATATTAAGAATATACAAAACACCATTACTGGAGAGAAATTTGGAAAAATCGTCATAAAGGTAAATATGAAAAGTTTAAATGAACAACTGGGGGATGTTGTTCTATTTAAAGGTGCTAATATCAGTATTGTAGATCAAGAGGGAAATATTGTACTTAGTTCGGATAGTAATTTAAGGATATTACAAAACAGAACAAAAGACTATATAAAATCCGCAAATGGTGCAAAAAATGGTAGTGAAATGGTAGATGATTGTTTAATTGCTTATGCTATAGGTGAGAATGGGTGGAAAGTTGTTTCTGAAATTCCAAAATCTGCACTTACAAGCGACTTAAAGCGAGTAACAACATTAGTATGGTGCTTAATCGCTGTAGTTATTGTAGCTGCAATTGGTATAGGAGGAATTGCAGCTAATAGTATTACAAAAAGTATAGTGGAACTCATGAAACTTATGAAAAGAGCAGAACAAGGTGATTTAACTGTTGCAGTTAATATAAAAAGGCAGGATGAATTAGGTATGTTAGGTGACAGTTTTAATCATATGATATGTAACATTAGGGAACTTATTTTAGAGACAAAGCAGGTTGTGGTAGAGACATTAGAAGCTGGCGAAGTATTAAGACAAAGCAGTGATCATTCTGTGGAAACATTCGGACAATTAGTGTTTTCAATAGATGGCATTACAAATGGCTCCAATGCACAGGCAGAAAATATGCAAAATACAACTATGGCTATGGAGCATCTTTCAAAAAGTATTCAAGAGGTTATTCAAAATACAGAAGAGATTTATAACAATACTCAAGGTGCCAGAAATATTATCAATGAAGCTGCAGATAGTATGGAATCATTAAATCAAACGATGGCGGATTCCACAGCAGTTATAAGAAATATTCGTGAAGGTATAGAAATACTTAATAAAAAGACGAAAAGCATTGAACAGATTATGGCCCTTGTAGATGGCATTAGTGAAGAAACGAATTTACTTGCGTTAAATGCCAGTATTGAGGCTGCTCGGGCTGGTGATTTAGGTAAGGGATTTGCAGTAGTTGCTAAAGAGGTTAAGAAGCTGGCTGAAGAATCTCAGAAATCTACAAGCCATGTAAGAGAAACGTTAAATGATATAGAGAGTAAAACATCATCTTGTGTAAAACTTGCAGAAAATGCGAAGTCAATCTTTGAGAATCAAGCACAAGCTGTAGAAAAAACATATCATGCATTTACTACAATTATTGAAATTCTAAAGAAAATAGATATGCAACTAGGAGTAGTTAATGAAAAAACATCGCATATGGCTAGCTTAAAAAATGAGATGAGTCAAAAAATGGAGAATATTGCCACTACCACAGCAGAAAACGCTTCAGCTACACAAGCTGTAAATAATTTAAGCCTTGAACAAAAGGCTATGATGAATAAACTAAGAAATTTAGCTGAGAAGCTTTCAGAGAGTGTAACAATATTGGAGAAAACTATTCATAATTTTAATATAAGATAAATTATTGTTGAATATTATAAAAATGTTGTTATGATATAAATAGTTCGTCTTTTAAAGCTATTGGCATATGTTTTAAATATAGAATGATAAATGAAAATGCCAATAGCATATAGTATTTATTCTAAAGTTTAGAAGAAAAATAATGTTTGGACAGACTAAAGCAGATATAAGAGAAATACTAAAAAAACTATGTGAATACAAAAAGATAGAAATAATAGAAGATTAAAGAAGCTAAAAAAATTTTTACCCAAACTATAAAATCAACTATTTTTGATTATATAAATAAAAGAAAATAGTAAGTTAAAGAGAGTGTCGCAAAATGTTTTGCGACACTCTCTTTTTGATTGATTGATGGATTTTGATAATTGTATAAACTGAAGTGTAAACTTAATTATTTACTTAGTAAATTATTTACCGTAGTAAGCTTTTCTGTAAAGTTCAGCAAGCTCTGTTACTTTTGGTAATCTTGGGTTTGCTGTTGTACATTGATCTTCGAATGCTTTATAAGCAAGTTCTTCGATTTTTGCATTGTAAACTTTTTCATCGATTCCCATTTCTTTAATTGTAAGAGGAATATTAAGTTCTTTCATTAAGTTTCTTACAGCATTAGCAAGAGATTTAACACCTTCTTGTGGAGTAGACGCTGGAAGACCAAGTGTTCTAGCGATTTCTTGGAATTTTTGTGGTGCAATGTATTTTTCGTATTTAGGGAATACTACAAATTTACTTGGGTTAGTATCACCATTGTACTCGATTACGTGTGGTAAAAGAATAGCATTTGCACGACCGTGAACGATGTGGAATTCACCACCTAATTTGTGTGCGAGAGAGTGGTTGATACCAAGGAATGCATTTGTGAATGCCATACCAGCCATTGTAGATGCGTTGTGCATTTTTTCTCTAGCAACTGGGTCTTTTGCACCGTTTTTGTAAGAACGTGGTAAGTATTCAAATACCATTTGGATAGCTTTCATAGCAAGGGCATCTGTGTAGTCAGAAGCAAGGATTGATACGTAAGCTTCGATAGCATGTGTTAATACGTCAAGTCCTGTATCAGCTGTTGGTACAGCAGGAACGCTCATTACGAAGTCTGGATCAATGATAGCTACGTTTGGTGTTAATTCGTAGTCAGCAAGAGGGTATTTCATGTTTTTAGATTTATCTGAGATAACTGCGAATGATGTTACTTCAGAACCTGTTCCTGATGTTGTAGGAATAGATACCATTTGAGCTTTTTGGCCAAGTTTTGGGAATTTGTATACACGTTTTCTAATATCAGCGAATTTTTGAGCCATAGCAATGAAGTCTGCTTCTGGTTGCTCGTAGAATAACCACATACCTTTAGCTGCATCAAGAGCTGATCCACCACCAAGAGCGATAATTGCATCTGGTTGGAACGCATTCATCATTTCTGTACCACGGCGAACTGTTGTTAAGTCTGGATCTGGTTCTACATCGCTGAAGATATCAACTACTGGTTTGTTAGGGTTTTTGCTTAATTGATATGTTAATTTATCAACATAACCTAATTTAATCATCATTGGGTCAGTTACGATTAATACTCTAGAAATGTTAGGCATTTTAGCTAAGTATTGAACTGAACCTGCTTCGAAATAAACTTTTTCTGGAATTTTGAACCATTGCATATTAACTCTACGTTTTGCCACCCTTTTTGTATTGATTAAGTTTACTGCTGTTACGTTTTGAGATGTTGAGTTATGTCCATAAGAACCACAACCAAGTGTTAATGATGGCATATTTGTATTGTAAAGGTCACCAATAGCACCGTGTGTAGATGGAGAGTTAACTACGATACGTCCAGTTTTAAGACGATGGCTGAATTCTTTAATAACTTCATCATCAGTAGAGTGGATAGATGATGTATGACCAAGACCACCCATTTCAACCATGATTTCAGCTTTTTTGATACCATCTTCTACATCTTTAGCTTTAACTACTGCAAGTACTGGAGAAAGTTTTTCTCTAGAAAGTGGATAGTTAGGACCTACACCTTCAATTTCGCAGCAAAGGATTTTTGTTTCTTTAGGAATTGTGATACCAGCCATAGCAGCGATTTCATATGGATATTTACCAACGATTGCAGCGTTAACCATATTTTTTTCAAGGTTGATTACAACTGGTTCAAGTTTTTTAATTTCTTCTTTAGTAGCGAAGTAGCATCCTTGAGCTTTCATAAGAGCTACTACTTTGTCATATACTGGTGCTTCGATGATAGCAGCTTGTTCAGATGCACAAATCATACCATTATCGAATGCTTTACTTAAAATAATATCGTTTACAGCTCTTTCAATTACAGCTGTTTTTTCAATGAATGCTGGAACGTTACCAGGTCCAACACCAAGAGCAGGTTTACCTGTAGAGTAAGCAGCTTTAACCATTGCAGAACCGCCTGTAGCGAGTACTAATGCTACTTTTGGATGATTCATAAGTGCGTTAGTTGCTTCAATTGATGGATGTTCAATCCATTGTACACAGTTTTCTGGAGCACCAGCTTCAATAGCTGCATCTCTTACGATACGTGCTGCTTCAGCAGAACATTGTTGAGCTGATGGGTGGAAACCGAAGATGATTGGATTTCTTGTTTTAAGAGAAATGATTGCTTTGAACATTGTTGTTGATGTTGGGTTTGTTACTGGTGTAACCCCTGCTACAACGCCAACTGGTTCAGCTACCATCATGAATGATTCTTCATCATTGTCTTCGATGATTCCAACTGTTTTATCATATTTAATACTGTGGTAAATGTACTCAGTAGAGAAGATGTTTTTTGTTACTTTATCTTCGAAAATTCCGCGGCCTGTTTCTTCAACAGCCATTTTAGCAAGTTTCATTTGATTTGAAAGACCTGCAAGAGCCATAGCTTTTACAATTTTATCGACTTGTTCTTGATTAAGTTTAAGCATTTCGTCTAATGCAACTGATGCTTTTTGTGCTAATTCATCAACCATTTTTACTGGATCGATAACTGGTGTTTCAACTTTTGCTTTTTTATTTTCTGACATATTTGTAACCTCCTAGTGTTAACCTGTTGTTAATGTCTCATGGGACATTAAATGATATATATGATAAATTTTGTGATGCCTATTTAAAATATAATGTTATTTTTTTAACAAAATATTTCATAAAAAAATGTAGTTAGTTATTTGAAAACTTTAAAGTTGACTACAAAATGATGATAACACACCTCCTATATGCTTGTCAATAATTTAACACACTAAAAAATAACTTTTTTTACTTGACATAGAGAAGGTAATTGTAAAGAAAATTACATAAATTTGGATAAAAATTGAAAATATATAGTCTGAGCAATTGTTAAAAACATAACGTTATAGAATGGGAAGAATTCTAATTATTCTTCAATATGTAATAAAACTATAAATATCAAGGAGCTGATAGATTGCATAAAAAGAACCTAGGTTTCAGGGGGAGAAACCTAGGTTGAGGGGGGATTTAGCGATGTACCTCACACTTGGTACGTTAGTATTATGGTCAGTTAAGAAAAATTATATACATTCATTAAAAAAATTATTTAATTTTTTTGCTTGTACAACGGTACGTGCATTATCTAATTCATAACTACATGTAACAAGTGAAATAATCTGATCATCTTCATTAAAAGAAATATCTTTTTTAAAGAGAGAACGAGAGTGACAATTAGAAATATAATCTAAAAAGTCTGCATTATCCTTATAATAAACACCTATGGTTTCTGTGTCTGCATTTACAATATACACACTAAATACTTCATATGTAAATGTTTCAGAAAGAGTGCTTACAAAGATATAAGGATGTGTATCAAAGAAATCTTGTTTTTTGTAATTAACTAAGGCATGGAACATGGAACCATTATTCATATTATGTCCATAGATGAGCGTATTTTGATCGCTTAAATCTTTATTATTACGATGATCAATATAAATGCTGCCATAAATCGAATCATCATCTTTACTGTTGTGAGTAAGATAATATTGATTGTCACTATGTTGAACTAGTGGATAGTCAATAGGTGTGCCATCGATTGTAATCCATCCAATTACTTCTTTATTAAGTTCTAATAGGGGTAAGAATTTATCTTGAATAGTAGGCGTTGGGTATTCTTTGGAAATATCAGGAATATCATTAGAGAAATCTATAGTATTAGAAGAAGATGAGTTAGGTATATTATTTAGGTTTACACAAAGTTGTTCTTGGCTTTTATAAAGAAGAAAGTTTTTAAGAGATGGTGCCAAGTAAAAAAGGATTATACAGAAGCCACATATAATAAGAAGAAATGCAATAAAATAAGATGATTTTAAATGGTTAGACGATTTCATAATAACCTCATTTCTTTATTGATAAATTAACAATAATTAGTTTTAGACGATTTGAAAAATATTTAATAGTATTTTATATTGTTTGATAGAGTAGGTCAATTAAAGAGAAATGTTTAAATAAAAATTTATTTAGAAAATACAGATGAATTTTAAAACGTGTACTATGTATATAGGTAGAGTGATATAATAGAACTATATTTAAGAGAATGGAGGAAAGCGATGTATTGTATAAATTGTGGCAATCAAATAAGTGATGATAGTAATTTTTGTCCTGAATGTGGTGCACAGCAAAATGTGGGTACAAATAATACACAGGAAGGACAATATTATTACAAACAAGATTATCAAAATGGTAATTTTACAAATAATAATTATGGATATAATAACTATAACATGCCAAAGCAAAAATCTAGATTAGTAGCAGGATTACTTCAGATTTTCTTAGGATGTTGTGGCGCTGGAAGATTTTATTTGGGGTATACAGGTATGGGACTAGGACAACTTTTTTCTAACTTCTTATGTGGTGCTGGCTATATATGGGCATTTATTGATGGTATTCTCATCTTATGCGGCCGCGTCCAAACAGATGCTAGAGGAATCCCATTAAGGGATTAAATGTAAAAGGCTTAGTTGGTGAAGTAGTTGACAGTCGAGTAAGGTCCAAGGGGGCTAACTATACCTTCTATAATTTGTGATACTCTAAGTTCGATAAGCAAAGAAATGGTATGAACTTTAAGCTAGTCTACTACATACAACAAGCCGATTACTGAGGGGCGTATAATTGAGAGGATAAAAGATACTGTAATCGAAATGATTGTGATATTATGAGATGAAAAAAAGATTGAATGCGTTTACTTGTGGGGAGTAATGCATTCAATCTTTTTATTTTGGAGTATAAGAGTAACTATCGTAACGGTTTAAAAGCTCTGAAAATCTGTAGGCTGTGTAGATCCCTTGTTGGAGGGTAAGGGGACTATTTGGATAGAAGTTTTGGGCGTCATCTACCATCATGAGACCTGATTGAACCATGAAATGAATGGCATCATCATAAGCTGCTTTGACTTCCGTTAAATCAGTGACATTTGGGATGACTGGTAAATAGTCTGTACTAAACCCTAATGATTGTAAGAAATCGTAGTTAAGTTTGGCTGCATTTTTTCTTGAAAGATGTTGGCTTTCATTATAAATAGAACGGCCAGAATAAAGAATTTGACCAGCTACTGTTTCTTGATATTTTTCTGGAAGAGCTTTTTGTAAGATTAAGAGAAATTCTCTTTGTGAAATCGGTGCCATATAGTTTTGAACTGAATTGTTAATCCAGCCACGTTCTAAGGCAGCATTTACATAAGGTTCTGCCCATTCAGAATAACTGGTGTTTTTAATTTGTAGTTCGCCTGTATCTGTTTGGATAAGACTGAAGTTCTTTGCACCATAATCTAGAAGTTTGTTCATATCAATAAATTGATTTGGGGCATCTGTACGCATAGTTACTGCAATAAGGTCAATATTATCATAGTGTGCTTTTGTAACGAGTGTACGTTTGGCTGGTGTATGATAACCTGTTTTACAGCTTGTTACAGCAGAATTATAATAGTTGCTATTTGGATTAAGTAGGGCAGAAGTATGGGTAAGTGGAATACGATTGCCATTACTTTGATCTGTAAATGTATAGTTAAGTGTACTAGCGATTTTGGTTAAAGTTTGATTAGCGAAGGCTCCACGTGCAATAAGGCCTAAGTCGTAAGGTGTGGTATAGTGGTCTTCATCATGATAACCATGAGGATTAATAAAGTGAGAAGCAGTGGCACCTAAAGCACAGGCCTTCTCATTCATCTTTTGTGCAAAAGCCGAAATGCTACCAGCATCTTTAACGGCCATATCATAAGCTACGAAATTATCAGAAGCCATCATTATGGCATGGACACCATCATAAGCAGAATAAGAACTGCCTACATTTAAACCTATTTGACTACTATCAGAAGGCACATTAGCCAGTGAATCTGCGGTTTTAGTAATTAATAAGTTTTTATCTAAATCTTCAACTAGAAGTAGTGAAGTTAAAATTTTAGTTGTACTTGCAGGGTAAAAAGTCTCGTTTGCATTTTTAGCAAATAAAACAGTTTTAGTTGTAGGTTCAATTAAAACTGCACCATCTGAGCTGAGTTCAGGAAGTGGTGTAGCCCATAGAGAATTACAAATAAATGAAAGTCCTAAAAGGAAGTAAATAAATTTACGATACATCAAAAGTTCCTTTCTGTAATTAATTAGGAATACTTATCCTTAGAACCTAATTATAGCACTAAAGACTATAAGGAACAAATAATAGTGGTCAACAAATTTATATACATATAGTTCTATATTAATAAAAAAATTTATAAAAATGTATATTAACATCAAAATAGACCATACTTTAGAAGAATATAAGTTGAAAAGTTGAAAGGAGATTTATAAATAATGATGTATCAATCCTTAGAAAAATTTTCACTCAGAAAGATTAATTATGTAAAAACAAGAACTACTATTTTGAAAACTACAGTTAACCTATTGAAGCAGGAAGAATTTGCCGATATTACTGTAGATGAAATTTGTCAAAAAGCACAAATCTCACGTGGTACATTTTTCAATTATTTTCCTACTAAAGAACATATCTTTCATTACTATTTAAGAATTTTCACTATTCGTATTGCTCTTAGAATGAAAGAGTGGCCTGAGGGAATCAGTTTTCATGAACAAGTTGCTAAAATCTATGAATGGTTTAAACAGGATAAACAATATGTGAAGTTCTTAAATAACTATATTAATTTTGTACTTAATGTAGGAGAAGAGGCAAATGAAATGAAGCTAATTGATGCCGAGTTTGTTTATTTCTTTAATAGCATAACAGAAGATGAGTATGCTTATTATAATGAGCTGACTTTAGGTAAGTTATTTGAAGATATGTGTGAAAAAGCAAAAGATAAAGAAGAGATAATATTGAGTGATAATTCAAAAGAACTTAGTAGTATCTTAATTGGCACACTAGCAGGAAGTTACCTTAGTGATGTAGTTAACTCTGAAAAGAGTCATTTGGATATATTTGAAAAAATATGGTATAAATAAAAGGTAAGATGCAAATAATAAATATCGTGTATTTTGAAAAATGAAAAAATTGTAAAAGTGTTTTAAATAAGAAAAGTTATAGTATATAATAAAGACAAGTTCGAGGAAGCTAATTAAATAATTTGGCAAAATTAGAGAAATCTAATGACGCAAAGCTATAGGGATTAAGGTGAAAACTATGTCAGCCAGCTGCTCAATATATGTATCGTAGATATATATTGGTTACAACTTTTAAAAGGTTGTTTGTATTTGTATGCAATAACTATCAAGATGTTGATTGACATAGCTACTCTATTCGTATAGAGTGGCTATTTTTATTATAAGAAATTAGTTTGTTAAAGATAAATAAATTAGATAGAGAAAATATGTAAGGTTTGCTAAATAAGAGAAATATAATCCCTAAATTATAAGTTTAGAGTATTTAAATCTGCATTAAAAATACTGTAAGAACACAAAATCCTCTTATTAACTTCAAGCGCAAGAGTTTAGGAAAAGTTTGACAGGGAATCAGACTTTAAAACAAAAATAAATGCCTCAATATCTATTAAATATGAACGTGAAAAAAGGTGCTTCAGGGGTGGGGCACCTTTTTAGTGCGTAAAAATATAAAAGGCACAATATATATTGTAAAGTATGGAAAAAATTATACTATAAATAAAACAAGTTGAATAAAGTATAGTAGCTGTTTAATAGAAATTAGTATTTTAAATTGAGGGGGAGATTTAATGGTACTAAAAATTTTTAAGAGTATGGGATGCAAAGTTATTAGTTTGGCAATAGCAGTAGGTATGTTAATGCCAGTAACAACATTTGCAGAAACGACTCATTTTACAGCTAATGCCATGGCACCACTTAAGGTAATCAATTGGAACGAGTTTAACAATCAGTTAAGAAAAGCAAAAGAGATAGGAATCGATGCGATTAGTGTGGATGTTTGGTGGGGAGATGTAGAGGGCGTAGCAGATAATCAATTTGATTTTAGCTATTATGATAGAGTCTTTGCAGCAATTAAAGCAGCGGACCTAGACATTGTACCAATTATGTCATTTCATCAGTGTGGTGGGAATGTGGGAGATAATTATACTGCGTACTTGCCTAGGTGGATATGGACTAAATATGAAAATACATCTATTGAAGGTCAGTATCTTAATCGCTATAACTTAAAGTATCAAAGTTCTCAAGGTAACTTTTGTAATGAATATATTTCTTTATGGGCTGATGAAGCTATTAAGAATGAGTATATTGATTTTATGAATGCGTTTGAAGATCATTTTGGTGCTACGTATAAAAATGATATTCAAGAGCTTAATATTAGTGGTGGCCCTGCTGGAGAATTAAGATATCCTTCTTATAACAATCATGATACAAATACGGGTTATCCTAATAAGGGTGCTATGCAATGTTATTCCAATTTAGCAAAGGCAGATTTTAGAGTAGCAATGCTTACTAAATATGGTAGTTTACAAAGCATTAATAATGCTTGGGGCTGCAATTTAAGTAGTCTTAACCAAGTGACACCACCTATGGATGGTGATAATTTCTTTTATAGTAATGGTGCACATAATTATTATGAAAGCCAATATGGTAAGGATCTTTTGGAATGGTACAATGGTTCATTGGTAGAGCATGGTAGACGCATGCTAACTTATGGGCAGGAAGCATTTGATGAGGATTTTGATAATATTAAATTAGGTATTAAGATTCCAGGGGTTCATTGGCAAATGGAGTCAACTAATACACCACGTGCGGCAGAGGTTTGTGCAGGGGTTATCGATAGTGATTTTAGCCAAGATAATGGATATGGTTATAATCCAATTTTAGAAATGATAGAGAGCTTCAATGATGAGGTGAATTTACATTTTACATGTCTTGAGATGAATGATCATGATGGCAATAATACTTCTGCACCTAAAACATTAGTAGGTTATGTAGGTGATAGTGCAGCTAGATTAGGTATAGAGATTAAAGGAGAAAATGCATTATCTGGTGGAGATGACTATCAATATTATTGGAATAATATTTCTGATGCCATCAATTATCATGGATATAATGGGATTACTATTTTAAGAGTTGGTGACGTAGTAGAAGGTCAATCTTATAATTATTATAGAGACTTTATTGCAAGATACGAAAAAGAGGACAATAATCAGATAAATGTTAGCGTGAAATTTAGAGTTAATCAAGCAGAAACTTATTGGGGACAAAATGTGTATGTGGTAGGAAATATCAAAGAACTAGGTAAATGGAATACAGATCAAGCGGTGAAATTAGGGCCAACGAATTATCCAACTTGGGAAGGTATAGTGACTGGAATTCCAGCAAATTCTAGTTTTGAATTTAAGTTTATTAAGAAAGATGGGTATGGTGTTGTGATTTGGGAAAGTGGTAATAATCATGTGTATTATACCAATGATCATGATGGTAATTATATAAGTAATTGGTTAAATTAATGAGATTTAAAGCAATTTAAACCTTCTTAGAATTTATATGACAAAATTTAATAGTAGATTAATACAAATAAGTTATGTTAATATAGAAATCGACTATACATTATTTAGGAAGGTGTCATATGAGAAAAGAAGGAAATGAAGGTAGTGCATTAGCATTATTACCTTTAGGTGTGTTTTTAATATTATTCCTAGGAGTAGGAATCAGAACGAATGACTTTTATAAAATGCCAGTATTAATAGCATTTATGATTGCAACAGCTGTGGCATTAACATTTAATAGAAAGAAATCATTTGAAGAAAAGATTGAGATGTTTTGTAAGGGTGCTGGTCATACAGATATTATGATGATGTGCATTATCTTTATTTTAGCTGGTGCCTTTGCTTCTGTAGCCAAAGCTATGGGCGGCGTAGAATCTACTGTTAACTTAAGTCTGCATTTAATTCCATCTAAGTTCTTAGTAGGCGGCTTATTCCTAATTGCTTGTTTTATTTCACTTGCTATGGGAACATCTGTAGGAACGATTACAGCACTTACACCAATCGGACTTGGTATCGCTGAAACAACAGGTATGCCAATACCACTTGTAATTGGAGCAATTGTTGGTGGTGGAATGTTTGGAGATAACCTCTCTATGATTTCAGATACCACAATTACAGCAGTACGTACTCAAGGCTGTGAATTAAAAGATAAGTTTAAAGTAAACTTTTTAATTGTTTTACCAGCTGCAATTATTACAATCATTATTTTAACTATAATGGCAGGTCAATATCATCAAGAACTTACTGGTGAATATGCTTATGAATGGGTGAAAGTAATCCCATATCTTGCAGTATTACTTGGTGCAATTTTAGGCGTGAATGTGTTTATCTTACTTGCAGGGGGAACAGTACTTGCAGGAATTGTGGGCGTTGTAACAGGTAGCTTTGGAGTATTTGATGCAATAGGCGCAGCTTCTAATGGAATGATTGGTATGGCAGAAATGGTACTACTTGCAATGATTATTGGTGGAACATTAGAGCTTATCAAAGAAAATGGTGGTATTGATTACTTAGTGAACTTTGTAAAACGTTGTATACGTACAAAGAAAGGTGCAGAGTTTGGTATTGCTGCCCTTGTAAGTCTTGTAGATATGTGTACAGCCAATAATACAATTGCCATCGTTATGGCAGGACCACTTGCAAAAGATATTGCTGATGAATATGATATTGATCCTAGAAGAACAGCTAGTATCTTAGATATCTTTGGGGCATGTATTCAAGGGATCATTCCTTACGGAGCACAGCTCATTGTAGCATCAGGTCTTGCAGGAATTTCACCTATTGCAATTTTAAAATATTTACATTATCCAGTGCTTATGGGTATTTGTGGCCTTATTGCTATAGCAATTGGTTTTCCTAAGTTTAAAAATAAATAAAGAATATATAAAAAAGATATCAGAGGTTTATAATAACCTGTTGATATCTTTTATATATGAAATTATCATGTAAGAATAAAAAATGTAAAAGCAAAAATGCTCTATCTGGCAACAATGAAAATCACACAAAAATGGACAATGAGATATAGGGGTTGGGATTTAGTATTTAATCAGCTTCATTCTGGAAAAGATGGAAGAAAAACCATATAATCTTCTGCATATAAATGCATTGTATAATACACTTAAAAACAAGAAATCTGAACCTGCTAAATTCTATGAATTACGTTTTCGAATAGTGAGATTTCCTATTTCATAAACTTCATATAAGCCTGATAGGCATAGGAAACGACACCTAACTATTAAGATTTTTCATAGCTTCCTTTATATGTTAGCATAAATTTTTATAATTGAATAGAAATTTTGAGACAGATGCAAATCGGTCTATTTGTAGTACCTAAAAATGGATTTAAGAAGACATTTTGTATTCTCTCTTTTTGCTTTCCTTGAATTGTTACAGCATAGATGTTATGCTTATAAAAAGACCAAAAATCAGATGCCGTAAACACAAAAAAATCAGATGTTCCAATGAGAACACATGTTAATTAGATACATCAAAAACAATCTCTCTATTGAACTCCCAACATAAAAGTGTTAAACTTAAAATGTATAAGCACGCATAGTTCAGCTGGATAGAGCGTCTGACTTCGGATCAGAATGTCGTGGGTTCGAATCCTACTGCGTGTGTAAGCATGAAGAGAAGCCTATAGATTTTAGAATCTTAGGCTTCTTTTTTGCCTAGAAGCTTACTATTACATATATAAATTGACACACAATTTGTAAACAGTTTAGATTTTCTTAAATTGTGTTATATTACTATTAGGAAAATCATTATTTTATAAGTATTAATTAGGGTTTAAGAATTTATGGGGTGATCAAATGGGAGAATTAAATGTTGATTTTATAAATCTAACGAAGGAGAATTTACCTACTGAACATATATCATGTATTATTCGCAGTAAGAAGGTGCATCCGGGGATAGAGGCTAAGAAGCAGTGGCTTTGGGAGAGATTTGATGAGGGACATGTTTTTAGAAAATTAAATGTTAAGGCGACTGTTTTTATTGAATATGCGCCATTAGAAAAGGCTTGGGTGCCTATTGAGGGGGACAATTATTATTATATTTATTGCTTATGGGCTTCAGGCAGTGGTTATAAAGGTAAGGGCTATGGGAAGGCTATGATGGAATATTGTATTGCAGATGCTAGGGAAAATGGAAAGTCTGGCATTTGTATGTTAGGTGCCAAAAAGCAAAAAGCTTGGCTGACAGATCAGGCTTTTGCTAAAGGATTTGGCTTTGAGGTAGTGGATACCACAGAAAGTGGCTATGAGTTACTTGCTCTTTCTTTTGATGGGACAACCCCTCATTTTACACAGGGGGCTAAGGCTTCAAAAATTGCAAATGAAGAGCTGACTATTTATTATGATATGCAGTGCCCTTATGTATATCAAAATATAGAGCTTATTAAAGAACATTGTGAAACAAATAATGTACCTGTTTCATTCATTAAAGTAGATACCTTAGAGAAAGCTAAAGCATTACCTTGTGTGTTTAATAACTGGGCTATGTTTTACAAAGGAAAATTTGAGACAGTGAATTTAATATTAGATATGGCAAAACTACAAAAAATGTTACAGAGGTAGAATCTTCTCTATGAAGGTTCTATATTTTTGTATAGATGTATGAAATTTTCAGGTGAATTTTTATGTGACAAAGTCACAGAATAAAATTTTTAATGCTGATATATTAACAAAGAATTTATTAGACTGTCCGTTGGCGGTAAGGAGGTTTTAGGATGAGAGGAGATTATGAATTCTATTAATTATTCAATGGTATTTGTTTTTTCTATACTAGTAGGGGCATTTATTGCATATAGAACATCTAGGAAAAATGAGAAGCAAGAGGTTATGCAGGAATATGTCCGAGAACATGTGTAGGTGCTATGGGTGGAGTGGTTTATTATTAATGGGTATACTATTTATGAGTGGTGCTTATTTATTACCTAGCTCAATCTTAAACAATAAATAATTAGGGAGAAGCTAAAATAACATGGAGAAAGTTAATTATTTAGAGGAAATCTTACCTTTTTGGAAAAGCTTATTACAAAGTGAAAAAGAAGAATTAGTTCAAAATAGTTCGATTGCCCAATATGATCAAGGTGAGATTGTACATGTTAAAAATGCAGAGTGTACAGGAATTTTAATTGTAATAAATGGTGCATTTAGAAGTTATATTGCTGCCCCTAGTGGAAGAGAAATTACGTTATTTAAATTATATGAGAGAGATATTTGTATGTTATCGGCTGCTTGCGTTTTTAGTAACATCACTTATGATATTAATTTATGTGCTATAGAGGAGGCGAAAGCTATTATTATTGAAAGTACTACTTTTAAAGCTTTAGCGCAGAAAAATAGTGCCGTTTTAGAGTTTCTTCTTTATATTACGCAAAGTAAATTATCAGATGTCATGTATACTTTAGAACAAGCCATTTTCTTTCCATTAGATTATAGAATTGCACAGTTTTTATATGAACAAAGTTTAATATCTGAGACAAACGATTTAGAATTAATCCATGAGATGATTGCAAATCATTTAGGTAGTTCAAGAGAAGTGGTGAGTAGAATACTTAAGAAATTTGAAAAAGAAGGGCTTGTGACATTAACAAGAGGACATATTAAAATTAAAGATTCAGGGCAGCTACTAGATAAGATAAAGAAAGGATAACTTGAATGAAACAAATGCCAAAGATTAAGGATTATTATAATGAGATTGCGAAGCTCCCTTTAAAAAAGACTTATACAAAAGAGGAGCTTATTGTGCCGGAGTTTTGTATAGAGGAAGAGGGGAATATTTCAATCTATTATAATACCCATAATGAATATATGAATCCTAATGGTAAGGTATTTATTGTAGGAATTACACCTGGATTTGCCCAAATGAATACTTCTATTATAGCAGCTAGAAAGTGCATTGAAGAAGGTGTGCCATTGGAAGAAATGCCTTATATTTGCAAGAAGGAAGCTAGGTTTAGTGGGACTTTAAGAAAAAATATTATAGAGATGCTAGATGAACTCAATGTACAAGAAGCTTTAGGCATTTGTTCTACAGCAGAGCTTTTTGGAGATAGAGATGATTTATTGCATACGACATCTATGCTACCTTTTGCGACTTTTGTAAAAGGTAAAAATTATACAGGCCATACACCGGATTTAATGAAGAATGAATTATTAATGGATTATGTAAAAGCTTTCTTTTATCCTCAAGTAGAAATGTTAAAGGATGCTTTCATTATACCTTTAGGCAGATGTGTAGAAAACATAGTTTTAGAATGTATTCAGGAAGGAAAGCTAAAGGAGTCTCAATGTTTATTAGGTTTTCCTCATCCTTCTGGAGCCAATGTGAATCGTAAGAAGCAATTTGAAGCAGAAAAGCAGCAGATGCAAGAGAAAATTGAGCAATTTTTCAAATAGTAAACAGTCTTAAAATGTGGCAAAAGTGGACAGGTAAAGAGGCTTGTGCTACCATGTAGTGGAATGAATACAATGAACGTACAAGCCTTGAGGAGGAATAAAATGATTGCAAATTATCACACACATACGAGATGGTGTAACCATGCTGTAGGAGAAATAGAAGATTATATTAAGGCGGCTATAGAAGCTGGACTTAAAGAGATTGCAATTACAGATCATGTGCCACAAATTGAAAATGATGATATGGCTAGAATGAGATGGGAAGAGTTTGCTGCTTTCAATAAAGAGTTAGATGAACAAATAGAGAAATATAAAGATGAAATTCGCGTCATTAAAGGGTTTGAATGCGAATATTACCCTGAAAAAATAGAGACTTATAAAATGTTCCGCAAGGAATATGGCTATGAGATTTTAATACTTGGTCAACACTGGTGTGATCATAAACGTATTGACAGCTTTGCAAAGAAAGAAGATGAAAAGCCTTTATATATCTATGCCAATGAAGTATGTGAAGGATTAGAAACAGGTATATTTACTTTCTTAGCTCATCCTGATTTAATTCTTGAGAAATACAATGATGACAAATGGGATATGCACAGTGAAAAGGTTATGCGTCAAATCTTTAGTACATGTGAACGTTTAAATATTCCAGTTGAAATCAATGTAAATGGTTTACGTGGTGGCAGAAGATATCCTGTTTCAGAAGCACTTAAACTATCTAAGGAATATAAACTAACTTATTTAATTAATTCAGATGCTCATGATCCTAGATTTTTAAGCGATGAAGCTATTGCTAAGACTGAAGCATTAGCTAAGTCTTTTAATATAGAAGTAACACCTATGTTAGGGAAGTTTTAATTAAAAATGTAGAATAACCTTTATAAGCTAAGTACATAATAAGAATTAATGAAATGAATAAAGCAATAAAATTAAATATGGCAAAACGTTTTTGTAAAAAGCTTGCAAAACGTTCGGGTTTTATGTATACTAATATAGCAAGTGACAAGTAAAATTTGTTTTTGCGACATAATGAAGAAAAAATAACTAGAATGAATACATAAATTAGACTTGGAACAGGGGTTAAAAACTATGAGTAGAAAGTTATTAAGAAATATCGTATGTGGATTTATAGCAATGTCAGTATTAGCTGGATGTGGTGCAAGTACAGGAAATACTAATAAAAGTGATTTACAAGTAGGTCTTGTAACAAACATTGGTTCAATTGATGATAAATCATTCAATCAAGGTTCTTGGGAAGGCATCCAATCAGCAGCTCAAAAATTTGGAATCAAATCTAAATATCTTCAACCAGGTGGAGAATCAGATGCAGAGATTCTTAAGGAAATTGCTAACTTTGATGAAGCAGGATACGATATGGTAGTTGCCCCTGGCTTCAAATTTACACAATCAATTACACAAGCACAAAGTAAATATCCAGATAAAAAATTCATGATTATTGATGCTGTACCAGAGACAGTAGGCAATAATACAGTAGCAGTTTTATTTGATGAGCATGAAGCAGGATTTTTAGCAGGACTTGCAACTGCTGTAGAGCTCAAAGAAGCAAATGTTGGCTTTATTGGTGGTATGGCAACAGATGCAGTTAACAGATACAATTGGGGATTCCAACAAGGTATTCAATTTGCAAATGAAAACTATGGAACAAGTATGACAATGTTACCAGAGAACTTCATTTATCAAGGAACATTTACTGATGTGGCAGCTGGACAACAAATCAGCGCACAACTTTATGATCGTGGAGTAAATGTTATCTTTAGTGCAGCTGGAGCAGTAGGTACAGGTGTTATTAAAGAAGCTAGAGAACGTGCACAAGGCGGCGAAAAAGTTTGGGTCGTTGGTGTTGATGTAGATCAATATGATGACGGGTTATACAATGATACGCAGTCAGTTGTATTAACATCAGCTATGAAAAAAATTAGTACAGCAACATATGATGTGATTGCGGATGCAATTGAGGGAGCGTATAAAGGTGGTCAAACGCTCACATATGGTGTACAAAATGATGGGGTAGGTATTCCAGAAGTGAATCCTAACCTTAATGAAGAAACTACAAAAGTAGTAAACGAAGCATATGCTAAAATTAAAGCTGGCGAAATTATAGTAGTGGCTGATCAAGGAATTTTATAATTCTAAAGTTCAAACTTAAAAGGGTGATATGATAGTGGTGGGTCATATCACCCTTTTTAATATGCATTAAAACTTTACAGAAGATTGAAAATATATATATACTATAATTATAGACAAAATAGACTAGGGGGAGAGTCATGAAGATAATTGCATATGATTTTGATAAGACAGTTTATGATGGAGATAGTTCTATTAATTTCTATAAGTATTGTTTAAAAAGAAAGCCTAGTATTTTAAAATATATACCTATTCAGCTTTATGCTACAGTTATGCACTATGGTTTAAAGAAGTGGCCTAAAGTAAAAATGAAAGAAAAATACTTTATGTTTCTCAGGGACATTCCTAATATAGAGGAATGGGTAAATGATTATTGGAAAATACATAAATCAAAATTAAAAGGATGGTATATGCAAAAGGATCATCAGATAGATATTATCATATCTGCATCACCAGAATTTTTGTTGACATCTATTTGTAAAGAGATTGGTGTAAAGAAGTTAATTGCCTCTAAGGTAGACGCTAAAACAGGAAAGTTTGATGGAGAAAATTGTTATGGAGAAGAAAAGGTAGTACGTCTCAATGAATATATGAGCGATTATGAAATGGCAGAGTTTTATTCTGATTCCTTATCGGATACACCTTTAGCTCGTTTGGCGAAAAAAAGTTATATTGTTATTGGTGACAGGCTTGTAGATTGGAAAGAGTATGAAGAAAAACATAAATAAGAATAATTAAGGAGATAACTTAAAAAAGATGTCTCCTTAATTATTTTATGAAAATTAAGGATAAAAAGACAAAGTTTGATAAAATAAGGGAAAAATAATATAATTGATTGAAGAAAATGTATAGAGTGATATAAGAAGGTGATAAAAATGCTATCAATCATGATATGTGATGATGAAGAGATTTATGTAAAAGAGCTATCACGAATGATAAAGGAGGAATTAGAGGAGTTAAATATCGAGTATGATTTAGAGGCGTGTACTTCTCCTAAAAAATTAGTTTCAGAATATGATAAACGGGAAGATAGTATTGATTTGATCTTTCTAGATATTGATATGCCGGAAATGGATGGCATTGATGTTGCTGAAGCTATAAGACAAATAGATGAAGAAGTAACCATTGTACTCATAACATCCATGGAAGATAGAGTATATGATGCCTTTGGTTACAATATTTATAAATTTATACGTAAAGGCTTAGAGATGGAGGAACGAAAAAGCTTAATTAGACAATGCATTAAGTATGTAGAGGGAAAAAAGAATATATATTTATTTAATACTGAACAAGAAGTACTTAAACTGAGAGAAAATGAGATTATATATTTTGAAATAGAGCTTCGTAAGTTTTATATGCAGACGACGAAGGGACGTTACCGTATTATGGTAACACGATTTGAAGATATATTAGAAATTATAAAGAATAATAGTAACTTTGCAATGCCTAATAGATCCACACTAATTAATATGCGTTATGTAAGGACAATTACAAAAGACTTAAAAATTTTAACAGACTTTAGTGGGAAACAAGAAACCATCTTAATAAGTAGAAATAAGAAAAAAGCATTTTATAGTAAATTTGTGGCATACATAAAATAGGAGAACAGAGATGTATATTTTTATGGAGATTTTATTTTGTATGATTGATACTTTGTTTTTGGATCAATTTGTACAATTTATATTAGAATATAAATATGAAGAGAGAAAGAAATATAAAATTCCAGGACTTATGTTGTTAGCAATGGGGATTTATTTTGTAACGGGGTATGAGGCTTTTAACAGCTGTTCAACCTTGATAAGTCTAAGTTTAATGTGCAGTTATACAATAATCATGTACAAAGGGACAATTAAAAATAAAATTATTGTAGCCACTGTATTTGATGTTTGTTTAGGATTATGTACAATCGTCAGCGTAAATTTGATGGCCTATTTAGCAAATAAAGAGATTAGTGAATTATTAACTTATGGACATATGACACGTGTTGGCGTTATTTTAATGGTTAAGCTATTTATTCTGAAATTAATAGTTGCTGCTAAACGAATTTTTAATTTAAAAAGAGTAGAAATGCCTAAGGGGTATAGAGATTTCGCACTTGTGACATTCGTTGCATCGTTGGTAACTGTCATCGTTATGTTTAAATTGAGTGTTTATAATACAGACTCATTAATGCAGCGATATATTGTTTTATTAGCTGTTATATTCTTTACATTTAATATAATGATTTATGCTTTATTTAGAAAGATTATTGTAAGCGTACAGGAAAATGCTAAGACAAAATTAATTTTACATAATCAAGATGTTATACAAGAACATATTATGGAGCTTAATAAGAGTCATAAAGAGATTAGAAGAATTAAACATGATGTGCTCAATCATTATGGCATCCTAGAATATATGGTTACTAATAATGAGAAAGAGGAGTGTCTGAAATACATTAGGGAGTTAAGAGAACAGGCCGAGAAAGTACCAATGTATTATAATACAGGCAATATGATAGGAGATGCAGTTGTTAATCAAAAGGTTTATTCCACGAGGGAAGAAAATATAGATTATGATTTGAAAATTAAGTTCCCAGAGGAGATGTGTATAGAAGAAGTAGATTTAGGGACATTGCTAGTAAATTTATTAGACAATGCTATAGAAGCTGTACGAGAAGTAGAGGATAAAAAGAGGAAGATTAAGGTTAATATTCATCCGCACCATAATAAACTGCTTATTAATATGAGCAATACTGTAGCTAGTAATCCTATTCAAAATAATAAATTGGTGCAACGTAAAAAGCTAAACAAGCATGAACATGGTTATGGGCTTATTAATGTAAAGTATGTAGTTGATAAATATGCTGGATTTATGGAATATAGCTGTAAAAACAATGAATTTGAAATCAATGTTTTAATAGATTATAGGGAAAGCTAGGTAATAAAAAAAGAAGATTTAACCATTTAAACAGAAAACTTTACCATTTAGACAGAAAACTTTACCATTTAGACAGAAAAAACAAAAATAAAAAGATAGTGTGATAGAATGACTGTATCAAAGGAGTTGAAAAATATAAACCGAGTAATTAATAAGTTGGTTTTAACATTACAAGCAAATCATATCATTTTAGAAGAAGAGTGTGATATTTATTGCTATGGTTTAGAAATACTGATAAGCAATTTGTTTTTGCTAATTACTATATTAATAGTAGGGATTGCGGCTAATTGTATTCAGTATACATTAATATTTTTATTGATATTTATGGGCATGCGGCGTATAACAGGTGGGTATCACGCCAGTACAAGATGGCAGTGCTTTATTATAACCCACGTATTACATGGGTTAACAATTGTAACTACAATGACCCACTGTATGATGATTATGGATAACTTAGTTTTTCTTAGTAGTGTATTTACAGTAGGTATTGTATATATGGCAGCACCTATAGAAAATAAAAATAATCCTAAAACTTCTAATGAATTAATTAGAAATAGAAGAATAAGTAGGATAATGGTTAGTGTACTTGCAATTAGCACATTAGTAGGATTTTATGGGGGCAATAACAATTATAAAGGATTATGGTCAACTGTAGCAGTAGTTATGAGTATAGTAGGTATACTTATCTTGGTGCCTTACATAAAGGAGTAGTAAATGAAATTAATTTTATTGATATTGTTGGAAAAGGTAGCTAGAAGATCGGCCTATAAAGCCATAAGCTATCAGTCAGACTGGTGGTGCTATCAAACAAAAGTACCAGAACAGTTATTAAATAAGGCAAAATAAGCAGTAATGCTTAGTTTGTATAGATTCCTTAAGTTGGTTAAATTTGTTAAGTTAGTTGGATTGGAGGATGTCTATTTAGGCATCCTCACTTTTTTATGTTTTGAAAAAAATGGTAAGATAAAAAATTAAAATCTATGTTTTAAATTTAAGTTAAAAATAGTATACTGATTAATAGATAAAATAAAAGAAAGGATAAGGCATTATGGCATATAGAAGTAACTTAATTTTTGGTACTAAAAAGAAGAATCGATTTTTAGGTGTATGTATAGCTATAACTATCTTAGGCGCTGCTTTAACAATATGTCTCTTAGGTGAAAACCTTTTTATTGCAAGTAGTATTAATAAAAATACTGCAAGCATAGAGACTATTTCTAAGACTACAGAAGACTTAAGAGCAGAAGTACAAGCTGTGAAAGAACAAAAAGTAGCAGCGGAAAAAGAATTAGCAGAATTACAAGATAATTTAGCAAAATATGAACCGGTAGTTATTCCAGATTCAATGAAATAATAAGGAATAACATAAATATAACATTAAAAATAGGAATAGGTATAATTAGAGAAGTAGAAAAAGGTGATAACAATGGGTTATGGCAGAAGAAAGAGTAATAAAATTGGAACTACACTACTATTTCTACTTTTAGCAATAGTATTCGGAGGATGTGCAGGGTTTTTAGCATATAAATTACCTGAGAAGGTAAGTGCATTAAAAGTTGCCAAAGAAGCAGTGACTACATTTAATGCAGAGCAGGTAGCACTTGAGGAAGAACTCAACACTCATAAACTAGAGCTTGAAGCAGTAGAAACAGAAGTTCAAAATAAAAAAGCACAATTAGAAAAAGAAATAGCAGCTCATCCAAGTGTAAATGTAAGTGATGATACAAATAAATTTGCATATCTTACATTCGATGATGGGCCAAGTGTAAATACTGTAAAAATTCTTGATTTTCTTAAAGCCAATAATATCAAAGCAACATTCTTTGTTTTAGGTAAAAATAATCAAGATGAAATATATAAACGTATTGTAAATGAGGGACATACTTTAGCAATCCACTCTAACACACATGAATATGATAAAATTTATCGTAGTGTAGATACATTTATGACAGATATTACAGACTTATCAAAATCACTTGAGAAAATCACAGGTGTTAAACCTACTATTATGAGATTCCCTGGTGGTTCTAACAATACAATTAGTCATAAATATGGTGGCACATCAATTATGGATCAAATTATTCCAGCAGTTAATAATGCAGGGTTTACATATTTTGACTGGAATGTAGATTCATCAGACGCATCTGCCAATAGACAAGATAAAAATGTAATTGTAAATTCTGTTTTAAATGGTTCAAAAGGTAAAGATGAAGCAGTAATCTTAATGCATGACGCACCAGCTAAAACGACTACAGTTGATGCACTGCCACAAATCGTGGAAGGGCTTAGACAACAAGGATTCTCATTTAGAGCAATTACAGGTGAAACAGAGCAAGTAAAATTCAAATAATAAAAAAAGGAGCTATTGTAGCTCCTTTTTATTATTTGAATTTTATAAGGAAGTAAGGGATGGAATTCGAGAATAATTTTGAAGTTAAAAGCAAAACATAAAGGCAAATATGTTAATGATTAATATTAGGATGGGTGAAGTAAGTGAGTGAATATATTTGTCGAAAATGTGGTTATAGAAAAACAGTGGGATATGAGTATGAAAATATGATGGAATTACCTATTTATCCTATGTATGATGCAAATATTATGGGTTCATTTTTATCTATGGAGTATTCTGGAGCTAATTGTGAAGAAGCTTGCCCTGGATGTGGGAAATTTGGTACTTGGGAGCTTGTAGATTAATACATTAGTGAAATACTATATATAATGAATTAATTGAAAATGTTTTAAAAACTTGAGACTTTAATATAATAGGATTATAATAAGAAATGAGGCCGATAGAAAACTTGTTGACGTGAGAGGAGAGACATAAATGGGAAGAGTTTTAAATATTGCACACAGAGGTTTTAGTGGTAGATATCCAGAAAACACAAATATTGCTTTTGCTAAAGCATTAACAGAAGGTTATTGTGACGGAATTGAAGTAGATGTACACATGACAAAAGATAACAAAGTTGTTATCATTCATGATGCAAAACTTGACAGAACAACAACAGGTACTGGATACATCAAAGATCATACACTTGATGAATTATTAGAATTTGATGCGGGCGTAAAATATGATCCTAAATATGAAGGAGAAAAGATTTTATGTATTAAATCTGCCATTGAATTAGTTAAGAAATACAATGTTAAACTTTACATTGAAATTAAAGATAGTGAAGAACAATACGAACAAATTACAGAAGAAGTAATTGATCGTGTAGCAACAATTGGTGCAGAAGATAAAGTAATCTTATCTTCTTACAATGTAGAAACTCTTAAAAGAATTAAAACATTAGCACCAGCTATTAAAACAGCACTTCTTTGCAAAGAAATGCCATGGGATATCCGTAGCTATAGATATGCGGATGCAATCTCAGTAGATTATACTAAAGTAGATAAAGAAGCAATTGATACAGTACATAGCATTGGTAAAACAGTGACAGTATGGACTGTAGATGAAAAAGCAGATATGAAACAAATGAAAGAATTAAATGTAGATGCAGTTATTACAAATCATCCAGATACATTTAATGATGTCATTAATGGATTATGCTAATTGTAAGGTAATATAAGTTTAGCTTATTTTAGAGAGCGTTTTACGAAGGGTCGACTCGTAAAATGCTTTTTTATTTTGGCGTAAAATGTTTAAAGTATGGGAGAAAGGATATAATTAAGCAAATGAATTTGAATTTATACCTGAATAAGTTTCCAAAATTAGGATATATTTTAGTAGAGTGTCTAACTTAATTTTTTTATATGTATAAGGTATAATAAAAATAGAGGGTATCCCTTAAGGTTTACAAGAGGAAAGGAGTTATGGATGATTAAGTATAGAAAACAGTTGTTTTTAATTACATATGCCTTAATACTTGCCTTTGTGCTCATTAAGTTTGAAGATGTAAGAGGTATGATTAAAAACTTTTTTGTACTCATAGGGCCATTTATATATGGGTTTGCCTTTGCCTATTTGATTAACATTCCAGTCACCTTCTTTGTTAAAAAGCTTTTTAAAGTAGAGGAAGGGGATAGAACTTACAAGAAGAAAAGGGGTATAGCTATTGTACTTTCATATGTTCTTGTATTTGCAGTAATCATCCTTGTATTTGCTACATTAATTCCACAGTTAGCTAATAGTATTAGTGTATTTGTAGGAAATATGAATAGTTATTCTACTCAGTTTGAGTCGCTTTCAAGAGAGATTATGAGTAGAGTGGACCTTCAAGAATCAAGTTGGATAAAGGTTCAAAATTTCTTGGTACAGTCTAAGGAACAAATTATTGCGATTTTACAAAATATCGTGCCATCTGTTATAGGGATTGCAACAGGTGCGTTTAATGGAATCCTCAATACAGGATTTACACTCATTATTTCAATTTACATTTTAATAAGTAAAGATGATTTAGCAGCACTTATTTCTAATACATTGCAGGTTACGATATCTAATAAAGCGAGAAGTATTTATATCATGTATTAGAGGTGACAAATGAAACATTCAAAGGATTCATTGTAGGCCAGTTAACAGATGCACTTATTGTAGGAATTTTAACTTTTATAGGTGCATGGAGTTTTAGATTTCCGTATCCATTATTAATTGGATTTATTGCAGGGATTACAAATGTCATTCCAGTATTAGGACCATTTATTGGAGCTGTGCCATGTGTCATTATTATTTTATTAGCAGATCCAACTAAGGTTATATGGTATCTTGTATTTGTTGTAGTATTACAACAAATAGATGGTAATATTATTTGTCCTAAAGTTGTAGGTGATTCAATAGGTCTTGATGGTATTTGGGTTGTATTTGTCGTACTTGTAGGAGGAGGGCTTTTTGGTATAATTGGTTCAGTATTGGGTGTACCAGTATTTGCAATTATATTTAGACTCTATAATGAATGGCTAGCTAAAAGATTAGAAGCTAAAAAGATAAAGAAATAAGTAGAAAACCAAGGTGAAACTGTATAAAAGTATCATAATCTCCTTGAAAAATATATATATATATTTATAATAGGAGAATGAGTAACTACTTGTAATATGAAAATAGCCTTTGTATAATTAGAAAATAATAGAAGACAAAAAACTTTGAGACACTTAGTTTTTATGGATAAGATAGTAAATTAAGTGTTAAATAAGATTAGAAACGGAGAGGGGGATAAAGATGGAATCTCCAATTTCAGCAGTTGGTTTTTCAAACCTAGACAAAGATACACAATTAGAGGCTATAGTAAGTAGTATATTAGATAGCCCAACTGAGCAAGTTGTGACAAGAAAGCAGAATAAAGATATTTTAGCAGAATACTTCAAAGCATACGATAATGATATGTATGTCATGGTAAGAATTGTTCTGAAAGGTGGTAGCAAGAAAGAAGCTAAGATTGAGATTGAACAATGTGAACCATGTTTTATAAGTCACAATGAGATTCAAGTAGAAGACATGGCAGTAGAATGTGTAGATGATGACTATACATACTATGTGATTTGTGAAGAAAAGGACACAGGCATGCAGTTTATTTTCTGGCTACAAAATGTTGTGGAGTATCTTGATATTATAGAAGAAAAACGTATATTTGATAAAGTTAAAGTTGCTGGTCTTGCTATGGAAGGTACGATTATTTTACCAATTGAAAAAGACCAAGAAGATGAAGAAGTTGAAAGAGAAGAACGTGAAAAGCTTAAGGTCATCATTCAAAAGGCTAGAGAAGGGGATGCACAGGCCCAGGCTCAACTTGAACAAGAGGAAAAAGACTTAGATGATCAGCTTAAAGAGCGTATGATGCAAGAAGATTTCTTATCTATTATGAGTGGCTACTTTGTACCAACAACATTAGTAGATGCCACATATGCTGTGTTAGGCGAAATCAAATCAATTGATACACGTAAAAATAGTAAAACAGGTGAAGATATTTACCTATTTGTTTTAGAAGTAAACGATATGCCATTAGAAGTGCTTATTAATAAAAAGGACTTAGTAGGTATGCCTAGTGTGGGTATGCGTTTTATGGGAACTTGTTGGTTACAAGGGACCATTGTTACAAAATAAAGGCTTGACTAAAATAAATAAAATATGTACTATAATAGAGTGTCTATTAGGCACAGTGTTTCCGTAGCTCAGTAGGATAGAGCGACCGCCTCCTAAGCGGTAGGCCGCTGGTTCGATTCCAGTCGGGAACGCTTGGAGACAGGGTTCTGCATGAAAGTGCAGAGCCTTTTTTGTTTGTTGGCGTATGAGTAGAGGGTGGCGGTGCATTTGATGCACACCCTTTATATGTGTAATTCCACCTACTTTAGTAGGTTGGTTTAAGTGTGCTGTTTGAATAGCGCACGCTTTATCGCACTGTGAGTTCACGCTGTTTCTTTGTTTATCGAACTTAGAGTATCACAAATTCTGTAGAGTGTAGTTCGAATCCTTCCACCTTCATTTGCGCTCTCTTCTGTGTAGCCCTATCTTGATTTTATAAGTTGGAAGAGAGTTCTTACTGGAGTCCCAGTTGCTCCCTTCACATTAATACTATTTACACTTTCATGCCATGCAGTTCCTGCAATATCAAGGTGCATCCAAGGTGTGTCATTTTCTACGAATTCTCCTACGAATAAACCGGCTGTGATTGTGCCAGCGTATTTACCGCCTAAGTTTTTAAGGTCTGCAACTTCACTTTTGTTCATAGCTTTATATTCTTCGAATGTAGGAAGTTGCCAGAATTGTTCTCCTGTCTTGCGGGCAGAAGCTTGTAAGCGTTCATAAAATGCTTCATTATTTGTAATAACAGCAGTTGTACTTGTTCCTAAAGCTGTAAGGACTGCGCCTGTAAGTGTAGCTAAATCAATAACCTCAGTAACTTTTTCTTTTTGCATCATATAAGTCATAGCATCAGCTAATGTTAAACGGCCTTCTGCATCTGTGTTTAAGATTTCGATTGTTTTGCCTGACATAGAGGAGATAATATCTCCAGGTTTGTAACTTTCACCAGAGATAGCATTTTCGCAAGCAGCTACAACGGCTATAACATTTTGTTTTACTTTGCTTTTTGCAATAGCATACATTGTACCAATAACGGCACCAGCACCACCCATATCGCTGTGCATTGTTTTCATAGAATCAGTTGGTTTGATTGAATAACCACCTGTATCATAAGTTAACCCTTTTCCAATAAGACCTAAAGTATAGTCACTAGAAGGATCTCCCATATGACGCATTACAATGAGGCGAGGTTTCTTTTCTGAGCCCATACCTACAGTAAGGAAGGCGTGCATACCAAGTTCTTTGATTTGTTTTTCGTCCATGATTTCTACTTGGAGTCCGCATTCTTCACCCATATGTTTCACATATTTAGCAAGTGATTTTGGATACATATGATTTGAAGGTTCATTTACAATATCTCTAGCAATCTTAACGCCTTCTATGACATTAATGCTTGTTTCAAGGACTTCTTTTTCATTTTCAAGTTTAGAAGCTGGAATGCCTATAATATAAATTTCTTCAAAAGCAATAGTATTAGCTTTTTTATCTTCTGTTTTGTATTTATCAAATTTATAAGTAGCAAGTGCCATTGTTTCTGTAGTGATTTTAGTGTTGTCCCCAATGCATAATTTTGGACTAAGTGCAATTTTGACACCTACTTTTTTTACTTTAAGTTCTACAGCTTTTCTAGCAGCCTGACTAAGAGCGTTTCTAAGTATAAGGCTTTGTCTAGGTTTAGTCATTTTACCAAGTCCTACATAGATTGTATATTTAACAGTTTCACCTATAGTAGGTAAAATGAACATTTCATTTTCTTTGCCAGTGAAAGTCCCGCTCTCAATTAGTTTTTGTAATTCTTCTGTACGTGCAGTCGTATCTTCAAATACAGGGATAATAAATGCATCAACTTCATCTAAAGTTACGTCTTTAATGTAAAACATGTGTTTCTCCTTTGGTGTATCATATTTGTTTTCATGTATGAGTATAAGAAGTATATACATGAAATATTCTTATCTAGTATAACCATTTTAAGGGAGAATGTCTTGAGGTACTGAAATAAAAAATAGACTATTGTATTAAAAAACATAAACAAAGTAAGTAGAAAAGGTGTAAATAGGGTTAAGAGGGAAGCATATAAGAAGAGTTTGTTACAAAGTGAAATGATATCCTTTTTGTAACAAACTCTTTAATTATTAACCAATAAGTGATTTAATCGCAATAAGAACTAAGATAATCCCACCAATAAGTGTTGATTTGCTTTCGAACATATTACCGAATTTCTTCCCAACGAAGATAGCAACTAATGAACAGACTCCAGTAGTAAGAGCTATGATAGAAGATGCATATACAACGTTTACACCTATAGCACTAAAACCAATACCTACTGTGAAAGCATCAATGCTTGTAGCGATTGCTTGTAAAAGAAGTGTTTTATAAGTAAGATTACCTTCTACAACTTTTTCTTCAGCTTCAGGATTTTTATAATCTTTGTAAACATCTATAAGCATTTTACTACCAATGAAGCCTAAGATTAAAAAGACTAAGATGTTGGCGTATTGTGTAATGATTCCTGAAATAAGACCTCCAAGGAGGAAACCTAAAAGTGGCATAAAACCTTGAAAACCTCCGAAAAATACAGGCATACCAATTACTTTGTCTTTAGTAAGTCCTTTATAAATCATACCATTTGTCATAGATACAGCAACGGCGTCCATACTAAGACCTAATCCAATTAAAATAATTTCCCAAATTCTCATTTGCATTTCTCCTTTATAAGTTTATTTTATACAAAATAAAAGACTCATGCGTAGCACAAAGCTACACATGAGTCTTGTTCATTAAGACAAGCCAGATTATAAAGGTTTTAGTACCCTATAATCACTATGTTGACTTGTCACGTACAATAAATTATACGCAAACTACTCCCTCACGAGTTATTAAATCATTATATCATATGTACAAATATATTGGCAATGACCTAATGACTGAATTGTTTATATAATAAGAGAAAGAAATTAATGAAAACATTGCAAAAAGAAGGTTGTTGGGGGTAACCTTCTTTTCGGGCGAATAAGATATACCGATTGTCTTATTCAATTTATAAAATTAAATGGGGAGTAAAAGAAAAAACTATAAACAAAAAAGAATATTGTTCTTAGGATTTTTCCTTTATAATAAATATAGCTTTACAAAATGTAGAGAATATGATGTTTTTGTGTGATTATTATGAAGAAAAATAACTAGAAAGAGACAGAGGATTTAGCATGGATAGGAAAATAATATTTTGTGATGTAGATGGGACATTAATTAATCATCATGGCGTAATGTTAGAATCTACGAGAGAGGCAATCAAAGGAGCAAGAGCTAACGGACATCTTGTATTCATATGTACAGGACGTTCTAGAGCGGAATTAGTTGGCAAAGCTAATGAACTTGAAGTAGATGGCAGAATTTGTTCAGCTGGTGGACATGTAGAAATACAAGATCAAATTATAAGGCAAGAATTTATGCCAGTAGAAACAATTAAACATATCATAGACTTTTTTAAGGCACATCAAATCCAATTTTGTTTAGAAGCTCCTGATAAAACTTATGTAAGTGAAGGCACAGTTGAATTCTTTAGAGAAATAACTAAAAGAGATATTGCAAGACATCCAGAAAATAAAGAAAGCATTCAAAAACAAGCAGAAGGTTTTATGGGACATATGACAAGTGCTGAATCACTTGAAAGAGAAGATATCTGTAAGATTCTTTATTTTAATTCCAAGTTGACCACGGAGCAGCTTCAAGCAGAATTCAAAGATGAAGTGGTTATATTACCAAATTCTATGGCATATTGGGGCAGTGGCAGTGGTGAAATAATGATGCTTGATGTGCACAAAGCTACAGGTATCCAGCATGTTTTAACATATTTAGGTATGAATCAAAAAGATACTCTTGGGTACGGTGATAGCTTAAATGATATGGAAATGGTGCAATTTGTAAATATAGGTATTGCTATGGGCAATGCATGTGATGCACTGAAAGAAGTGGCTGATGAAATCACAGAAACAGTAGATAATGAAGGTATTTATAAAAGCTTTAAATTACAAGGGCTTTTAGATTAGAACTAAAAAGATAGTGTCGCAGAATTATAATTTTGTGACACTATCTTTTTAGTTCTATTTATCAAGTGGTAAGAAATTATTTTCAAGCATTTCTTGAATTTTAAGGACAACACCATTTTCTTCATTACTAGCTGCTTGAAATCTAGAAATTTTGATTAAATCAGGATGGGCATTAGCATAGCATAGCTATAATAAGCGTTTTCCATCATTTCTACATCATTAAGGTAATCTCCAAATACCATTGTTTCATCAAAGCTGATATTTAAATGTTTTTGAATATCACAAATCGCCATACCTTTATTGACGTTGTTAGGCATCATGTCCACCCATACATAACCAGCGACGCAGATTTGTAATCTTTTCATGAAAGGCTCAAAAATAGGAAAGCTATTATGTTCAGCACCATCTAAATCACATACTGTGAATTTAATAATGCGTTCATTAATTTGTGTAAGATCATCTACAACAGTATATTTAACGTAGTATTTTTTGAGTTCATTAAGGAAAGCACGGTTATTACTTTCAACGAAAGCACCATTTGTTGTACAAACAACGCTATAAGAATTTTTGATTTTTCGTGTTTCAAGAATGAGCTCGTTTACTAGAGTATTATCAAGTAAATGAACAGCGATTTCTTCACCTTTGTAAACTACATGAGCACCATTGTCTGAGATGAAAAGCATATCTTCGTGAAAAGCTTTAAAATTTTCACGAAGTGTTAAGTAAGGTCTGCCACTTGCTACAGAAAAGATAATATTATTTTCTGTAAGTGTATGAAGTAATTCAGGAAATTCAGGTGGCATAGTATGGTCGTTACGTAAGAAGGTACCGTCCATATCTGTTGCTATTAATTTAATCATAAGTATTCTCCATAGTTCTAAAGTATAATGTGCCATTCAAATGTAACGGCTAATATAATTATAGCGTGAAATGGAGAAAGAATGAAATCGGTTTTTGGCATAATTGTTAATAAAGGTATTAAAAAAGGATAGTCAAGAGGTTTGAAATGAAACTTCACTGTAAAGGAATAAAACAGTTATAAATATCTCATAATATTGAGATGAAATAATTAGTAAAAAGGAGAAAGTCTATGCCAAGTTTAAGATGTGATGTTAAAAACTGTTCTTATAATGAAGAATGTCATTGTTGCTTATCTCAAATTCATATAGGACATCAAGGATCTAATAATCCAGAAGCTACAAATTGTGAAAGCTTTGTAGAATCTGAATATGTAGCAAGTAACTGTTCAATGTGTGCACAAAGTGAAGTGCAGATTGACTGTAGCGCAGTTAACTGTGTATTTAATAGACAACATAATTGTTATGCAGTAGATGTTGACATTAATGGGGCAAGTACAGCGTGCCATTTAGAAGACACATGTTGTAATACGTTTATTAGCAGATAGTAGGGAAATTTATTAAATTAAAATAAGGTATCGTAAAGTAAGAAGAAACACTTTGCGATACCTTATTTTATGCTATAAAGCTATATGATATTGAAAGTTTAAAATATAATATATTTATATGTCTTAAATGTATTATAATAAGACATATAAATATAGAATTAAGGGTGAAAATATGAGTAAATATGATATTAATGAGGATTTTGAGGCTTATGTAAGCATATGTGAACAAGGAAATAAAAATATTGAAGCAGAAGAATTATTAAAGGAATTAGTAAAAAATAGTGCTATAGGGAAATTAGTATGGGAAAGGAATAAGAGTGATAAAGAAATAGAGGTTACGAAAGATAATTTTAATAGTTTTGATGGTGAATCTATTAATGTTCAAATTATAGAACCTCATAATTTGGAAGCTAAAGCGCCTTGTATAATTTATTATCATGGGGGAGGTTTCGTAGCATCAGCATTAGATTTTCATAGAAGATTAGTACGAGAATATGCATTAGGTGCAAAATGTAAGGTTATATATGTAGATTATCGCTTAGCTTTTGAACATCCTTTTCCAATAGGGCTTGAAGATTCATATAGTTGCTTGGAATGGGTGATTGAAAATGCAAATGTCTTAGATATAGATACAGATAGGATTGCAGTAGCAGGAGATAGTGCAGGGGGAACATTAGCTACAGCAGTAGCGCAAATGGCTAGAGATAGAATGAATAAAAAACTATGTTTCCAAATGCTTTGTTACCCAGTAACTGATTATAGGCAGCAGACAGAATCTATGCAAACATTTATAGATACCCCTATATGGAATGCAAAATTAAATCATAGTATGTGGCAAGTTTATTTAAGAAATGGTATAAGAAGTGTAAGAAATGCTCAGGAAGATATGTTACCATATGCTTCACCTATGGCAACTAAAAATTTTGAGAACTTACCACCAGCTTATATTGAAATTAGTGAATTTGACCCTGTAAGAGATGAAGGAAAGGCTTATGCGGAACTTCTTAGCAATCATGGTATACCTGTGATACTTAATGAAACAAAAAGAACAATACATGGTTATGATGCAGTTAAAAATAGCAGAATCACACAGGAAAATACACAAAAACGTATAGCAGCATTAAAAGAGGCATTTAATACGTTTAAAATTTAAAATAAATCATATATACTAAAGCTATAGAGAAATAAAGCATAGGAGCGTAAGCAATGAAAAAGTATATATTAGCTTTAGATCAAGGGACAACTAGTTCAAGGGCCATATTATTTGACAAACAAGGAAATGTTAAAAGTATGGCACAACAAGAATTTAACCAGTATTATCCAAAGGCTGGATGGGTAGAACAAGATCCTATGGACATCTGGGAAAGTCAGTTTGAAGTGGCAAAAGCATGCTTAGAACAAGGAAATATAGCAGCAAAAGATGTGATGGCTATAGGGATTACAAATCAAAGAGAAACAACTATCGTATGGGACAAGGTAACGGGCAAACCAATCTATAAGGCTATTGTATGGCAATGTAAACGTACAGCAGCATTTTGTGAAAGTCTAAAAGAAGAAGGCTTTGAAAAGATTATTAAAGAAAAGACAGGACTTATTTTAGATCCATATTTTTCAGCTACAAAGCTTAAATGGATTTTAGATAACGTAGAAGGAGCAAGGGAAAGAGCTGAAAAAGGTGAACTCTTATTTGGTACAGTAGATACTTGGCTTATGTGGAATCTTACAAAAGGAGAAGTATTTGCAACAGATTACTCTAATGCGGCTAGAACTATGCTTTTTAATATTCATACACTACAATGGGATGAAGAGATAATTGAGAAATTTAATATTCCTAAACAAATGTTACCTGAAGTAAAAGAATCTAGTGGATTATTTGGAAGTACTTATGAAGGATTATTTGAAACAAGCATTCCTATTAGCGGTGTAGCAGGAGATCAACAAGCAGCTTTATTTGGACAAACTTGTTTTAGCCCTGCAACAGCCAAAAGTACATATGGTACAGGATGCTTTTTATTAATGAATACAGGAGAAAAAGCAGTAAGTTCTAAACATGGCTTACTTACAACAATTGCATGGGGCATAGATGGCAAGATCGAATATGCCTTAGAAGGCAGTATCTTTATGGCGGGTGCAGCTATTCAGTGGCTTCGAGATGAACTAGGCTAATAGCCAATGCAGCAGAAAGTGAGACTTATGCAAGAAGTGTCAAAGATAGCAATGGGGTATATGTTGTACCAGCATTTGCAGGATTAGGTGCACCTTATTGGGATGCTTATGCTAGAGGGTCTATAGTAGGACTTACAAGAGGGGTAACGAAAGCACATATTATTAGGGCAACTTTAGAAGCCATAGCGTATCAAACCTATGATGTTTTAAAGGTGATGGAACAAGATTCAGGAATGCATTTAAGCCTTTTAAAAGTAGATGGCGGTGCTAGTAAAAATGATTTCTTAATGCAGTTCCAAGCCGATTTATTAAGAGTAAAAGTAGAAAGACCTGAAGTTGTAGAAACAACGGCTCTAGGTGCAGCCTATTTAGCTGGATTGGCTGTAGGTTATTGGAAAGATAAAGAAGAAATCGCTCATAATTGGTGCTTAGATAAAACATTTCAGGCAGACTTGGAGATAGAGAAAAAAGAAAAATTACTAAAAGGCTGGGCTAAGGCAATAGGCTGTAGCAGTCATTGGATAGAGGCATAAAACAAAAACGGTGTGACAAAGATTCAATTTGTCACACCGTTTTTACCTCTACGTAACACGGGTGTATTTTATAAAAGAGGCAGTTTAGCGCATTTATAGTTTATCCATAAATAAGATAACTATACGAAATAACTTAAAAAGCTATTGTGTGAAATGTCTTCTTGTCTGATTCTTCGGGAATAATCTTAAATACAGCAGTGTTTTTTGAGAAACACATAGAAGTTGCGGGTAGATTTTCAACTAGGTTGAGTGGTAATTCCACATAAGTCACAAGGGAATGATCTCTTACAAAACCTAGCATTACAATCGTATCTGAGTATTCAATGTTGAATGAAGGATTAAAAGTCATAATGTTATTTGCTTTTAGTATTTCATTAGGAGATGAGTAGGGTGTAAAAACATATAGAGTGTCCCAGTTAAAGTCTGTGACCTTTGAAAAGTCTATTATTGATGATGTTTCAATAGTCGTTTCAATTTGATGTTGTAAGGCAGTGTTCATTTTAAGGTAAGTTAAGCGTGAAAATAAAGTGCTTATAAGTACTATAGATGAGACGCAACCTATTCCAAGTGCAAGTCCGAGCCAGAAAGTTTTCTTTTCCATAGCCACAATCCTTTCTAAGATATTTATTTAATAATACTATAACAATGGCATATAAGTTTTTCATGAACAAATAATATAAAGTAGAAGAAAATTTGATAAAATATATCCAAAATCAATAAATAATACATATCTATACCTTAAATTTATGAAACTTAAGACAGGGTTAAAACTTTAATGTAAAATAAAATAAGCTTTTAAATGAAACATAATTTAGGAAATGAGGAAAATAGAATATGGATACGCTTAGAAATTACATTGAAGAGCTCATTGATAAAAGTACACCTGAAAGACCAATCTGGAATATCGAAAAAATTTTACAAGGTAAAGCACCTACATGGAATTATATTGATGGATGCATGATTAAAGCATTATTAGAAATGTATGCCATCACAAAAGGTGAAAAATATCTGGAATTTGCTGATGCATTCATTACATATCATGTAAGAGAAGATGGTTCAATTAATAATTATGATATTCATGAATTAAATATTGATAATGTTAACTCTGGAAAAGTGTTATTTGAGTTATATGATATTACAGGTAAAGAAAGATACCGTAAAGCAATAGATACTGTATATGAGCAAATTAAAATTCAACCTCGTACAAAAGAGGGTAACTTCTGGCATAAAAAGATTTATCCAAACCAAGTATGGTTAGATGGTCTTTATATGGGACAGCCATTTTATATGGAATATGAAACAAGATTTAATAATAAAGCCAATTATGATGATATCTTTAATCAATTCTGCAACGTAGAAAAGTATATGAAAGATGCTCAAACAGGTTTATATTATCATGGCTATGATTCATCTAGAGAAGCTAAATGGTGCAATAAAGAAACAGGACTTTCTAAAAACTTTTGGCTTCGCGCTCTAGGATGGTTCGTAATGGCACTTATTGATACAATTGACAAAATGGATAAAAGCTATACAGAAATGTATACTAAACTTATGGAAATGTTTAAAGAGCTTATTGAATCGTTACTTAAATTCCAAGATGAAAGTGGTATGTGGTATCAAGTAGTTGATCAAGGCGGTAGAGAAGGAAATTACCTTGAAACAAGTGGTAGTGCAATTATGGCTTATGCTATTTTAAAAGGTGTAAGAATGGGATTCTTACCAGAAAGCTATGCACAATACGGTGAAAAAGCATTTAAAGGTATTTGTGATAAATACTTATATGAAAAAAATGGTGAAATGAATTTAGGCGGTATTTGCTTAGTAGCAGGACTTGGATGTCCAGATTCAAGAGATGGTTCATATGAATATTATATTTCAGAACCAGTTGTAGAAAATGAAGCAAAAGGAGTTGCACCACTTTTACTTGCTTATACAGAAATCTTAAGAAGAAAATAACTTATATTATCTAAGAAAATAAAAATAACCTTTAGAGAAAGATATCTACTCTAAAGGTTATTTTTATGAGTATAAAATTTTATAATTATTTTAAATGTATATTATTGAATAGAAATAACGATATGTTATTATTTATCTAAAGATAGGGAGAAATAAAATGTACACAATTTATATGACAACAAGATGTAATTTTAAGTGCACATATTGTTACAAAGATTATGCTAAAGAGCTTAGTATATTTTCCTCTATGCAATACCTCGTTGTTTAAAAATATTTTGAATTGAAATCTCTTTTATCGCTTGCTCATAAATCTAAGTTATTTCAAGGTGTTTCTCAAAGTATGAGTTGGTATGATGATGGTATAAGGTATATGATATTAGGAAACGATTATAATTTTACTGTGGATGAACTTGTTGAGATGGCAAAGTAGGTAATAGACGTTAGATAATATGTTATAAATAATAGGTTAGGTTATTAACTTAATGAGCTGATATGAAGCTATTTATAGCTTCATATCAGCTCATTTTACTTATATGAAAGAAAATGGGAAAATGTATATAAGTATTATTATATAAAAATTTCTTGTAAAGAATAATAATTACTATTTACAAAACGAAAAAGACAAGATATAATAAAAACAAGTCAAGGATGTATACAGTATACAATCTGAAACAAATCTGAAATAATCACACAAATTAAGATTAATAATTTAGATTTCACATTAAAGGGGGTGGAGTAAAGGCCTATATAGATAGCGCCTTTACGAGGCATATGACACATTGGAGAAACTTTAAACTAGGTAAATGGCAAGAAGAAATTAACGTTAGAGATTTCATTGTTAATAACTACACAGAATACACAGGAGACGATTCATTCTTACAAGGTCCAACAGCTGATACAACAGCTTTATGGGAAAAACTTAGCGAGCTTATGCTTAAAGAAAGAGAAAGAGGAGCTTCGCAGATACAAAAACTGTAGCAACTATCACTTCTCACGCAGCAGGATACATTGACAAAGAAAAAGAAAAAATAGTTGGGCTTCAAACAGATGCACCACTTGTAAGAAGCTGTCATCCATTTGGTGGTATGAGAGTAGTAGAAAATGCACTTAAAGCATATGACTACGAAGTAGATCCAGAAATGAAAGAAATCTTTACTAAATATAGAAAAACACACAATCAAGGTGTATTCGATGTTTACAATAAAGACATCCGTACAGCGCGTAAAGTTGGTGTTGTAACAGGTCTTCCAGATGCTTACGGACGTGGACGTATCATCGGTGACTATAGAAGAGTAGCACTTTACGGAATCGACAAACTTATTGCTGAAAAAATGAAAGCTAAAGAAGCTAAATCAGTAATGTTCACAGCTGAAACAATAAGAGATTGTGAAGAGCTTGCAGAACAAATCAAAGCATTAAACGAACTTAAAGAGTTAGGTGAAATGTATGGATTTGATTTATCAAGACCAGCTGAAAACTTCCAAGAAGCAACACAATGGTTATACCTTGCTTATCTTGCAGCAGTTAAAGAACAAGATGGAGCTGCTATGTCAATCGGACGTACATCTACATTCTTAGATATCTACGCTGAAAGAGATTTACAAGAAGGTAAATTAACAGAAGAAGAAGTTCAAGAAATTGTTGACCAATTCATCATGAAACTTCGTATCGTTAGATTCCTTAGAACTCCAGAATACAACGAATTATTCTCAGGAGATCCAACATGGGTAACAGAATCACTTGGTGGTATGCTTGAAGATATGAGCGCTTCACTTGTAACTAAAAACAGTTTCCGTTACCTTCACACACTTTACAACATTGGACC
>NZ_BBCG01000016.1 GCF_001311925.1 Cellulosilyticum ruminicola JCM 14822
TCTATAATTCTTAGTAAACTTACTGAAAATGAATTATTTTTAGCTGATTTAGGTTATTTTGATACAGTTTTTCTTTGTAAATTACAAGAAAATTTTTTTATTAGTCGCATCAAGATAAATTTAAAGCTCTATAAAGCAGTTTCAGAAACGTATGCTATCTATGAAAAACTAGATTTAAAGGAATTCCTTAGTCAAGACAGTGATTCTATTGATCAACAAGTTTATATTGGTACAGAAAGTTGTAATAAGTTAAAAGTTCGTTTAGTAGGCAATAAGCTTTCTAATGAGATTGCGACTAAACGTATTAAAAAGGCAATCCTCCAAAATAATGGTGAAGATATCGACTCACATAATCGTCAGCTTTTACATTGGAATCTTATGATTACTAACATCAGCAAAGAAACCCTTAATACATCTATTATTACAGAACTTTATCGTATAAGATGGCAAATAGAACTACTTTTTAAGGTTGTAAAAAGTACCCTTTCCCTAGATAAAATGCATGTAGGTAAAACTAAATATGTAGAAGCAATTCTTTATGGTAAACTTCTAGGAGCATTACTTACAATGCCACTTTATGATAGTGTAGATCAAAGCATACTTAATAGTCATGGGAGAGGCGTCAGTATGCAAAGATTTTATACATTACTGCTTGTAGACTTATCTCAATTCTATACACTAAAAAAATCACACTACATACTTACGAGACGTTTTCTAACTTAGTTCAAAGAATAGGAAAGTTGGCTTTGCATGAAAAACGTTTAAGCCAAACCACCTATTCTAAAATAGAAGGTTATTTAGAACAACTTATTGTTGCTTGAAAAACTTAGTCTTAAATTTATTGAATTATGGTTTATCCTACTTAAATAGTAGTACGCTACTATTTTATTGCATGTGAAAGGAATTTTATGGATGAAAAATGATATTATGACCCTTATCTTAATGGGAGGAAAAAACAAACGTATGCATGGCAAACATAAGGCCTTCCTTGATTTTCATGGGGAAAGTTTTTTAAATCATATTATAAAAGAAATGTCTACCTTCTCCCCTGTGGTACTTTCAGTTAATGATAGGGAGAAATTTAAAGACTTAGACTATCCTATGATTGTTGATGAAGTGAAAGGTATCGGCCCTATGGGTGGTATTTACAGTGCCCTCAAAAATTTAGACTGCGACAATCTCTTTATCACCGCTTGCGATATGCCCTTTATGAGCGCTGAATTTGCACGCTATATGTATACTCACATGAAAAGCTTAAATCCACAGCCTGCTGTCCTTGTCTTAAGTAACTTAGAAGGTAAGTTTTCTCCCCTTGGCGGTATTTATTCAAAAAAGCTTTTGCCTTATATAGAAGAACTTATCCAAAATGAACACTATCGTCTAGGTAAGTTGCTTAAAATATCAGATGCAGTTATTTTACCTATTACCCAAACACCATTTTCTGAGGTGATTTTAAGTAATATTAATACGCCTGAAGAATATGCTTCCCTTAAATAATAAAGTATAACCTTGAAACAAATTATCTTAACTTAGGACAATGCATTTCAGGGTTATACTTTTTTATATTATTTTCTACTTCATTTATCACCTTATGCTTTGTCATACTGCAAATTATGCTATGATAGAATATATGCATGCTAGAATTTATTTTATAAGGAGATGTTATTAATGCTTTCATTAGATACTTACTTCGATTCAAATCTTCAACATACAAGTTATACAGCACCTATTTCACATTTACAAGATATGCTTTCGCTCACACATCTTTATCTTAAAATTTATGATGAATTTGCTAAATCACCTGATGCAACTCATGAATTTACTAGACTTTTAAGTGAGGCTTGGCAATACATTATTTCTCGTGAAACCGCAAGTACTAATACTTATTTACCCCTTATTGTACTTAAAGATACTTTCAACCTATCTTTCTTTGAATATCTCTGTATTACTTTAGCCCTCAGTACAGAACTGGATGAAAATCTCTGCCTAACTTATACCACTCTCTGTGGCAATGCTCATCCTAGTTTTCATCTTGCCATGTGTCTTTATGGTTTAACAGAACCTATAGAAGATGAAATCTTTGCTAGTGCTGATTTAACTACATCGTCTTTACAATATTTATTACATTATGAAGAAAACACTACTACCCTTATGCGCCAATCTCTTTGTCTCCACAAAAATGTCATGCTTTATTTAACTGGTAACTTAACAATTACAGATGATTATAGCACCCACTTTTTAGCTAGTACGCCACTTAATCTCGCCCCTCTTCATAAAGAAGTTACACAAAAGTTAGTACAACATCTTACATATATTTTTGAATCTTCCACGAAACAAGCTATTGGCCTAGAAGGACTCAAAGGACTTGGCAAGCAAACTGTGCTTAAGCAAGTCTGCGCTATGCATCATGTAAATTGTCTTTTTTTAGACCTTTCTAAACTTCAAGCTACAGACCTTCCTCCTATTTATATTAAAAATTTATGCTTTAAGCTCCTTATGAGTAATAGCCTCCTTTGTCTTACACATTGTGAAATCAAAGAAGCTCCTGCAATTTATGAAAAAATGCTTAATATTCTTAGCTCTATTTGCAAAGTCGTTTTTCTTTGCTTTGATGCGCCGACTCCTAAACCTTTTGAAGTCACAAATTATCACTACTTACATATTCCATTAGGGCTTCCTACTTTACATGAAAAAATTATGATGTGGACATTTATGAAAGAGCAATATAATCTTACAATTGACCCTAAACTTTATGCCAGCAAATATAATCTTGTCATTGGCAAATTAGAAACTATTTTAAAAAATAGTGAATGCCTTGCTGCTTATGAAGCTATTATTTCTACAATTGGAGATTCTGCAATTGTAGATTCTGCTGAAATTCATCCTAAAATTCAAGAACACCATATCATACAAAGTATTCTGAATGCTAATCAGATTCAAGGTAATGCCACTTTAATCCAGCATCCTTATACCTTTGACGATTTAATTTTAGATGCACCGACTTTAAAAACATTACACCAAATCTGTAATTATGTAACTTACCGCTATACAGTCTTTGAAGAATGGGGCTATGGACAAAATTACGCCTATGGCAGGGGCTTAAATATTCTCTTTTACGGGGCACCAGGTACAGGTAAAACCATGTGCGCCTCTGTACTTGCCAATGCTTGGGGACTTGCTTTACTTAAGGTAGACCTTTCTAGAGTAGTAGATAAATATATTGGTGAAACAGAAAAGCGTCTGGATGAAATCTTTATGTGTGCTGCTCAAAATAACTATGTCCTCTTTTTTGATGAAGCTGACTCTTTATTTGCAAAGCGTACAGAAATCAGTTCTTCTAACGATAAATATGCCAATATAGAAGTCTCTTATTTACTGCAAAAAATGGAACTTTATAATGGCATTGTCATTATGGCCACTAATCTTGTTCAAAACTTCGATGAAGCCTTTAAACGCCGTATTAACTTTATGGTGCGCTTTAACCTTCCAAATGCAGACACAAGAAAAGCACTATGGCAAAAAGCTTTTCCTGCCACAGCGCCTATTAGTGCTAATATTGATTTTGATTTACTTGGTGAAAAATATGATTTAAGTCCTAGTGTAATTAAATCCATCGTTCTTTATGCAGCTTTTTTAGCAAGCAGCGAAAACCGAGCTGTTACAATGGAAGATTTACTTGAAAGCATTAAATATGAATATGAGAAAAATAATCGCATGATGCCTTATTAAGACTTTTATAAACTAATCCATCCAAAGCTCCTTAATGGCTTTCTCAGGAATAGCTTCTGCTATTACAATTTCTCTTGTACGCATTGCATCTCTAGCAGCAGCATACTTCTCATATTCCTGCTGCTCTTCTTCTGTTGCATTTGGATTAAAAGTCATTTCTTTATCCAAAATATCTTTTCCATATAGCTCTGTCATAGATTTTTGCGCATGTGTATCCAAAAACTTAGATGAATCTATCTCTGCTAAATCAATTTTAACAACTCCATATTTAGATTTAAAGAAGCTCCCTGTAGAACCAAATATTGGACGTTTAGTAGTTGTAAATGAAATAAATGGACTTCCCCCTTGGGCTTCTTTACTTCTTTGATGTGCTAAAATTTGTTTATTTACATCCGCTCTCTCTTCACTTTTTTTACTATCAATCGAAATTCCTTCCGCTACCTCCTTCCAATTTTCTCCTTGTTTACCTTTTCTTCCATCAATATCAATTGTTAACTTGCTTAGGTCACTTTGAGCGTCTGAACCCTCTTGATTATCAAACTGATTTAATGCCCGATATACATAACGTGGTACATAATTTCCTCTTGCATCTTGAACATATTCTTTTTGATACGCTTTTTCTTTTCTTCCTTTCAATTTATTTTTATCAATGTTTTCGTTAATATCTTTTTTAATATAAATTCCCTTTTCTTTTCTCTTTTCTTTAAATCGTGCATTATCAAAGTAGGCCTTAGCTATTTTAGGTGGTGTTTCTTTTTTACTCCCCCCTTCTATAGTTACCTCCATATTTTTAGTCTCTTCTTTAAACCTTATTTCTTGATTTTTAGTTAAGTTCCCTCTACAATTATTCTCAAATTCCTCAAAATTTAATTTAGATTCCTTATATTTTTCTTCATAGCTCTCTACAATGGGATCACTAATCTGGTGTTTAATATTGGCTTTACTTTGCTTAATAGCCTCCTCAACAAGTCCTTCGACTGTTCTTTCTCTTATCTTATTTGCTAACTTTAAACTTGGTATTTTATTATCTATGTTTTGGTTAAAAACACTTAAATCTATTATATTTGATTTTCCATTACTTATTGGGGCAACAACATATTCTTTATCTTTTAGAGCTATTGCTGGTATTTTATTTTCCACATAATTTTTAAGTTGTTCTTTTTTTTTACCTACCATTTCTTTTTTTAATTCTTCTTTATAATAAGACTTTATAAAATTTGTTGCTGCCTTAAATTGTTCTGTTACATTACTTAGTTTATCTTTAATTCTACTGTCTAATTCATCTCTTTTATTTTTTCGTGCTAGTTTCATCTTATAATACGTATTAATAACCATATCTTGTACAGCTTTTGCTTCTCCCTTTAAAGGATTTTCTGTCCTTGCTACAACGAATTTCTTGCCATACCTTTGGATGATATTACTTGTTTTATAATTTGCCTTTCTTTCACAATGATATGATTTAGCTTGGACTACTAAGCGTTGCCGCTCCCATTCATCGGCTTCTTTTTCTAAGCTAGATTGATCATTTACAGCTTCACCATTTATGTTTGTGGTAGCTGCTACTCTGCCTTGTTTTTGCTGGACCACATGCCAGGCTTCATGGCCTAAGTGCTTTTCTTGGCCTGGTCCTACATAGATTTGTGTGCCTTGGGTATAGGCAAGGGCCTGAAGTTGTGCTGGTTTACTTGAATTATAATGAACCTTGACATCATCCATTGAAAATCCTGAAGCGGCTTCTACTCTAGCTTTTAGCTGATCTGGCAGTCCTGTGCGGTTGTTGCTTAATTTGCGTTGTATATATGGTCCCCTTGGATGACTTTGATATATTTTTTCAAAGTCTCCTTTTTTCATTTGTACTTGTTTTATGGATTGTTCTTCTTGTGTTTGTAACAGCTTATGCATCTGCTCATCCCCTTATCTTATTCTCCCTCTTGCGCATTTTCATCCTCTTCATCGTCCCATGTATACCAGTCATAGTCTTCCTCTTCTTCTCGCTTATGTAAAGCTTCTAACTTCGTACTATATTCTAGTGGTAGCTCTAATGTATCTATCATTTTCATTTTCTTCGCCACTTCAAATAAATGTTTGGCATATTGAAAATCATAAATGACCTTAGGTGTGACTTCCTGCCTTAAAATTCTTTTACATACTATGCCTAATTGCCATGAAGCATATAATATACTTCTTACACAGCTGTCTCCTTGTCCTCTATTTTTAAAGTCATCATAACTCGATTTAGCTGCTTTAATATATGTTCTTGCTTCTTGGCGAATAGATGCTTTGTTTTGTACTAATTCTAAGTTCGTATAAGCTGCAGGCCGTAAATTTTGCTTTTTTGTGCTATTTCTTTGTGTTTTATAAGCTGCTGTATAATCTTTCGTATTTATATCTGTTTGCTCTTTCAAAGCTGTATTTACAGGCTTTATTACCTTGGCTTCTATCATTTTTTCTTGTTTTTGCATAGACGCATCTCGTCCTCTTTATTATTTTATTATAAATCAGCAGATATAATTATTATATACTTTTCAAGGTTTTATTTAAGCTGTAGCATTATTTCTCCTGTAAGCTGCATGCCATCTAGTTTTGCTGTCTTATAATCTGCTAAATAACTATTAACCCCTAAATAACTATGCCAATCACTACGTTGTGCTTTTTGTAAAATCACCAAATGAGCCTGGGTCATAGCTGGCTTATACTGATCAATTAAAATTTGCAGCTTTTCCTGATTAATAGGAGTATTACTTTCCCCAACTTCTAGTATAACCGTGAAATGACTTGAAGTACTGCCATATAACTTTTTATAAATCTTCCTTATACGCTCATCTTTTATCAGATTAGACCATTCAAAATACTCTACAATAACAGGTTTTATCCCTGTATAAAGTCTAATCATTTGTTCTAGTGTCCGCTTTGTGCCTTTACCACTATTAAGGAGAGTGGCTTTAGGAATAATGGTGCGCATTTGATTTATATTAAAAATCCCCTTACTATTATCAAGGCCTACCCATTTGCCTAGCTCATTTAGAAAACGCTCTGGAGCCGTATCTGCATCTAGATATTTGGGTAGCTGATCAATCTCTCGTTCAATATCTAAATAAAGAGACTGAAAAATTCCCATATAACGTCTTAAAAATTCCCCACCTTCTGCATAAATCTCTGGTAAATAATCTACAAAAGTTTGCATAGGATATTCAACTTCTAATCCCTGTAATATGTATTCTTTCTCTGCTAATGTATAACAACTTATGGCCACCCATAAATATCTTCCCTCAAAATGGTGAAGTAATATATCTTGATGATTATTATAGACCTTCGCACCTTCTGAAACTAAAAAGCTTATCTTTTCTTTAGGCTCCCTAGTGGTGCTTTGTAAAACTTCTTCATAATCTACCATTTCACCTGCTAACTCTCCAAAAGGAGAATCGGTGGCTAAAATATATATTTCCCTTAAAACTTCACCTTCAGCTAAATCACTAATTTTAAGGCGATTCCAAGTCATTCCTTCTATTTCACTATCAATAGCCTTTAAGAAATAATACCCTCTTTGCTTAGCTTTTTGTAAATTTAAAGTTCCTATTTCTGAGTTTAAAAAACTATGACTTATGCCCTCTTTTAATAAATGAGGACTTGTATTAAAATATTTCATTTCTTGATCTACACTATACATAAGCCCTCCTCTATCCTCTTACTTCTATATGATAATGACATAAATAAGTAAGCACATCAGGTTCTAAAATAATATCTCCTGATAAACTTTTCTTAGCACCTGTGCCACTAGGCGTTAGACTGATTTGTTCCACATAAGCGACGCCCTCTAAACTTTCCAGCTTTCCAAATAATGTGCCTATATTAATGCTTTCACCAAATCTTCTTTCCGTCTTTAAACTATCTATGGCATTTTCTATATAATGATGAATCTTATCTTCTAAAAGTGCTTTTTCATAACCTGATTTTTTATAAATAAGTCCATTTACATCTATTCCTACATAAGTTGGGGATACCAACTTAATCTCCGTGCCTATCATGCGGTATTGTTCCATATGAGCTCTAATGACTTCCTCATAAATTCTTGAAAGCTTAGGCATCTTTTCTTCACTATATGGCTTTACAATGATTATAACTTTATGCCCTTCCTCTTCTTTTAACTGATTAGATTCAATGGCACGGACTTTGTGAATAAGTAGGCCTGGCGTCTTAAAGACATATGCTTCATAATCACTGGCTGTAATCATTCTTTTTTCTTCTTTAAAATTCTGACGAAAATGATACAATGCTTCTTCCTGAGTCTCTTCCTCCACACCGCTTATTGTATCTTCATAATTAATAACCGTTATAGCTCCTAAAAGCTGCTGGTCTTCTACTGACATACCATTAATTGTACCACTTTTAACATTTCCACCGCTTCCTTTCGTTTCTGCTAGTCCCGTTATCATCAGCTGCTCATCCTTATTCTCTGGTAATTTGCCATGCCTTTTATCTCCAAAAACAATTTGTCCTTGTCGGCTTACTTTATAAATACAGTCCATCTCTTTACCCATATTTAAATCTCTTTTTTGATGATAATGCTGGACTATTAATTGCCCTTCCTTAATAAAGACACTATCTAATCCCATTACTTTTCGATCCACTATTTCAGAAGGTATTTTAAAAGCCGGATGACTCATCATCCCAAAATTACCTAGCAGCCTTTTAGGATAAAAATTTTTCTCATAACAAATTAACCGAATATTTTTCTTGCCCTTTGGTGGTGCTTTAAAGAAAACGATTTCTTTTAATAATCCTTCCTTTTCTCTTATTTCATAACACTTTTCCTCTGGAGTATTTTCCCACGCTCTCCAAAGATCTGTCCCCTCTTTAACTAGCACAACAACTTCTCCTCGTAAAGCTAAATAATGTTTTATTAAAAAACACTGCCCTTCTTTTCCTGTGCCACTTAAATAGACATTGACAACCTTTGTATCTCTTTGCGCCACTTGAAAGCAGTTAATTCCAATATAATCTATACAAGGCAATAGGTCATATTCATTTTTAATTAAAGTACATCTTAAATAATGCCTTACTGATTCACCTTCTTTTAAACAACAAGCTGCCGTTTGAAAAGGTGCCTCCAGTGACACATAACCAGACTTTAAAAAGCTCCTTGTTTGGTCTTTCACCCCTTTAATTTCCTTCCATCCCTTCTCTGTATACGCCTCCCATTTAAGTTCTCCCATATTAAACATTTCTTTATTAAAATCATTTCTTTTATATTCAGCTTCATTAATAGTAAAATAAAGCCTTAACTCCTTACTTAAATCTATCTTTTCACTAAATCCTAAATAAAAATGACTATTAGGTGTATGAGAAAAAAGTTTTTCAGCCCCACCATCTAAGTAGGCAATCATTTCTGTAATATCTTCCAGATTTTCATCTCTCAAAATACATTCTAACTGATTGGCTACTACATACTCTGTTCGAATTGTCTCAAAGACAGTTTCACCTGCATAAAATTTCATGCCTCTTGGTAATATAAAATTTTTTGTCACATGCCTTAGTGTCACTTTACCTATAGAGGGTTGTTCCCTTTGCCTTGTATATCCTAGAAGCTTCAAGTATTTAAAAAGGTGTTCTTCACCACTGTAAGCTGCATAACGCCCTTGCATTTCAAAAAGCCATGCAAAAGTTTGTAATAAAGTAATGCCTGGGTCATGGGCATTGAAATTGGTCCATTCTTTTGTTAAGGTCGGTATTTTATTGCGACTTTCTTCAAACAATTCTTCGTTACTTTTATGATAAGCCTCCCATACAGGTAACATCTACATCCCTCCATCCTCTTAGAATGTGCCTGCCTCATCTATTGCATCATCTATAAGCTTCACACTAATCTCATGTGTGCCACTAATGGCAATGCAAAATCTTTCGTTTTTTAAATCTTCAATTTCTCTTTGAACCCATTTATCTTCTTTTAGAATAGACATTGTAAAAATCATATTATGTATTTCACATTCTAAATGCATACCTCTTAAATGTGCTTCTAACTGCCTTTTTTGTGGTAATACACCAATCTCCCATCCCTTGCCATCAAAGTGGCCTGTAATAGGATTTATAAAACGATCTATGGCTTCTTTAATTGTGTTTTGATATTCATAAGCACTTTCCATATCTCTTGTGGTCACCCAAATACGTACTGATAATTTAATGAATAGGGGTTCTCTTAAGTAAAGTTTAATACCCCTTATATTTAAATTACTACGTGCCAAAATATATTTTTCTAGATTGTCTTTATAGCCTAAAAATACATGGCTTCCTTTTGCATATTCCTTTAATAACACTACAATTGTCATGGCATTTTCTTCTTGATGCCCTTGATCATTGATTTGGACTAAGCACTTCACCCTACATATATCTGAAGTATAATCACGTACCACCATTTCATAATCTTTCGTTGTCACCATCTTGTCCCGATGCATCAAATACCTTGCCATACGTTTTAAAGTTGCCTCCATACTTTCAAAATCACTGCTGCCGAAGGCTTCCATAGGATTATACACACGATTAATATAAGAAATATTTTGTCCTAATGTATCAATGGCTTCCTTTGCCACATTTCCCTTTGTACCTGCACATACACTATAATAAACTCTAATTGCTTCATAATTCAGCTTAACTGGTATATACACAAACACATTTTCTGGAAAAACAATTTCATAAGTTACTGGGTTAAAATAATAGCATCTTCGTGTAGCAACTAAATCACTTTCACAATTTACCTGCTCCCATTTCACCCAAAGTGATTTTAAATGCCCATTCATATCTTTTTCTATTTGTGTGATATATCTAGGGTTTGAAATAACTTCTTCTATAGCTGCTTCTGATGTATGATTTTCATTAATATACACTTCTACTGCAATAATATTTTCATCTTGTAAAGTAATCTTCTTTTGCCCTACTGTTTCTGTAATATAAAAATCTGCTTTTTGAGGGACTTTATTAATTATCCGTACCGTATTAGGATAAATCCCTTTAATACAAGGCATGAGCCACTGACCCATCTCATATTTTCCATCAGGATTACTAATCCTGAGCCAATATTTCTCCTCACTAAATAGGTTTACCTTTTTTAAATCTTCCGGAATCACCATCATAATATTCCCTGACTGACTAAAATGATGAGTCCCATCTGATACTTTAAGTATTTTAAAATTTCTTTGTTCATTCTTTAAACTACTGTATTCAAACTTTAGCTCCGGTAAAGCATAAGGTGCTTTATTTTCTATTTCAAAAAACAAGCACATGGGAGAGACTTCAGGTATTTCATCAAATCCTATAAATAAACTTGCCGCCTCATAATAAAAAGGTTCAAATACCGTTACACTTTTCTCTTCCTCTAATTTAACACTTTGACACTGTGTATTATTTTCTATATATATTTCCTTAAGCCTTACAGCCTCATCATAAACATAGCCAATTCGAACGCCACTTATTTTAGGAACATAAGTCTTACTTGGTAACTTATAAAGATTGTCAGCAGAGATTAAACGAAAGCGAATCCAGCGCCCTTCATAGGCATTTATTTCACCTAATAGCATATCGTCTGGACATTTAAACCATATGTTTTGTACACCTTCTAATTGTCCATTAAAAAGTGTGCCACACCAAGATGCCACATTTAATTTTGCCCAACCTCTTTCACTTAAATATTCCCATACCACTTCATCTGCCCTAATCTCTACAGGGATGACTTCTTGTTTAGGCGTTTGTTTGCGCATAATCAGTTTATAAATTGGTTTTACCTCAGTCTCATAGCCTTTGTTTTCGTTTATTTCATATTCTAATAAAAAAGATAAGCTAACCTCTGCTCCCTTCTTTGCAAAAGCTTCATCACAACGTATATAGCATTCTCCATAAAGCTGTAAATCAGGTCCAAAAGGATAGATGACTTCATGATAATCATACACTTTATCTTGGGTGCAAATAGTCTCTACGCTGCACTCTAAATTATTTGTACTTAAGCTTAAACTTTTAAAAGAAATATCAGGTATTTTATCTTTTATAAATGCCCCAAACCAATAGCCTCCTTCGTCTTTAAAAACTTGCTTCTCAATTTGACCTTCACCAAATTGCAATTTAATTTCTTTGTCACCTATAATGCTTGACACTTTCTCCCATTTATTTTTGGTAAGTATATACCACTCCACTGCTGAAAACTTTTCTAGGATGTTTGGCTCATCGCTTTGAATTTGTACAGTGCATGTCCCACTTTGCATGCCATCTAATATATAATCATGCTTAAAATAAAATCTATGGGTCTGCAAATTAGATTTATCTTTTTCAAACAACTTAAAGTTTAAAGCATTAAGAGGTCTTTCTGCGTCATAAGGTTTACCAATATAATCTTGGTTTTTAGAAGTTATAAAAAGTGCTGTTGGTTTGACATTACTTGCATACATGCTATGACAAGTCACAAAAGGAATTTCATCTCCTTCTTCATTATGTCCTATAAGGGGTGTCCCTTTTTTAATCATCACACCTGTTTTCAAAGTAGGAACAACTTCAAATGTGACATAACATTGGGCAGGTTTTGCCACTTTAGGTGTCACCTCTAAGCAATTTAAAAGGCCTATATGATGCCTTATAAAAGATTTATTAACTTCCTCACTGCTTTCCTTCAATAAATCTGCATAAATCAGTGCAATGACCGAACCAATATCTGGTTTTTCCGTTCTAAACTGCCATTCTGGTGTATAGGCTTTAGCTAGATTTAATATTTTTTGAATGGTTTCTTCCTTAGTCATTTCTATAATAAATGGATACTTTGTCATAAATCTTCTTCCCTCCCCTGCAAATAATATGGGAATACAAGATTATCTCTACGGCTCGTATGTCTTAGCGTATAGCTTATTTCAATGATAACCTTACCTGCTACTAATTCTTCTGTATGGATTTCTATATCTATTTCTTTAATGCGGGGCTCCCAAAGATTTAAGGCATTTACAATTTCTAGTTTTAAAAGATTAACTATAGTGCTATCATTCACCTCATAAATATAACTTAAAAGGTCACAGCCAAACTCTGGCTGCATCTTGCGTTCCCCCTTATTGGTCTTTAAAATAATGTAAATTGCATCCTTTATGGCTTCTTCTTCACTAACCGTTTTAAAAAGCCCTGTAAGCGGATCAATTTGAGGTGGAAATTTCATACCCTTACCCAAAAATGAATCTGTCACTATGTCACCTTCCTTTTAATTAATTTTTACCACATTTCCTTTAACTTCTAACATTGCACCTGATTCTGCCTTAAAGCCCGTTGAACCTTTCATCTGTACCTGCATCCCTTCTACCTTTAAGGTATTTGCCTCAACTTTAATATTAGGCTTATTTTTTATATTAAGCTGTTTACAAGTCATGTCCACACTGCCATCTTTTTTCATATTTACCTTAGCCTCACCTGCTTGCAGATTAATCTCTTCTTCAGCAGTTATTGTAATCTTGCCATTTTCACTATTTACTGTTACTAAATTCTTGCCACTAGATCCAATAATGCTAATCTCATCTTTCCCCTCATCTATAATGATTTGACTTTGATTCTTCGTTTGAAGAATCACCTTTTCCTTGTCATCTACAGTTTCAAAGCTTAGCTGGCCACCTTGTTTGGTTTTAAAACGCTTAATACTATTTTTCTCATTAGCACATTCACTCATCATTTGGGAATTACTTTGATAAACTCCACCTAATACAATAGGTTTTGTAATATTCCCATCTAAAAACCTATAATCACATAGTCTCCTACTTCTGGTCTATTATAGTTTCCCCAACTAGTACCGGCCATGGTATTCATAAATTTAGCCCACACTCTCATGTTTTTTTGAGGCCCACCTATAGGGATTTCTACTTCTACTTTATCAGGAAGATTCTTATCATATAATTTATTGACTTTACCAATTGTAAGTCCTACTGGCATTTGCATGCCTTCTCGCTGCTGTCTTGTATCAAAAATAATTTCTCCAAAATTATTCATCTATTTTAATCCCTCCTTCAAAGTAAGTATGATAACCCATTGATTTACTTATTTCATGGGTTACACTACGCAAGTAAATCACCTGATTCATCCCTTTTCCTAAACCATCTATTTTAACTTTCCTGCCAGGTACAAGCTCTGGTATACCTATGGTCTGTCCTTGGGCTGATTTCACTTCCCAGCTATTTTGATCAAGGATTGCACTACTTATTTCTTTAGCTTCCGATTCTTTTCTAATTTCCTCATCATAATGTAGCACTGTAGCCGCGGCAGCTTTATTTTTGGTTACTTTTGCATGAATACTTCTCTTTTTCTTACCTGCAATGGGTTCAAAGGTTTCTTCGTCTTGGCCCCTTATCTCACTACTGGCTATAAGTTTACCAATGCATTGACTTACCACAAGTGTCATCAGACCTTCATTAGGTGATAAAGTCATAATAGGACTGCTGCTATCTGAATAACTTGGTCTAAAATACACCTCATCACCTACTACAAAAAATTCATAATGATGTTTTTGTGCTATCCATCTGATTTTCTCTAAATGGGTCATTGTCGTATGTGTTTGGATAAAGTCTCCCATTTTATCAAGTGGTGCATATAAGTTTTCTAATTCCTTCAGGTATTTATTTTGAGAAGCTGCAAGCTTACCATACTGCCTATATGTACTATCTTCTAAAATCTTTCGAATCTCCTTAATATGATTTCCGCCCACATGATGGGTATCATCTTGCTTATTCTCTAATATACCCATTAAGTCTTTACACACAATGGTCACTAGCCAGCCTTCTTCTTCACTGATTTTAAATTCACTTTCATAAATATAGCCTGTAAAAACAACTTCTGTCTTGGCATATCCTACTGCAATTTCGATTTTTTGACCTAATGTAAAATAGTCTTCAATGGCCTCATGCTTTAAGGGACTAAAGGTAATGGCTGCTACATTCATTTCGTGACTTTTGCAAGTTAAAGACACATTTAACTCTTCTAAACTATCTAACATTGCATCTGATAATGATTTCCCATCTACTTTTATAACCACATTAGGTATTTGAAATCCTGCATATTTTTGCATGAGTGCCTTATACGATGTCTGCCCTGTCATTAGACTCTTCATAGCTTCCTCCTTTAGATTTATAAACTATTTTTTCTAGGGTTGCCTACCTTACTTTGACTCATAAGGTGACTTGTCATATTCTTCTCCTCTACTTCACTAGAAGCATCATACTTTATTTCTCCTACCTGCCCCGTCGCTGAAATAGTTACCCTTGCCCTAGCTGGCATACCATTACTATGAAACATGGTATAGTTTTCATTTAATGACTCAATAAATCCTGTGAAACAAAATGTTCCCCATGCAAATCTAAATTTTTTAGGTTCTATCAAATTAATGACTTTCCCCTCACTATTTTTCTCATTTTTTAAGTAAACACATTGTAAAAGCGGTTTAATCTTACGACGTACATCTTCTTTTTTAGGATCCGTAGAAGTATCAAACAATAACTCTACATTAAAAGTATAATCATTACAGTTAACAAACTGTGTGACATCATACGTTCCCTTTTGAATAGCACCTTTTCCTCTATAGTTAACCGTTCTTGTTAAACTATAACTTTCTGGATTAAATTGAACTGTAATAATTAACTTTGCTTTGTCTGATGCATCAACACTGTAAATTCTAGCTTTAGCAAGTCCCATATTCTAACTCCTTTCTATAAGCCGCGCTTGATTTGTTCTAATCTAAGTTTCTTAGATAAACGCTCATAAACTTCATTTGTAATTTGTGTAATTGTTTTTTCAGTTACAAGAGGTGGTGCCGCTTTGATTTGAGGGAGTTGTACTTTCATAGGCATTGTCTCCTTTATAACATCTACCTGCTTTTTAACTTCTGTAAATTCAATATCTGGTAAGGAGGGCGCTTCTACTTTATTGGATGCTTGGGGCTGCTGAATTACTTCATATTGCAATGGCAATGCAACTTCCTCTAAAAACTCAATTTTCTCTGTTTTTACCTTTCTGATATTTTCATTTAGTGTTTCTCCAATATTTCTATATTGTATGTTTTGCTTTAGCACTTCCTGCCTGTCTATATTTTGTGTCACTTTGGTAAGATACTTCCTGCGCACTTGCTCACTTAATAGTTCCTTAATTGTGTTTCCTCTTTCTAACAGCTCCTGCTCACCTATTTTTTGAACTAGTTGCTTGTTATATAGTTTACTTTTACTTAAACTTCTATGATTCATGCGCTGTGTATGTATTCTATTTTGTTCCTCTAATTGTACAATCTCTTTTCTTATAGCCTGTAACATCTCTGGCTTTATAATCTTTTCTAAATGCTGCATATAAATTATTTCTTCTTGCCCTAACTTCTTACTTGATACTTCCTGCAAGTTATACTGATTTTTGATAATCTGATCTACAGTTTCTTGTACCTTAATTGTTACACCCTCTATCTGTTGATATACAATTTCTTGATGTTTTATGTCCTGAACGTTTATCTTTTCATAAACTATTTCTTGATTAGCTTTCTGCTTATATATTTCCTGCTTAATTTTTAGCATCTCCTCTTGGCTTACCAATTGTTCTAAACGAGTAATATACTTTCCTCTCATATGCCTATTGCGTTGTATTTGATTATAATTATTTTTCCCTTGTATATTACTCTCTAAGTTTAATATCTTCCTAGTTTCCAAGATTTGTTGTGCTTTTATAATATATTTCTTTCTAACTTCCTCACTTAATCCTTTTTTAATAAGCGTATCTGTTTTAAATATTTCTTTGTTAGCCATTCTTCGGATTTGTTCTGTGCTATACCTATTACTGATGCGCTTATTTAATGTCTTCTCTTGAGTCTGCCTTTCATTTTTTGCTTCTTCCAAACTATAATGATTTCTTATTATCTGATTTACAGCTTCTTGAGTATTAGCCATTTGATATGCTAACTCTTGATGGACTACTTCTTTATAAGTATTTTCCTCCTGTTCTTCCATCTTGGTGAGATATTTCCTCCTAATGTGTTCACTTAAAGTATGATTCTGCATAATACTTATCTGGGCTGTATATCTTTTTGCTGCATGGACAATCTCTTTTCTTATATGCCATAATATCTCTGGTCTTATGACTTGCTCTAGATGTTGCATATAGATGACTTCTTCATAAACTGCTATCTCTTGATGGACCATTTCCTGATGCGCTACATTCTTACGGCTTATTGCTTGATACTCTACATTTTTATAGCTACTTACTTGATGTGTTATATTTTTATGAGTGTTTACCTGATGCACTGTCTTTTTATGACTAATTACTTGATTTTCTCTACCTTTATAGGTTATTTCTTGATGATTTATATTTCTATAAGTTATCTCCTGATTGCCTCTCTCCTTATGCCCTATTTCTTGATTGGTTATTGACTGATATATTTTCTGCTGAATTTTTAAAAGCTCTTCATAACTCACTAATTGTTCTAAGCGGGCAATATATTTCTTCCGCATTTGGTTACTGCGTTGTAACTGGCTATAACTATTTCTATCTAGTATATTACCCTCTATTCTTAATATCTTCCTAGCTTCTAAGATTTGCGTGCCTTTTATAAGGTATTTCTTTCTAACTTGCTCACTCATCCCTTCTTTAATCACCATATCCGTTTTGCGTATTTCTTTATGCGCTATTCTATGAACTAAATCTATATTATTTTTCCTAATGATACTTTCATTTAGCCTCTCTACTTGAGTTTTTCTTTCGCTTTGTAGCTTTCTTATACTATCATCATTTATTATTGTCTGACTGATATCTTTTGATAACTTCGTTGTTTGATATACTAACACTTCATGGACTGTTTCTTGATCCATATTCTCTTTATACATTTGCTGTGTCACTTTTAGAAGCTTTTCCATCTTAGTAAGATATTTCTTCCTAATGTACTCACTTAAATTACTATTATAAATGTGTTTTGCGTAAGTGCTATGGCTTTTTTCTTCATGCATAAGCGCTTTTCTTATATACTCTATTAGTTCTAGCTTAACTTGCTCTAGATGTCTTATGTATATAGCTTCTTCATCAGAGAATTTTTTGCTTTGTACTTTATCTAAGTTATACTGATTTTTTATAACCTGCTTTACGTTTTCTTGTAATTTCTTTGCTATACTATCTAACTGTGTATGTATTACTTCTTGATGCTCTATATCTTTCTGTGCGATTGCTTCATAATCTGCTTCACTATAAATGACCTCTTGATTTGCTATATCTTTATAAGTAATCTCTTGATTATTTTGCTCTTCTTGCCCTATTGCTGAGTGAGTTATTTGCTTATATACTTTCTGCCGAATCTTTAATAGTTCTTCTTGGCTTACGAGTTGTTCTAAGCGGGTAATATATTTTATTTTGCCTGCTTCTAAAGTTTGTGTATCTTTTATAATGTACTTCTTTCTAACCTGCTCACTTAGTCTTTCTTTAGTACTTAGCCCTTCTTTAATAAGGATATCTTTTTTAAGTATTTCCTTCCTAGCCATTCTTTTAACTAAATTTATACTATATACTTTACTAATACTTTTATGAAGTGCCTGTCTAAAATCTTGCTTATTAATATGCCTGATGTACGCCCTATGACTTTCTTCTTTGAGGGCAATTTCTTTTCTTATGCTTAGTAATATTTCTGGTTTAATGGCCCTCTCTAAATACCTCATATATGTTATTTCTACTTGAAGCTGTTCTTTACTTTGTACACTATGCAATTTGTAATACTCTTCTATATTCTGGCCTAGATTTTCTTGTACTTTTCTTGTTATATCGTCTAACACTTGATGTACTGTAGCCGTATATTTTATCTGCTGATAACCATTCTCCTTAGATGCTATCTCTTGGTAACCTATTTCTTGATACCTTATTTCTGGATAATCTATCTCCTTATAATCTGTTTCTTTATGATTTGTCTCTTTATAATCTACCTCTTTATATCCTGTTTTTTGATGACTTATTGCCTTATACATTTGCTTTCTAATCTTTAGGAGTTGTTCCTGACTCACCAATTGTTCTAAATGGGCGATATATTTTTTTCTCGTTGTATCACTCTGTAATAACCCCATATATTCACGTTGATACTGTATAAGTAATATTTCTAAAGAACTCATTATATTTTCAGAAGGATACATAAAGATATTTTTTATATTATTTATATGAATTACAGGCTTCATATGAAAATTGAAAAGGGTTTTGGGCATCTCTTCTTGAGGCATTAAATACTCTAAATTCATCATGTGTCCACTTTGCATCTTCATGAGATACCTTTTAAATATGCTATTTGCAAACACTGGACTTATTCGATTAATAGCTTTTTGATTTTCTCCTAACCCTTTTCTTCTTTTCATATGATTACCCCTTTTATATAAATTACAGGTTTACTGCTATTTCCTCTAACCTTTCGTATTGTATTTCAAATGTTTCTAGCAGCTTATCACTACTTTCTGCATTTAAATCTGACAATGACCACTTCGTTACAAAAGCACCATAGACACAATATTCTTTTCTTAGCTTCCTAGCCCCATTGGGCTCAAATACAAATATTTGTATAGGTGTTTCTATATATTGGCCCACTTGAAATGGAAATGCCTCATTTCTAAAAGTACCACTACCCTTAATAAAAGTCATTGTATTCACTTGTTTGGGTGGCGCAGGCAAAATATGTACATGTCCTAGTCCGCCTTCTGTAATGATTTCTGTTTCTACACTTTGTACCACACTTGAAATACGCTGAAAACTTAAGCCTTGTTTATTAATATACACATCAAAACAAGCTGAAGTTAAAGGATAAACCATAGCATTCTCTCCTTTATATAAGCATTAAATATCAAATAGATTTTTAGGTCCTTTATCCCTTTGTTTATGAATAGCGGAAATTTCATCACAATACCGTCTTCGCTCTCGATGTTCTAGGGACATGACCTCTTGATGACTCCAATGGAAATAGTAGGCAATAAAGGTCATTTCTTTGTAAAGTGCATCAGTTGGATAAACCTTTATCCCTCCTGAGTAAAATTTAGAGGTACTTTATGAATTTTTCCACATTCAGGACATGTTACAACCATTGTAGGTTCTTCTACTCCATTAATTTCTTGATACATATTTTGCAGATATTGAAGGTCTGCTGTAAATAATTTTTCAATAACCTGTGGTGTTATAAAACTTATACTGCCTATATTTAAAATAACTCTTGATAGTAAAATAATCGTTAAATACCCCGGATTACGTTGCACTTCTGGATCTCTTAAAGGTAAAATTTCATCTGCTGCTGTTGCAAGGCGCATTCTTCCTTTTTTATGTAATACACCTTGATTGTCTAAATATCCTTTTGGTAATTCAAATTCATACTCAGTTCTAAATTCCATATTCTTCACCTATTCCTATTTTATGATTTTCTTACAACTGACTCGCATGCAAGTTCTACTTCTTCAATTGCTACTTCTGTACCAGATGTCGCATTAAAATCTGTTGAACGATATTTACAAGGCCACGCATTAGTTACTGTCCAAACTGCCACTTCTTTTGTACCTGTTTCATCTAATAAACTAATGGTTAAATCATGTCTTTCAATCTTACCATTTCGAATATCACTAATCCAATTGAAGAATGCAAGTGAACTTGTAACACCTTTTTTAAGGGTAATATTGCTATATTCAATAAGCCCTGGTTGTTTAATATAATCTGGGGTTGGATAATCTCCTTCACGATATTTAATTACATCAACTGTTACATCTGGTGCACTCACTTCTGAAAATCCTGCTACATTAATGCCGCCACAGTCTACTTTAAAACGAAACTTTCTAAAAGGATAATCTGCCATTATGTTTTTCCTCCTTTATTTTACTCTTCCATCTTTTGTGTGATTCTAAAGATTACAAACTCAGCTGGTCTTACTGGTGCAATACCAATGACACAAATCAAACGGCCATTTAAGATATCATCTTGGGTCATTGTATCCCTACCAATATTCACAAAGTAGGCTTGATCTTCTGTAGCACCTGCTAATGCCCCATCTCGCCATATTGTAGATAAGAAAGCACCAATTGTTCGACCTACTCTTGCCCAAAGGACTTCATCATTTGGTTCAAAAACAGCCCAGTTTGTATTGGCTTTAATAGATTCTTCTACATAAATGAATAATCTACGTACGTTAACATATTTCCAGTTGCCATCGCTGCTACATGTACGAGCGCCCCATACTTGAATGCCTTTGCCTGGTATGTTACGAATAAGGTTTACACCTTGTGGGTTTAAAATATCTTGTTCAGCTTTATTATAAAGTGAACTTAAACCTGTACATCCTCTTACAGATTCATTTGCTGGCGCTTTATGTACACCATGCTGCATATCACTTCTTGCATAGATTCCCATCATTGCCCCTGATGGTGGCATATAATTAGACTTTTTATCTAAGGCATCATACATTTCAATCCAAGGATGATACATTGCTGCATAAGAAGTATCCATAATGCCTCTATGTGCTGCTACATCTGTAACTTTTACTTTATCCATAGGGACATCTAATACAGCAAAGCGGCTTCCTAAATTTTCACAATGTGCCACAAGGGCAAGTTGAACGGCTGGATCTACAATTCCTGGTACAGCCATAATGCTGACATTGCTATTTTCAATAAAAGAAGCAATCCCTGTTCTTTGACCTGGTCCTTTATCACTGCCTATAAATACAGAAGCATCTGTCGTTGTCGTTGTGCCATCGCTACCGCCTTCTAATGTAATCTTACCACCTTCTGTTTCTTCTCCAAAGATTAAATCTACTGGATGTTTGATATCTTCTACTAAATTGACTGTGATTTGAACAAGATTTGATTTAGCCACTTTTTTCACAATATAATTTGAAGCATTTGGATTAAGTGAAAGTTTTTCATATTGTTCTTGAACATTATCATAGCTCACACTTAAATCAAAATCGCAAGTTGTAAGAGCTGTTGTTGGTACAATGTCTGTATCTACAACTGTTTTTTCATCAAATGCTTCTGCAAAAGTTACCATGCGGTCTACAATTTTAATAATTTTATTATAAATTGGTTTTGCTTTTTCATCTGATAAATCATTGAAAACAACAATGTCTCCTTCTACAAATCCTGCTGTAGATTTAAGGATAAATTGTTTTCCCTCTGCACCTATAATTTGTGTCTTTGCCTTCATTGATTTACGTATAGCGATTTTAATTTTATCGCCCCATGCACCAGGATTGGCTGCTGTAAAACTTAAGATTTTTCCTGCGTCTTCGCCTTGAGCTGGCATAGCATCTTCTGGGGCTACACGCATTACAAAGCAGCGTGAACCTCCATTTAAGAAAAAGTGCTCTACTGCATAAGGTAAGAAGCGATTTCCTTCATACGCATTAGCTGATAAATACCCACCAAATTTTCTTTGATAATCAGCAAAACTTGTAATGAATTCTGGTGCGCCTATTACAGGGCCCCTTTCAGCCATACCTACAAAACCTGCAGTACTTGTGCTAACGCCCTCCATAGCTTTTAATCCTGAATCAAATTCTTCAACATATACACCCGGAGATAAATATTCTGGCATACTTGACGGTTTGCGCTTAATAAGCCAAACCATTCCCCCTTTCATGAGAAAATTTTTTGTACAAACTTTATATAGGAAATAGTATAAAATACTATAACTTTCATTAATTCATTTTACTTATTTGATCTGAATGGTACTTTGTCCTGGATTATTGATTGCAATGACCCCACCATACGCACACATCAACTTAGAAATATTGTTTAAAGCCGGCTTATTTTTAATCAGTACCGTAGGCGAACCTGGTGCCCACGGGGCCGTAATCACCGGCATACACGGCTGAGGTGTCAACACTCCTAATGCCGCCGACGTAGCTGAAGCCACTATGGGATTCGCTAAGCTCGTACACATTCCAAAAGGCAAAATATTGGTCATTGGTATATTGTCCATAATGTTCGCTAGTGGCATACTTGTCATAACGCCATTTTGTGGTAATATTGTTAAATTCGAAGGTACATTTCCAAAACTACACTGCAACATAGCACCACCGCATACACAAAGTCCCATAGACTCACCTACTTTCTAAGCTTATTATAAACTGATCATCTCTTCTATAAATAATGTAATAACTTGTAAATACATAAAAATCATCTAATAAAATCGTATACTTTCCTTCTTCATCACTCATGCCCTGATATACTCTAATGACTTCAGCATTGACTTTATATTGTTTTTCTAAAGATTTATTGATTACAAATGTATGGGGCATCCTATATTCTTCTATCTCAAAAACTTCTAAAGGCGCCGTGAGTTCATCCCATATAATGAAATTAAAACCTACTAACGGCATAGGTAGTAAACGATTAATATGTATTTCCTTGTTTCCTCCACCTTGACTATATTTAAGCAGACTTCTTTCAGGCCTAGGTATTAATAACACTTTCTCACAAGGCACCTCAATACTGCCAGTAATCTTATACGCTTGCGCTAAACTCGCCCCATATGGCATTAAACGTATAGTATGATTGGATTCCTTTTATCAAGCTCTTTACATACTATGGATGCCTCATAAGGTACATACTTAGGATGGCAAATGACTACTTTAAGTGTTTCTTGCCAATTACCCGTCCATACAAAATATCCATCCTCTTTGCTCATCATCATGCCTTCACAAGGCGTCATATGAAACTCAAAGTCTTTTCCTTTCAACACCTTACCTGTCAAATCATCAATTAATCTAAAGACACATATCACATTTGCCATCTTATTGCCCCATTTCTTCTACTGCAAACTTAGTTGTAACCACTCTTTGTACCTCTTCTCTTTGCATAGAAGATAATAATACAGGTGATACCTCTAAATACACACTAAGCTGCATAGGGATTCCTAATCCTGTCCATATTTTCGATTTTTCCTCTAAAGGCATATGTATAACTTGTAAAGCGCTAGTATCATCAAACGTTTCACTAAATTGATGAATCTTAGAAATATCAATGACTGCATGATCATATAAATTTTGCATTACAAGGCCTAATATACGCTGTTCATCTTCTCCCTTAGCTGCTATCTGCGCTTTATGATTCACATAAATCATATATTTAAGTTTCAATGACTGTGGTGCTTTTGTTTTATAGGCTTGTCCCACTATCCTACTTTCCATATAACCCATATCTGCACTTTGTATATCATACAAAAAATTCCTAATTGATAATCTGCATCTTTATCTACTGGTGAAATCAATTTAATCATTTCCTCATTGGCTATATACATAGGACATAAATGCTGCCTCAGCAAACTACCTATATACTGGCTAATATCTGCTATAATGCTATACCCTGCCATCTTCATCACCTCATTTTCTTTGAACCGTATAATAAAGGGGCTGCAGCATCTTTTGACTTTCATAAACCATTTCATATTTTAGAAGCTTTGTTTCATAAACCTTTTTATAAAATATTTTTGTGATAACTTATTAAAATCTATAAATTTCTTAGAAACTATCTTTCCTTCTAAACTTGTTATAAAATTCAATCCATAGTTGCCTTCTGCTACAAGTTCTAGTCCTTCTGGTAATTCCTCTAACTTATTAAATATAATTATCTTTTCTACAACTTCATTTTCTGAAGTTAGCCCTTCTTCGCTGCCTATCTCATCTTGAATTCCTTCTCCATCACTGATTGCGCTTTGGCCCAATGCTTCTTCAACTACTGTACTTTCTTCCACTTTTATAACTTTTTCTAATTGTATGATTTCTTCTTGCTGTGCTTCTATCCTTGTTATAATGGCAATGCCTGCTTCTGGATAGAAATAAGCATTTTGCAAATCAGCCATATATTTCCCAGTTTTTTCTTTAAAGACTTCTTGAATAACTGGCATTTTTTCACCTAAATAAGTATTGTAATCAATTTGTCCCTTAAAAAACTGACCCTCTACAATGGCTTTATGGGCTGCATCATATAAAATACCTTTTCCTTGCCTTAGCCCTTGCAGAAATTCACCTTCATAAACCTTATTATTTTCCATGCCATCATACTCAATGCCTTGCCCATGACGTTTGCCCATAGACAGCATGCCCTCATAGACAAGCTGTCCTTCTTGGTTATATTCCTTACCCATACCTTCTCTTTGACCATGAGTATAATTACCTACATACATATACTTATTATTCCAATAACGCAAGGCCTCTCCAGAAAACAAATTGTTTTTATAAGTCCCCTCAAAGATTACTTGGCTTTTTTTATTATATAAAACGCCTGCGCCTTCTTTTACACCTTCTTTAAAAGCGCCTGTATACCATTCACCCGTTATTTTATTATATAATGTACCTATACCATCATAGAGATTTTTACTAAATTGTCCTTCATAAATCAGCTCATTATTCTTATTGTATAATTTACCTTGTCCCTCTTTTCGGCCTGCTACAAAGTCTCCTTCATAATGCATACCATTGGCGCCATATAAAGTCCCTTTACCTTCATAACTATTTTCTACAAGCTCTCCCTCATAAATCAGTTTTTTTTCTAAATCATAGACTTTACCATGTCCTGTGCACTTACCTTCTACAATATCACCTTTATAAACCACTTGATCTTTTCCATTTACTGATTTTAGAATTTTAGCTTGTCCAGTATAAGTTTCAAGGTCATTGTCATTATAATAAAAGACCTTCTCTACTATTTCTAAACTTACAGGAATCGCACGCCCTATATAAACAAAATAACCAATTCCAAGGAGGCTCAATAAGATTATGAATAACATCACAACTTTCTTTGCAATCATCCAATTACCAATTGTGATATAATCTTCTTCACTTGTAGGCATAATGCCTAGAAAATCTTTCATTTTCCCACCTCCTTATGCCCTATTCAAGCTTTCATCGTATATTAATAAAGCCATATCTTGTACCTTCGTTTCTTTAGATACAAAGCTATTGCACTTTGTAAGATACCATTTTGCTATTTCATCTAATTTATTTTCTTTAATAACCTGTAAAAACCAATTTCTAGCATTAGGAAAATCTGCTTTATAAAAGTAATCAAGTGCCATTTCAAATTGGTCTTGTGTGCTTTCTTTGGCCTGTCTTACTTCTTTTATATCGCCCTCATAATAATCATATAAATCTACCTTTTCATTGCTAGGCCCTAATACATAACCTATATAACGACATTTATAACTCTCTTGTATCTGCTCTATATATTCTTTGGTTGCAATAATATTACATGCCATCTTTCTAAATAAAGGTAAAAATCCATAAAGCCATTCTAAACGATATGCTAGGAAAACAGGTTTTACTCTATCCATTTCACCAGCTAGTTCTAATCTTATATCTAGCTGATCAAGTAATGTGACTTGCTGCATATTTTCCCTTAATATACCTGCAACCTTATTATTCTTATTTAACTTTTCATGAATAATAAAACTTGCTTCTAATGCCTTATGAGGCTCATCGTAAAGTGCTGTTACATCAAAGAAATACCTATGTTCAATATTTAATACACCATCATATTTTCCTACTGTCTTATTAATAATTCTAAAATTATCATTCATAATTTGCGCTACTCCACTTACCGTTTGCTCCAGTATATTTAAATAACGATAGGATGTAATTGCGATAGGTTTATTCATTTGTTTATAGGTTCCCACTGTCATTTCTTGAATACTATTTTTCTCTAATAAGCCAAAAAACTTCTTCGGTACAAAACTATAGTAATGTTTAGTAATTTCATTTAAATCATATTGATTTGAAACTTTTTCTGCTATAAGCGTATTGAGTATTTTACTGATATTAGCAAATTCATCATACCCATAGCTTTGTAAATGCTCGGCTTTCTCTTGTTCTTTCCAAGACTTCAAACATCCCTCTATTTTCTTAAGAGGTACTAATGTTTGTTTAATGACCAAACTTACAACTACTATAATGATTAGTGCAATATATATAATTAATCTAATTATTCGCTTAATAAACGCTTGTATTTGTGTTTTTCCATAAAGAAAATTCTCACCTACCTCTAAAATAGCTTCCACTTCTTGATTACTATTTTTAATAGGTAGTAACCTAACCAAGTGTCTTCCTTCCTTATAAATCACATTTCCCTTCTCTAGAGGCATTCCCGAGTTAATAACTGCCTTATACTGAGCATATTCACTAGGACTTGTGTAATGTTTCAGCGCATAATAGTTAGGAATCTCATCATCCATTGTAATCAGTAATGTCTCATCTTTTACTAAGATTAATCTTGTGGATACCGCATCATTTAACAAAATTTTGCTGAGTTCATTTTCTTCTACTCTACCTTTTTTATACCATAGGTCTTCCACCTTTTCTGTGTTAATGCCACTTAATAATAATTCACTTGTGCTTTTTATATCCTTACGATTATCATTTTCTACTTGCAGCGTATAAAGATGAATAACCCCTACTGAAAAAACTATAATGCTGACCACAACTATAGGGACAATATAACATGTGAGCCTTATAAAAACATAAGGGCTATTTTGAATAAAATACATTAAAACAATAATTATAGCAACCATTACTAAAAGACTTAAGAATAACGGCAATATAGTATAAGCAATTAATCTCAAAACTGTTACCGGAGATAATCTTAATGTGACAGCGCTAATTGCATCTTTCCCTCCATTATTCGTTACAAATATCTGTACATGCTTTGCTTCTTCCTCACTTGTGACAGCTACTAAACTTTTCTTCATCTGATACGCCATCTTATAACAGCTGCTATAATTTGTTGTACTTCCCTTAAAAATTTCTCGTCCCCAAAACATTAATTGGCTCTTATTGGTTACAACATTAATCCTACGAATATCTCCCGTTTCCTCTACTGCAACATATAAGTTATTATCCCAATCCACCTGAGCTGAAAGTATATGATAATCAACTGTTTCTTTACCATCTATAGGTACCTTACTCAGCCTATCACTTTTGCTAATATATAATTCTCCTTGATCTGTGATGCCACCTACTTCTTTATATACACTAAATAAACTATGTAACTTCTCATGAGTAGGCATCTTATAACTTTTATCAATTGTTTTAATTAAAGTATTTGCACGTGTTTGCTGTACCCATTTTTGCCTGCATAAATTATTATTTTCCTTTTTTATACCCAAAATATTAAATTGTAACTGTCCCTCATCTTCACTAACATTAAGTTTACTAAATACAATAGACGGCTCTAGACATTCTACTAATATTTTCTTATGACTACTTTTTAAAAATCCTGTACTTAGTTTGATGATTTGCTGCTTTACTTCATGATTCTTTACATTTGTGATGGTCGTAAGTAAGTAAATATTATGGGCCATATCACTTGCAATATCTTCTATTTGTAAGAGTTCATTTTGCTTAATCTTATTTTCACTATATAAATAATTGACATCTAGATTCTGATTTAACTTGATAATATACTCCCTGCTTCCAGAATTAAGTGTCATACAAATATCTTCCGGCGTACTGCTTAAGCACTCCACACGATTTTCAAAAGAAGGGGTATCAATATAAACCTCTGCAAAAGCCCAAATTATACTTAATACTACTGCCAGACATATATTAATAATAATCAGCTTTTTCATATGCTTTAATAAATCTATTAAAAAGCTCTTAATTTGCTGGCTCCACTTTTCGACTCCTTTCATTTTCCCTCCTCCTCTTGCTGATATACCACATTACCAATATGATATAGCTCTTTATACGTATAACTGCTTACAGGCTTTACATCTTGTTTTGACCGCATCACTTTAAAGCCACAAGCCCCTGCAATCAAAATGAGAAGCCACATCATCGCATTTAAACCATACTTCTTAAAATTTTCCCCTGCCTCCTCTTTTCTTATAATCAGCCATTCTCTAAGGTCTTCTTTCTTAGCAAGCTCATCTGGTAATTGATTTAAACACATGTACAGTTCCTTATAACTTTTAAAACCATAAATCATTTTCTTTTGAAATACCTCTAACGCTTTAGTATTTTTTTTAATCTCATATTCCTGGCTATATTCATCTGCTAAAATACTAAAATTTGTTCGCCCAATAATTTAAATACCAGTGTTTCACTGGTATTATTTTTATAAACTAGAGGCCTAAGATCAACGAAATAGTTAAAATAAATACTGCCATCTTTATTTAAGTTCATGCAATTAGGTTTTAAAAGTAGTGACAGCCATCTTCCATCGATTTCTAATGTCTGACATAACCCTACTAACTTCTTACATAATAATTTTTTCTTTTTAAAAGTATCAATATATAAGTCCATATAAGTTTGCATTAATTGTTCTTTTTGGTAAGTAAAAAGTAAATTCAATGTTCCTTCATATATGAAATGCCCTTTATAGTCTCTATTATTTTTAAAAAGTCCACCCTGCATTACTTCAGCAAGAATCCTTTTTTGAAGATGCATTTGACTTACACAAATACATGTGTAAAGTACTCTGTCTAAGCTACGTTTATCACTACATATATAAACTGTATTCACTTCGTTCTCTAATACAACACGCCGTATCTCCAAAGTATAATCAGCAGTATAAATCATCGCTTCTCCCCCTTAAATTTAAACTTCCTTATTTAAGGCTTTCTTACTGGCATCTACTACAACAAAGGCTTGAGCTGTCATTTTATTATCAGATAAAGTTTGTATTTGAATAGTATAAACACCTTCCTGAGCCGGCGCTGTATAAACACCCATATTAGTGATTGTACCACCACCTTCTTCAAATACTTCATACTGACAAGGAACTGCTTCCATATTAAAGAATATTGCACTAAAACTTACTGTTTCATGAGGTGCAATGACTACTGTATCAGGATTTGCAATCATCATGCGTCCTTCTAAATTCTTTTGCACAGCTTGTCCATTTTTTTCAGGTAGCTTAAAAGCATACCATCTTACACGCATTGCTGATAATTTTATAGTTTCCTCCAATTTTATCGCAATTTCAAAGGTTCCTTTCTCCTTAAAAATTCTAATACCATGTTTAAATTTAACGATCTTTTCATTTATATGATTAAATAAAGAGGCATCCCCTAGAATAATTTCGCTACTATCTGCTTCTTCTTTAATATATTCCACACCTATTTCAATATAAGCTGTTCCAGGTCCTAAACCATGCATAATTTCATCTGAGATAATTGTTTCCTTCACATGACTATTTGATCCCACTGGAATTTCCACTATGCCTGTTGAAAAGTAATCTTGACTATTAAAAGAATCACCTAAACTATTTAAAGCAGCATCATAAGTCTCCTGTTTATAGTTTTCTGCTGGCACCGTTTCCTGTTCTTTATAATATTCTTCAATCTGCTGATTAATCATACATTGTCTCGCATGATATACATACTGTTTAAACGGCCTTGTATCAATCTGTTCAATAGTCCATTTATTAAGCCCATGTACAAGCTTAATCTTAGCCAAATAGATTTCTGACCCTTCTGTTTTAAGCATATCTAAAGATTGATTATAATAAACTTCATTGCACCATTCCCATATTGGTGTGCTTTTTACAATAAGATTAAATCTTACACTTTCTTCTAATACATGACGATGCATGCCATGGCTTGTCAAATTGAAACTCTCTTTATTAATGTAAAACTGTAAATTATTATCTAAACATTTCTCTGGCTTTAATACATACTCTTTTACAACTTTTTCACCTGTTTTAAGTTTACAGCCTTCAAATACCACGTCTACTTGCCTTTTTCCGCCCCCTTCTCTAAATCCTTGTAATTGTAAACTATAACTTATATTATATTCTTTTTGTAATCCCGCTAACTTCTCTAATACTACCTTCACCTTCAAAGGTTGATGATTACTTGCATAACGTGGTGTGTATTGTTTAATCTGCATTTCTTCATCTGCATACAGTATTTTTTCTTCAATGTATCTTTCTAATAAACTTAAAGGTTTATGTATTTTTCCTTCTTCTATTAAGAAGATTTTATATTTCTCTTTGATTTTATTATGAATCGTATGCTGACTGCTTTCTGCCTCACTCATTGGAGCATAAATTTTTTCCGTACCTTCTTCGTCATATTTAATACCTAAATAAACCTCTTCCCCTTGTATTTCATCGATACCTTCAAAAGTTACAAGTTTTTTTATAAGAGGTTCATCTACTAATATTTCTCTTCCACTCTCATCTATAGCAAGTCCTGTTTCTATAACAATAGATTCGTTATCCGGTGTATAGACATTTAAACCACATACAATTCCACATCCACCTAATAATCTATTGATTAATCGCCTCTTATTGTTTAAATATATTTGCTCATCTTCAAAATCTTTTGCTGTAAGGAGCTTCCCGTAATAATAATGATTTCTTTCAAAAGGATAATATTTTTCATTTAACATCTTATTTCCCTTTCATGATATTTAATTTTTAAAAATTTCTCTTATTACACTAATATTCTACATATTATATCTTTTATTAAATATTATCATTTAAACCTTAGATTGTCATTATTATTTGCCATTTATTATTAATATTTTTAATAATAAAGCACACAAAACTCCCCCTACTCTAAGCTTAAAGTAGAGGGAGTTTTGTAAAATATTTTTATTAATTATTTCTTGGATCTGGCATTGCACATTCTGATGCACTACCTATTAAAATTTCAATACCATGTTGTAAGCTTCCCATAATGCCTTCTAAGTTCTCACGAACTGCTTTAGGGCTGCCTGGTAAATTAATAATAAGCGTATCCTTTCGAATACCTGCTGCTGCCCGACTTAACATAGTGCGTGGCGTAATTTGTAAACTATAATAACGCATGGCTTCCGGAATACCTGGAACCCTTTTTTCTACAATATCTAAAGTTGCTTCTGGTGTGCAGTCTCTTTTTGCAAATCCTGTTCCGCCTGTAGTTAAAATAAGGTCTACACGCTTTTCATCACACCAAGTTTTCATTGTTTGGGAAAGCTGATCTCTTTCATCCGGTAAAATGATATAATCCACAACTTTAAAATCTTGAGCTTCTACCATCTCTTTGATTACTGGACCACTTTTGTCTTCTCTTTCACCTCTTGAGCCCTTATCACTTACTGTAATAATTCCAACTCTAATCATTTTATTTTATCTCCATTTCATCGCCCACTTTAATCGTGCCACCTTTAAGGACACGGGCAAATACACCCTCTCTTGGCATAATACAATCACCTACTTGGTGATAAATTTCGCAATGTGTATGACATTTTTTTCCGATTTGTGTCATTTCAAGCTCCACATCATTACACTTGAAAATTGTACCTACTGGCATATTTTTAAAATCAACTCCTTCTACGATAACATTTTCACCAAAAGCACCTGGATGTACATTACCGCCTCTTGCTTTGAATTCTTCAATTTTTTCATTGGAAATCAAACTTACTTGACGATGCCATTTACCTGCATGGGCATCATTTTCAATCCCGAAATTCTCAATGAATTTTGCCTCTTCAACTTTTACTTTTTGTGTCCCACGTTTTTCACTAATACATATTGCTACTACTTTACCCATCTTAGCCTCCAATTTGTGCCATAATCTTGTCTTCTATATTGTTAATTCCTAAGTCGTTAAAATGATGATGTACTGGCTTTTTTGCCGTAGCTTCTGCGATCACCTGTGTTAACTTATCTTGTGTTATACCAGCTCTTAAAAGGCGTTTTAAATCTACACCTTCTTTAGAATGTAAACAAAGTTTCAAAAAGCCATCTGCCGTTAAGCGAATACGATTACATTCTTCGCAGAAACATTCACTTACTGCGCTGATAAATCCAATCTTTCCTTTAAAAGCCTCTATTTCATAGTATTTAGCTGGGCCATTACCCATTTTACCGCTATATGGCTTTAATAATCCAAATTCTTCTTCAAGTTTAAACTTAATCTTTTCTTTTGACATTGATTCAAGCTTATGTCCCATACCAATTGGCATAAGTTCAATAAATCGCACACTTACCTTCCCAAATTTTGCTAGTCTGCCTAAATCACAGAGTTCATCGTCATTAAAATATTTTGCAACTAAACAATTTATTTTGAGACTTTTAAGAGGATAAGTCATAGCTTTATGAATACCTGCTAATACTTTATCAAGTCCATCTATACGTGTAATTTCTTTAAAACGATCATTTCTTAAAGTATCTAAACTCACATTAATGCGGTCTACACCAGCATTTACTAAGTCTTCAATTTTATCGGCTAATAAAAAGCCATTTGTCGTTAAAGTCACTTCATCAATTCCAGGAATCTCTTTAATCTGTTTGATTAAAACTGGTAAATCCTTTCTTACAAGCGGTTCGCCGCCTGTGATTTTAATCTTTTGAATGCCTAATGCGGCGCCACTACGACATATTTTAAGAATCTCTTCAAAAGTAAGACGTTCTTCATTTGCAATGCAAGAAACACCCTCTTCTGGCATACAATAAGTACATCTAAAGTTACACTGATCTGTAACAGATATTCTTAAATAGTTAATTTGTCTGTTTTGTTTATCTATCATATACTGCTCCTCAAACGTACCCTATGACGCTTACTTTCATCTTATATACATTACATACAATCACGTAATAAAATAACTTTTACCTTATCATCTATTTTAAGACTTTCTGTGCCTGCTGGAATATCAATTAAACAGTTACATAAGCTCATGGTATATAATGCCCCCGATGCATGATTTTGATGATTTAAATAAACTTTCCCGTCTTCATACATGGCGCGGATAAAGCGTCTTTTCTTACTCATCTTCTTAAACTCACTTACCATTTGGCCGGTTACATGTTTATTCAAAATTTCTTTATCTCCTAGAAGCACGCTGCAAACTGGTCTTACTAAGAGTTCAAAGTTCACAAGTGCTGCAAATGGATTACCTGATAGGCTAATCATAAGTTTATCATAAATGATACTGCCAAGTACAGGTGTTCCTGGCTGAATGGCTAAACGCCAAAATAGCCTCTCACCATCTAAAAGCTTAATCACATCATGCATAATGTCTTTCTTTCCTACAGAAACACCACCTGTTGTGACAATAAGATCTGCTTCATTAATATAAGCTTTGATTGCTTCAGCTACCGCCTCTGCTGTATCCCCAACATGTTTTTGCCATAAAATTTCCATGCCTAAAGTCTTGCCTAAAATGCTCATCATCATACCATTGCTATTATAAATTTTACCTGGTAATAAGCTGCTGCCAGCTTCAACTAATTCATCCCCTGTACAAATTAAAAGCATCTTTGGTTTCATAGCCACTTTAACTTTTTGAATGCCCATACTACTTAAGATACCTAGTGTAATGGCATTTAATTTTTCACCTTTTTGAAGCAGCATAGTACCTTCTTTAATATCTTCACCTGTGAAACAATAGTTATCAAAAGCTTTAAGTGCTTTATAAATGGCTACTGCTTCCTCACCATAATCTGTGTCTTCTTGTCTTAAAACACAATCACACCCTTTAGGAATAGGCGCGCCAGTCATAATGCGAACAGCTTCACCTACTCCCACCATGCCCTCAAAATAATCCCCAGCGCATACTTCACCAATTACCTTAAGCTGAACTGGTGTTTCCTTACTAGCACCTTCACTACTTTTAGCCGCAAAAGCATAACCATCTAAAGGTGAACGGTCAAAAGGCGGATTGTTAATCGGGGCATAAATATCTTCTCCTAATATACATCCATTAGCTTCTTGAAGTAATTTTTCTTCGTATTTAGGTATATACTTTATTTTTTCAAGGAGTAATGCCTGCGCCTCTTCTAGGCTTAAATTCATCATACTTATTCTCCTTTTCCAAAACTGCAATGTGGATAAGTACAAGGTTTACATCCTGTACATAAGCCACCATGTCCTAATTTCACTAAATCTCTCTTTGTAAGTTTCTCACCTATCATTGTTCTTGGCAGCACCAAATCAAATACTGTGGCCCCAGCATACATCACGCACCCTGGTAGTCCCATAATCGGAATATCGCCTTTATAAGCAAGCAGGAACATAGCTCCTGGAAGAACTGGTGCCCCATAAGAAATGATTTCTGCCCCTGTAGCTTTAATCGCACCCGGTGTCACATCATCAGGATCTACACTCATGCCTCCTGTACAAACAATCATATCTGCACCTTGCGCTAAAAAGTTTTCAATAGCTGCTGTAACCATCTCTTCCTTATCATCTACAATTTCTTGCCCCAAAATTTCCGCCCCAAAAGGTGCAAGTTTCTGACGAATCACTGGCCCAAAAGCATCTTTAATACGCCCTTTATAAACTTCACTTCCAGTTGTCACAATCCCAACTTTCTTATGAATATAAGGTACTAATTGTAACAAAGGCTGCTCTCCAGCTGCGGCTTTAACTTCCTCCATTGTTTCCTTTTCAATCACTAAAGGAATAACACGCGTACCCGCTAATTTCTCACCCTTTTTAACCTGTGAATTATTATGTCTTGTGGCAATCATAACACGATCAATACTATTAATATCCATCAAACGTTCTACATCCACCTTAAAGACACCATCACACTGAGCTACAGCTTCAATCTTACCCTCTTTCACTTCCAAAGGTGCAATATTTTCATTATGACAAATACCATATAAAATTTCTGCCGCCTCATTTTCATGCAGCATATTGTCATCTTTTTCCCAAATATATAAATGCTCTTTGCCAATAGAAAGCAGTACAGGAATGTCTTCTTCTCTTACGACATGCCCCTTCTTAAAAGCTACACCCTTTTTAACATCTTTTATAATCTGTGTAATATCGTGACAAAGTATATGTCCCACGGCATCTTCAGTACGAATTTGTTTCATGCTCTAAAGCCTCCTTCTCAGCCTGCCATTATTTTTGCAATTAATTTTATTATATGCATCCCATTCAAATGTATTTATCCATTTGAAATTATATCAATCACACTATATATATAACCTAAATTTCATGCTTAGGCTATAGGATTGTTAAAAAATCTACTATCCTTAGTATATGCAATCTAACTATTTTTTTCTGTAATATATATCACACTTTATCTCTAATTCGTGATATATATCTCGAGTAACACAAAGTTGAAAAACTGGGGGCGTGTTGGGGTAGCGCGCTCCTTCCGTAATTTATGAGCGCTCGGTTTATCGCGCTAGGCTAAGCTCGATAATCAATGTAGCAGGCGGAAACTCACTCCATTCGCTCAAACACCTGCCTTAAAAACGCATTGATTATCTTCACTAAAGCTATCATCAAATTACTCCACATGTAGATTAGTAGTGACGCTACTCCCGCTTCTCTTTGAACACTCTATCTAGTAGAAAAAGAGAAATGAGAACCTCTACTTGCCACCCTTAAAAGGGTCTGTATATTCTTTTAGACTTATTTGATCTGTTATCATATCTTCATGCAATTGATTTTTTATATATCTTTCTATTGCTTGCTTATTTCTACCAACCGTACTTACATAATATCCTCTACACAAAAAATGTCTATTTCCGTATTTATACTTTAGACTACTAAACTTTTCAAATATCATTAGACTACTTTTTCCTATTTCTCTTTTTTGTTTTCCATATATTTCTTGCCTTCTAAATTTTGATGCAAACACTATGTGATATTTGCATACTTACGCCTCTCCCCTGATTCTTAAGTATGTTTTGATCTACACTATCATAAAGTGGCATTGTAAGTAATGCTCCTAGAAGTTTCCCATAAAGAATTGCTTCTACATATTTAGTTTTACCTACATGCATTTTATCTAAGGAAAGAGTGCTTTTTAGAACCTTAAAAAGAAGTTCTATTTACCATAAGACATTGCTTTTACAAATGTCTCAGGTAGAAGTTTAGAATGACATTTCATAAAACCAGTTGATTTTGCAACTTTTTCTATAAAAGACGGTATAAAAAGTTTAAAAAGTCATCTAAAATAATAAATTTGTTCTGCTAATTTATTAATAATCTTCTCGTCTGACTTTGCTAAATCAATTTTAATTTTATCATTTAAACACCTTGTATATTGCTCTGTTCTCTCCACATTTTCACTAATCCATGCCTTTATTATTGCAATATTTATACCTCTTGTTAAAACTAATTTTAAAGACTCTCTTTCGCTTAATGTATTGACATATTTCTTTAGAATTTCTTTTAACTCCTTATGATTGATAGAATCGCTTCAATATAATTACCTAACTGTATTTGCTCTAATAATTTATAGTTTTGTACACGATTAAAAAAGTACTCCAAAACCTGATAATAACTTAAATATTTCATTCTTACATCCTCAGTGGCTACACCGTTATCAAAATACATTAATGGCTCTGATTCATATTGCTTTTCTTGTATATCCAATTATATCCTTTGCTAACTTCTTTATCCCTTAGTTGCTTATCTAATTTTACTACTTTGAAATTTAAACCTAAATCTACAAAACACTTTAATAGTACTTCTTTAACTTTATGTTCTATTTCTTTTATTGATAAATGATAAATATCCATTAATTGTATGGATATCACTTCTTCATGGCATAGTATGTATTACTGCCCCATTTTCCTCAAAAATAAAATACTCATATAAAACTGACCAAATCACTTTTCATTCCTATACAACCAACTATTTTATCTCCATTATATAAATTTATCGCCCCAATATCTAAATAGTCAAAACCACGTATTATTTTCTTTTTTGTTTCAATATCACTAGGTACTATTAAGCATTCATAATAATTTGCAATCCTAATAGCGTTGTTCCCAACCTTAAAAAAAACATTATAAAATATCTGTAGTAATTTGATGCTATTCTTAGCGAAGAGAATGAAAGAAGTTTTTGCTCTAACCTTCTTTTCTCTTCCACTTAAAAGTTTTCTAAATAGCAAGAGGGAGTCATGTGGAACACCAGTCTACCTCTGTAGTAATTTGATGATATTCTTAGAGAAGATAATCAAAGAGGTTTTAGGTGTATTGTCTGAGCGAAATGTAATGAAGCGAGTTCACACCGTTTCTTTGATTATCGAACTTAGAATATCACAAATTACGGAAGGTGTAGCTGGGGTCACACATGACTCCCGACAGCTATTTAGCAAACACTTTTATTTCTTTCCATTCCAGCAGTAAGTACAAAGTTTACAAGGTTTAATACCTACTGATTCAATCATATCATCTAAGCGATGGTATCTTAATGAAGTAAACTTAAGTTGTTTACAGATTTCATCGTTCATTTCTTTGTAGTTTTGACTATCTGGGTCTGTGTAGTCGCCTACTCTTTCATCGGCTTTGTCGCCTTCGCGTTCTAGGATGATACGTCTTGTAATAAGGTCTAAATCTGAATTAGAACGTGAGAAGTTTAAGTATGGACAGCCATATAATAATGGTGGACAGGCTGGTCTAATATGCACTTCTTTTGCGCCGCTTTCATATAAGAATTCTGTTGTTTCGCGAAGCTGTGTACCACGTACGATAGAGTCATCAATTAATAATAAGCTCTTATCTCTAATTAATGGATCAACTGGGATGAGTTTCATGTGTGCTACTAAGTTACGTTGACTTTGATTAGTAGGCATAAATGAACGTGACCAAGTTGGTGTATATTTAATAAATGGTCTTGCAAAAGGAATACCAGAAGCATTAGCATACCCTACAGCATGTGCTATTCCCGAATCTGGTACACCTGCTACTAAATCAGGTTTGACATTATCTCTTCTTGCAAGCATTTCACCGCATTTGTAACGCATTGTTTCTACGTTAACCCCTTCATATGTAGATGTTGGATAACCATAGTAAATCCATAAGAAAGTACAAATTTTCATTTCTTCACGAGGTGCACTTACTTTTTCCATCCCTTCTGGCGTAACAAATACGATTTCTGATGGCCCAAGTTCATAGTAATCTTTGTATCCTAAATTCATATACGCAAAGTTTTCAAATGAAACACAATAGCCCTCATCTTCTTTTTTACCAATCATAACAGGTGTACGTCCATAACGATCCCTTGCACCATATAAACCTTTAGATGTCATAATGAGCATGGTCATTGAACCATCTACAACCTCTTGTACATATTGAATTCCTTCTACTAAACTATCTTTTTGATTAATAAGTGCTGCTACAAGTTCAGTCGCATTAATGCTACCACCACTCATTTCTAAAAAATGTGTGCTACCTTTGCGATAGGCTTCTTGTACAAGCTCATCAATATTATTAATCTTACCAACAGTTGTAATCGCAAAACTTCCTAAATGTGATTGTACAAGTAATGGCTGTGGTTCATAGTCTGAAATACAACCAATTCCTAAATTTCCTTTTAACACTTCTACATCACGTTCAAATTTTGTACGGAATGGTGCATTTTCGATGTTGTGAATAGATCTATTAAATCCATTCTCTCCATATACAGCCATACCACCTCTTCTTGTTCCTAAATGTGAATGATAATCTGTTCCAAAAAATAAATCTACTACACAATCCTTTTTTGATGCTACGCCAAAAAATCCACCCATGTTCTTATCTCCTTATTCTAGAAATTAATTGTTAAGATTTATGTACTTCTTCTTTCTTTATCCCCATCCTTTACCTAACTATTATATCAAAGCCTTCATTTATATAACAATATATTCAAAAAAAATTATAATAATACCTCAAATCGTTCTTTTTGCACAATCTATTTATATTTTAATCATAAATGATTAAATTTTTTTAACCTATTTACTAAGTCACAAAAAATTGGCTACCAGTGAATACACAAAAATATACTAGTAGCCAATCTTTTATTTTATACTTCTTGTATATTACTTAATGCCCATTTACTCGATTTCACTATGGAATTCTTGAAGTGATTTGATTTTTTTACCTTTACCAGCTTTAACGGCTCTAATTCCTTCGATAGTTGCTTTAGCGCCTGCCATTGTTGTCACATAGAATACACGTTCACGAATAGCCGCTTTACGAATATAACTATCGTCTCCAGCACCTTTATTATCATCTGGTGTATTAATGACAATATCTACTTCATTATTTGTAATAGCATCTAAAATATTTGGACGACCTTGTTGTAATTTATCGATTTTATTTGCTTTAATGCCATTTTCATTTAAGAGTTTAGCTGTACCACCTGTGGCAATAATCTTAAATCCACAGTCTGCAAATCCTTTTGCAACTTCTACAACTTCATTTTTGTCTCTGTCATTAACACTAATAAGTACAGTTCCTTCAAGGGCAATCTTAGTTTGAGTTGCTTCTTGTGCTTTATAATAAGCTTCTCCGAAGTTATCTGAAATACCGAGTACTTCACCTGTTGAACGCATTTCAGGTCCTAAGATAGGGTCTACTTCTTGGAACATATTGAATGGGAATACCGCTTCTTTTACACCGTGATGTCTGAACTTCTTATCTTTTAATGTTGGTACTGGTGATGGACGTTTTGTAATCTCACTTGTTACAATATCTGTTGCATATTTTACCATCTTGATATTACATACTTTAGATACAAGTGGTACAGTACGTGAAGCACGAGGATTCGCTTCGAGTACATAAACTTTATCATCTTCGATAGCATATTGCATATTCATAAGACCACGTACATTCATTTCTTTTGCAATTTTCTTAGTATAGTCTTTGATAATCGCTACATTTTTCTCTGAGATATTAAGAGATGGTAAGATACATGCAGAGTCTCCTGAGTGGATACCTGCAAGTTCAATATGCTCCATAACAGCTGGTACAAATACATTTTCGCCATCACTAATTGCATCTGCTTCACATTCTGTAGCGTTGTGTAAAAATCTATCAATTAAGATTGGTCTATCTGGTGTTACACCTACAGCAGCTTTCATGTAAACTTCAAGGCTAGCTGGTTCATGAACAACTTCCATTCCACGTCCACCAAGTACATAAGATGGTCTAACCATTACTGGATAACCGATTTTTCAGCAATTGCTAAAGCTTCTTCTACATTAACAGCCATTCCAGACTCTGGCATAGGAATGTCTAATTTTTCCATCATAGCTCTGAATAAATCACGATCTTCGGCAAAGTCGATTGTTTCAGGTGATGTTCCTAAAATATTGACCCCTGCTTTCTTAAGATCAGCAGCTAAATTAAGCGGTGTTTGACCACCAAATTGTGCAATGACACCAAGTGGTTTTTCTTTTTCATGGATACTTAATACTTCTTCAAGTGTAAGTGGTTCGAAGTAAAGTTTGTCAGATGTATCGTAGTCTGTGCTTACTGTTTCTGGGTTACAGTTAATCATAATTGTTTCAAAGCCTAATTCTTTTAAAGCTTTTGCTGCATGTACACAGCAGTAGTCAAATTCGATTCCTTGACCGATACGATTAGGGCCACTACCTAAAATCATAATTTTAGGTTTCTCTGTGTTTACTTTAGAAGTATCATTTGCAATATTGTAGCTAGAATAGTAATAAGCTGCATCTGGTGTACCACTTACGTGTACGCTTCCCATGCTTCTTTAATATCATAGCTTAAACGTTTTTCTCTTACATCAGCTTCATTTACTTCTAAGATTTTTGCTAAGTAACGGTCTGAGAAACCATCTTGTTTTGCTTTTAAGAGCATTTCTTTAGCTGGTACTGCACCTTTTTGAGAAATAAGTACATTTTCTTCTTCTACGAGCTCTTTCATTTGTTTAATGAAATAAGGTTTGATTTTAGTAAGTTCAAAGAGCTCTTCTACTGTTGCACCCTTTCTTAAAGCTTCATACATAATGAATTGTCTTTCACTTGTTGGTACATGAAGCATATGTAGTAATTCTTCTTTTGTTTTACTATTGAAATCTTTTGCAAAACCCAGTCCATAGCGACCATTTTCAAGACTACGAATTGCCTTTTGGAAAGCTTCTTTGTATGTTTTACCAATACTCATAACTTCCCCTACTGCACGCATTTGTGTACCTAATTTATCTTCAGCATTTTTGAATTTTTCAAATGCCCAACGTGCGAATTTGATAACTACATAATCTCCGTCTGGTACATACTTATCAAGTGTGCCATATTTACCACATGGAATATCTTTAAGTGTTAAGCCTGTAGCAAGCATTGCTGAAACTAAAGCAATTGGAAAACCTGTTGCTTTAGATGCAAGCGCTGATGAACGAGAGGTTCTTGGATTAATTTCAATAACAACGACGCGTCCTGTTTCAGTATTTCTTGCAAATTGTACGTTTGTACCACCGATTACTTCAATTGCATCTACAATTTTATACGCTTTATGTTGTAAATCTTTTTGCACTTCTTCGCTAATTGTAAGCATAGGTGCTGAGCAGAATGAATCTCCTGTATGTACACCAAGTGGGTCAATATTTTCAATGAAGCATACTGTAATCATATTTCCTGCTTTATCACGTACAACTTCAAGTTCAAGTTCTTCCCAACCTAAAATAGATTCTTCAACTAATACTTGCCCTACTAAACTAGCTTGAAGTCCTCTTTCACAGACAATACGTAATTCTTCTTTATTATAAACAAGACCACCGCCTGCACCTCCCATTGTATAAGCTGGACGAAGTACAACTGGATACCCTAATCTATCTGCGATTGTTAACGCTTCTTCTACACTATAAGCTACTTTACTTTTTGCCATTTCAATGCCAAGTTTATTCATCATATGTTTAAACTCGACACGGTCCTCACCACGTTCAATGGCATCTACTTGTACCCCAATAACTTCTACATTATATTTCTTTAAGATTCCTAATTTATCAAGTTCAGAACATAAGTTAAGACCTGATTGACCACCTAAGTTAGGAAGTAAACAATCAGGGCATTCCTTAGCAATGATTTCTTCAAGACGATTTGCATTAAGTGGTTCAATATAAGTTACATCAGCAGTTTCTGGGTCTGTCATAATAGTTGCTGGGTTTGAATTTACTAATACGATTTCATATCCTAATTTACGAAGTGCCTTACATGCTTGTGTACCTGAATAGTCAAATTCACAGGCTTGCCCAATGATAATAGGTCCTGAGCCAATGATTAATACTTTCTTCTTTTTACTCTCCATGCCTTCATCCTCCAAAATTTTGTTAATTTAGCTTTTATGCGCATTATTTAGTTATAATAATTCACATTATAGCATATTATTCTAAATTAAATATATACTATTTCAACTTTATTATAATTATCTTTTTTATATACCTCTCTATCAATTTATTATGTAACGCAACCACTTAGACCTATTATAAATTTTATTGTTAAATACGGTTTTTATTATTAATTCTTTTTATTGTAAATTTTCAACAAATATAATGATCTTTTATTCTTTTATTAGTTATTTTAATAGTATTTTTAAACAATTATTTATTTTTTAACATAAATTCTTGTGTTTTTGAACAATTTTTATATGTCTATTTATGAATTATTGGTATTTCTTTCTAATTACTTTTTAATTATGATATATACATGAACAAATTATTTTTCTTAAGTAACTTAAAGTTTTTCAATAGTTTTACAACTAACTTAATTTTATAGGAGGAATTTTTTATGGCTACTAATTTAAAAAAGGTTTTTTCTAGTGTTTTAGGTACTACTGTTGTATGTTCATTATTACTCGCACCAGTTGCAACTTTCGGTGCTACTACTATTACTGTTAAAAATGGTGGCACAAGTTTACAATCAGCGCTTTCAAAAGCTACAGCTGGTACAACAATTCTTATCGATGGGACTGTTAAGTCTGGCGCCGTTAAAGTACCAGCGGGTGTTACAATCCATGGTATTAACAATGGTACAATCGACTTTTCTCAAACTTCAGGTAGCAGCGGACGCGGGCTCACAATCGCTACAAATGGTTCTACAGTGCAATACTTAAAAATCATCAATGCTTCTGACAATGGTATCTATATTACAGGTTCTAATAATACTTTCCGTAATGTAGAAACTGCTTACAATCATGATGCAGGTATTCAAGTATCAGAAGGTGGTGCTTATAATAAATTCTATAACTGTAATTCACATCATAATTCGGATGCAACAGGTGAAAATGCTGATGGATTTGCAGTTAAACTTCATTCAGGTGTAGGAAACTACTTTGAATCTTGTAAATCTGAATATAACTCTGATGACGGTTGGGATTTATATGCAGCTCATGGCGCAGTAGAATTCAAAAACTGTCAAGCTAACTACAATGGTCTTTGCAATGGCATCAAAGGAGATGGTAATGGCTTCAAACTTGGTGGTGTAGATAACAAAACTCCAGGTCAAGCTGCTCATCTTGATCCACTTAAACACAAACTCACAGGATGTAGTGCAAAAGGTAACTACAAATCTGGATTTGACCGCAACAACCAAAGTGGGGTTGTTACAATGATTGGCTGCACAGCTGATAGCAACAAAGACAAAAACTTCAACTGGCCTTTAAAAGGTAAACCATCTGCTTTAGGTTATGAAGTAACATTTGGTAAAGCTATTATCCAAAACTGTACTTCTATCAACGGCAAAAATAATATTACAGGTGCAACTGTAACAGGTTCTACTGGATTTTAAGCTTTAATTATTTTTCCATAAAAAGTTATACGTAATTCCAAACATAAAACAAAAGAGAAATAAGGAGATGTTGACAAATGCAGCCTCTCCTTATTCAATGTCATTTAGTTAAGACATTGACCTTAGAATACTTATTAAATACCCAAGTACTTAAACCAGTACTTGGGTATTTTTTATGTAAAAAAACTTGACAAAAGCTATAAAATTTGCGTCGAAGCCCCTTGATGATATATAACTTCAGTGAGGTATATTAATGACTAACTACACAGCACAAATTAAAGAAAATTTACTAGGGATTATTGAACAAATGAATGACTATCAATGGCTTTTTGTTAAAATTCTGAAAAGGATTTTACGCATAATCGCAAATTAAATTTTAAAACAATACTTGGATTACTTTTAAGTATGAATGGAAATAGCATTTACAAAGAATTACTAGATTACTGTGGTTATACATCTGATATAGCTACTTCTTCAGCTTTTGTGCAACAACATGATAAAATTTTACCTTTTGCACTTGAGTTTTTACTCCATGAGTTTAATAACTCGTTTAAGCAATATAAAACGTATAAAGGATATAGATTAGTGGCAGTTGATGGGTCGGATTTAAATATCTCACATAATCCCAATGATTCAAGCACCTATTTTCAGTCTTCTCCTAATATAAAAGGTTTCAACTTATTACATCTTAATGCAATGTATGTAATAAACTTTACCTAGATGCTTATATTCAGCCTAGCAGAGAAGAAAATGAGTTTAGAGCATTAACAGATATAGTGGATCGCTCAAACTTAGATGAATACTATTATCATGGCCGACCGAGGATATGCGAGCTATAATGTTTTGGCACATATTCAAGAAAAGGGATGGAAATATATCATTAGAGTTAAAGATACACAAAGTAAAGGAATGGCATCTACTTTTAGACTGCCAAAGGGAGAATTTGATAAAATGTACAACCACCTGATGTTGAAGCTCTCATTCAAAAGAATGTATTACCTATTCGTGAAAACCGCTCTGACCCTCACAAGGTCAAATTTAAAAAAGCGGTAAGCTTCAACTATAGAGTAGCATAAAAATAGGTACTTATCAATTTTTTAAGCAAAATAAGTATTCTGTCTATTTGTCATGCTTAAAATTATATATTTAGACAAAACTTAAGCTATAAAAAATCATCTACAAATATTTAACTATTCGTAGATGACTTTTTTATATAATATCACTTAACTAAATGACATTGTCTCTTTTATTCTTAACTACTGGCACTACTATAATTACGCATCGCTTTGTAAAACAGAAATCTACTAAGTATAAAGAATAATATTGTTGCACTAATTGCCCATACGCTTTCACCTATACTGAGTTTATCTAATATCACAAGTGGTGAACAATTTGAGATTAGAAAAATAGGAATCACAAATGTTCCAAATTGCTGTACTCTTTTACTATAAATTCCTTTAGGCATATTATTAAAATCCCATAAGGCATTTGAAATATCATTTACCCCACTTGTTTTAACTGTCCAAAATGATAAAATCTGAGGTAATAAGAAAATAGAATAGGTTAAAAGAATCCCTGTCAGCATAAAACCTATAAATCCTATAATATGAAGTGGTGTAATACCTATATTTAGTCTTCTCCACCCTATGACTATCATAGTAAGTCCACCAATAATACTAGGAATCGGCATACCAAAATCAAAGTATCGCATGGTCACCATAAACTGTGTTGAAATAGGTTTTGTAATGTATAAGTCTAAACTTCCATCACGAACATATTCTGGGATTTTTTGAAAGTTTACATAGAATAATCCCATATAAATACCAGTCATCATTGTATAGGTTCCTATGAATAACAAAATTGCATCTGAGCTTAATCCCCCAATGCTTACGCCTGTACTATAAACTACAATGGCGTATAAAGCTTTCGCTAACAAATAACCTGACTCAACAATTACACCTGTAATAAAATTAATACGATATTCCATTTGCGCCATTAAACAGTTCTTTATAAATAACTTATAAATTTTAAGGTAACGCTTAATCTCTCTCATCCCTGTTATCCTCCCACTGCCACATACTTTTTCATCCCAATGCGCCATATACTTTGTGCAATGAGCATAAGTAAAATAATCCACACAATCTGAATAAGCATGCCTTGTCCAATTTCACTGTAACTTAATCGATTATTTAAAAGATCAACTGGATATTGGGTGGTATATTTAAAAGGTAAGACATTTAATATCTTACAGATCTTATCGCCAAATATATCTGTTGGGAATATTCCTCCACTTACAATAATAGCTAGTATTCTAGCACATTCAAATAAGGCCGCTACCTCTGTGAGCCAAAATCCTACAGCACTAATGGCATAAAAAATCAAGAAATTCATGTAAACAGCTAATAGTATTGTAACAATAAATAGTACAACCCTTATAGGTACGATGATAAGCCCCCATATGTAATGAATTCCCATAATTGCACCTATTGTTACGACTAACATAATGATCAGCTGCATTATTTTTTCACCTAAAAAACAGCTTGCTCTATAAGGAAAATAACCTATTGGTCTTACGATAAACTTATTAAGACCACCATCTTTAATATCACCTACAATTTCATATTCAAAACCTGTAGAAACTAATTTAGTTGTAATTGCTGAAAGCACTGCATAGGTTAACATTTGAGGAAAAGTATAACCATATACTGTCTCACTTGTGGCATGTTCAAATACTGCACGCCATAAAAAGAATTGAATAAATATAGGAAAGGCTGTACTTAACAAACTTAAGAAGAAATTCATACGATATGCCATAGAAGATTGAATTCCTATTTTAACGGTTTCAATATATTTATTTTGCTTCTTCATCTGGCATCCCCTCTTTCTTTTGATACAAGTAAGCAATGCCTTCTTCAACAGGAATGTCTTCTATCGTAAAGTCTACGATTGGTAAAACTTCAAGGATTTGCTTAAGTTTTTCTTTTAGATTTTGTTTATCCATTTCTAAAGTTACACTTAAGCCTTCATAAGATTTCATTGTGCCAAACTTTGTTAATGCTTTTTCTGCCACTACTTCCTCAAAATTTAACTTAACAATCTTACTTTGTGAAAACAAGTCATTCACATGACTTAAATCACCATCATAAGCAAGTTTCCCTTGATTAATAATCACAACACGTCTACAAAGATCTTCTATATCGTTCATATAGTGACTGGTTAATAAAATGGTTGCTTTCTTTTCTTTATTATATATCTTTAAAAACTCTCTAATTTTCTTTTGTGAAATAATATCTAATCCTATAGTTGGTTCATCTAATAAAATGACTTTTGGGCGATGAATTAAAGCAGCTATAAGCTCCATCTTCATACGTTCCCCTAATGATAAGCGTCTTACCTGTACACCTAATAAATCCTTTACATCTAATAAGTCTACAAGCTCATCTAAAGTCTCTTGATACGCTTTATCTTCTAATTCATAAATGCATTTATTAAGATAAAAAGAATCATGAGCAGGTAAGTCCCACCAAAGTTGATTTTTTTGCCCCATTACAATAGAAAATTGTTTTTTAAATTCTTTTTTTCTTTCCCATGGCACATATCCCATCACCTCTGCTTTACCTGCTGTAGGATATAAAATACCAGATAACATTTTTAAAGTTGTAGTCTTTCCTGCACCATTAGGCCCTAAAAAACCTACAAATTCCCCTTCCTCAATATCAAAGTTAATATTGCATACTGCGTCCTTAATAAGCCTTTCACGATGATAAAGATTTTTAATAGAATTTCTTAAGCCTAATTCCTTCTTATAATACTCAAATTGTTTAGATAAACCTTCTACATGTATAAGTGCCAATCCTATTTCCTCCTCTTTAATGCATCTTGATAAATTAATTCTAACAACTGTATTCGTGCTGTCATCTCTTCTATTGACTCTGGTACACATTTGTCTTCTAAAACATCATTTAAATAAATAAGCTGATTGCTATAATAATTACTTGGTGGAAAAATGATTTTTTCTATTTCTTCTTTTTTATAAGTTCTCCTCTTAATTTAACTTTACCAACAGTTGGGCGAAATATATTTTTTAGCTAAATTCGGCTTCTTCAAATGTTACAATATAATCTGCTTCATAAGGTTTTGCAAAGGCCCCATGTAAACTGCTCGTTACGCCATTCTCATAACTTACCTTAGCATCAAAATCCCAATCACATCCATTAGGCCCATCAAACTTACTGGCCCCTTCATAAGTACTAATTTTCTCAAGACCTAATACTTCTTGTAAAAATTGTATCCAATAAGAAGCGATGTCCCAAAATACTCCTCCACCACATGTCATATGGTTGCGATAACTTTCTCCTTCTGGCACTGGTGCTTCAAAAACTAGGTTTGTTTGAATATGTTTTAATTTGCCATATACCTTGTTATCAATAAGCTCTTTAATATAACCTTGCCACTGATGATGTCTTGCCATAATGCCTTCTACAAGGCAGACACCATTCGCCTTACATGCTTCTTCAATATCTCCTAAATCCTCACTTTTTAAACAAATTGGCTTTTCGACCAAAATATGTTTCTTCGCCTTTGCACTTTTAATAATCCATTCTTTATGTACATAATTTGCAAGAGGTATATAGACGATATCAATATTTTCATCTGCCAAAAGGTCTTCATAGCTTGCATAGACATTCTCAATACTGTATTTTTCTGCATACACCTTTGCTCTGTCATAATTTCTACCGGCTATACCATAAATCTTTAATGTTTCACATTCCTTGATGGGTGCTAAGAGAGAAACTGGTGTAATCATGGAACAGCCTAATATCCCTATATTTTTCATCTTCCCCTCCTACTTTCCATGTAAGTAGAGTAATATACACTTAGAACAAATAGGCATTAGTCCTTCATTAATCTTAGCTCTAATTTTCTTAAATCCTTCACTATTCCATATTACCTCTACACTGTCTTTATTTAAATCACCAATAGTAAACTCATTAAATAACTTACATGCCGTTACCTTACCATCAGCCATAACATTCATACGGTTAGAAATGGCTAAGCATTCTTTACGGTGTTGCGCACTTTCACCATCATCCCTTATAAAGCCGCCAACTTCATCTAGTTCTAAGGCTGGCTGATAACGAATTCTAATCTTCCACACACGCTCATTAATGCGTTTTAAAGTCTTTATAAGATGTTCTTCAATCTCCGGATTTAAATGATAAGTATAAGCATACCAGCTTGGTTTCTTACTATCATCTAATTCATAAAGCCAGCTAAATTCTTGCTTAAAGTACGCATCCATCTTCTTAGCTGAAGCTTCTGAAATATACCAAGGGAAACAGAAGTAAACTGTATTCACTCCAAGCTCCTCAAAGTATTCCATAAAGTCATACATCTTATCTAACATCTGCTCACTAATAACACAGTTAACTGAAATTTCTCCCTTGAAGATTCCTTGCTTTTTAAGATCTAATAAGTATTTAATATTTTCAATAACCTTATTAAAAGTACCTTTTCCACGAATCGCATCATTTTCAACTTCAAATCCCTCTAAGCTAATGAGCATCGCCATATTGGGTGACATTTTAATGAGTGCATCTATATTCTTTTTCACTTCTACCCCATTAGTACAAAATACTGTCCATCTAGGATCTTCTACTAATAAATCTGCTAGTTCATTTAAATATTTATATGAGAGAGGTTCACCTCCCCATAAATATAGATTCGATTTTACTGATTTTGTTTCTTCAAATATACGTTTAACTACTTCAATATCAATATCTTGATTTTGTCTTTCTTTACTCATTTGGTGATGGAATCCTTTTTCATTCCATTCAAAACAATGTTTACAACGTAAATTGCATCGATTGGTTAATTGAATCCCCACTTCATCTGGTAATGCAGTTGCATAGTCTGCTGCTAACTTTCTCTTACGACTTGTCTCGGACATATTACGCATCGTTCTTTTTAAACGATTAAAACTTTCTCTATCGAATTTTACCTCTGTTTTTGGTTGCACATCCTCATCTCCTTTTTTTCATAACTAACCTATTTCTTAGTAGGGTCGCTATAATATCTTGAGCATGCTGTACAAATAGGTAATAGCGACTTCTTGATATACTTTCTAAATCTATTTACAGATTCACCTCTCCAAATATCTAGTATACTTTGTTCGTTGACATTACCATGAGTTAAGTCATAAAAAGTATGACATGTGGTAACATTCCCTCTTGCATTAACTTCTGCATAACTCCAAGGGAACGCACAATGTTTTCGCTTGTCCTTCATTTGATCCCACTGTCCATTATAGAAATGGGTAAGATTTTCTACTGTAATTGTTTTAGGATAGGCAATAAAATAAATACCTCTTGCTTCACATTCTTCTTTTACCTTTGTAATTTGTGCCACAACACTTGGTACATCAATTTGTTTAAAGTCATTAATATCCCACGTAATTCCTTTACCACAAGGCGTTTCAGTGACATCAAATTCTGTTGCCATTACTTCTTTATAGCATTGATATTTTTCCTCTGTAGCAAATAATTGGAACTCTATACTTAAATGATCGATTTCATTTAAATTGATACTGTGTAAAAAGAACTCTTCTATATACTGATAATTCGTAGGCGTTACAATAAATGTTACACCTATTTTAGGATATTCACTTTGTGCTATTTCTCTTAACTCATGTAACTTATGAATGCCCTTTGTTACCTTTTCATATACGCCTTTTCCACGCTGGGTATCATTGATTTCCTCTGGACCATCCAATGAAATCCATAAGCGAGTAGGCTTAGTCTTAATAAGCATTTCAGCTCTTTGTTCAAGGAGCGTTCCATTGGTTGGAATATCCACTTTGCAATCATAATCCCTTATAAGCTGTAACACTTCCTCAATATGAGGATACATTAAAGGTTCTCCTCCAAATAAACCAAAGTATGGCTTTTGATCCTTTAAGTCTAGGATTAAACGTTTCACTACCTTAGGGTCTAATTGACTTAAGTTTTCTTTATGATGATATGTGCCTTCTTGCCCCCATTCATAGCACATCTTACATCTTAAATTACATTGTTCTAAGAGCTGAATCACAACCCATTTAGGGGCACTTAAATTAATTGAACTTTTCTCACCCATTTCTATCCCCTCCATTTTTCTGTACATAATGTAATATACTTCTCTTGTGTGCCTCGAATAGCCATTAAATTTTCATGTAATTTCTTAATAATTGCTTCATCATAATTGCTTTCACGCCATGTATCATAATCAATTCCAAATCCTAATTCAATCCATAACTGGGCATTTTTCTTTTCATAACCCCCAAAAGGATCTAGCATAATCATTGGCGTTGCAGAAGCTAGAGAATCTACCAAAGTTGCCCCACCCGGCTTACTAATAATAGCTTTACATGTTCCAATGACATCTAACACTTCCGTACGATTCTTATGATTAATAAATGTCGTGGATTTAACATCTTTCACAACTTGGGCAAATGGTGGAAATTCATGCTCACCTTCTTGATTCTTAAACCATGGTGACCAATTAGGATCTGTCATAAAATAACGATTGTTTGTATGTGAAAGATTTATTTCATCTTCTGCATAGGCTACGATATCTAGTGGAATCTGTGCCTCTTCAAGCTCAGGGATTTTACTTTGATAAGTTCCCATTCCCCAGCCACCACCATGAATCATATAGCGGTTTGCGCGTTCTTCAAAACTAAGAGGCGTATTGTAATCTACAGGGAATTCATAACCTAACTGATGTTCATCAATACTGAAAAACCATCTATGATGATAATAAGGTGAGTCATACATATATTTTTTCCATGATGCAGAGATAGCCACATCCATATGGCAGAGCTCTACATCTATAGTGCGAGGTGCTATCCTTGCTTCATAGTCTTGTAAAATAGGTACCCAAAAACCTGAGAAAACCACAAATCTCTCTCTACCTTCTGCTTCCCACTTGATATACATTTTATCTAATATATCTTGATTTAAGCTTGGTCTAATGTCTCCTGCCATTCTTTGACCTAAGAGTGCTACTTTAAAGTTTTCATGAAAGGCCTTTTTATTTAAATTAATCTTATTTTTCTTTTCTTCATAAATTAAGTTCTCAAGTACTACAACTTCTGTTTCTATGCCAGCACACTTTAATGCATAATTTAAATGTATCGCAGGAATATAGACACCTAATGCCACACCTGAACATAAAATTGTTACAAGCTCCATTTTTTCTCCTCCCTAATTGTACAGTTTCATCCCATAATTTATACAAAAGTCTTTGAATTCTTTTAGAAGTACTTCAGGTTGCTGATTCTCTTTATAAAGAATTGCCACATATAGTCTTCCCTTGTGCATAGACTGTGTCTTACTTTCGGTACTATTAATGGTTAATGCATGACTTGTAAGAGGTAAGACATAACCTTTTTCTCTATCAAAAAGTAAACCTGCTGCCTTTAAACTTTCAAAGAAATCCTTAAAACTTATTTGACCCTCATAACCTACAGATAAAAAGGTAAGCATACTTTGATATCCCATAGGCAATACCTTTTGTGCCACATAATAATTAATGAATCCCATAGACTTCCTTGCATTAATCTCTACAATCGGCACAATCTGATCATCTTCTAAAATCATAGAATCCACACATACACTACCAAAGTAGCCTGCTTCATGAAGATTTTCCCCTACCTTCAACATCACATTAAAATAATCTTTTGACTCTAGAAATGCCTTAAAATCTGCATCTGCTGTCACTGAGCCTAAATAGCCAAAGCCCTTATTTAATATTTTTTGAATGGATAAGAAATTCACATTACCGGCTTCATCTAATTCAAATTCACATGAAAAGTCTATTTTCTTCTGAAGCATAGGTTCTAAAATAAATTCTATTTTTTTGCCCTTCTTCTCTTGTTTTTCAAAATAACGTTTCATTCGCGATAAAGTCTTCTCACCATCAATTAATAAATTACCTTGTCCTGAAACCCCCATAGGCTCTTTAATTAAAAAGTCACCTGCTTCTAGCAATTGATTGCCAACTTCCATAAGCTCATCTAAGTTCGTTACAATCTGACCAATTGGTTTTAAACCAATTTTCTCATACAGTCTCGTTGAATAGCTCTTGCTATTCACAAGTCTTACACATTTAATGGAAGGGAAATTCCCCTTTAAATCATACTGGTTCAAAATAGCTTCTGTATTGGGTAAAACTGCATATGTATTCAAATAACTTCCTGCTATTTTAGCCGTCTCTTCTGGTGCTACACATTCGAATTCAAAGCCTACCTCATTTAGATACCTTTCAAAAAACTTAGGCATTTGATACTTCGTCATTAAAAAGTCTCCTGACTTTCCTAGTACAAAGAGCATTTCATCCATTGTTTCTATAATATTAGCAGTTTCTTTTTCTCTAAGAGTTGGCAAATCACATGTATGTCCTTCTTTCCAAAAAGCTTCTGAATTAAAACACCCCATAATCACTGATTTACTCATATCTCCATCCCTACTTATTGATTTTTTAAGAACTCACAAAAACTACTTACAGACTGTAAATTATCATAATCAAATTCATCAAAATCAATTTCTACATCAAATTCATCTTCTACTCTTAGAATAAAGTTAATCATTTGTAATGAGTCTAAACCAACTTCTTCTATAATATTAAAATCCCCTTGTAATGCTTCCATAAGTTCTGGTTTTTCTGATACCTCTACTAAAATTTCTTTAATCTTTTCTTTCATATTTAGCACACTCCTTCTTTTAAATAATTAATCATATCTTTTATTATTTCTGTTTCATTTTCTAGTTCAACTTCTAGCTGGTCCATAAGTTTATTAAAAATTGCCTTTCTACCAGAAAGTACATACTTTAAGTAATTATCCTTCATACGTTTATAACGATCTTCTAGTTTCTCATAAGCTGCAATATATTTCTCACTATCTGCTAAATAACCTTGTTCTGTAAGATATATCAGTCTCTTTTTCATAAGATTCTTATGTCCTAACATCAAATCAAATCCTCTAATATCAAGTGCATTATCTCGTTTTAATTGACCAGCTCTACTAAGTTTAATATTTTCTCTAATACCATCCATACCATAAATTGCATCATTCACCAGCCTATATTGGGTAGGTCTAGAATAAATATAACCTTCTAACTCTATTATGATTCTGTTAATATCTATCTTATATGATGCTAAGTTTTTTCTTTGAATAAGATAAACATTGTGCGTATACTCTGCTGGATAATTCATTGCATCGTATGCTTTTTCAAAATCATCAAACTTACAACTTGCTTTCCTGTATTTGCCACCTGCAAATAAACCATTCACATCTACTGAAGATAGTATTGGTAAGCAATCAGTAAAATAGATGTTTTCTTCATCATAACCATAAATACATATTTCATGATAAAAGTCTTCTGTTTCAAAATATATAGGTAATACTTTGCGATTGATATATATATATACATATCTCTGGTGATCTAGTGCATCTTGAACGACTTGTCTTATGTTCTTAATCTGCTCTCTAGTGACTATATTCATGTCAATATAAGGACATTCCTGAAATACAACATTATGAATATCATAAACAAGATATTCTGCTTCTAGGTCATATCCTATTTGAATAAAATTGCTATAAATCCAATTTAAATCACTTTCACCATCTCCCCTTATACTTGTAATATAGGCACAGTTCGTATATGTTGTTATAAGTGCATCTTTCATATTTAATATAATATTCTCCATTTTATCACCTCCATTCCATTACTATATCATATATATTATACAACAAAATATATATTATATTTACTTTTTTTTTATAAAATTCTAGAAAAAAATATCACTTAATTTTTAATTATTTTATATAAAACGGGAAATACTCTTATCGATAAATGTTTTATTTAAAAGTTAGGAGCTTACCCTATGTTTACAAATCAAAGACTTACTGAAGCTTACCTTAAAGCACCAATTAAACACTTTGATAGAAACTCTAAGTTTATCTTCTTTAGTGATATGCACAGAGGTGATGATAGTATTTCTGATGAATTTACGCGAAATCAAACACTTATGCTATGTGCCCTTAGATATTATTATGATAGGGGCTATACTTATATTGAAGTAGGCGATGGTGACGAGCTTTGGGAATATAAACATTTTAAATATATTCGTGCTGCCCATACGGATATTTTTACTGTACTTAAAGCCTTTTTTGACGATCATCGTTTCATCATGCTCTATGGGAATCATAATATTTTTCTAAAAGATCATAACTATGTGGCAAAACATTACTATCATTTTTATGACCAATATAAAGACAAAATTATGCCTCTTTTAGATCACATAGAGCCTCTTGAATCTCTTATCTTAATGCACCGTCAAACAGGACAAAAAATCCTTGTGGTTCATGGGCATCAAGGGGATTTATTCAATGATCATCTCTGGCCTGTTAGCATGTTTTTCCTTCGTTATCTCTGGCGATTCATCCATGTAGTGGGTTTTAAAAATCCCTCTAGCCCTGCTCGTAATTATCACAAACGTCATAAAGTGGAAAAACAATATAATAAATGGATTCAAAAATATAAAATTATGCTTATTTGTGGTCATACCCACCGCAGTAAATTTCCTAAAAAAGGTCATCTGCCTTACTTTAATACAGGTTGTTGCATTCATAGTAAGGGCCTTACAGGCATTGAAATTATAAATGATGAAATTATGACCATTCAGTGGCGTATGTTAGCAGATCAAAATGGCTTTGTTAAAATCAAACGTCAGGTAATCCGTGGTCCTGAACCTATTTTCCACTTCGACCTTCGTCATATCTAATCCCTATATAAAAAATGAAGTCTCAAGTTCTTTCCTTGAGTGCTTCATTTTTATACTCTATATCTCCTTATAAGCAATTTAGATTTAATTACTGTTGCAGCATGCCATACTTTATTTTAATCCGTTCTATTTTCCCTATCATCGTTTCACCTAATAAACTTAAAAAGATAATGGTTGCAACCATATGAATGAGATCAAAAGGAATGCCCTGTATATACGCTGCTACAAACATAGCTTTATTTAATTTTTCCTGCCACATAATGACTGTAGCCGCATTCATAATACCTCCATAGATGCAAAAAGTCGTCAATGCACCAAAGGTACACAGCCATACTTTATTCCTTTTGAATTTTTCACACCTACTAAGCTTGCCAGCCAAGAAGCCAATAATGCCACAAGCAAACATTTGCCATGGCGTCCAAGGCCCCTGTCCAAAAAATATATTGGAAGCAAAGCTGGTCATAGCGCCTATTAAAAAACCACTTTCAGCCCCTAAACAAACACCTGAAATAATCACAATAGCCACCATAGGCTTAAACTGAGGTACCATAAAAAAGGCCATCCGCCCCACTACACCTATGGCACATAAACTACTAATGAGCACTACTTCCCTAGTACGTGGTCTACGGCTCTCAAATAACATCATAAATGGCAACAAAGTTTCTACCATAATCAGTAAACTGATAAAATTATACTTACGATCATCTAAAAAGGCTACGCCCATATAAATAGTAAGGCCAATCATTAAAATCATCAAAAAACCTATGAGACTTATTAGCTTATGCTTAGCAGTAGTTTTTTCTTTGTATTGAGGCATTATCTTATTTGTAAGTTCTACTTTATCTATATTCGTATATATATTTATCTGTATATTGCTAGTTGTAATCTGATTTCCTTTCTTATTGCTCTTTTTTTGACTGCTGTCTATGTTTCTTTTAGCATTTCCCTCTTCTATATTCTGTTCTTCTTTTCTTACTTCCCTTGGCGTAGATTCCTGAATTGCCACATTAACATCTTCGGGAAAAATAGCATAAGGTAAAGTGCTTCGCATCATGCGATTAGTAGCAGTAGTATAAAAGTTTGCCGGCAAAACTTTCTAGGTTCGGCTTCGCTGACAATATTACCATCAAAGAACATGCCGCACTTATCCGCATAAGCAGCGCAAAATGCTAGATCATGAGACACCATTACGATAGTCATTCCTTTTGATTTAAGCTGACTTAAAATATGTCCTAACTTTTCTTTATAATAAGCATCTATTCCTTTAGTAGGCTCATCTAAAAATAAAATTTGTGGTTGCAAAAGTAAGACTTTAGCTAATGCCACTCTTTGCTGCTCCCCTCCTGATAAATCGTAAGGGTGCTGCTGTAATAAATGTTGTAATTCACATATTGCTATAACCTGCTCACTTATTTCTTCTTTTGTCATGATGATTTCACTGTTTAATAAATCGTGCATGTCCTTCTTCTTATATAGCTTTAACATTTCTTCTAATTCTAAATCCACCGTTTGCTTCACAAACAAGGTCTTTGGATCTTGAGGCAATACGCCCAGTACAATATGTGTGTCTTTTGCTGCTTGTTTAAAGTTTTTACCATTTATTAAAACTTTACCTTTATAAGGTTTCAACACCCCACTCATAATACCTAAACTCGTCGTTTTACCTGTGCCATTACCTCCTACTAAAGCATAAGTTTCCCCTGAATATACCTTTAAACTTAAAGCCTTTAATACATCTTCTGCTTCTTTTTCATAACGAAACCAAGTTTCTTTAAGTTCTATAATAGGCAGTGCACTTTGCTTTTCAAGCTGGGTAGGCGCTATTAGTTCTTGAAACTGGTATTCCTTTATGAAGGCTTCTAACCAATTACGTCCTTCCCTGACAGTTATAGGGCATAACCACTGACTATTACTGTTATGCTGTAATTGCCTGTTTACTCTGGCATAAATACGCATAGGCTCCGGTAAAGCTTTAAACATTTTATGTTCTAAAGCATATAACTTTTTTCCAGTTTGTAAAGGAGTATCCTCTATTAATATATGTCCTTCTTCCATTATGATAACGCGATCTGCTTTTGGGAAAACTTCTTCTAAACGATGTTCTGTCAATAAAATCGTCGTACCAAACTCCCGATTTAACTTAATCACCGTCTCGATAAAATCATGAGCTGCGATAGGGTCTAATTGGCTAGTTGGCTCATCAAGTAAAAGTACTGTAGGCTGCATTACCATAATAGAAGCTAGATTTAAGAGCTGCTTTTGTCCGCCTGAAAGTTCACTAGTTTTCTTATGAAACCAACTTTGTATGCCAAAAAAGGTAGCCATTTCCGCCACTCTTGTACGAATCTCCAATTGACTATACCCTAAACTCTCTAAACCAAAAGCTAATTCATGCCATACCTTATCTGTTACGATTTGCGTCTCGGGATTTTGAAGTACGAAACCAATCTTCTCACTTTGTGTTCTTTTGTCCACTTCTTGAAGTAATTTCCCCTCAAAATAAACTGCTCCCTCACAAACTCCTACTGGCTGTAAGCAAGTTTTCAGATGACGAAGTAATGTGGTCTTGCCACAACCAGACTGACCACATAAAACTACGATTTCACCTTGTTTTATTTTCAGGGAAATATCCTCAAGACTTCTACGCTGCCCATTGGAATATGTAAATGTTAAATGTTCGACTGTGTAACTTTCCATTGTTTTTCCTCCCATATTTCTAGCATTACAGGTACTAGCCCTAATAAGAAATAAGCACCCCATACACTTAGGCTATAGATTGAAATTTTACTTCCCATTAATATAGGAAAATAACTATAATACATACTCCCTCTAAAAATTCCTGTGCCTATATACACTACTAAACTCATCATATAGCTAAGCACTGCCCAATCCCGCTTTGTAAAAATAAAGATTGAAAAAGCAGTGCGGCCTTTCAGCCCATATCCCCTACTTTGCATGCTGTCTGCTGTTTGAACACTTTCTTCTAACACCAAAGTAATCAGTATAGATAAAATAGACATACCCTGCCCTATACGCTGTAATATATTGCCCTTTGATAAAGAGTGGCCTATACCACTTTGCGCTTTTGAAATAGCTTTAAGTTGCCTCTTAAACTTAGGTACAAAGCCTAAAATCATAGATAAGATAAGAGAAATGGAAGCAAAAGCCTTCCAAATAAATAAATGAGCTTATCACTTGTGACCACTTCCGTATAAGCCATAAATAAATTCATAACCGTTACTAACATAGTAGCTGCTGCTAAACCATAAGCAATAGATTCTAAGGTTAAGGGATTTCCGCTTTTAAAATAATATAAAATTGTTGCCCCTTTATGATTAAAAGCTGGATTAATGAGAGCTGTGCCTATTAAAATGGGTAGCATAAAGCATGCATTTTTAAGCACATGTTTTATACCCTTTAGCTTGATTATATACATCAGACTGCTTATAAGTGCCAGTATTAAACAAATTGGATGCATCAGAAACATGGCGAAACTCATCACACTTACAAAATAAATAAAGTTAATCAGTGGATGATACATCTTAAACCCTCTCATCATTCTCCCTCCATGCCCTCAATATAACCGCCTACATCTCTTCCCAAATCACAGGTATATACCCATTCCACCTTATCACCATCTTGCAACATATAACGGGAGCAACCATAATTCGGGAACCAGCCATTTACCTTATACATCCATCCGGAAAGCTGACCACAGTCAAATTCATAAAGATTCCCCATGCCTTCTATATATGCACTGTTATAAATAGGCGTATTAACAAATTCCATATGAATCTTATGATTCTTCATTTCCCTTAGAAGCACATCAAAGACACTTTCTCCTTCATAAAAAGTAACTTCCTGCGCCTTGAATAAGACACCATCTTCAGGTACTAATGAGACTTTCTCAGTCACTAAGTCCTCCATATGCGTAAGAATCGTATCACAGCTTACAGAAAGAGTACATTTCATCGCTTTATGCGTAACTGTCACATCTTGTGGTTCAACAGGTTCAGGTTTACCTTCTGGTACAGGATCTGTTAGGTATTGATCTTTGGTTTCTTGTTTCTTTTCTGATTGACTGACAGTTGCCGCTGGCTTCTGAGTCATTTTAGGATTTAATGAAGCCTGCCCCTTGGAGCTTGCTTCTTTTGCAGCTTCTTTAGCTGCAGCCGCTTTAGCGGCTTTCTTAGTTGCTTCTTTGGCTGCCTTTTCTTTAACTCCTTTTTCCGATTTTTCTTGTCGGCCTTTTTCTTGATTTTCCTGCTTCTCATTGCCTATATTTTTTGTATCTGAAGTTACCTGTGGACTAGCTTCTACTATCTCACTTGTTACTGTACTATAACTTTCTTTTTCTGATGAATGAAATAAATTGTCCCCACCCGAAAAATAACTTATACATAAGGCAATGAAAATGCATAAACCAATGAAAATTTTATTTTTATATTTGTTCATATAGGTTCTCCTATACACTAAGCTTGCTCAATAACATAGCTACTTTTTGATTGGCTTCTTTCATGCGATATAAACTATTTTGTTTTTGATTGAAACGTGAAATAGCTACAAGTCCATAGAAACCTTGTTCTGTGGCCATTTGATTCACTTGTTTATCTGAAACACCATGCTTAAAACCACCTTTTGGCATATAAAAGGTCATCAGATTATCCACTAAAGTCTTACCGTTTTTCACAAACCTTTTATCTATCAGTGAAATATTAAGTTCTGTAAGGGCTACTATTACTTGCACCACGCTTTCTGAATTTTTCACCCCATAACTTGTATAACCGCCTTCATTGTTTTGAAGTTTAGATAAACAGTTCAAAGCTTTTTGAGTAGCTAACTTCACCTCTTTTTGATCTTGATATTTAGCTAAAGCTGTAAGTGCCATAGCTGTAATATCTACTTCTGCGCTACCTTCTCCTGTTAATGAAAATCCTCCATCTGATAACTGGCTTTTTAAAATCTTATCCACATACATCTGCCTTGTAGCTTGCACCTTAGCCTGTTTATTTTGTGGCATTTCATAGTCACCGCTATCTAGGGCAATAAGTGCCCATATAGGTCCATTAAGTCCTTGCCATATAGTCTTTTCATAATCTCCTAAAGCCGTTAACAAATTATAACCGCCTACATTTTTAGGGTTTTTTCCTAAAGCCGTTAAAGCTACTATCACCCTAGAATACTCTGTATACTTTCTAGCATGTAAATTACCTTTGCATGCTTTCACATAACTTTCTACCTGTTTGTAATAATTTTGATAATAGTCTTTAGGCACTTTATATCCACTTCTAGCCAAACCTAAAACTGCCCACTCTCCCCCAATGCTACCTACTGTTGGTTCCTTGACTACTTTACACATATATGCGGCTGTCTCACCTATTTTACTTTCTAATTGACTTTGCGTCATAGCAAATGCACTACTACAAATGATACAAAAACTTAATATAACATACCCTATATGTTTTAAAATCCTTTGCAAAATTTCCCCTTCCTTCTATAAACTGTAAAATACACTTGGTTTAAAAAGTACACTAAGACTGTCATCAATTCTTTAGTAGACGATGACAGCCTTATCTTCATATCTATCGTTTATTTTTCATTTTGTTTGAAGATAATAACAAGTATTTGCGCAGCCTCTGCACGAGTAGCCTGATCTTTAGGTACAAAGCTATTTTTGCCTTTTCCCTTCATAATGTTATATTGTTGCAATGTCTTCACAGATTCTTTGGCATAATCTGAGATATTATCTTCATCTTTAAAGGCTTCTTTATTTTCTTCAGCTTTTAATTCTAGTTTCATATACCTAATATATCTTGCTAACATAGCTGCCATTTGTTCTCTTGTCACCAAGCACTGTGGTCCAAAGTTTTCTTCATCTATACCTTTAATAATCTCAACTTTTACCCCCCAGTTTACAGCTACCGCAAACCAATCCTCGGCTTTTACATCTTTAAAAGTAACTTCATTATCATTTTGAGCGTCTTCTTTACTCATACGATAAAGCATAGTAATAAATTCTGCTCTTGTTACTTTTTCATTTGGAGCAAACTTTATTTCAGATTTTCCTTGAATAACCCCTTTACTTGCTAATGTTTCTATAGCCTCTTTTGCCCAGTGGTCTGCTTTAACATCTGTAAAGCTTTTTTGTACTGTATTAGATGCTGCCTGAGTATTGGTAGTTGCTTCAGATGTTGGGGCTGCTTCTTCATTAGCTTTGTTATCGGTTTGAGCATCAGCTTTACCGCTGCCGCCTCCGCCTCCGCCACTTGTGCTAGGCGTTGTATTTGGTTTACTGCCCCATTTTTCTGAGCTTTCTTCTTTTGTATAGTCATCTGTGTAATGCCATAAGATGGCTTCTCCCCCTTGAAGGACATACTCTTTTAAACCTACGCTAGGATGTGAACCATTGATCATATACATCCATCCTGAATTAGGCCCATTATCAAATTCAGCTAAACCATTAATACTAGAAACATAGTTGCCACTTCGATTGATATAACTAATATGCGCATCGCCTAAGGCTTTTTCAAATACATCTTTTACTGTAGCATTCTTAGGCACTGTGTAGTTAGTTGCTGGAATCCATGTTTCACTTTCTTTATGTTTTGATGGCTCTTCATGATGACTGTCCCCTATTAATTTAAACGATACAGTAATTGTGGCTGGCTGGTCATTATCACTTGGTTTTGAAGTTGGCACCGGAGATTCTGTAGGATTTGGTGATGCCGTTGGTGCTGGCGTTACAGTTGGCTCTGGTGTTACTCCTGACTTTGGTATGAATTGATAAACATATGCTGGCTCACCACTCTCTTTAAAAGCTTTATAATTAACTAAAGCTCTAAATCCTTGTTCTGTAGCCATAGCATTTTCACTCTGTCCATTCGTATAACCTATTTTATGATCGGGTGTTTCAAAAAATAGTAAGGCATCTAATGTACTCACACCATTTTTAATAAAGCGTGGGTCTTATCTGCATCGATTCCCAAAGCAGATAAAGCAATAATTACCATGGCCACTGTATTAGAATTCTTAGCCGTGCCATAAGCATATAATCCATCTTCTTTTTGCACATTAGATAAACAGTTAATCGCCTTCTCTACACATTCTTTAACCTGATACGTATCTTCTTCTGCATTATAATATAGCGCAAGTGAAGATAATACCATAGCCGTTATATCTATATCTGTGCCTAAAAATGGCATTAACGCCCAACCGCCATCTGGTCTTTGGGCATCTTTAATATACTGAATAACTGCTTCTCGTGTCCATTTCTTATCCACTACTGGATAATTATTGCTATCATAAGCTAAAAGTGCAAAAGCAGCCCCATTAATAAGGTCCATTCTTTCACTAGTTGCAATATAATCAATAATATCAAAGGAGCTGCCATCTTCCATGGTAACTGTTCTAGGATCTATTCCTAATGATGTAAAAATAATTGCTGTTTTATCAAAATCTGTTCCTTTACTAGAAGTTTGAATAAGCTCTTTAGCATCTTTTACATAAGCATCTATATCTTCTTGTCTCAAGCTATCTTTTAGTCCATAAGCAGCCATATCCATAATAGACCACTCATAAGAATAATTTTTATATTCTTCTGAAACCGCACTAAGTATATCTTCTATACGTTCATTTTTTGTTTTTTCATGTGTTGACTGATCTTTTTCATCAGGCTTAGCTACTTGTTGATCTTGCTCATCTAAAACCGCTACAACGCTCTGTAACTTTTCATATACCTCATCTATTGCTTCTTGCTCAGCTTCTATATTGGTGAGCTCTTGCATTGCTGCATTATAGTACGTTTCAACTGTTACACCTTCATCTGGGACTTCCTTTTCAAGTAATGTTTGTTTATCTGCTCTATCATTAATCGTTGCAATTAATTTTGTTAATGCATCCTTATTGGCTGACACAATTAATGCAGGATATCCCCAAGCAGAATTATCCATTCCTATATCAGCGCCCCAGCCATAAAGTGAAAATTGTAAACGGATTACATCGCCATCTGCACAGATATAATCTCCCATTCCTACATTAGCAGATGCATTATTTACAACATACATCCAGCCTGAAGTGGCAGTATAATCACTTTCCCCTAACCATTCATCTGTTTGAGGGAGTATACCCCCTTCTTGATCTAACTGATTTGTTATGTATGTCGGTATATTCAGCATATCTAAATGCTCATCATATACATTCACTAAATAACCAATATTCTCTGAATCTGTTCCGTTGTTATATTTGCCGCTTCCTATAATCCTCGCAACTACATTACCCACTTTGTCATTTTCATAAAATGGTACATTAATCGGTTCTATATAGTAGCCTTCACCTAATGTAAATTTTTCTATAGCTACAGTTACTGTTCCTTGTATTTGTCCACCATTATCTCGTGCAATGACAACATTGAATTGACCTATACATAATACTAATACCATCAGCATTGCTAGGATACGGCCTTTTATCTTGTACATAGAAGCCCTCACTTTCTTTTCCACTTTAAAAAGAAATAAGTCTGGAAGGTATGGCCCATGGCTATTTCCTTCCAGCCTACTTTCCTGCTAATAACTCTTAATTTGCACTATTTACAGCATCTTGTAAAGCTGCATATGATAAATCTACCATAGCTTGCTCTGTTTCCATATTTGTAAGTGCAAAAATTGCTGTATCATAATAATCACCTACAGTAGCATTATCATTTGGTAGTTGGCTTTGAAGTAATACAGCTTTATCTGGTCTACCATTAATATCTGCAACTAATTTTGTTAATTGATCTTTATTAGCTACTGGAATAAGTGCAGGACCACTCCATTCACTGCTTACACCTAAATCAGTACCATAACCATAAAGTGTGAACTCTAAACGGATAACATCACCATTATGACATACATAATTGTTCATACCTACATCTGGCATATCATTGTTTACAAAGTACATCCAACCTGACATAACACTATAATCAAATTCACCAAGCCATGTATGTGTTGTTTGTTCTACACCGCCAAAATCCTCTAATTTATTCATAATATATGCTGGAATTTTTACAGCACCTGGATTTGGATCATATACATTTGCTAAATAACTAATATTGCTAGAATTGCGGCCTTTATTATATTTTCCATCTCCAAGTACTCTAGCAACTACACTACCTACTTTTTCATTTTCATAAAATGGCACATTTACTGGCTCTATATAATAACCTTGACCTAATGTAAATTTCTCTACTGCTACTGTTACATAGCCAGCTACTCCATCATTAGCAAAGACAACATTAAACTGTCCTATACACATAATTAAAACCATAAGTAGAGCTAGCATACGGCTTTTTATTTTTTTCATCTTAAAATCTCCCCTTTAAAATTATATAATTTTTGTAAAACGCCTCTTCGTAGACCTCCTTTCTTTATTTATGCTGATTAAATTAATCCACTAAAAAAGCTGTGGCAATTTAATCATTGCCACAGCTGTATTCCTGTGTCATCTTCACATGTTTGCACAACAAATAAACCTTAATAGGCTTTTTTCAAACGCTAATGCAGGTCTTCTGACTTACACTCTATAGAAACTTCATTTCTGCATCTTTATACCCTGCCTTCCCAATTACTCAGTGACCGGCTTTCACCGACGAATATAAAAACATTAAGTGCATACAGCGGCAGTCCCGTTCAGGTTTCTCACCTGATTCCCTTTTCATCCACTATGCCTTTAGCACCATAGCAGACACATTATGTGAATTATTTTATTAGATTTTCTAACACTACTATCATATTTTATTTTGAAAACTTTTTCAATATATTATTTAAATTTATAATATTTTAAATATTATTTTCTGTTAGCTATAATTTTTAGTGCAATCTCTTTGGCCTTACCACCTGTAATTGTCATACTCTTCTCCCCTTTTAATGATTCTTCATTAAGGCGTAGTGCAAAATATTCATTTTCGCCATTTTTCTCAACAAAACCTACAAACCAAGCATTATCCCCATAGCCTGTACCTGTTTTACCATAAACTTTATAGCCTTCATTTTCTTCTACTAACATGACGTCTTTTAAAGTACTTCGTTCTTCCTCAGTAAAGACTGCTTGCTCTTCAAAAATCTTTACTAACACTTGTACCTGCTCCATAGGTGAAATTTTAAGAGAAGATTCTAGCCAGAAACCATCTAAATCTGGTGTACCATTTGTTCCACTGCCTTGCCACTGTGAAATATCACAGTTACCATATCCTAAATCCTTAAGCATCTCAGCTGTCTTTTCCTGTCCTACGCCATCAATCACCTTACGGAAATACCATACACAAGAACTGGCAAAGGCATCTTTTAGATTCAAATCTGTATTCCAAGCGTCAAAAGGATACTGGTTCTTGCCATCATATCCCATAGTTGTATTCACATCTTTTAAAACCCCTTCATGAAGTCCCATTAAAGTAGATACAATCTTAAAAGTGGAACAATGTGAAGCCTCTTTCTGTGCAATATCCATATTGTAGACCTGTCCCTGCTTTTGTACTGCGCAATAAAATACAGCGCAGCCATTAATCCCCTCAAAATCACTGCTGTAATCTACATCTTCAAGTCCTTCTAAAGCCACAGCTTCAGATTGTTGTACTTCACTAACCGCTTCATCATTTACTGCTTCTTGGTTTATTGTCTGACCTGCTGTTTGATTAGCTGTCTGTGCTGTATTTCCTCCAACGCTATTAACTGCTGCATTTTGAGTTTGTCCACAGCCTACTAGAGCACTACCTAATAGTCCAATTACTAATCCACTGCTTAAAATTTTATTTCTCATTTTACTATTCATAATATGCCTCCTATAACTTACAATCTTTTCCTTTCTATAATATAAGAATTTTCTAAACTATTAAATGCACAACTGGCATTTTTAACAAATTTATTTACTTCAAGTCATTTAACTTTCTACATGAACGCCTCCACTTTTCCCTAGATTTTTCAATACTTTAGGCGTATTCTAAACATAAGAAGACTTATTTCATAAGGAGGTCCTAATAATGCATTTTGTAAAAATGAATGGTTACACAATTTATGAAAATGGTAAAATTATAGGCAAGACAGGCAAGGTGCTTAAACCCTACATTCATAAAGGACACGCAGAAGTTAAAATCAATCTAACAGGTACCAAACCTAAACATTATAATTTAAGTCGTCTCGTTTACTGGGCTTTTCATCCTGAGTTTGACTACGAAGATAAAAATCTATGTGTTTCATGTACAACAGGTGATTATGTGAATTTCATCTTAGAAGATTTAATCCTTAAGCCTCGTCATGAACTCATTCACGGTGAATGTCATAAAGGCAGTGCCAAATTAACTGACTTAGAAGTAGCTGAAATTAGACAGCTCTATCAAGGCAAGTCAGGTAATAATCAATTTAATAAAACAAGCTTAAGCCAAAATGACTTAGCTGAGCTTTTCGGTGTTTCCCGCTCCAATATCAGCTTACTGACACGCTATAAAGGACGCACACCAACTGTTTATAAATTATTCGCATAAATTTATGCTTTAAATTACATAAAATAGACCTACAAATTGATACTTGCATCACTTGTATGCATGTGAAAAGACCTATCAAACCATACTAAAAATGTATTTGATAGGTCTTTTATTGTTATACATTATATTTTCTCAAAATACTTATAATTTCTTCTAATACCTATGCTATAATGTTTCATATATTGTCAGAAAGGGGATTACAATGAAAAAAGCAACTTGCAAAAAAACCCTGTGTTTATCGTGCTGCTCACCTTAATTACTAGTTTATTTACTGGATGCGCCGCCTTAGAACACTGGTTTAAAGGAAAAAAAGGACAGCTTATAGGTGAAACTTTCACAGCTACTGTTTACAATGACTTCGGTGTACCTACTACCACACTTACTGGAAATCACATCAGTATCGGTGGATATGAGGGCAAGGCAACTTACGACTCTGAAGGGAATAAAACTTCTAAATATGATAGTCAAGTGTTAGAAATCACCATAGATGGCTATCAAATGCTTCATGTAGGCAGCACCCTCGTCTTTGAAGAAAAAGGCCTATCAAAAATCTATGAATATGACAATACAGACTTATCTTCTGAGGGGCTTGCCAATGCAACCAACAACATTAATCTTCAAGTTAATGGGCATGGTGGATTTATTCCACTAGATAAACTTATTAATAAATTAGGAAATGCCATTGGAAAATCTAAGATTATCGTCATCAACTCTCAACTGGGCACACTTCTAGCCGTTTATCAAGGTAACCGTGTATCCGTAGAAGTTCCTGAGAATCTACCTAAAATGACACGCATCACTATTGATGGCAAGTCCTTATATCTGCACCGCGTAGAATATCAAATTTATGATACACAAATGTTCCGATAAAAGAAAAAATATATAATCTCTTTCCTAAGGCAATTAGTCATTTGCCAGAATAATAATACTTGTATTTATTCCTCCAAATGCAAAGGAGTTACTTATAGCGTGTTTAATAGTGGTATGTTGCATTTCTTGCCTGCATAAACACGCTAAGTCTTCAATTGGATTAACTAAATTTAAATTACCATGTAAGAAGTTATTATTAATTTGAATAATTGTACTAATTGCCTCTACAACCCCTGCTGAATATAAACAGTGTCCCGTAAATCCTTTCGTTGAATTCACTCTTATATCTTGTATATAGTCTGCAAATAATTCTTTAATTGCTTGGAGTTCTACCTCATCACCTAAAGGTGTAGAAGTTCCATGGGCATTAATATAATCTATATCTTGTGGCATTAAATGTGCTTTTTCTAAAGCATTTCTCATGGCCCTTTCTTCCCCTTGCTGATTAGGATTTGTTAAGTGATTACCATCTAAAACAATGCTTCCACCTGTTATATAAGCTAATATATTCTTTTCTCTTGCTTTGGCATGTTGCTCACTTTCTAAGAATAGGCATGCCCCACTTTGACCATATATAAAGCCTTCATGACGCCTATCAAAAGGGCAGCTAGCTACTAATGGCGTTTCTTTAAGTACTTTGCCACCCATTCCACCTAACTGCATGAATCCTTGTATGTCCATAGGCGAAAGCTCCGCACATGCTCCTACTACAACACAGGCATCAACTATGCCATTTTCAATAAGTTGACATGCTTTTATAATTCCTACATTACCACTTGCAGATGTTCCACCTACAGTCAATCCTTCTCCCCTTATATTAAATAGCTCACTAACATATCCAATATAACTCGTATCCATCCATTGAAGAAATATGGATGGCTTAAGATATTCATAGCGCTCCTTAAAACTCATAGCTTCACTATACTGCCAGTTATTAGATAGATTATTTCCTGCAATAATACACCCTATTTTTTCTGATTCAACTTGCTCTCCTTCGGCTTGCATCCATGCTTCTAATACTGCTTTTAAAGTATATTGCATAGCTTTAGGACATCTTTTTGCTTCCCTTAGAAACTTTTTAATCAAAGATGCATTTCTTTCACTATAAGCCATAGCTTGCTCTTGTAGATTGAAGTCTTCAATAGAGGCAGTTAAATACTCACCTATGATACTGTCATTTACTTTTTTTACGCCACATCTTCCTTCTTTGATACTATTCATAAATGCTACTGTATCATGTCCTATTGCACTTACAATTCCCATTCCCGTTACAGCAACTCTATTCATGTTTAGCTCCTTATAGTTCTTCCATAAATGTCATGATAATCTCTTCGATATTTTTTAATCTACCAAATTTGACCATAGGTAGTCTTAAATTTAAAGCTTCCATTGTATCTACAATAATATCCATACGGTCTATTGAGTTAATTCCTAATTCCTTTAAACTATCTTGCATATCTATACTATCTACATCAATTTCTGGAATAATCTCACTTATATTTTCTTTCATCATTTCAAAGATTTCTTCTTTACTCATTTTAAATTCCTCCCCATTCTATAACCAAATATATTCTCTATGAAATTCTTTTATTGATTTTAATACTAATCGCTTACCTTTTTCATTTACTGTTAAAACACCTGGGATAACATCTAAATCTAGCTCTACATTTCTAGTACCAAATTGTACAACATCATTTCCGTATAATAACTTTTCATATTCATCAATGTTTAGTTATATCTATTAGTCAGCTCATTAGCAATATTTAATTTCTGAACTAATCTCTGCCCTTCACTTGTGACAACACCACTATAAAACTCAGAGCAGCAACCTGATCCATAAGAAAAACAGCCTATTCTTTTAGGTGAAGTAAAATCTCCATTTGCAATTGTACTAATCAAAGATAAAAATACTGTTGCGCCCATAATATTTCCCACTCTTTGGCAATATCTTAAACCAGGATATACTCTTCTTTCAAAATCTTCTTCTATGGCATTAGCTTTTAGTTTGCAAAACTTACGCATCATTTTACGATGTGCACCTTTTATCATACCTCCAAATGGTGTGTGGAATGCGAGATAATCAAAGCTCTTAGCATAATCCACATTAGCTACACGCTTAGTGTACTCTGTATATGCAGCTTCACAACAATCCAAATAAGACATCAGTGACATATCTGAATCTCCGGCTTCACTATCTGGAATAGGACGGCATGTATCCATTATCTCATAACCATAGTAACCATTTGCCCCTACATCTACTTTGAAGATTTTAGGCTTATTACTAATGAGCATAGCGACTGCTCCTGCCCCTCCACTTGGTTCTGCAAAAGACCAGTCTTCCATCAATGCTCCGCCATCACTGACTGCCATAAATCTAGCTAAGTCAGTGGCAATAACCAATACTTTTGCCCCTGGTGCTGCTTGTCCTAATACGAAGTTAACTGCCATTTGGAATCCAGCTGTACCTGAATAACAGGCATTTTTCATTTCAAACAATCTACAATTACGGTTTAATCCTAAATAGTAATGGATATATGTACTAATGGATTTTCCAAAGTCAATTCCTGACTCTGTACATGTAATGATCATATCAATCTTATCTTTTTCTTCTTCTGACATTGCATCTATAATTGGTTTTGCAGCATTTACACCTAGTGATATAGGATCTTCATATGGTAATGGTACTGTTCTCTCTTTCATTAATAAATTTTCAAATCTCTCGTTATTTAAATTTCTATGCTCAGCTAAATCACGTACATCTAAGTATGCAGAACCCCCATAGAAATTAATTGCTTCTATTCCCACTTGATGTTCACTCATAATATCTCCCTCTCTAAATTAATTAGAATATTTTTCTATCATATCATTTACACAATGAGCAGTTTCTTTCATAAGCATCTTAGCTATTTCTGTCACATGTCTATTTTGCCAGTTTTCTAGCGATGTTGCTTTTACCCATTGATTAAATGCCCCTAGAGCTGAACTAACTAAAACTTGATAATCTGTTTGATAATCTTCTTCCCCTGTTTTGACCCATTCTAAGCTATTGTTAATATACCATTCAAAAATCAACTTCATTTTAACCTTTGGATTACTTTCACTTTCTTCTATGATGCTAGTAGGTAGCTCATTTTTTACTAAGTCATAGATTTCATCAAAGCTCTTTTTAAAGTATCTATTTTGAATCTGTTCTTTTGTTTTTTCATCTATATCTTCTATTGCATTATAGTTTTTATACAGTGAATATAATTTATTACTTCTCACCCAAAATAGTGTACCTTTTTTGAGAACTTGAATTCTATTATTAGATTCATATACATCCCATGTTGGCACATAGCCTATATCCTGAACATTAATGCTACTTAACATCTCTTTTACACGATTACTAATGTTTGCCTCAACTGTACACTCATTAATTGAACCTGTTAAAATAAAACTTGCTCCCATCATGAACATTGTAGCAGCAGCATTTGGTGTTCCTATTCCACCGCTTACGCCTATTCGAATTTCACTTTGGTATTTATACTCTTTTTCCACTGTTTCTTTGAGCTGATTGATACTAGGTAAGAGCGTTAACATATTCACTGTATCTGTATATCCAGCAGCAGCACTTTCTACACATAGATCACTTGCCATTGGAATTCTTTGAGATAATTCAGCTTCTTCATCACTAATTTCGCCTTCTTGTAAAAGTTCTTGTACGATTTTATAAGGTGGTGGACTCATAAAATATTCTGCAACTTCCGGTCTTGATATCTTTGCAATAATCTTATGCTGAGCTGTTATAGTACCATCTAAACCTTTGACTAATCCTTTTACTCTATATTTTACTAATGCTTTAGTCAGCATAACATATCCTGCTGCTTCTACTACATTGACATTATATTTAAGCAATGTATCATATAGCTTTTCCTCTACATTAGGATTTTTCACATCATATGTTACATTGAAACCATATGGCTCATTATTTTTTAGCGTTGATTGGATTTTCTTTATTGCAGCTTCAACTTCCTCAATATCTACACCACTTGTTCCATAAAAACCTAATACCCCACCTTTACCTGTTTGAATCACTAATTTTTCATCAGAAACACCATTTCCCATGCCACCTACGACATAAGCATATTTCAAACCATATTCTTTCTTAAAATTAGCATCTCCTAAAGAGTAAGCTGTAATCTCACCTGTCTGCTGCACTTCTTCTGTGTTTACCTTTTCATCCACACTACTTTCTAATCTTTCTGCGACTTCCTCTGCCTCAATAATTTCTTTTTCTAAAGGTGCTGCTTCTCTTAATATACGTTGTACCATGCCCTTAACTACTTTACCTGGTTCAGCTGCTTTGATATCTTCTACACCTTTTGCCATTAAATAACGTATACTATCTGTCCATTGTACAGATGAAACTAATTGAATAGCTAATGTTTCATGGAAATCCTTTTCTTTATATGGTCTTGCATATACATTAGAGATAACAGGTATCTCCATCTTTTTTATTTCTACTTTATTTAAAAACTTTCTAAATTCATCTAATGCATCTTGCATATATCTAGAATGAAATGCACCGCTTACATTCAATACTTTATACATTCTACAATTTAAATTACTTGTAAATGCCTCAGCAAGCCCTTCAATATCTTTCATCTTTCCTGATAAAACAATTTGCTTTGGTGTATTCATATTAGCGATATCAACTTGTGTGCAACCACTATCTTTTAAGGTTTGCTCAACCTCTTCCTTGGTTAAACCAACTACAGCTGCCATACCTCCTCCTGCAGCCTTAGCCATTAATTCTCCCCTTTTTTGAACGAGTCTTACACCTGTTTCAAAATCAATGGCACCAGAAGCACATAATGCTGCATATTCTCCAATACTATGACCTGCTAAATAATCTGGTTTACTTTCCGCGTCTTTAAGATCTTTTAAATATGATAATACACTTACAACAAATAATGCTGGTTGTGTATATGCTGTATTAGATAGCTTACCCTCACTATCATTTAGACATAAATCTTTAATTGAGTATCCTAAAATTTCATCTGCTTTTTGAGTTAATTCAGGAAATTCATCAAAAAGGCCTTCTCCCATTCCTTTATATTGTGAACCCTGACCTGCAAAAACATATGCTTTCATCTTGTGCACCCCTTTTACCTTAATCTCTTCTACAACTTTATCCACATCAATCATAGTATTAAAAATAGATGATATACGTACAATATTTTCTTCACTTGTTAAAATATATTTAAGCATCCCTGAGATTTCTCCATCAGGTGATAAGTCGATGAATAAATGTTCTTTTTCATCTAAACCTTGTATACATTCTCTAAATCTAATAGGTTGTCTTACTTTATATTCACTATATACTTCTTTTAAATCATCAGATAACTGATCTATTAAAGTAGAATGGAAAGCATAATTAACTGGTAAGATTTGATAGTTAATATCATTGTTTTTTAACTGAGGATATTTCACAATTCAAAAGTTGCCTTCTGTGGATAAAATTTTGATTTTTATAAAAAAGTTCAAAAATAGCGTCATTCAGTTCAGCCAGTAAAATTTGATGTTTTTTATCCACAGGCTTTGTTACAATATTTTTTTAATTACTTAGAGTTATGCTGATACAGTTTGATTTTTTGAGCATCATTTAATCTTGACGCAAGCAGAGCAATACAACAAATGTCCATAAATACTTTTGCTTTTTTCATTGTTGGTA
>NZ_BBCG01000017.1 GCF_001311925.1 Cellulosilyticum ruminicola JCM 14822
TCCTATTTTAAAATCTGAATTTGAAAATAAATAATACTACATAAAAATAAAAGGCACAATAAACTAAGCTGTTTATTGTGCCTTTTATTTAAATACATGAGTACTGAATTCAGTATAAATCTAACTTTACTTGATACTTCCCTTTTCTACAGCTGTGACGAGTTTAAAGGCAATGAGTTTATAGAGAAGTTTTTTTATCTGTTCTTTTTCTTTATTATCATCACGATATAATTCCTGTATTTCTTTGTGTTTTTCAAAACTTTTTTCTATCATATCATTATAAATAATTGCATCTACTATAAATTGTAATATCTTTTTTTGTTCTGGCATAAATGGTATGACTGCACGAATGAGCTCTGCTTCTTTACATAAATTAGACTCACATTCACTACGATATCCATTTAATTTGGTCCGTAATTGTCCTATATATTTTTTGTCCATATAGGCCCATATCATGGCTGAAATTTCATTGAGGTCCTGCTCTAAATTAATGGTTAACTCATTTTTTTCCATAAGCTATTCCCCTTATTACTTGAGTTCACTATTATTTTATTCTTTAGTTTTTATAAAAATGTCATAAATAGTTCTATTGTATTTATGTCCACTCATACATTATAAAAGAAAGGCATTCAAGGAGGTTCTCCTATGGTTTCTCTTGACCGAGCAATTAATAACGACTTCCTAACAATTTCCAAATCTCTTATTCCATATTTACCACTTGAAAATCAAAAATCACTTGCAATCTTTGTAAAAACTTTCGAACTGATGCAGACTATTAACCTATTTTCAAAAGATGCTGCTGTACATTCTATGTCTCGTTCTCATGAGGCTGGTTGGGAAAAAGAATTTTTAAAAGATGTACGTCAAAATCTTTCTGGAGACCGTGGTTATTTTATAGATGCTCTCTTGAAGCTTACTGAGGTCAGAGACCTTATTGATAATCATGCGGAAAACAATTACACAGAGCCTACTCCTTCGGTAGTAGAACCTTACCCAAATGATCCAACTCAAAGTACGCCAACTAATAATGGTCCAACTATTACACCTAATGATGTCATTGATAAGCTCTCTTCAATGCTTGAACCAAACCAAGTACAGTTACTTAAAGTGCTTTCTTCTTTTATAAAATAATCTCTTAATTTAAAAGGAGGGTTCTTATGGACTTAGTTAATCATCCTGCTTTTGCAAATACAGACAAAAGCTTCTTAATCTATCTTCAAAAAACACTAAGTACACTTACTTACAAGAGTGACATTGAGGTCATTGCTACACTTATGGCCATTTCTAATGAAGCTAGCAAAAAAAATGTGCATTTCACACCAGATATGCAAGTAGCTTTACTAGAATATCTCAAGAGCCGTTTACCTGTTAACAAACGTCATCAATTTGAAGCAATGATAAAAACTTTTACAACTTCTATGAACAAATCCAAATAATTGTTTCATAGCAAAAAGAGAGTGTGGCAAAATTATAATTTTGCCACACTCTCTTTCATTTTATATAGATAATGTTGGCCCTATTGAGAAACCAATTGCAACGCTTCCTACAAATATTGCTGTCATAATAATAAATACGAATAGGATATAAGCAATAGTCCCTACTATAGATCTTTTACGCACTTCTCCCTCTTCTTCAGGCACCTCTATATTTTTTGATATTATCTTTTTATCTTCTTTTATATCTCCCCTAATTTCTTCTAGCATTTTAATTCCTTTGGCTGTTTTTACTTTTTTTACTTGCTCTTCCGATTTTTCTTTTTTAAATAATTTTCTAGGTGCCTTCTTTTCTCTTGGCTGCCCATTAAGTTCTCTTTTACAATCATTACAATAACGTTGGATCTCACCTACGATTTCATTGCCACAACGTTTACATTTCATTTATTTTACCTCATTTAATTTCTTATATTAGTATAACCTAGTTGCATTTTTCTCTAATGCATTTGTAAATCTCACTTGGATTTGTGATAAATCATCTTCTGCTTCCATAACGCGTATAAAGTAGTTGGTCATTTCTCTTACATTGAGATTAAATGCATTTTTTAAAATTTGATTATATGCATTTAGTAGGTTTCTATAACTTTCTACAACTGCTTTTCCTTCGCTTGTCTGTATATAAGTTGTAATCTCATTTATAATATTTACTTCACCTGCTATTTTATCTCTAGCAGCTTGAATTGTTGTTATATTATATTCTCTGATGCCAGTTTCAATAGATGCTCTATAATAGTTTATATCTATCTCATCTTCTAATTTTGCTATATAGTTTACATCATTATTAAGTTTTTGACTCTTCTCTGTAGGAACTGGTAGTTGAAATGTTGCTACTTCATTAATAACTGTTCCTATATCTGTCTGTACCCTTGTAAATCCAAACATTTTTTCTAACACATTTAAATCCACATAGGTTTGTCCATCTTTTTGGATAGGAGCAGTACCTGCCATAAAATATCCCTTTGCATTTTTCAAATATTGATTTTGTCTATTAAGGGTTACAATATTTCCATCTTTTTGAAGTACGATATGCTCACTGGTTACGCTACTTATTTTTACACTTAACTGGTCACATATTTTTCTTAAAGGATATAAGTCACTGGCTTGATGCTCTATTTGAAGCGTATTACCACCAACTGTTAAATTTCTTACCCCACCATATGTTGTAGCTCCTATAGTTAAAATTCCTATTACTGCACTTGTTAAGATTAGTTTTCTGTTCACTTGATGTCTCCTTCTAGTTTAATATATCTATCTCCAACATCCATACTACTATACCCTACAAAGTCAATCAATGTTTTCTATTAATGTAATATTCTTCTGATTTTTTGTGCACCTCCTACTTATAGTAATTTTATTTCTACATCAGTATTTTTTACAATACCATAACCTTCTAAAATCAACTCCACTTTTCCTATATCTATTTTTGAGCTATCCATAGTTATTGCAAATATTTTACCACTTTCAAGTTTTGGATATCCTGATACTTTTAGAATAAGATGTATTTCTTCATTTTCATCCTTCCCCCAATAGTATTCATATACTTCCCCAGGCTTATAGCATCCCATCTTTAAATAAATAACATTTTCAGAAAAACCATGAATTGTCAGTTTTGAAATTGTAAGATAGCTTTCCTCTTTTCTTAAATAGCTTAAAATCACGTAGTACATTTAAAATTATCATAACTACTAAAGATATAATACAGTAAATCACTAATCCCAGTGGTACTAAACTCACTAACATACGTCTGATTTCATCCCTAAAGGTTCTTACTTTCTTCTGCTTGTGGATTTCGCTGACTTCCTCTATTTCTACTGCAATAGTTGCCAAGTCTACTAGGCTGTCATATTTTTGAAGTGTTCCTTTAAGACTTTCAATTTCATAAGTCACATCGCCTAATTCCTTTTCTATTTCAAAAAGATCTTTCAGCTGATCTAACTTCTCTAGTAACTCTAATAAATGATTCTTACGAATATTTAATGCCTTCAGCCTCGTTTCTGTATCTATATATTCACTGGTGATATCTTCGCTACTTGAGCTTAAACTTGAAACATTGCCAAAGTCACCCACTTTATTCATAAAGGTATCAAAATGCTTTTGAGGAATTCTTACACTAAAATGTGCCAATCTGCCTTCATTATATTTAGCATAAAAGTCTATGCCATCTATACTAGAGCTTTCAATATAGCCTCCTAATGATTGAATATACACTGTAATTTGATTCACACTTTCATTAAAATGCTCTGTTTGAATATGTATATCTCCATTTTTAATAATCTTGCGGTTATAATTTATGTTTGTATTGACTTGGGGTAAACTCGATTGATTACCACTTGAAGGCTCTTCACTAACTGTATCACTTGCTATGTCTTCATGAGCTACTTCACTAACACTGCTATCAGCTGTTACTGCTATTTCCTCATTTACTATATCTTCAGCAAACTTTGAACTACTGCCACACCCCACCATTAAACTTAAAACTAAAACACTTATACCTATACATCCTATCTTCTCCCACCTTTTCCTCATATTATCGTCATCCTGTTTTTATTATATATGACGGAAATAAATTCAAATAGTTCAACTTTTAAATTTATTTTTCATCAAAAAAGATGTAGCAAATGCTCACCACTTATGAGATTTACTACACCTTTTATTTTATTCTTCTAAGTTCTTATAACAGAACCACCAATCATAGTTACAATAACTTTCTTGATTTTCCTTAGCCTCTTCTTCTGTTTTAGCTGGTGGCACAATAACTTGTTCACCGATTAGCTCATTATTTGGCCAGTTGGCTGGCATAACAACATTATTATTAGTAGCTACTTGAAGTGCTGCTAAGGCTCTTATGATTTCTTGAATATTACGTCCAACTTCTCCTGGATAATATAAAATCATACGTATTGTACCTTCTGGATCTACAATAAATACTGTGCGTATTATTTGGCTATTGTTGGTACTATGTACCATACCAAGTTTTTTGGCCGTTTTACCCATCGCATCTGCAATAATTGGAAATGGAATCTCGTCACATAGATTTTCCTTCATCCACTGGATCCACTTCATATGCGCTTGCACCTGATCTACAGAGATTCCTAGAAGCTCTGCACCTAATTGTTTAAAGTTATCATAGTTATTTGCAAAGGATACAAACTCTGTCGTACAAACTGGTGTAAAATCTCCTGGATGACTAAATAATACAAGCCACTTACCTAAATAATCATCAGGCAGTTTCTTCTTCCCCTTTGTAGTATGCACTGCCATATCCGGCATTTTATCACCAATCATAATAGGTTTTTCATCCCACTTATCTTTCATTTTATGCATATACATTATCTTATCATCTTGATCCATTTTATCATCTTTATCCCATTTTTCCTGCTTCTTATCTTGCTTTTTATTCATCATTTCATAATTAAAATTCCAGTCTTGCATGCTTTTAATACTATGCATCATATTTGTGTTTTTAACATCGTTAGTCTGCATTTTCTATCACATCCTTATACGACTCATCATTAGGATATATATGATAAACGTAGCTTTTCCTATACATAAACCCAAATGTTATAACCTAATTTTTATTAACTACGCTTTTCTTTTTAATCCCTTTTGATATTTACTAATCATATAAATTGCAATGCTACGTGGAATTTTTATAAAAGCTCTATTACGTATGCCTGGAATAATCACTCTTTTTCCCTTCATAAGTCCCTTATAAGCTGCCTTGGCCATAAATTCTGGCGGCATAGCTATGCCTGCATCTTCTTTACCAGCAGCCTTAGCGAAATTAGTTTTAGTCGCCCCTGGGCAAAGAGCTGAAACAGTGATGCCATATTCTTTAAGTTCTATATTTAATGCTTCTGATAAAGATAACACATAAGCCTTTGTGGCATAATAAACCGCAGTATAAGGTCCTGGATGATAAGAACCTGTAGATGCCACATTTAAGATTTTACCTTTTTGCTTTTGTATCATTTCTTGTGCAAAGTACTTTGTAAGTAATGTTAAACTTGTCATATTAAGTTGTATGATTTGCAAGTCTCTCTCTCTTGGCTCATTGGTAAATTCCCCTACATACCCTGCTCCTGCATTATTTATTAAAATCTCTACCTCTTCCCCTAACGCCTTCACTTTGTCATATAATAACTTTACGCCTTCTTCATTTGATAAGTCCACCTCACATACATGAACCTTTACATTATATTTTTCTTCTAATTCTTGTTTTAAAATATCCATTTTTTCTTTACTTCTAGCTGCTATAATCAAATCATAATTATGACAGGCAAAAACTTTAGCAAGCTCTAAACCAATACCACTAGATGCACCTGTTATTAATACACTCATCATCTTCCTCCTACTTTTTGAAAAGCTCAAATTATAAACTATTATAAGCTTTTTGATTTGTTATGCCTAGGAAATATTTGAAAGGAGTCTTCAGTATGAACTGGCTTAATAACCTCAATAATAAGTTTCGCATTTTTATGCAGGGACGCTATGGTAGTGACCAATTAAATCTTGCACTGCTTATCGTTTCAATTATATTATCTTTCTTCGTACCATTTATACGTATACCATTTGTAGGATTAATTTCTTATATCCCACTTATCTTTTGTATTTACCGTATGCTTTCTAAAAATATTTCTAAGCGTTACGAAGAAAATCGTAAATTTATGAATTTCTGGCATCCTATTTGGCAAAAGCTATTAGTTTTAAAAAACAAGAGTGCCAAACAAATCACAAGACTTAAAGACAAAGACCATAGATATTTCACTTGTCCAAATTGCAAAAAGACTCTTCGCGTACCTAAAGGACGTGGCAAAATCCGTATTACTTGTCCAAAATGTCACCAAGAATTTTCTAAACGTACTTAAGTTATAACATGATACGCATTTATACTTCATAATCTTTAAGTTTGATATATAATTGAATTAAAACTAAATCAAAAGATCTGCTGGTCTTTTTGATTACTGACAATATACTGGTAGTAATCAAATGACCAGCTTTTTTATTTAAGGAGGTTCTATCATGCGTTTCAAAAAGTTATTATGCAGCTTACTTGCTGCCACTCTTATGACACCTGCTTTATTTGCCTCACCTATTTCCGTTAATTTACAAGGTCATCCAATCAGCCTTAATGAGTCACCTGTTTTAATTAATCAAACTGTTTATTTACCCCTTCGTAGTTTCACAGATGCCCTAGGCTATAGTACCAATTACGACAAAGCCCATCAGCAAATAACGATTAGCCGCAATTCAACATTGCTTGTAGCCCTTCCTATTGTAAATGATCCCAATTTAACTGGAGTACTTCTTCAAGATAATCATACCTATTTTCCTCTGCGCCTCGTTTCTGGCTTCTTAGGTTATGCTGTGCGCTGGGATGGTTCAAGCCAAACTATTTTCCTTACTAAGTCTAGTCAGCTTTTTAAAGGAAACGTAAAACAACTAGCTTTAGAAGTGGCTGCATATCTCCAAAACAAAGACTATGCCCCTATTACAACTTTATTTGATGAAACCCTTAAATCTAGTCTCACTGCTCAAGATATCGCACAATCCTTTACACAGCTTGAAGACGTTTTAGGGCCTATTCAGTCATATAGCTTCTTAAAAGAAGGCAGCTTTGATGAATATACAGAAGCAGATATTGTGCTCCAATATGCTCAAACCTCTATTGGCCTTGCCATTGTTATGAATGATAAAGGAGAAATCAGTGGCTTTCATACCAATCAATATTCCCCTGAAATAAGCTTACCTACTGGCGTGGTGGAAAAAGAACTTACTTTTTATAGTGATAAAGCTTATCCTCTATCAGGGACCTTAACTTTACCTAGTGCAACAGGTAATTATCCAGTAGTCGTTTTAGTTCACGGCTCTGGCCCTCTCGATAGAGATGAAACGGTTTATAATATTAAGTTATTTAGAGATCTTGCTTATGGCTTAGCCAAACAGGGCATTGCCACTTTCCGCTATGATAAACGTACATACGCTTATGCAGAAGATCTTGCTGGCAGTACAACCCTTACTTTAGATGAAGAAGTCATCAATGATGCCCTTGCAGCTATTTCCCTTATGGGAGATACAAAAGACGTTGATCAAAGTAAAGTTTATGTCTTTGGCCATAGCTTAGGCGGCTTGTTAACACCTATGCTTAATCATAAACTTACTCAAGATAACAAAACTTCTGTAGCAGGTTACATTATGTCAAGTGCTCCTGCCAGAGATTTATCTGATGTAATTCTTGACCAATACAAATATACTATTTCTCTAGATACGACCCTATCTGCTGCTGATAGAGTAGGCTATATGGAGCAAGTTGAATATTTCGTCCAAGAAGCTAAAAATGCTACCATGCATAACTCTGGAAATCCACTAGGCCTTGCTGGCTTTAATGATTTATTCTGGGCAGCACTCAATGCTTATGATCAAAAAGCTGAAGCTCTCAAAATCACTGCACCAACTTTAATTACTCAAGGTGAACGTGATTATCAAGTTACTATGAAAGACTTCAAACTCTGGGAATCTACTTTAAAAGGCAAAGATAATTTCACACTCAAATCTTACCCTTCTCTTAATCATCTTTATGTAAGTGGTACTAAAGCAAGTATCCCAGATGAATATTTATTTGATAGCGTTGCCGATGAAAATTATATTAAAGATATAGCTGCTTGGATTAAAGCACAAGATAAATAACATTTAATCTATCAGTTAATTTGATATACTAAAAATAGGATACATATAGCAGTATTAATCTTCTGCCGTATGTATCCTATTTTTATAATCTACTTATCACATACTTGACTCATAATATTCGCCCAAATATTTACCTCATAATCTTTGCCCTCCTTGGTAAGCGGCTTAGGATCTGAATACCCTATCCACATTGTTCCACTATAGTCTGGCATATAACCTGTAAGCATTATAATTTAAAAACCTCATAACTCATTTTTTTACGTTGTTGGACAAAGGCTGAGGTAGTAGGGAAACCATCACTATACTCAAAAAACTCCCCAATTTCATGGTCTAAACTGTTACTTCCAAAAGATAAACTAAATTGCATAAGTTTTTCAAGCCCAAACTTACTCTGACATACAAAGCATGCTTTCTCAGAATTAAAAAATTCCTGTGGATTATTACTCATTTTTCTTATAATTTCTAATATACATTTTTTTAGTTCATTTGCATGTGTATTCATCACAACATCTCTTCAATGAGGAGGCTTTGCCGCAAATTTTTAATACTTTGTCAAGCTTTTTCACGCAAAAAATAACCAAATACCTATAATATGTACTTGGTTATTTAAGGAAATCTCAGAAACAATATCTTAACTTAATGACATTGCTTAATCACTGGATAAGTCTTTTATTACTACTAACTATTTATCATTTATAAGTAATTCTTTAAGCTACTCTTCTGATAAACCTGTTAATGTATTTTCAGCCTGTCTGCTCAGAACTTGATCTATAAGTTCTTTCTTCTCTTGTTGAAGGGCTATCACGCGTTCTTCAATAGTCCCTTCTGCCATAAGTTTAATAACTGTTACCACTTCTTTTTGTCCTATACGGCGGGCTCTATCACTAGCTTGATCTTCTGCTGCCGGATTCCGCCATGGAGCAAAATGAATAACTGTGCTGACACTTGTTAAGTTAAGCCCTGTTCCTCCAGCTTTTAATGAGATTAAGAAGACCTAATAACTTTTAAACGTTTTTCTCTATTCCCATGCGCAATGCCTACTTTTCAGTTATACACAAGGGCTATCGGTGTAATAACTAAGCTTTTGCTACCTTCTTGTGCTGCTAAAAAGCTACTCATTTGAAGTGTTTTCCCAAGTCACATTTCATCAGCTTCTTAAGGCTTTTTTTACATTTTCTTATCTTCTGCAAAGTTCATATTTTCTAATTTATGCATTAAAAATAGTGATTTTTGCTCAGGTACTTTAATTTGTTCAATCTCATTATACACCCCCAATATATCAATCATAGATAGGGTCTGTTTAAGCTTCTCTTCTTTTAAATCTAAATAACGCCCAGATTGTCTAATTTATAATAACTTTCCATCTAGTTTTCCCGCCCAACATCAGCCTTATCAGCCTGGCATAGAATCTCAAATGCTGCCCCTTCCTATTTGTTCCTTGTTAAGGCTGTAATAAACTTCTTGGAAAAGTAGCTTTAATTACAGGCGGCGATGGTGGCGAATGTTTACTCCTCCCATGAGATATACGTTCTAAAGAGCACTGCAAAAAAATCTTCAACGCTACTTATGACCATTATGGTGCTTTAGATACTTTAATTAATAATGCTAGTGTACAGATTCCCCAAGACGATTTTTAAAACATCTCCCAAGAACAAATTGAACTTGCCTTTGCAGTTAATGTCTATCCCATCATTTTTTTAAGTCAAGCTGCCCTTAACCATATGAAACGTAGCAGTACCATTATTAACACAGCTTCTATTACTGCTTATGAAGGTGAACCAAAGCTTATTGACTACTCTGCGACTAAAGGTGCCGTCGTCGCCTTCAGCCGTTCCCTTTCACTTGCCCTAGTTAATAAAGGTATCCGCATCAACGGCGGCACAGTAGTCGGCAGCTAAATTTCCTTTCCTTCTTTTTTCACGCCATGCAACAAGATCACCAAACGGAAAGCAGAAGTAAGTGGTTCTACTAATCTACCTGTGGAGTAATTTATTGATAGTCTTGGCGAAGATAAGCAATGCGGTTTTAAGTCGAGTGTTTGAGTGAGCGGAGCGAGCGAGTTTTCGACTGTTGCATTACTTATCGAACTTAGCATATCACGAATTACGGAAGTTGTAGACATGGCGCTACCCCTACCCCTGTAACCTACTTACCAGCTCTTGCTGCAATCACTTTCTCTTGCACATCCTGTGGCGCCTCTTCATATCTTTCAAAGTTATAACTTACATCGCCTCTACCTTGTGTCATAGATCTGACATCTGTAGGATAGCTATAGAGTTCTGCAAGTGGAATTTCTGCAATGATTTTTTGTTTCTTGCCTACAATATCTAATCCCATCATACGTCCGCGGCGTTTTTTAAGGTCTCCTAAAATATCTCCTGTATACTCTTCAGGAACCACCACTTCTACATGGGCAATTGGTTCTAATATAGCTGGTTTCGCTTTACTTACACCATCTTTAAAGGCAATGGTTGTTGCCATCTTAAAGGCCATTTCTGAAGAATCTACTGGATGATAAGAACCATCTAATAATACGGCTTTGACACCTACTACTGGATAGCCTGCTAAAACCCCTTTTGCAATACATTCTTCAAGGCCTTTTTCAACTGCTGGGAAGTATTGTTTTGGTACAGCCCCACCAAATATCTTTTCTTCAAAAACATAAGGTGTCTCTAAATCTCCAGAAGGCTCAAATTCCATTACAACATCGCCATATTGTCCATGCCCGCCAGATTGTTTCTTGTGTTTGCCACGAACATTAGCTTTGCCTTTAATGGTTTCACGATAAGGCGTTGTAGGATTTTTGGTATAAACATCTACTTTAAATTTATTTTTAAGCATGCTCATAATGACATCAATTTGTTGTTGACCTATGGCATCAATAATTGTTTCATGAGTTTCCCTGTTATATTCAATACTAAAGGTGTGATCTTCTGCCATGAGTTTATAAAGGCTTGTGGACATTTTTTCCTCATCACCTTTACCTACTGGGAAGACTGCCATTTTTACAAAAGCCTTTGGGAAGTCAATTGGTGTATACGCTTTATTAAAACCTTTTGCTCCATAAGTATCCCCAGTCTTAGGTGTCTTAAGTTTAGCAACTGCCCCTATGTCTCCTGCATATAATGTCTGTACTTCTTTTTGTTCTTTGCCACATAAACTATAAATATGGGTAACTCTTTCATTCTCACCTGTTGCCACATTATATAAAGTATCATCTACATTAAGCTTGCCTGATTTCACTTTAAACATTGAAAACTTACCGATAAATGGGTCTACTAACGTCTTAAAAACAAAGATTGAATTTGTCCCTTCGCTAGAACAAGGCACTTCTTCTAATTCTTCATTATCCATATTTTGCGCAAAGACTTTCTGCCCTTCATCTGGCGCCGGAAATAATGAAATGATTAAATTCATAAGTGTAATAATTCCTGTGCCATTGATGCTGCTACCACAAATAACTGGCACAATCTCTCCGCTTACAACACCTTTTTTAAAGGCTGTTTCTAATTCTTCTTCAGTAATTTCTTCTTCATCAAAGTATTTTCCCATAATCCCTTCATCTGTTTCTGCTACTGCTTCTAAAATCATAGTACGAACTAGCTGGGCTTCTGCTTGAAGATTAGATGGAATAGGACAATCTACGACTTTATCTTTGTCAAATTTACGTCCTATCATTTTAAGTACGTGAACATAACCTACGAATTGTCCATTTTCATACCAAGGCACTTGAATAGGTGCTACCTTACTTCCAAATTTCTGCTGACAATTTTGTAGTAGGCCGTTAAAATCTTGATCTGGCGTATCCATCTCTGTTACAAAAATCATCTTTGGTATACCTGCCTTCTGCGCATATTCCCATGCTTTTTCTGTGCCTACTTCCACGCCTTGTGAAGACTTGATTACCAAAATTGCACTATCGGCTACGCTCATTGCTTCCTTGACGCCACCTACAAAATCGAAATAACCTGGTGTGTCTAATATGTTGATTTTATGGTCTTGCCACTCAATAGGAATAATAGATGTTCGAATTGAAAACTTACGCTTTATTTCTTCCTGTTCAAAATCAGATACCGTATTTCCTTGCTCTACACGTCCAAGCCTATTTGTTATGCCTGCATTATAAAGCATTGCTTCTACCAAAGTCGTCTTGCCACTACCACCATGCCCAATTAAGGCAACATTCCTAATGTCCTTTGTTTCATACTCCATCATATAAAACCCCTCCTTCGGTAAGATACATTTGAACAATCTATTATTTAAATATTTATTTTGAGGTTTTCTTTTAAATACCATGTTTTAAAAATATTCCTCAAAATAGTAAAAACTAAAAGAAGGCACTATGTAATCTTCTAGACTGCTGGTGCCTTCTTTGCATTTTTAATTAATCATTTGTTTTTTTCTTCTTCCAATCTCTTGTAAAAAGCCATCCGATAAAATCAATTAAATAATTCAGGGTCAAAAGTAAAACAGCTGCGCATATCGTAAATACTAGAAATGTTACAATAACCTGCACCTTTAACACCCTCTTTATAGATGATAGATATTATTTTATATGCAAGCATTATAACTTTTAGTCCTACTGCTATCAACTATTTCTATTCGTAAATCTACTCACTCAAATATGCATTTAAAAATCTTGAGGCAAGGCTATTTTGTAAAATATTAGTTTGAGCTTCCTCTGGTGTAAACCACTCATAAGCATCTATTTCATCATTTGGATTAAGCTTAGAATCATCTTTAACAAACACAGTGAAGTTACACATGAGTGTATTCGATGGCTCATAAAAGCTGGTTCTATTAAATTTCACTCTTAAAGCTTCCATGCCTGTTTCTTCTTTTAATTCTCTAAGGACTGCTGCCTCTATTTGTTCACCGCGATTTACATAACCTGCAACTAAAATATAAAAAGGTCTGCCATATTGTTTAATGAGTAAAATCTTCCCATTTGATTTATTGATTACAATCATACTTACTGCCACATTGTACATTGGAAATCTAAATTGCTCACATTTTGTACAATATGGAATCATTCCTTCATTTTCTAATGCTTTGCTTATTAATTCTGTCCCACATGTCCCACAATATTTCTGATTCATAAATCCTCCTATAACCTGTATCTTATAAATTTTCGCTATAAACATTATTCTAGCACTTGTCCCTATTCTTTACAAACAACAATATAAAACTTATTATTTCATAAAGAAAGGTGTCGCAAAATAACAAGTTTTTACGACACCTCCAATTATTCACCTTATAAAATCCTATAAAAATAATTGTGCAAAATTATTATAAAGTATATCTTCATTAATTTTATAAGGTAGTTCTAAAGCTAAAAAGCGTTCTAATTCCTCTTTGTGATCCCACATTGGAAAATCTGTACCAAAGAAAAATTTATTGCTACTTAAAGTTTTAAGTAAACACATTACTTGTTCCCGGTTTAACGTATATAATGCACTGCTTGTATCAAAGTAGACATTTGGCAAAGCAAGATATTTCATAGCTTCATCCCATTGCTGCCATCCTCCAAAATGAGGTGCTATCACTTGAAGCTTTGGAAATCTTTGCGCAACCTTTGCCAAACGATATGGGGCTGAGTAATCACTTCGCCTATCACCCACATGACATAGTAATTTTAAACCACTTTCTTCTAAGGCTTTATAAATTGGCATCATTTGTGATGTATCAATATAAAATCTTTGAAAATCTGGATGAAGCTTTACACCCTTAAATCCTAAATCAATCATCCGACTTATTTCTTCTTTATAATCCGTCATATCCGGATGTAATGTCCCAAGTCCTATAAATGATTTATACTCCTCACATGCGTTATAAATAAAGTTATTGATAGCTGGAACTTGCTCTTTGGTCGTTGCCGTTGAAAATACCAGATATTTTTCTACACCTATTTTATTACCTGATGTAATAAGTGCCTGTATGTTACCTTTATGGGCCATAGGTAAATCATAAAACCCTCCAATAGACTCTACTGCTTTATCTGCAATTTTTTCTGGAAATATATGTGCATGACTATCAATAATTTTATATCCTGACACTTTAGTACCCCCTATTTTTCATATAATCCTGCTTTTTCAAAAGCTTGCTTCAAATCTCCTATAATATCTTCTACATCTTCAAGCCCCACACTCATTCTATAAAATCCATTGTGAAATGCTTCTGGATAGAGATATTGTCTCTCATCATCTTCTCCCAAAAATACAATGAGACTTTCATCATGTCCTAATGAAACAGCTGATGTAATGACTTGTAAATAACTTACCACCTTATTATAAGTATCATGATCTGCCTTAATCCCAAAAGATACTACCCCACCAAATCCTTGTGGCATTTGCTTCTTAGCAATTTCATGTCCTGGATGATTTTCAAGACCCGGATAAGCTACAAAGCTTACAAATGGCAGTTTTTCTAAATACTCAGCTACTGCCAATGCATTGGCATTATGCTGTCTCATACGTAAAGGTAATGTGGCTGCACCTCTCATAATAAGCCATGCATTAAATGGACTAATAGCTCCTCCTAAATTAATCATAGCCTGCGCTTTGATTTTTTCAATGACTTCTTTAGGCCCTATAACGGCACCTCCCATAGCATCACCATGTCCATTAATATATTTAGTCAAGCTTTCAATAACTATATCTGCCCCCAATTCAATTGGCCTTTGATTATAAGGTGAAGCAAAAGTATTATCTACAGATAGTAATGCACCATGTTCATGGGCAAGTTTGGCAACCTCTTCAATATCACTAATTTTTAAAGTTGGATTACCTGGCGTTTCAACATGAATTAATTTTGTATTTGGCTTAATCGCAGCTTTCACAGCTTCTATATCACTTGTATCTACAATTGTTGATTCTACACCATATTTATCCGTTAAAAGTTCATTTAATAAACGATATACTGCAATATAAGTAATATTAGAAAAAATCACATGATCTCCTTCATTTAATAATGCAAAGAAAGTGCCTGATAAGGCTGCTACGCCTGAAGCTAATACAACAGCGTCCTCTCCTCCTTCTAAAGCCTTTAACTTATCTTGTAAATACTGTTGATTAGCCCCCCCATTTCTTGTATATAATGCTTCACCTGCACTACTCCAATTAATATTCGTTGGATCATAAGGTAACTCATAACTATTTGCCATTGTAATTGGTCTTTTTATTGCTCCTGTTTCCCCATCTATATCATTTCCTGAATGAATTGCTCTTGTTTGAAAACCATAATTTTGATCATATACTCTTTTACCCATCATATATGCCCCCTTTGATGAATTTAAATAACGACTTCAATCAATTCCTACTGTTTTTATATGTTTAGTATTATATGTCCTCTTTTTGTGTATGTCAATATTTTTTAAATATTATAAATATAAACTTCAATCTCATTAAAATTAAAAGAAGGCACTATGTAATCCTATAGACTACTTGTGCCTTCTTTTAATCTTCATTCAATTAATAGCTATTTCAATTTATATATCACACTTTTATCCCATTCATGATTATAACTTAAAATATCTTCTGAAATCATAAAGTAACGATAGTCATATGTTTTCATCTTCCCAGATACTGCTGCACCATAAGTTATATCAATATAAGTCTTTTCCCCATCTAATATGGCTAACGTCCAACTATGCTCTTCTCCTCCTGCTTTTCCTATAACGCCTGTTACTTCTATACCCACTAATTTGCATAAGGTATGATAAATAGCTGTATAACCTTGACAAATGGCCTTACGAGTTTCAAGAGCTCCATAGCCTGTACGACTAATATCTAAAGCTTTTTCGTCCTTTTCAATATTAGAAATCACCCATTCATATAATACTTTCGCTTTTTCCTTTTGTGTCATAGCTGTAGTGAGTTTACCTTCTTTAATGAGGTGTTCTACAACTTGCGTACTTGCTTCAAAAAACGTTTCTTTGCTGCTTTTCAAATTATATCCACTAATAGGCTCTAAGATTAAGGTCTGTGTACCATAACTTGCACTACCATCTGCACGAATTTCTAATCCTTCTAAACTACCAAATTGCTCAATGTATTGGGTAAAAACCTGTGTATATGCTACCTTGATAGTCTCTTGTAAACTACCACTTTCTATTTCTTCACACATCACATTATTATAAGGAATATCATAAGACTTTAAATTATGCTCCATCATATATAACAAAATGTTTTCATAAGCACTTTGTACAATAGGATAATTTTCTATGTCACTAACAGGCAGCTTTAAGGCATCTTTTTGAATCGTTATAGGTGCGCCTGTAAGCACTGACTGATTCATATTACCCAGTGGTACATTAACTTTGACTTCCTTTGCATTACTATCCCATATAATATTTACATCTATTAAATTTCCTAAATCCCTTAACTTAAAGTAGTTACTACCCCCTATTTTATAAACTGTTAATCCTGTATCCTTTTCATCTTTATAAACTTTTGCCTCACTTACTACCGCTTCTTTAGGCCTATTAGTTCCTTTTTTAAGTTTACTGTCTTCTACAGTATACGCTTTATGACTTACTAGATTAATAGCCCCAAGCTGTGACTGCCATGTAACCTCAAATTCTTTTTGTGTACCTTTCATAGCCATAGCAAAGTCTCTTAACTTAAAATAATTGTTTTCTTCTATGGTATAGGCATCCACACATACCTCTTCATTATTGACTACAAATCTAGCAGCCATTGGCGTAGCTGTGCTCGCATATATTGCCGTATTACTGGCTATCACTAGCATACTTATGAAACCTATTTTTCCAATCCATCTCCCTATTTCCTACTTATTTCATATGACATCATTTTTTCTAAATGAATACTAAGTCTATTCTTACAGTTATTAATATATCGTATGTAATCTATAAGTTTATAACTTGAACTCTTTTCAACAACCTTTATGTCATTTTGATTTAAATCAGAATCTGTTAGAAAAATTACCTCACCTTTAGTAAGAACATTTCTAGTTGCATGATATCAATATAATTTTCGAATGTCTCAAATATCTCAAAAAAACATTGATATCTTTTAAAAGTATCATATAAGGGCTTATAATACATAGCTTCACCATCAAATTTTGTTTCATAAAATTTTTTTAGTTCTGCTAAAGTAATATCTATTCTATTAAATATGCCTACGCCTCCCCTTATTTGATTAATTGTATTCCCTCTATTTACTTGATGGGCAGGCGAAAAAATATGTCCACCAATAGTTCGTGATATCAATAAAAAGTCTCCAATTACTTTCGCCTTTTCATCATCATTACCCTCCAGACATTTTAGTGCCCAATTGCGAGAAGGCCCAATATAATCTGTGGTTAATTGGTGTTCATATAAATCATCGAAACATAAATATCATTGTCGCTTACTTCCCTTTACATGCAATGGACTTTTGAAGAAGTCTTTAAATATTATGCACATATCCTCATATAATTTGTAACTTATAGCATCCGGGTCTTGATAACATTCCCCACAAATTGTTACTCTATCTTTACACTTCTTATTACAATCGCATATTTTATACTCATCAGCATTAGAAAACTCTATATTCATAGCATCATTTAAATAGTTATACATATGGCCCTTCAATTCGTAGAAATTATCCATATTATATTTTCATATTATTAGAAGCACTTAACTACTTCAACATAGTGTTTCTAAACTAATTACTATATCATTTATTTTTAAGTAAATAGGCAATAAGTGCCTGACAGCCTTCACATATATCCTCATAAGTCTTATCAAAATCTCCAGTATACCAAGGATCATCTATATCTCTTGGATTATTAGTAAAGTCTAATAATCGATACACTTTATGGGCTTCATCCCTGCCAATAATCCTACCAATATTTCTAAGATTATAACTTTCCATCCCTAAGATAAAATCATATTTTGCATAATCAGTCTTTGTAATCTGAATAGCCGTCTTCCCTGCGGTACTAATGCCAAACTCACCTAATTTCTTTCTAGTACCAGGGTGAACCCCATTACCGATTTCCTCTCTACTTGTAGCCGCTGATGCAATATAAAACTCATCTTCTAAACCTTTTTTCTTCACTAAATCCTTCATCACAAACTCTGCCATTGGCGAACGACAAATGTTGCCATGACAAACAAAAAGTATCTTTATCATCTCATCATACCCCTTAATCATACATCATTAACTTCTATTCTAGCATAACCCTTATTTATTCTCTATTTAAAGCCCCAAATTTTTCATAGCTTGACCTCCTTATTCCATTCTCAAAAAATTTATTTAAAAGGAATCAAACTTCCTAATCAGCTCCTTCACAGCCTTTCTTGCCCCCTCCCTGTCTGCTGCTGCAGTATATTTATTATAACCAATAATTCCATAAAATTCAGGGATTGCATAATCTAAATCAACTGCATTGTGATAAAACGTAAGCGTACAATAATCAGGCGTATTGTTAAAATAAAATAACCGAACTAAAATTAGATATATTTACTCTAACTTTAGTTCGGTTATTATTTACATATTTTTTTGATATTCTCATTCCAAGGCAAGAGCTGATCTAAAATTTCAGACTTGTTTTTGAAGTCCATGTTCGGAATTTCTTGGAGTAAATATCTCAAGTATTTAAAAACATTCAGTTTATTGACTTTTGCAGTTTCAATAATGCTATAAACTGTTGCACTGGCGTTTGCACCTTTCACACTATTAGCGAACTCCCAGTTTTTACGGCCTATCGTAAAAGGTCTAATACTGTTTTCAGCAAGGTTATTTGAGAGTGCACAACGTCCATCTAATAAGTAGTTTTCCATGTATTTTCTTTGGTTTTTAGCATAAGTTACTGCTTTCCCTAGCCTTGAATCTTTAAGAGGGTTAAGCGTATCAATCCAACACCAAAAAGCCTCTAATACTGGTTTTTCCAGTTCTAGACGCTTGATTTTTCTTTCTTCTGGACTAAGATCAGCAAGGTCTTTTTCTATAGCAAAGAGTTTATTGCAATAATCTCATCCAATCTCACCAAGCTTAATTCACCATTTTTACTTGGTGTCGGTGGTATAGCTTCTACAAAATATCTTCTAAGGTGACTCCAACATCCACAGCGTGTGACACCTTTTACTTTTTCATAGCCCTGATAGCCATCCGTATGAAGATATCCTTCAAAACCATCCAGATACTCGGCAGCATGATAGCCACCTCTTGAAGCATAGTAGTTAAAAAGTACGATTGGCTTTTCATCATCTGCACCACTTCTGAACAACCACATATAAGATTCGGTTGTAGCTTTTTTGCCAGGCTCATGAAGCACTTGAATAGTAGTTTCATCTGCATGTAATAAATCCTTTTTTAGAAGTTCCTGTTTTAAACAGTCTGCAATAATATGGAGTGGCACGATATCTTGTTCATAAGGAATTGCTGATTCAGAATTTGAATCTGGTATAACAATCGCTTCATCTCTAAATTTATTAATCCAATAGTAAAGAGAACTTGGTGTCACACCATTTTCTTTACACCACCTGACATCTGGTAAACCACTTTGTCTGCACGCCATAATGCGTGACATCCATAAGTCCCGCTTAGCTTGCTGATTACTCGTACACAATATAAACGAACCTCCTTTTTGAGTGAATTGAAGTAAAATACTCCAAGAAAAAAATCTTGGAGTTATTATCTCATAAATATCAAATATATGATATCCGCCTTATTGTTGTACGCTTACTATATTTCCGTGATAGCTTTTCCCTCTTCATTAAATAGTATCCCAAAACTCTTCTTTTTCAGATGCTAATGCCAGCTAATTTCGCCCAACACAAAAAAGAAGCATCTCAAAATGTAAATCATTTTATAATGCTCCTTTAATATCATCTTACTATATTGATACCTTAAGCATAATGCTTTAAGCATTTAGTATCTGCTCTAAGAATTCAGCTGCGTCTTTTACGCAATCATCACAGCCACGTAGCATTGTGCCTGTTTCTATGCCTTTTAATTCTTTACAAATAACTGAATGATTATGATTGTAAAACTCATTCATAATTTGTCTTGCATCTTGCATTGTTTTACCTTTATTATGTCCTTGTTTACTATTAATAAGGCCAATGATTGCACAAGCTCCACTAATTGCTCCGCAAGTTCCTTGCATATTTCCAAAGCCTGCACCAAATGCTTGTGTCATTTGATACATTGTTTCCTCATCCATTCCTGCAAGATCACAGTATGTACAAGCAATTGCTTGGGCACAGTTATAACCATTTTTCTTTTTCTCTACTGCTGCTGCTACTCTTGATTCCATTACTTCTTCCTCCTTATATCACTGATACATATTGTATATTCTATTTTTTATATTATATCATACTTTAATTCACAGTTTATAGCACCTCTGCTTTATTCAGTATACCACTTTATCTATCGTCATAAAACAGGTGCTTAGTTTTAAATTAAACCTTTTTCTGCTAAAGCTTCAATAGGCTTTATCTTTTCATAGATTTCAGTTTTTTCCTCTTGTATCTAAGTTTTCATCTTCAGAATTTCACGCCATAATGTTTTAGGTGTTTTAAACTAACTAAAGTTACCACACAGGGTTTTACCCTCTAAAGCTGCAAATACATAATCAATTTCATCATCATTAAATCTATTTTTAATGTTTAATACACCATCAAGCTTAATGAATTCAAGGCTATCGACAGCTAACCTATCCAACTATTCTAACATTTTTAACTGTTCACCAAATGGACTATCTTCTCTAAGTCTCTCAAAAATTTGATTTGGTTTTAATTTTACATCCCCTGTTAAGGTCATTTCAACAAGGTGATTTCCTTCCATACTAGGTCCTATAATAGCTGGTGCATTAGCTCTGTAACACTGACCATAATATAAATTCCAGCTATAAGCTTCTATTCCCTCTACTCCTTCAAGAAAATACTTCACTGTATAAGCTGTAGCTAAAGCTCTCATTCTAAAACCTACACCTACAGATTTACAAACCTTATATAAATCATCTAATAACTTTCGTTTATCAAATTTAAAAGCAAAAGGTTCTCCATTATCATGTGCGAAATGAATCACATACTACTTGTAAGCTTGTTTTGCCTGGTCGCATAACGCCTACTGCACCTGCTGATTTAAGAAGTTTTTCATTAACTAATGATTGATCTTTGATTTCTAAGCGTAATCTTGTGACGCAGTTATCAATAGATGTTAAGTTTACTTTACCATTTCTGCCATTCTTGTGAAGTCGTTATTTTCTGGCCCTGCTTGGGTATTTGTTTCTTCTACTTCATCTTCTTCTCTACCTGGTGTTTGGAAGTTGAATTTAGTAATCATGAATCTAAATACTATGTAATAAAATACTGCAAATGCAAGTCCAATTAGGATAATATATAATGGATTTTGTGCCATTGGTGCTTTAAAACTTAAGATCCAGTCTACGAATCCACCACTGAAGTTGAATCCGGTTCTTACTGGAAGCATTATACATACGAATCCTGAAATCCCTGCAATTATTGCATGAACTAAGTATAATGGTGGTGCTAAGAACATAAATGCGAATTCTAAAGGTTCTGTTACCCCTGTAAAGAATGCAGATACGCTTCCTGCAAGTAATAAACCATAACTGCTTTTTTCTTGTCATCTTTTGCACAGTGATACATTGCAAGTGCCCCTGCTAGTTCATGAATGGGAAGAATCCTGTCATATACATACCTGTTTATCCCATAACACCTGTACCACTCCAGAAATTACCGATATCATTGATACCAACTACATCAAACCAGAATACTGAGTTTAATGCATGATGAAGTCCTGTTGGGATTAAGATTCTATTTAAGAATACATAAATACCTAAATCAATTGTCCCTGTTGAAACAATCATTTTTCCAAAAGCTACAAGTCCACCATATACAAATGGCCATACAACAAATAATACAAGTGAAGCGGTAATAGATGCTCTGCTGATAATAATGTTGTCATCAGCAGGCAAGAAATAAGTCCCGCCAGACCTCCTGTCCCATCATTATCTTCTGTCATTCCTACACCAACACCGATGGCGAATAAAATGCCCATGTTATCAATAAGGACGCTTCCTGCTTTAATGAGGAAAGCTACCATTACACTATTTGCTCCCCATCCTGTCGGTTTAATCCAATAACCAATTCTCATAAGAATACTGGCTACCGGCAAACATGCTACTGGAAGTATTAGGGCCTTCCCTAATTTTTGTAAGTACTTCATCGTAATAGACGTTCTCCTTCTCTCGTAAACTCTAGTCTACTTCTAGTTTAATTGTTTTCCTTTAATCCACACTTTGCTTACTTTGATATTTTCATCAAATAAAACTAAGTCTGCATCATATCCTTCTGCAATGAGACCTTTATGATCTTCTACACTGCAGAATTTAGCTGGATTATATGTAGCCATTTTAACGACTTCATAAAGTGGTAATTTGCAGTTTGTATGCACATTATGAATAGCTTTATCAAGGGTTAATACAGATCCTGCTAAGGCGCCATTTTCAAGTCTTGCTGCATTATTTGTAACGAATACATCTTGTCCGCCTAAAGCGTATTTGCCATCCGGCATGCAACATGCCATCATGGCATCTGATATGAGCATGACTTTATCTGTACCTTTTTGTTTGTAAGCTATGCGAAGGGCTGCATAGTCACTATGTATCCCATCTGAAATTGTTTCAGTTGTAATTTCACTATCAAATATAGCGCCTACTACGCCTGGTTCTCTGTGCGTAAATGCTGACATCCCATTATAAAGATGTGTTCCATGGGTTACGCCCCAAGAAATAGCTGCCATCATCTCTTCATAAGTTGCCTTTGTATGTCCTGCTGAGCACATAACGCCTTTATCTCTTAAATACCTAATTAAAGCCTCAGCTCCCTCTACTTCAGGAGCTAATGTCATAGAAATAACTGCCTCTTCACATCCTTTTACCATTTCATCATAAGCTTCAATAGAAGGACTGATTAAATGTTTTGGATTTTGTGCCCCTATAGCCTTAGGACTTATAAACGGCCCTTCTAAATGAGCCCCTAATACATTTACGCCCTTTGCCCCCTCTTTCATTAATTGTGCAATCACCTTTAATGTCTGATTAATCTCAGCTACGCTCATCGTCATCGTTGTTGGTAAAAATGAAGTTGTGCCATGTTTTGCGATAGCTTTTGCAATACTATTTATAGCTTCATTGGTTCCATCCATTGTATCATAGCCAGCTGCGCCATGAATATGAATATCGATAAATCCTGGTGATAAATACATACCCTTAGCATCTACCACTTCTTCATCTTTTTGAATTTCAGGATTAATTGCTGTAATCTTGCCGTCTTCAATTCTTACAGCGCCCTTTTCTATCTTGTCTTTAAAGATAATTTGACAATTTGTAATTAACATCTACATTCTCCTTTCTGTCGTATTTAAATCTATAAATTGACGCATTCTATATTTCTTTAATGGCTGCGTTAATTTCTTCATCTATAATTAAGGTTACATTCTCATGTAGTTGCAAAAAGCTGACTGGATTTTGTGTTGTTAAATAACCTGATAATATGCCTTTTACAGCTTCCGCTTTGCCTTTTCCACTTGCTAATAAAACAATTTTTTTAGCTTTCATAATTTGACCCACACCCATAGTAATAGCACTACGTGGTACTTCATCTCTATGTTCAAAGAATCTGGCATTTTCCTTAATTGTATCCTCTGTTAAATCTACCACATGAGTCTTCATTCTTAAAGCATGGTCTGCTTCATTAAAAGCAATATGCCCATTATTTCCTATTCCTAAAATCTGAAGATCAATACCACCTAACTGAGCGATTTTTTCATCATAATTATGTGCTTCATCTTCTATACTTTCAGCAATTCCGCTTGGCACATATGTATTTTCTTATCAGCTCCTTTATTTTTAGCTATTGTTTGATTATACCCTATCCCTTGTGCTCTTTACAATTTTTATGTTAAATCTCTTATTTTTCTATAACTATCTCTACAATACCTAAATATACTTTAAATATTCACCATACCCTTTTGCACTTAACCAAAAAGCTATATCTATTCATTATGAACAGATATAGCTTTTTTAATTTTATTATTTAATTTCTAATTTAATTCTCTCACTGATATATTCTACTAACTCATCTACTTTTAATGTAATTTGTTGCATTGTATCACGATCTCTAAGTGTAACAATATTATTTTCAACTGTTTGATCATCTACACTAATTGCAAAAGGTGTACCAATAGCATCTCCTCTTCTATAACGTTTACCTATACTACCTGTATCATCATAAGATGTCATAAAGTATTTCCTTGTCATGTTATATATTTCCATAGCTTTTTCAGCATGATACTTCTTAGAAATAGGTAAAACATTTAATTTAATAGGTGCAAGTGCAGGTAAAATTTTTAAAACATCTCTTGTTTCACCATCTTTTAATTCTTCTTTTTCAAGAGATTCAAAAAGAATTGCTAAGAATAATCTATCTAATCCATACGTAGATTCGATAATATATGGTATATATCTTTCATTAGTTGCTGCATCAAAATAATCTAATTTTTTCCCTGAATATTCACAGTGATTTTTTAAGTCAAAGTCAGTTCTATTGTGTGTCCCATTAATTTCTCCCCAACCAAATGGAAATAGATATTCAATGTCACACGCTTGTTTTGCATAATGAGCTAATTTTTCATGATCATGGAATCTAAGACGAGATTTATCGAGACCAACTAATTGGAAGAATTTAATCCCGTACTCTTTAAAGTATTCATATAAGTTATCATCATCCCCAGCTTTACAGAATGTTTGGAATTCCATTTGTTCAAATTCTACTGTTCTAAATGTAAAGTTTCCAGGTGTGATTTCATTTCTAAATGCTTTTCCAATTTGTCCAATACTAAATGGTAATTTAGTTCTCATTGTACGTAGAACATTCATATAGTTTACATATTCACCTTGAGCATTTTCAGGACGTAAATATATTGTATTTGCACTATCACTTGTTACGCCTCTTTGTGTGGCAAACATTAAGTTAAATTGTCTAATATCAGTAAAGTTAGACGCACCACATTTTGGACAACATACATTATTATTTCTAATATAAGACATCATTTCATCAGTTGTCATAGCATCTGCATCAACTTCACTATTAAATTCACCAATAAGGTTATCTGCACGATATCTAGACTTACATTCCTTACAATCAAGTAATGGATCAGAGAAACTTGCAAGATGTCCACTTGCTTTCCATACTGTTGGATTCATTAATATATCTGAATCTAACTCAAAACTATTATCTCTATTTTGAATAAAGAAATATCTCCAAGCATCTTTAATATTGTTCTTTAATCTTGTTCCAAGTGGGCCGTAATCCCAAGTATTGGCTAATCCACCATATATTTCACTTCCTTGAAATATAAAACCATATTGATTACAGTAACCTACCATATCATCCATTGTAAATTTACTCATTTTGTCACTTGCATAAAATACTTTATGCTTCTCCTCTCATTTGGTATAAATATACTATTTTCCTAAAGCCCCTCATGCAATATAGTTGAATTATCTTATAATCCAATTTATCTTAAAATTATAGTTTTTTATTTAAAATACAATAGAATTATATACTATATAACTTTTTAATGTCAATACCTATCACAATAGCAGCACCATTGCATAAATTAAACCACCTATCAGAAAAAATACTGCATAAATAAGAGATTTTGGTACCCAAACATTCATAAAACTCACTTTGTGTTTAAGTTTAATTAAATGATTATTCATCCAATATATCACACCAAATAAACTTACTATTCCTAATAAACCTATCAAGCAGCTAACTAAATTAATCATTATAAATTGCCTATTCATTAATACTTTCCAAAGTATACACCCTACTGCACCTATATCAATAAAAGTAGCTATGTAATCTGCTATAACGAAAATATCAGGATCTTTTTTCACATCATTTTTTTCTTCTAAAATGTCAATTATCTTTCTACACATATAATCCAAGTAACCTGAATTAGAATTCGCCAAGATTGCCACACCTGTTTTTTTATTAGGCCATATATATATATTAGAGACAAAATTTGGATTTCTTCCATAATGATAAATTGCTTCATTTTGTTTATCTATGTACCACCCATTTCCATAATAGGTATTATCCTTTACTAATGCCGCTTGCTCCGTATCATGAGATACTTTAATCACTTTTGATAATAAATGTTCTGACGTTATATTGAGCTGATATTTTAGCCATTTTTCTAAATCTATACCATTCATCATATAATATCCTGCTGGTACATTACTTCTATAAAATGGTGCTTTATATTCTCTAGCCCTAAGTCCTTCTATTTTATAACCTTTTGACACTTCACAGCCTATTATGTCCTCTTCTAATAAATAAGTATTTATCATTCCTAATGGCTTTAGAACTTTCTCTTGTAAAAATGATTTAAAACTGCACTTATTAATGCTCTCAATAATGCATCCTAACAAATCATAATTGATGGTCGCATATTCAAATCTTTTACCAGGCATAGTTTTAAGGTGAAATGGTAAAAATGGATATATGCATTCCTCTAAGCGAGATTTTTCACCTGTCTCTACAATATCCATAATGGTATTTCCAGGTATTCCACTTGTATGGCATAATAACTGTTCTATCGTTATATCCATCTTTTCTCCTTTATAAACTGCTTGAAACCATGGTAGATATTTATTTATCTTGTCACTTCTATTAAGTAATAACTGCTCTTCCATCCATAATATAGCACTTGCTGTTAATGCTTTCGATGTTGAACCTAATTGAAAAAGTGTCTGATTAGATACTTTTATCTTATTATTAACATCTGCATAACCGTAACTATTTTTTAATACAGTTTTACCTTCATGAATCACAATAACAAAACATCCTGGTATTTTACTCTGACTCATTTGCTTTTTTATAAATTCATCCACTTTTTTTATCATTTTTTAATCAAACTCCTATTACATTTAATCTAGGAGACCCCATTTATAATAACATTTCTACAAAAGCTTCTACCCTTGTCAAAATTTGTTCAATACTAGCATTTCTTTGATCTACAAGATCACCTGTTAACTCTAATAAGGGCACGCCTGCTTCCTTTAATTCCTCTTTGACTAGATACATTTTTGAATTAATGACATTACAGTTTAATTGTCCAAAATGAATAACCCCATCTACATTATATTCTTTAACTTTCTGTGCAAGGAGCTTTCCATTATTAGACCCAAGAGGATTTGCTAACATTAAACGGGCAAGACTCTCTATTGGATCTTCAACCTCTAATAGATCATCTAAATATGAAAAACAACACAATGGATCAGCTACAATAATAGCTCCCATCTCTTTTTCTAACTTATTAAAAAGTTCTCTTTCATACAACGGACTACTGCCATCCCACAATATTCTCATATTTTCTTTCTGAACTGGAGTGATGTGCTTCTCACTTCTTTCTTTCATCAGTTCATATAAATCTTTCATAATATCAACTGCTTCATCGCTTCCTCTTAATGTATTGATGCTCCTAAAACGTAGCATATTCCCACCATAGAAAAGAGCTGGTTGACTTTTACGCATTTCATTAACAGCTTTCATATATTTTAATACCTGTGCTGAATTGTTAAGTACTTTATTAATATGATTCCAATCAATAGGTTCTCCAGATATCTCAGCTAAAAATTCTATTAAACCTTTATACTGCTTCGTCAAATAAGTAACACTTTCTTCATTGTTCTTATAAGGTACATCTATACAATAATGTTTAATATTATATTTTCTAGCTAACATCGCTATATTATTTGACATATCCTTACATACGGTTGTAGATACAAAAGCTTTTGGTAGCGGAATTTCTTTTCTCTCAAATGCAGGTAACGTATATCTACTAAAACTACACGTTCCTGAATTATAAAAATATGTATCTGCTGATTCAAAAACATCTTTTTTTGCCTTTATAGAAGATATTAAAGTAGGAACAGTTTCAATCATTATAGGCATAAGTTTCATTGCAAATACGATTTCTGAAGGTATCCCACTATCTATAAACACACATTTTTCAGGATTCATAAAGGCTTGCTTATGATAACTACTCATGAACTCAATAAAATCAAAATAAAAGCCTTCATAATAATGGTTTGCATTAAAAGTCGCTTTTTTATCTTTTAGTACTATCATTTTCATCTTTGAGGCCTCCTCACTATAGCATCTCTAAAAACGCTTGAATTCGTGTATGAATCTGACCTGATGCAAGATTTGTATAATCAGAGTCTATAAAAAGAAAAGGTATATTTCTTTCTTTTAAAATCTCGCCAATACTTACCATCCAATACGCTTGATCTGTACAGAATTTTAAAACTGAGAAAATAACAGCATCTATTTTATAGACATCTAATAATGTCTCAAATTCTTCTATTCTTTTATTTAAGTCATTTTCTCTGGCACATGCAGGTTTATTAAGATAAGCATATGCTATAGCTTCTAATGGATCCTTATTTTCATCTATTAATAAAGCACTACTTCGATAACTATTACAGGTATTACTAAGTACAACATTACCATCATATTCTTCAATAACATTTACAATATCAGTAGGTATATATGTATTTCCTGCTAACATAATACGAGGCATATACCTTTTGTCATCCTTACGCTCTTTTGCAATAGTTATCGACTCTTCTAATGAATCAATGTAATTTTCATTATCATTGTTAAAATCATTGTTTAACTTAACAATTTCTTCTGCCGTTAATTTAATCTCATTATTAATGATTAAATCTTCTAACTTAGCTCTTGCCATACGTCTTTTATTATATTTTTTAATAGATGCATTTAACTTCTCTTCTGTTATATTTACATTATAGTTTGTCTCTAAAAAATCTATAAATCGTTTAAGTTCAGAAACAAAATACACAACAGCATCCTCATCCGTATTTCTAGGAACATCTAATATCATAATTGGTTTTGAAGGATATAATTTAGCAGTGCATTCATATAATGCTTGCATTGGATGGCATGAGTTTGCAACAACAGCACCTACATAATTTTCGATTTTATTGTCAAATTCATCTAAACAATTAGCTACAAAAGAACACATATATGTTGGAAACATCGCTTTTGCTTTCGTACTGATGCTTTCTCCATTTCCCATAACTCTTGAATAAGTTAATCCAGCTGCATCGATTATTTCTACGGGTATATAGCTACAAAAAGTAGCTATGACATTATTTAATTTTGTATTATCATCCATATTCCTTCTCCTAACGCCTATTACTCTTTTCGTATGCGATTACAGCTGCCCCTAATGCTCCTACAATCTGAGGTTCTTCTGGTACAAAGACTGAAATTCCTAAACGCTCAGATAGATTTCTAACAACACCTCTATTTTTTGCAACCCCACCTGTCATTGTTAATACAGCTTCTAATGATAGCCTTTGAATCATACCAATAGCACGATCACAAATTGTATTATGAATACCATTAATAATGTCCTCACATTTATCCCCTTCTGCTATTTTTGAAATTACTTCTGACTCTGCAAAAACTGTACATATACTACTGAGTTTAACATCTTTTTCAGACTGTATCCCTTTTTCTCCCATTTCGCTTAGGTCTACCTCTAAAATTCTTGCCATTGTCTCAAGGAATCTTCCTGTTCCTGCTGCACATTTTTCATTCATTATAAAGTCTACTACATTTCCTAAGTTATCAATTTTAATAACTTTACTATCCTGACCACCAATGTCTAAAATCATTCTCGTGTCATTATTAAGGTAAAAAGCACCTTTGGCGTGACAAGTAATTTCTGTTACTTGACTCGATGCTATGCTAATATTTTTTCTGCCATATCCTGTTCCTACTACATATTTAATATCATCCACATTACAATTTGCATTGCTACATGCAATCGCCAATGCTGACTCTGCTGCATTTTTATGAATTGCCCCAGTACTAATTACACTATATCCTTTGATCTTCTTTTCTTCATCAATAATTACTACATCTGTAGATTGTGATCCTATATCTATTCCTGCATATAACATAACTGCACCTCCGTGTTATTTAACTCCCATACATTCTACTATTCAAAAAGTTCATCTAACTGATCGATTGTCATATTTAACCCCTTAAAATCAGAAGGTGTAAAATCAACCGTTTCATTTGCCATACATGTATTTACCAATGTTTCAAGTGTATCTTTATAATGATTCATCCAAGTTTCTATTTCTTTTTCTTCGAAATAATCATCTCGATAAATCATATTAATCTGTAAACACTGATTAACTACTACCACATTGATTTCTAATGGACATGTCAAACCATTTTCTTTAAAGGTATCCACACTATATGATATATTTTTAACTTCAAACAATAATTCTTTTAAACTGTCATCAAAATTCCCTAAATAATTGAATCTTATTAATTTATATTCAGCATCTAAAACATCACTATTTTGCTTTAATAAACCATATTCAAATCCTTTTTCTTTAACAAACCTAATTTGTTCTTTAATTTCTTTGATTTGTCTTTGAATCTCCTGATTCTTTACTACAAATACAGCTGGATACATCGCTGTAAACCATCCTACCGTTTTAGTTAAATTAATACTACTTAGCCCATTATTCCTTCCATGCTCTTCAATCTCTATAGCTACTTTTTCATGATGTATTTCATGGTTTATTGTCTGAACTAAAGCTATTAGAATTAACTCATAGGCTTCTGTCTGATACGTTTGATTTGCTTCACCTAAAATCTGTGTTGTTACCGATTGAGTCATACGACTACTTAATCCCTTACTCATACCATTTCCACGTATATCTCGTGGTAACTTTTCCATACATCTAACACACTCTAACTCAATATCTTTCCAATAATCTATTTTACTTTCTAATTCTTTTACTTTATACTCGGCTAAATATTGAGCCCATGTTTGATATGAAGTAGTTTTTTTGTATGGTATTACTTTTTGTCCTGCCCTAAGGCCTTTTAGTGTTGTTAAGATATCCTCAAATATTATTCGCCATGACACACCATCTACTAGTAAATGATGCGCCGACATTAATAAATAACGTTCCTTTTCATTAACTTCTATTGCTAACCATCTAAAGCCTATTTCATTTTCAATATCCATTTTTTCTTTAAACTTCTCGCAAACTTTATATAAGCATTCATCTAATAATTCATCATTATCTATATGCATTGTATAAGTATCTACTTCATTTCTACTCGTTAAATACTTTAGATTATAATATAATTTATTCTTTTCTTTATCATAATTTAAACGTAATATATCATGATGTCGAATTAGTTCATTATATACATCCTCTAGTTCACTTATTGTAATACCGTCTTCTAACTTCAACAAAAGAGATTGATTCCAATAATTTTTATTTTGAATTTCTTTTTGTCTAAAGAACCATGAAATAATAGGTGTCCACATTAATTCACCTTCTGAATAAGCATCCCCTATTTCATCCGATTGTGTAACACTTTCAATGCATTTGGCCATTTGCTCAATTTCTAGATTAGATAAAATATCCTTTACTGTAATCTTATATCCCTGATCATTTAGCCTTGTAGCAAGCTGAATAGCTCTAATAGAATCTCCACCTACAAGATAAAAATTACTTTTTAGACCAATACATTGATTATCTAAAAGAGATCTTAAAGTATTTACTAATACTCTTTCTATTTCTGTACGTGGCTCTATGATTGTGTCACTTATTTCACTTACTTCATTATCTTCATAGTTTAGAAGTTGCTTTCTATCGATTTTTCCATTTAAAGTAATCGGAAATTCCTGTAATATAATATATTTCTCTGGTACCATATATCCTGGTAACTGACTAGCTAATTTATTTTTTACTAACTGTAGCGATAAATTTGAGTTACTTTGTAAATAAGCACAAAGATATTTACTACCATTTTTCCATTCTCTTACTAAAACAACTGCTTGCTCTACAGATTCAATTTCTATTAAATGATTTTCTATTTCACTAAGTTCTACACGATATCCTCTGATTTTCACCTGAAAATCCGCTCTTCCTAAGTACTCAATAACACCACTTTTTAAATGTCTCGCTAAATCGCCTGTCTTATACATCCTATTTCCTTTGATAAAAGGATTCTGAATAAATCGTTCTTTCGTCATGACATCATTATTAATATAACCCCTTGCTACGCCATCACCAGATATATAGATTTCTCCACTTTCATTTATAGGTACTTGATTTAAATTTTGATCTAATAAATAAATTTGTGTATTTGAAATAGGTACGCCTATAGGTACTGAAGCATTTTTATCTTGTTCAGGTTTATATTTATGAATCATGCATCCTACAACGGTTTCCGTAGGTCCATATTCATTATATATTTCAATATTATTTCCAAAGTGTGTAACCACTTCACTCGCTAAACTCGTTTTTAAATCTTCCCCACCTACTATAAAACACCTCACCTTTGACATATGATAATACTTATCTATTAAAAGTGATAAATGTGCAGGTGTTAACTTAATAATTGTCGCCTTATTGTCAGCTAATATTTTATGTAATATAAATTCTGTACCATCATCTTCATAAATGGCCACTTTATTTCCATTAATAAGTGGCATAAAAATCGATGTAACAGTTAAATCAAAGGATAGAGAAGAATATAATGCTACTACATCATTTTCATCTTTTATATATTTATTTTTAGCCCACCAAATGTAGTTAACTAATCCTTTTTGCTCAACCATTACGCCTTTAGGTTTACCAGTAGAACCTGATGTATAAATAATATATGCTAATCCACTGTTAGGGAAATATTCTTTAGGTTGTATCTCCTCTTTTTGATATAATTCCTTCCTATTTAAATCAAATATTTCACCATTAAATATCAACTGTTCTGGTATCTCTACATTGGTAAGCAAAATTTTACATTGTGTGTCTTCTATAATATAATTTAATCTTTGTACAGGATACTTATAATCTAATGGTACATACATACAACCAGCTTTTAATGTAGCTAATATAGCAACTATCATCTCAAAAGAATGACTTGTCATAATACATACTTTTTCTTCTATCTGCGTACGTCTTGCCATTATGTGACTTGCTAATGCATCTACACGCTGATAAAGTTCTTTGTAAGTTAATATTTTCTCATTAAATACTAATGCAGGTCGCTGTGGTGTTTTCTTCACTTGTTCTTCAAATAACTGATAAATACTTTTCTCTTTCGGATAATATGCATTTGTTTGATTAAAATCTATAGTTAAATATTTTTCATCTTCTGAATTAATGAAACTAATATCCTCAATCTTCTGTTCTATATGTTTCATCATATATTTAACAACATTTACAATTCCTTTACTCATTTCTTCCATTTTATTTGAAGAATAATCACTCACTTTATAATCAAAGTCTAAAGAAATCTGATCACATTCTTGTAAATCTCTTACAATCATTTGTAAAGGGTACGCTTGATGACCATTATAAATTTCTTGATGTTCAACAGGCATACAATCTATTTCTTCTCTAAAATCCATATTATAGCAATTAACGGTAAGTTCAAATAATCCATCTTTGTTCGTTAAATGCTTACCAACTTCCCGTAATAATACATCATAGGGATATCTTTGATGTTTAAAATGATTCCACATTTCCTTTTTAACATTTTCAAACAAAGTTTTAATATCCCACTTCTCATTAATTTGCATTTTAAATGGCATAGTACTTGTAAACATACCTACTGTTGACTTCATCTGTCTTCCTAATCGATTATAAATAGGAATGCCCAGTGTCATATCTTTGGTTCCATTTACTAAATACATATAAATCAATGTTGCTGAAACAAAATATATATTCATTGATATATTATTTTCTTTTATAATTTTTTTAATAGCAATGCCTTCTTCTTGATTAAAATCTTTAGTCAGCCTATTCCCTTTGCACTGAAAGTCTGAATGACTTTGACCAATAGTACCTTTTTCAAATGCTTCATTAAACTTCTCTATCCAATATTCTCTATCTTTTTCATACTGCACAGACGTTAGATACTGATTTTCTTGCTCTATATATTCCCTGTAAGAGGGAAAATCCCCAGGAGATATAGTGCCTGCTTTAATTGAGGCATAGGCACTATTAATCTCCTTATTTAAAATATTTAAAGACCAACCATCTAAAATAATATGATGACATTTTACATAATATCCTGTTGTATTATCGTTAATACGGAACATAGCAAAGTAATATAACCTATCTTTCGTCGTATCAAATCCTTGTTGTGATTTTTCATTGGCCCATTCAAATAGCTTCTGTTTTGGATTATCAAACTGACTAAAATCATACTGTTCTATACTTTGTGCACTATAATTTGCTACATATTGCTGTATTTCATCCTTTACCAGTACAAATCTTAAGCGAAGTGCTTCGTTCTTCTCGATTACCTCATTAATTGCTTGCTCAAGTACTGAAAAATCTATATTACCATGGATTATCTTCATTCCACTAATATTATGCATAACTGTATTGTTATATATTTTCTCAGTGAACCATATTCGCCTTTGTGCATGTGTTAAATCATAATATGTTTTTCTAGATTCCATTTTTTCCCTCACTAGTCACTTATTATTTCTCAGGATAATAACATAATCTATTAGAACAGTCTCCATTAAAATATTTATCTTGTACTGCTTTTGAAAACTCTACTTGGTCTGTAATAACTTTAGACATATTCATAACATCTCTTAATGTTCTAATATCTCGAGTAATATCATCAATAGATACACCTCGTCCTACAACTTTTAGATTTGTTATTCCTATTTTTTCAAGTGATTTAATTGCACATAATCCGCATCCTTCACATCCTACTCCTGATGCATCTGGATCATTATATTGCATAGCTTGCGCATATTTAGGTAATCCCTCTCTAACAGATTTAAATCTATCTGATTGTTGATTAAATGATGCAGAATGTGCTTTAATCCAACAAATATGTTGTAATTCATCACAGTGTAATGAATTACAAAATGCCCCATCATAAGGACAGAAACTATTCATCATAAATGCTTCATAGTCCTTGTTTGTTAAACCACTATTTTTAATAACATTTTCCATATCCTTAATTGTAGAACGTCTTGGGAAAATAAATCTTTCTATATTTAATTGCTCTAAAAACTTAGCAGAATATTCATTAAGTACTTGGATTTCTCCACTGATATGTATTGCACATTTAAAATTATGTTCTCTAAGATACACAATTAATGCAACGTCTGACAAAATAAATGTATTGTACCCTAAATCCATCAACATCTTAATAGCTTCAGCAACCATCGGATATTGTTCTGGCATAAAATAATGTGAGTTAAATGCTATTTTTACAGATATATTATATTCTTCTTTCTTTCTACTTAAAGCTCTCATAGAATTCATAGAAGAAATATTACAGTTACCAAATATGTATTCACGTCTATTTATTGGAAAAACTGCATTATATTTTTTTAACCATTCATAAGGAAATATTCCAGCAAAGAACTCATCTGCACCTGCTTCAACTAATGGCTCAAAGTTCTCAATTTGTGATAATGGAGCTAAAATTTTCATATTCTTTGTCCTCTCTTGTATATAATTAAAATAATTATGTTACTGAAATCTCTAAAGTGGTGTAAATGCTAATCTATCAATGCCTTGTGCTGCATAATAATCTATAATTTCTTGATCTATAAATATCTTATTATCAAATCCAAAAATACAATTATTTTTGCCAATAATATTTAAGTGTTTTGGATAACTAAAATAGAACTCTTCACAGTAATGTGGACAGCTAACTGGTAATTCTTGTTTACTTACTGTATGGTTTTTGCAGTTTGCATAAAGAACACAGTTAGAAGCTGTATTTGTTTGGAAGAATGGAAAATGAAGTGAATGTTTTCCTTCTGGAATGACATTCTTAAAGTTAAATGCTTCAAATTCATATCTTGTTATTCCATACTTTTCAAGAAATGCTCTGTAATGATCTACATTTAAATTATTTAATCCAAATTCTATGCCATAATTGCTATATGCCATTCTATGATGCATTCTTGTATCTTTCTTTCGTTTATTTAATAATCGACCTAAAATAGGTTTAAGATTGCTATAGTTTTCTTCTTGAAGTAATCCAATCATTCCCCAGTCATTAACCGTTATTTCCATTTGGATTTCATTTTGTTTACAAAAATCATCTAATTTACTTAATGCACCTTTTAGAGTTTCTAAATTTCTTTGAATAATTGGTGGATAGCAAATTGTCACATCAAGTCTTTCATCATAAGCTTTTTCTACAAGTTCCATTAATAATTTTTCATCAGGGAATAAGTTTGCACAGAAGTCATTACCAATATAAACTCTTGATAACTTTTGTTTAAAAATACCATTATCACTTATGTTCGTATCCTTTAAGCATTTACTTAATACTTCCTTATAACTTGTCTCAATAATTTGTTTATAATATTTAAACTCACTTACTACAAAAGCAAGTTGAACTTCTTCTGGTACTTGTACATTACTTTCTGGCAAATCAAAGAAATATCTTTTTTGTTCTTCAAAGTCTTTGCAATACTCACTATCTTTTTCATAATCATAATGACTCATATTTTGTTTTTTACTTTTTAACAGATTATTGGTTGCTACCCAAGTCTCATCAAAGATTTTATCTACATCTTGTAATTGATCTAATAATGTTTCTAATCTTTTTATTTTATCAGGTGTTTGTTCAATAATTTTTGCTTCATATGTATTGTAATATTTGCCTTCATTTTGTTTAATGACTTCGCAGTGTTCAAAGTATGTCTCTTCATAGTTAAATGTATTAATATCTAATACGGAAATCATTGCCTTACATGTACCCTCTAATTCTTCATCACATTCAAATACTAATACCCCATTTTCAATTGTTAGCATTCTTACATCTACCTCATTTACATAAGCAAAGATAGTAGATGGGTTCTTACGTACTTCATATCTCATTTGTCTATTCTCCTATTTGTTATTTAATTTTTTCTTGTTCCGCAATGTGCTGTGCTATTTCTCTAATTGTAGAAGATTCTATTATATGGCGTAGTTTGATATTCACATGAAAAACTTCTCTAATCTTTTCAGTTAATTCAACAGCCATCAATGATTGTCCGCCTATATCAAAAAAGCTTTGATCTACAGATATATCTTCTGCTTGTAAATATTCCTTACAAATTTCAAGCAACTGCTGCTCTATTTCGTTACATGGCATCTCCTGTGTTTCACTAACTTGTTTTTCAGGTTTAGGTAAAGTATTTCTATCTATCTTTCCATTAGGTGTAAGTGGCATTTTATCTAATAAAACAAGTTGACTTGGTATCATATATGTAGGTAATTTCTTAGTTAACTGCTTCTCTACTAATTCTCCGTCTAATGACTCTTCTCCCACTACATAAGCTACTAAATACTTCTGATTGATATCATCTTCAAATGCAACTACAGCTGCCTCAAGAATACCACTACATTCTAATAAACAACTTTCTATTTCACCTGGTTCAATCCTATAACCTCTAATTTTAATTTGGAAATCTTTTCTTCCCATATATTCAATTTCACCAGTTGGCAACATACGTCCTAAATCGCCACTTCTATAAACTCTATCTTTATGTGTAATAGGATTGATTTGGAATACCTCATTGGTCTTACCCTCATTTTTCCAATAACCTTCTGAAAGGTACTTGCTACAATATACGATTTCACCCACCTCATAAACAGATACTTCCTCATCTTTTTCATTTAGTAAAAGTACCTCCATATCTTTAAATGGATAGCCTACTGGAACTGTATTTCTTGCAACATCTAACGCTTTATTTACATAGTAGAATGTTCCTACAAGTACTTCTGAAGCACCTAATAAATTTACCATTTGACACTCTGGTGCAAAGTATTTCTTTGCAAGTTCTACATCTTTATTGTAAACAGCCTCTCCTCCAAGGATAATCAATCTAATCTTTGAGAATATTTGATTTTCCTGTAGTGACTTAACGCAGTATCTAAATACTTGTGGTATAGAGTGATATACAGTTATTTCTTCTTTTAAAAGCCATTTTGTTGCATTTAATTCATTATCATCAGCTTTTAAATTATAAGGACATATACAAGCCCCATTAAGTAAAGCCGCAAAAATATCTATAACTGCTACTGCGTGGCTATATGAAGTAAATAATCCTACCTTATCCTCTTTATTCAATGTAATTTCATTGCTATACATACTTATATAATTCAGTGTATTATTATGACTATGCATAACTCCTTTAGGTTTTCCTGTTGAACCAGAGGTATAAATAATAAAGGCAATATCCTCTAATTGAGCTTTTGTTTTATTAACTACTGGTATATTTTCTAAATCCAACTCATCTATATTGATAATATGCTGTTTTCCTTTCACTGCTAACTCTCTTGCTAACTGTAGACTCACATTATTAGTAATAATTACTTGTGCTCTACTATCTTCTAACATATAAATAAGTCGACCTTGTGGATAAGAAGGATCTAATGGAACATATGTTTTACCTGCTTTTAAGACACCTAGCATACCTTCTATCATTTGTGCACCATGTTCAAATAGGATAGCTACATTAGGTACATTTATTTGTTCCATAACTTCTTTAGCTAGATATGTGCCTATTTGATCTGTTTTTCTATTAAGCATCTCATAAGTAATATCTTCATTTTTCCACCTAATTGCTACTCTATCCGGATATCTTTGTGCTATTTCCTCGAATCTCTCAATAACATTCGTGTATTTCTCTACTTCTTTAAACCTTTCAAAGTCTATCATTGGTACAATTGTATTTTTCTTTCCTTTTAATTGACTTGATAAAAAGGCTTGGAAATCTTTAATTTTCTGATTTGGATTTTTAATGGCTTCTTTGATTACTAATAAATACTGTTGCATTATATATACAATAGTTGAATGTTTAAATAAGCTTGTTCTATAATCGCACTTAATAGTTACAGTTTTATCATAATCATAAACAAAGAAAATCATATCAAAGTTCGTTAACCTTCTATTAAAGTCATACATACTAAACTTCAATTCGCCTAAGCTACTCTCAGCATTTGGTCCTAGTATTGAAACATCTTGTAAATTAAAAGCAATATCAAACAATGGATTTCTACTTGTTTCATGACTAATCTGAAGTCTATCTATTAACATTTCAAAAGGATATTCTTGATTTTCATAACCTTTTAATATACTTTCTCTTACCTCATCTAAGAATACTTTAAATGACTTATCAAACTCTGGTTTATTTCTAATAGCAATAGTATTTAAACATACCCCAACCATATTATATAAATCTTCATAATCTCTTCCTACTACTGGCATACCTAAGACAATATCTTCCTGATGTGTAATTTTTGAAAGTAATACATTAAACGTTGCTAATAAAATCATATATACTGTACAATTTTTCTCAGTTGATAGTTTACGTAGAGCTGCAGTTAATTCTTCATCTAAATTAAATGTATAAATATCCCCTTCGTAATTTTGTACAGATGGTCTCGGATAATCTGTTGGCAATTCTAATTGAGGAACACCATCTTTATATAAATCTAACCAGTAATCCTCATATTTTTTTAACTTATTACCTTCAATACATCTGTTTTGCCATTCTGAGTAATCTTTATACTGTAATTTTAATGGTTTTAAGTTATTTCCTTCATAGATTTGAAGTATTTCATTTATTAATATCTTTAATGAAACCCCATCAGCTACAATATGTGGCATATCTACTAAAAGAATATGCTCTGTATCTGTTATACTTAATAACTTGGCTCTAAATAATGGAGCTTCGTCTAGATTAAATGGTCTTATAAATTCATTGATTACTTGTTCCACTTCATCTTCTTTACACATTAGGTAATCTAAGTTGAATGTAAAATCTAAATGAATCTTTTGCATAATCTTACCATTTACATTAACAAATGATGTTCTTAAAGCTTCATGTCTATTAATAATTTGATACAATGCATCTTCTAGCTTTTTCTTTTCTAAATGTCCTTCTATTTTCGTTGCAGAAGACATATTATAAGCTGTACTTTGCATTTGACATAAGAAATACATTCTCTTTTGTGCAGCAGATAGTTCATAATATGGTTTTTCTTCTACTACTTCAATAGGTGATGCTTCATGGTATTCTACTTTGTTAGCTGTAATATATTCTGCCATCGCCTTAATAGTTGGCGTATTAAAAATCTTTTTAAATGGATAATCTATCTTAAATGTACTGTTAATTTTAGATCGTAATATCGCAACTTTTAAAGAATGTCCACCTAGTTCAAAGAAATTATCTTGTATTCCAATTTTCTTAATCTCAAAAAGCTCTTGCCAAATCTCAATAAGTTGCTTTTCAACTTCATTAGTAGGTGCTACATATTGTGTTCCAATACCTACTTCTTTACTTGGATTTGGTAATACTTTCTTATTTATTTTTCCATTAGGTAAAGTAGGCAACTTCTCTAGTTTAATAAAGTACGATGGAATCATATACTCAGGAAGCTGCATTGCTAAATAACTTTTCAACTCATCCACAGATACAGTTTCATCAGCAACATAATAAGCACATAAGTAACTTGCAATTCCGTCTTCACTTCTAGCTACTACAGTAACTTGATTAATGTGCTCGCATTTCATAAGTTGTACTTCAATCTCACTCGTTTCTACTCGATAACCTCTAATTTTTACTTGATGATCCATTCTGCCTAAATATTCTATATTTCCATCTGCTCTCCATCTACCAATATCCCCTGTAGCATATACATATTCTGAATGAATAGTTTTTTGTTTTTCATTTTCTATAAGATGTGCTACTGGATTTTTAATAAACTTCATTTGTGTAAGTTCTGAATTATCTATATATCCCTTACCTACGCTATCACCAGCTATATAAATCTCACCATATACTCCTATAGGTTGTACTTGCATATGTTCATTTAAAATATAAATTCCTGTATTTTGTATAGGCTTTCCTATAGGTGGCTGCTTTGTTACATTATCTTTATTTATAGTATAGGTCGTTACAACATGCGTTTCTGCTGGTCCATAATGATTATGTAAACATATATCCTTTGCTAATAAATACTCTTGTAAATACTCACTTAATATAAGTTGTTCACCTGCTGTAATGATATGTTTTATGGAATTTGGAATCGCCTGTACATATTCTTTATCCGTCATTAAACTCTTGATTAGGGCTGTAGGTAAAAAGACTACACTAATTGTATTGGCTGCTATAAATTCAAATAAGTAATTAATATCTCTTTTACCTTCTTCATCAATAATATATAAACTTCCTCCCTTTAATAACGTAGAGAAGACTTCTTGATAACATACATCAAAGCTACTTGTTGTAAATTGTAAAACCCTTTCTGAAAAGTCAATTTCGGAAGAATTATATTCATGACAGATTAAATTCACCATATTACGATTAGTAATCATAACACCCTTAGGTTTTCCTGTTGTTCCAGAAGTATAAATAACATATAGTAAATCCTCAGCTTTGCCTTGTGTTGTTAAATTCGTACATTCATAAGATGCTATGTCAACATCATCAATATTAATAGCATTCCTATATGAATCATTTAATTTATGTATGCTATTTTCATCTGTGAGAATTACCTTTGCACAGCTATTATCTAACATATATGCTATACGTCCCTGTGGATAATTTGGGTCTATAGGTAAGTAAGTCGCACCCGCTTTTAAAACGCCTAACAGACAACTTATCATTTCACTAGAACGTTCCATTAATAAGCCTACTATATCACCTGATTCAACTTGTAATTCTTTTAATTTTCTTGCATACTGATTACTTCTTTGATTAAGTTCGTTATAAGTTATAGCTTCTCCTTGGCAAACTATTGCAGTACACTGAGGTGTTTTAACTACCTGCTCTTCAAATAATGAGACAATTGTCTTTTCTGCTTCATATTCGCGATAAGTATTATTTAAATCAACCAGAATTGCTCTTTTCTCTTCTCTTAATAAATCAATTTCTTTAATACAAATCTCTTTATCTTCAGATATGTCCTTAATTATATTAATGAAGTGTTTACACATACGCTGAATCGTTTCTTTTTTAAATAACTTACAACTGTATTCTAAAGTTATACAAATTTCATCTTGATTTAATGTGGCATTGACTAATATATCAAATTTAGAAGTATTACTTTCTAGAAGACATGGACTTATCTTTATGCCCTCTACTGCAATAGCCTCATTTCCACCTTCATTTTGTAATGCAAACATTACATCAAATAGTGCATTTCTACTTAAATCTCTTTCTTTATCTACCTGATCCACTAAATCTTCAAATGGATAATCTTGATATTCATATGCCTTTAATGCGTTTTGTTTTACTTCACTTAAAAAGTCTTTATAAGACTTTTCAGAGTCTATTTTATTTCTCATAACCAATGTATTAACAAACATACCTATTGTCTTTTCTATACCTATAGAATTTCTTCCTGCAATAGGTGTACCTATAGCTATATCATCTTGACCACTATATTTAGCTAATAAAATATGACATATAGAAAGTAATACCATATATAAGGTTGTATCTGTTTCTTTAGCAATCTTGTTGAGATACTCTGTTAGCTGCTTATTGATTACAAAACTTACACTATCTCCCTCAAAACTTTGTTCTGCTGGCCTTGGATAATCATATGGTAAATTTAATACTGGTATATCTCCTTCGAAGACATCTAACCAATAAGCTTTTTGTTTTTCTATTTTACTTAACCATTCTTTGCTTGTCTGCCACTGTGCATAATCTTTATATTGCACTTGAATCGGTTTTAATTGTCCACCACTATATAAAATAGCCAATTCATCAATCATAAGTTTCATAGATGTACCATCTACAACAATATGATGTGTATCATAGAGTAAAATATGTTGTTTCTTATCTTGTAAGGTAACTAATTTTACTCTTAATAAAGGTGCACTCTGTAAATCAAAGTTTTTAACAAATCCTTTCATCATTTGATTTACATCCTGATCAGCTGTATCTTCCTCTTCTATCTTAAAGTCCACCTTATCATGAATCTGCTGTACTACTTCATCTCCTACTATTGTAAAAGATGTTCTTAAAGCTTCATGGCGCTCTATTAAAGTATTAAAGGCTTTATTTAACTTATCTACATCTAATTTTCCTTCTATTATTAATGCCCCACTTACATTGTAGTTGGTAACATCTTGATCCATTTCTTGTAAGATATATATTCTCCTTTGTGCTGAAGATAAAGGATAATACGCTTTCTTGCTTGCTTTTGGAATTTCATAGATATCTACACTATTTTTTTCTTGTACTTTTAGCTGATCAATTAAATCTGCTAACGCTTTTAATGTACTATGTTTAAACATATCCTCGAAGTTTAATTCAACTCCAAATTCCTTTTTAATTTTTATAAGAACTTGACTTGCTAATAATGAGTGCCCACCAAGTTCAAAAAAGTCATCTGAATCCTCTAGCGTTTCAACTTTTAATATTTCCTTCCAAAACATAGCCATTTTCTGTTTTGTTGAAAGTAAACTATCAATATACTCAGCCAACAAGCCAACTTCTGAGTAATCAAATATATCTTCAAAAGAAAGTTTAATTGATAAATGTTTTGCAATTTTATTGATAATTTGAGTTGCCTTAAGAGAAGTACCTCCTATTTCAAAGAAATTATCTTTTACAGAGAAGCTTCCTATATTTTCTAAGGCATCATGCCAATAATGTGCAATTAATAACTCTAATTCAGATGCATCTTTTTCTACAAGCAACTCTTCTACACCTTGATTTATCTTTTCATTTTGTTGACGTGGTTTATCTCTTAACCAACATCTATCCTTTTCAAATTGATAAGATGGTAACGCAATTTTTAATCCTTTATAGAAATCATGGAACTTTGCAAAATCTACTTCATACTGATTTAAATAAAGTAACTGAACTATCTTTATAAAAGGATCTATATTATTTTCTTTAACTAAATCTATAACAGTAAATTGATATTTTTCTCCCTCATATTTACGTAATACTCTTAAAATATTATTTTCATACCCTGTTCCTAAAAATACTGTTTGTGTATTTGTTACTTCTTGATTAAGGAGTTTTTCTATACGCTGTTCTAAATTATCTAATGGTTCATATTCATATTCTTCAACTAACTTAGCTGCCTCTTCTAGTGAACTTTCACCTTGTATCACATCATATATAATTTCTCCTATGCCCATACATAATAAATGCTCTGAAGTAATACCAAAGTATTCAAATAATCTATACACACTATATTGAACTGCAAAATCTAAAAAGTATTTATTCTCTAGATTTCCAACTGCTGCACATTCATCCATACTCTTCTTTACTATAGGATATTTATCTTTAAGTAAATTAACTAAATCCATTTGTATTTGGTTTTCTTGATCAGCTATTACCATAATTAATTTATCTAAAGAATGCTTCTTAGATTCATCATATCTTTTAGTACTTATGAACTCATCTAACTTTAGATTTAACTCATTAACATCATGTACTACTGCTGAAAATCTATATTTATAATGATTACGTCCTTTGTTTAGTGTATAACTTATATCATTAATATTTAATGTTGTAGATTCTTCTAATTTTTTTCTTAGAACAGATGCATTTTTAATTAAGCCATCCTGTGACTTTGAAGATAGGGTAACTAAGTATTCTTCTGTTTTATTTGATGCTATAGGCTTTCTAACAGGTGCTTCTTCTAACAATACATGACAGTTAATACCACTTTCCCCTAATGAAGTAACCCCTGCATATCTTGGCTCATCATTCTTCTTCACCCAATCCTTCAATTCTGTACTAACATATACAGATGCATTTTCAAAATCAATTAACTCACTTGGCGTTTTAAAATTAGCTGTTGGAAAAATAACTTTATTTTCTAAAGCTAACACAGCTCTTACAAGACCACATATACCTGCTGCCATTCTTGTATGCCCAATATTAGATTTAATAGTAGATACTGGTGCAATTTTCTTTTGATCTGTATGCTTTTTGAAAACTTTATTTAACCCTTCAATTTCTAATGCATCACCTAATTTTGTTCCTGAGCCATGTGCTTCTATATATCCTATACTTGCTGGATTGATATGTACTGTATCGCAAACTTTTTCAATTAACTCTGCTTGTGCAATACTGTCTACAGCTTTAATACTATCTGACTTAGCTGCATTATTATTAACCGCGGTATTTTTAATAACAGCATAAATCATATCTTGATCTTCGATTGCCTTATCCAATTTTTTTAATAATACACAACTTACAGATTCCCCATAAGACATCCCATTCGCATCATTAGAAAATGCTTTTGATTTACCATCAGGAGAATCTAGATTCATCTTATCCTCATCAGAGTATGGTAATTTTGAATACGGGAAAATATAAATATTCGCCCCACATGCTAATGCATATTCTGCATTTCCTAATAATAACTCATTACATGCATTATGAATAATAGCAAGGCTAGAAGAACATGCTGTATTAATATATTGAGCATTTCCCGTAAGATTAAACTGCCTAGCAATGACAGAAGGGAGATACGCATCTGCATTTCCACTTATCAAAGTTGGCGAAAATTTATCAGCTAGTTCATAGTAATCTGATGAAGAAGCACTAACAAATACTGCTGTATCTGATCCATCAAAATACTTACATCCATATCCCGAACTCTCAAATGTCTCATACACTACTTCAAGTAACATTCGCTGTGTGGGACTCATTGCTTCAGCCTCACCTTTTGAAATATTAAATAACTTATAATCAAACTTATCAATATCTGTGAGATATCCCCCTATATAATATTTACCATCAGGTGGTAGTGCTGTATCCTTAATTCTTTGTTTATCTATTTCTCTGATGCTATCTTTACCAACTTTCATATTTACGAATAACTCATCTAGGTTAGCTGCATCGGGAAATCTTCCTGCTATTCCTATTATTGCTATGTCTTTATTCATATATCTTATCTCCCTATTGTAATCTTCTCCTTCTTTTCATATAATGTGTTATCACACCATACATAATTAACTCTGCCCCACTCTGTAACTGAACGAACATCTGGGAAAAACCCCTTACCATTAAAGTTAGCACTTGTATTACAAAGTAATGGAATTCCACTTAACTTTTTATATGCTACTAAAAGTTCCCCAATAATTGGATTCTGTTCACGTGTAACAGTTTGTAATCGAGCTGTTCCATCAAGATGACAAATTGCTGGTACACGCTCCTTATATTCTTCTCTTATTCTATGATCAAATAACATATAAGGATCCGGTGTACCTGGAATAAATAATTTCGGTGCATCTTCTTCTAAACAAATAGGTGATACTGGTCTATAATATTCCCTTTTTTTCACTTCATTTAACAATTCTTTCATATAAGTAGGTTCTGCCGTTGCAATAATACTTCTATTTCCTAATGCTCTAGGACCCAATTCAGCACGCCCATTTAAAAATACAACTGGCTCATTTGTTTCATAAAGTAACTTCGCTAATTCCTCTATTGAACATGATTTTTCTGTCCATCCTTCACAAGCTGTATTTTTTATTACTTCTGGTCCACTGTATACATTCCAGTCTACATAGGCGTTTCCAGTTTTCTCAAATTGTAAACAACATGCCATACCAATAGCATTACCTGAATCATTAGGAAATGGAGAAACATATACCTTTTCAAAAATTCCCTTTTCTCTAATAGCTGAATTCCATTTAATATTTAAAGCACAGCCACCTGAAATACACAAATTTTTGCTCTCTCTATTGAAACGTTTAATTTTCTTCTCTAACTTTTCAATAAGCATATTTTGTAAATATACATGGAATGAGGCGAGTATATCTTCATCTCTGTACCCCTTATCATTTGTCATTTCCTTGAATATATTAGCAAATACATTCGCAAATCCCATTGGTGTTGTATAACATTCCTGATATATATTATCAAAGTACTCAAAAAGTTCTTCCTTAACTTCTCCTAATGCAATATATGCCATTACTTTTCCTGCTATAGATAAACTATCTTTTGCAAAACTTCCTTTTACTTTATATGGTCCATAATGTTGTGAAAATATTGTATAAATGTTTCCAATCATTAAGAAGATTGGTCCTAGATTTTCAATCTTTTTAGATTTAGCATCAAAATAATATAATCTAGGATACATTCCACCATCCCATACTAAAACATAAGAGCTTTCACCCTTCTTTGCAAAATCACTTGTACTATACGCACTCATAATATGTCCCGCTACATGTAAATAACTATAATAGTCACATATTGAATTATTGATCTGTAACCCCTCAAATAATCTGCCTTCTATTACATTAGCGTCTAGTTTACTTTCTTCATATAAATTGATATCAAGTTTGTATGGTACTTCATTATTAAATGCAGAAAGTCTATTACATGTTTCACCGATTTCAAGTCTCGGCTGAATCGCTAATTCATTTTGGTCATTTCCGCCCCATCCATCAATAACAAAATAGTCTACATCTTTTATTGAATATCCGTATTCAAGAAGTATTTTTTCAATAACTGCTGTATCTTTTATTTCTGTATATCTTGGATTATTGTTTAACTTTTCCATCTCGATACTAAATATCAATTTTCCATCTTCAATTAATGCAATACATCCATCATGCGTTAGCTTTAATCCACAAATTACCATAAAACTCTACTCCTCCTTCATACCACCGCATTACAAAGTAATTTTTCTTGCAGCTTTTTTCTCTGTTTTTTACTTACACTAAACTTATTATTAATTAACTGTGCTTGACTTTTTATAGTCCTATTATCAAAGAGTTCTTGAACACTAATACCATCTGTATAAATCTTATTGATTTTTGAGTGTAACTTAATTAATAAAATAGAATTTCCACCTAAATAGAAAAAGTCTTTATCAATGCTAATATTTTTTTGATTTAACACTTCTTCCCAAATACCACTAATGGCTACTTCAATCTCATTTTCTGGGCCTATAAATATATCCTTTGATTCTTGCTCCATCTTAGGTTGAGGTAATGCTTTTCTATCTATTTTTTGATTAGCTGTAAGTGGCATCTTATCAATTAATATAAAGTATGTAGGTATCATATAATTAGGTAAATCTTTAGTTAAAGCTGCTCTTAAAACCTCTATACTTACATTTTTCTTAGATACATAATAAGCACAAATTGCTTTATCCCCATCTGCTGTGTCTTTTATAATGACAGCAGCCTCTTCAACTAGTCCAGATTGAACCATCTTATATTCTATTTCACCAAGTTCTATTCGATGTCCACGTATTTTCACTTGAAAGTCTTTTCTGCCGATAAAATGAATACTACCATCTTCAAGCCACATTGCTAAATCCCCTGTTCGATAAATACGTTCATCTAAGCAGACTGGAGATTGTATAAACTTCTCTTGTGTTAATGCTTCTTTATGATAATAGCCTCTAGAAACACCTTCTCCCGAAATACATAACTCTCCTGGTACACCAATAGGAACAAGTTGATTATGATCCATTATATAAATATGCGTATTTGCTATAGGCTTTCCAATACTTATATCTTGATTTGCATATACTCTACCTGCTGTAGACCAAATAGTTGTTTCCGTTGGACCATACATATTATATACAGGCACCTCACAAATCTCATTTATACGATTTAATACCCCTTTAGTAACCGCCTCACCACCAATTAGTAATACCTTAAATTTTTTGAAAGCAGTTATAACTAAGTCATCACAACTAGATAAAATCATATTAATTCGTGATGGTGTTGTTTGCATTAGATCTATATCATTATTGATAACTAACTTGGCAAAAGCTGATGGATCCATTTGTTCAAGATGACTAGCTACTACTAATTTAAGTCCATTTAATAATGGTAAATACATCTCACAGCCAAAAATATCAAATGAAACAGTTGTTATAGAAAGAATTGTCTTAACATCTGTTAAATCAATTGCATTCATCATCCCTACTATAAAATTATTAACACTATGATGTTCTATCATTGTTCCTTTAGGTTTGCCTGTAGAACCTGATGTATAAATAAGATAAGCTATATTACTATCAGTTACCTGAACAGATGGATTTTCTGCCTGTTCATCTACGACCATTTCCTCTATAATCATGGCATGTATATCAAATGTATGTGCATACTTTTTTTGAGTTAATAACAATATGGCATTACTATCTTCTAACATATAACTTATACGTTCTTCTGGAAACTCTATATCTATAGGTAAGTAAGCTCCTCCCGCCTTTAAAACAGCTAGCAAACCAACTATCATGTCTATAGATCTTTCTATCATGACCCCAACTACACTTTCAGGACCTACGCCTTTTTCAATTAATTGTTTTGCTATACTATTCGCTCTATGATTAAGCTGCCTATAAGATAACTCTTGATTTTCAAATACTACTGCTGTTTGCTCTGGATTTTTCTCCACTTGTTCTTCAAATAGTTGTTGAAGTGTTTTCCCCTTTTGAAATGAGATTTTTGTATTATTAAATTCGTTAGTAAGTTTATGATATTCTACTTTTGATAATAAATTTAGCTCACTTACTTGTAACTGTGGAGACTCAACTATTTGTTCCAATATCCTAATAAAATGCTCATTAATTCTACTTATTATATTGGATGTATAAACATTACTATCATAGTCATATCTTAGTGAAATCTCATCTCTTAGACCTATCTCAAGCGAAAGCTCATAGTTAGATGCCTCCGAAATATAATAGTCATCAATCACCACATTACTGTCTGGTGCATTAAGTGTCTTAGGTAATGGATAACTCTCTATAATTACGATACTCTTAAATAATTCTTCATCTCTTGCTATCTGGCTTTGAGCCTTGATATCCGTTAGAGCAGTATACCCATGTTCTGTAATAAGTCTACTTGTCTCTCCCACATGTTGTAATAACTGAAGTATATTTTCATTTTCTTCTATATGTACTTTTAATGGCACTGTATTAATAAATAATCCCACCATATCTTCCATTCCACGAATCTCTGGTGTTCTACCTGATAAAGTCATTCCAAATATACAGTCTCTTGAAGCGTTATATTTCATAAGTAATATTGCCCAAGCACTATATAACAAAGTAGCCGAAGTAACTTCATATTGTTTCGTAAAGTTCGATATTTTATGAGTTAAACTTATATCTATTTCCTCATAATAGTGCTTCACTTGACTAATAGTATCACGTTTAGTTTGATTATCTCTGATACTATTAGGAACGCTTTCATCACCTAAATAATCTTTCCAAAAGTTCATGTCTTCTTGACTATTTTTTTTATATTGCCAGTCTACAAAGTTTCTAAATGAGGTTTTATTTGTGATAGCTATATCTCTTTCTTTTGTATAAGCATTATATGCTTCTAGTAACTCTTTCAAAATCACCCCACTACTCCAGCCATCAAATAATATATGATGATTGCTTAAAATCATAATGCACTGTTCTTGATTTAATTTACAAAATGTTACACGCCAAGGATGCTTTGTAATATCAATCCCTAAGCTTTGATCTTGTGCTTTAATTACTTCAATTTGATTATCTTTTTCTTCTACTGTACTTAAATCATACTCATAAAATTCTATCTCATATGTCTTAAGTACAATTTGAATTGGATCATTTAATCCTTCCCATCTATAAACTGTTCTAAGAATTTCATTATTATTTGCAACATATTGCCATGCATCCTTAAGTTTCTCAATATCAATTACACCTTTAAACGTTACAACTAATTGTTCAAAATAAAGGCTGCTAGTTACATCATTTAAATAATGAAATAATAAGCCTTGTTGTAGTGGAGTAAGAAGAACTATATCTGCCACATTACTTTTACTTAGTTTATTTCCTTGTGTATTCTTCATCTTTTAATCGTATGCTATTAACGTTAGCATACGTTCCTTTCTACATTATTTGTTTTAATCCATCCTTGAAATCAAACGTATTTTCCCATTTATACCGTCTAACTCCACAATATCACCATCTTTTAAAAGTGTTGTTGCATCTTTGGCATCATACATTGCCAATACGCCCATTTCCCGAGCAATAATCCCCATATGATCATAAGGCGAACCCATTTCAAAAATAATTCCTTTAATAGAACTTATTATTTTAATAATGCCCTCATAGTGACAATGTGGTAAAAGTAAAATATACTCTTCTTCAAGTACCTCTTGCATACCGCTTACAATTTTTCCTGTAATTACTTTATTAAGTCCAGATATTGCTTGGATAACTGTTGTTTCATTACTTTTTCTTAATACTGTTTCTTCAGTAACTTCCTCTTTTCCTAATTGAATTAGAGGATACATTTTTCTTTGTTTTCTATAAATCACTTTTCTTTCATGAACAACTTCCTTCATATCTCTTGATTTAATAAGTAAGTTCTTAACTTCTTCCAACCTTAAATAATAAATATCTTTCTTATCTTTAATTACATTTTCTTGTACTAATATATTTGCTGCTTCCTCTAATGCAAGATATAAATAACTTCTATACATTCTTTCCATAAAGTGATTATGATTATCATTTGTTAAAAATGCAGCTTCAGCTACTTTTAATTTTTCTCTAAACCAAGTCACTTCTTGCTCAGTAAGTTGACTCTCTATTTCCTTTTTTAAGCATTCCTTATTTTGTTTAGTCTTCAAGATAGAGTTTTCAAAAACATTAAAATCTAACTTTAACATCTCTCTAATACTTTGAATAACACGTTCAGGTGCTTTATATAAAATAGGATAAATAACTGCATCCATACCTGCATCACACATGCCATACTCAAATAAATAGTTTTTAATGACTGTTAAAAGTAATTTAGCTTCACTTAACTCTTCCTTAATTTTATTAAGTCTTCCATATAATAGATAATTACTACTACAGTTTTTAAACATATCTGCAAGTACTGGACTAGCTTTTACAAGCTTGGCCATTTCAAAAAGATATTTTCTTTCTTTTTGTAATAAACTTTCTCCATAAATGAGATCATAGTAATTTTCTACATCTAATTGTGAAAATTTACTTACTAATTCTTCATAAAATGTATCTACGTAAAAACTGCCATGCGTTGCAAGCCAATGATGTTCCCAACTATATTCTAAATAATCTACTGCTAAATTTAGATATTGTGCAACTTCATGTTTACATAATGCTTTATCTCTATACTTTTCAAGCTGAGTGAGCCTTTTTCTTAATTCAGGTAAAACTACTTCATCAAATACATTTTTATTACACTCACCAAAGCTTTTTATATACTCTTCAAAGGCTAATCTTTTTTCTTTGGCATGCTCTAATACTTTAGTTCTCACATAGGAAAAACCATTAATTATTTTATGTTCAACATATGTATGGAGTCTAAATACTGTACTTTCAGCTCCCTTTGCTACTTGGTCTGATTCAATACTTATAATATCTTGCATAAAAGGTAATAAAGGTTCTTGAAATTCTCCTAATTTCCAACCTGATTCACTCTCTATTTCACTTTTATATTCTACTGGAAAGTCTTTTGTCTTAAATGTTGTAATACTTCTAGCCTGAAGTATACATACTTTACCATTTAGAAGTGTCCATTCTATATCTTGATAGTCTTGTTTAATTTTCTCTATTTGCATTACTACCTTTACCAATTGACTTAACGCTTCAGGTGAAAGCACATGATTTTCTAAGCCACATAAAACTGATTGAGTTCTTTTATTAATTTTATAAAGTGCAGAAGCATATTCACCACCTACAAAATTAGCACATTCACCTTCTGTAGCACTAATACAAATAACTTCCTCATTCATTTCAACTGTATCTGCTGTAAACGCCACACCAGAAACCTGTCCTGGTAAATACTCTTGAAATACAATTGCCATTTTGAGTAATTCAAAATTGTACTCATTCTTAAGCATAAAATCTATTACATGATCGCTGAATAAGGATGCATATACTTTTTTAATTGCTTCATCAATTGCTTCATATGTATCAAGATTGATATAAGATTCAAACATACCTGCCATACTATGTATTTCTCCATCTTCACATATTGCTGAAGAACGAATTACAAATTTTTTCACACCCTGACTTTGCATCTGCTGAGTGGTTTGTTCTAATTTTCTTTTCATATGAGGCGGTATACATCCATTAAGAATACGTTCTTGTAACTCTAAATTAGACGAAATATAGTATTCATACATACATTCAATTTGATTGTATTCTAAATACTTTTCAAACTCATCTATTGAGATAATATAACCTTCTGGCACAAAAATACCTTGTCTTTTTAGTTGATTTAAGCTATTTCCTTTTCCTCCTAACAATAATTCTCCTACATTACTAAATTCACCTATTTTATAAAACATTATTAAATCATATGATACTCATACTATTTGAGATCATACAGTCTCCTTTTCACTGATATTAATTAATAACGCACATAATACAATACATATTCCTGCAACAACATATGAACCTGTTAACATAAAGTCTCCTAATAAACCAAAGACCAAATATGAAAATAATACACCTAAATTACTAATCGCACCAACAACAGAAATAACTCTTCCTATAATTCCTCGTTCACAATTAATCTGTATATATGAAAAATATGTATTATCAAAGCACACAGTAAATGCCCCAAAAAAGAATGATAAGATGAAGATAATTGGATTAAAGAAAATAGATACAGGTGTAAGTAATACAATTCCACCTAATAAAATAATATATAATCTCATATATTTTAAATGCGTCATATCTTTCTTATGTATCATCATTAAAACAATACCTACACAGATTCCACCTGCTGATTCCATTGCCAACGTAATTGAATAGTAATTAACAACACAATGTAATACATTGTTTATAAATAACGGATTTAAAAATGTAAATGCTGTAAGGAATATATTAGCAATAGATGCACCTATTAATAATCTTCTAAGCCTTAGATCTTTAAAAATGTATACAAATCCTTGTTTCATATCTTCTTTTATGACACCTAGATTAAAGGTGGACTTTTTATCTTGTACAAACTCATAAGAAATAAACATTTCTGATATAGCTGAAGCAAAAAAGGAAACTCCATTTATAATAAATGCACCACCAACTCCGATAAATGGAACTGATAATATAGCTGCACCCATTAAAGGTCCAATAACTTTAATAATTCCTGAGGTAGTTGAAAAAATAGAATTTACTCTTAAAATATCATCATGGTCTACTAAAATTGGAATTAATGATCTAATCGTTGGACCAAACAAAGATTTACTTACCCCTAGAGCAAAAGAAATTAAAAGTATCATCTGCAAATTAAGATGCCCACTACAAGTCATTATTCCCATTGCTAGTGACGCCAACCCTGATAAAATATCTGATATTACGATAATATATTTCTTATTATAGCGATCTCCTATAACCCCACCTAATAAACTCATAAATACTGCTGGAAAAAGTGTTGCTACCATTACATATCCTGTATACTTGGAGCTACCATACTTTTCTACCAGCCACCATATTAATGCTACATCAAATATGGCATTACCTATTTTTGAAATGGCATTACCTAATATAATTAAAATTATATTTTTCGTAATTTTTATATGCCCTACTTTTTTATTATTATCTATCATAAATCCCATATAATAAGATTTCCTCCTGAAATACAAATTGCACCATTTACAATAGCAATTACTTTAGCCAAATAACAAAATGGTATTCCCTCCTCTGAAATTTGCACCGTAAATGTAAATACCTTCTTTTCTTTAGGTAAAAGTGAAATTTCTTGAAGTTCACTATATTGTGCACCAATATTCTTTCCCTTTTTAACAGATAAAGCTACATATCCAAAGTATTCTTCTTCACTATTGTTATGAATCCATACTTTTATTTCTTGCGTCTCACCTAATGTCATACGATAATTCTGTAATGGCTCAATATATAAACCTTGTTCTTGTATGTCCCTAGGTATAACATGTACCACGCCACACTTAGGACATATTTTCATTAACATTTCTAATGTTTCATCTATACTACACGAATAGCTTATTAAAGCAAGATCACTATTACAGGCTCTACATTTCTCATCAAGTTCTGTATAATCTTTGTAGCAGAGTGAATTTCCCATAAGTGCCTCTTCATAACTAAAACCATCCTCGTGTATCCTCTTTGCAAGCTTATTAATTATGCTCTTTTGAATTAGATTAAAATATTCTAACCATCTATCTTGCTTTTTGTAAACTTTACTATTCTCAGAAATCTTCCATAAGTAATCTTTTATTAATGTTTGAAAATTTATTGTAATCTTTTTAATATCTTTCATATAAACATCAAACTTTTCAACGCCAACCTTAAACTTCTCAAATCTTTCTAGATTACGTATAATACCTAAATTAAAAGGCTTGCCTGGTAGCACTTTGAGATGTACAACATCATCTGTTATAAGTAATTTTGAAAATAACCATATTTCGTCTCCTACATCATTGAATGCTGCATAAATAGGTAACTTCTTATCTGTCATTACTGAAATTCTAACTTTTCCTGAAAAGAACTGCTCTCTTATATCTGTTCCTGCTACCTTGATCTTGATAATCGCTGTCTCTTTAATCGATAAATCTACACTCTCAAGTTGCATCATTTCATGTATTACTGGTGCTATGGTTTCACTATTTTTAATTATTGGGTTACCTATTAATGTAAATGGTGAATCTGGTCCACCTAAAGTATCATTATATGTACGATTAATGGTATAATTAATATGACCTAATGTATAACCTGACTTCCACATTGCACTATATAAATAATTAAGTAATACACGCTCCTCTATAATAAATATGCTACCAATATAAGAAAGAATATTTGTATCTAAAAATCTAAAAGCTAAATTATATGCATCATTAAAAATACATTCTGCTGGTTTCAAAGAAAAACAGGAATTTATAAAATAATGATCATACATTAATCCCTCTGGTGAAAACACCTTTGTATTTTTAAAACACTCATATCCCTGGTAACAAGCTGGCATAATATCATTCTTATACTCATCTTTTTTAAGACAATTCGTCTTTGCACATAAGACACCATCAGATATGTACACCATACAATCTCCACCATGTGCATTTATTGTACAGATATTATACGCTTTACTATATTCTTTAAGATTGGCATAGTTACACTGATCACCATATGCATTGAGACTTTTTTCATCTTGCTCAACACCTTCGCTATTCTCTATTCTCATATAATTCAGTATATGAGCCTCTTTACTCTTACTCATTAAAGTATGATATAAAATTTGATGTGTTAATGACTCGTAGTTTCTTCCCGTTATAATCCCATAATAAAATTTCTTAGTTGCACTTTGTATTTTATTTACTTTATTAATCCATCTAAAATTAAAATAATCAGGGCTTCCAACAAAAATTAAATATTCATTAACAAATAATTGACTAAGTTCTTCCACATTATCTAACTTTACTACTGCATACCCATTCCACTTAGCAAATGCCTCTGAAATGATTTTATAGTTTTTATCAAAATAAATAACAGACACATTCTCTTTTTCTGGCCTACTGGAATAAGATTCATTTAATCCACATCCCTTTTCTAGGAATATTCCATTTAACTCCAGTTTCTCTTCTAATGGCTGCATAGATATTTTATTATCTATTAATGATAAATACCCTTGCTGTATAGATTCCTCATATGCTACTTGCTCAAAACAACTATTTATTTTAAATTTCATATCATATACTCCATTTCTACTTAGCAAGTTCTTATTTTTCCATAATCGTTTCACTAACATTTAATCCAACATGTCTCCCAGGTTCCATTAAACAACCAAACAATTTATCACCTTTTTTAAGTTCTGTAATATTTTTAGGCTTACCATCTACACCCATTACTCTTACATGCCAGTCATCTTGTAATACTACATTTATAGGTGTTTCTCCTATTCTCCCCTTTATAAGTAATAACGGTCTCTTTTCTGTTTTACTACGTCCTACAGATACTTTTCGTGCTGTTCCATTCGTACTAACACACATTAATGTTTTACCAACTTCTAATTCACTTAAATATCTACTTGTATTATCTGGTGCCATTACATAAGAATGAACTGCCCCCGCATTAACTCTAAACGGACGTAATTCCATATATGGTAAATAATGTGTTTCTGAACAAACCATAATGCCACCTGCTGATGTAGAACCAATAATCATTCCTTCATCAACCCCCATCAGAGATGTTGTATCAATACAAGTTCGATCACCCATACCAATGTATTCAATTTTATCTACGATAACTTCTTGTAAATTGATTTTTTGTGTTTCATCTGTTAATACATTTATTTTTTGCAGATTATCACTTGATAAATCTGTAATTACAACACCATCTGTTCCTCTTTCTAGAACCTGTGAAGCAATTTTAGCATCTTCGACACTGTTAACCACCTTAAATAAAGCTACATTAGCTTTATTATTTTCAATTTGTGCAATAACAAGTTCTAACGGAATATTAGTTGGATCTTTAAATTCAATAATTAATACATCATGTTTAATCCCTTCTTGCCATGCTAAGTCTAATGTTTCTCTATCAACAACTTTTACATAATAACCTGTTTTATAGCCTTTGCTTTTAATTTGTTCTAATTGTTCTTGATAAGCTGAAACAATAGTAATATCCTTGTCTAACTTATCTAACTGCTCATCTTTATCCATATAAACCATATAATTGATTCGTTTACTAATCTTAGTTTTATCTGTATCAAACGCTTTTTTACTGATTAACACAGATTGTATAGGTAAATTATTAATAATATTAGCAACCTGCTCCATTGAAATTTTTTTTCTTAAATCCAAATATATATTAGAGTTTCTCATTTTATTTGTTTAATATACATTAAGTATATTAATACGCCTCCTTTACGCCATTTTTATGTACAATGCTACAAATCTCATTTATTAATTCTTTAGGATTTTCACTTTGAAAAACATTTCTACCTATCATCACACCAGAAGCTCCTGCATCCATAACCTGATTAACCATATCCAGTAATTGACCTTCTGTACGTCTTTCTCCTCCAGCTATAAAAACTGGAATATTCTCAGCTTCAAAATACTCTTTCATTTTTTCAATTTCTGTATGATAAGCGATCTTAACGCCATCAGCACCAAGTTCTTTGCATAATCGCACACAATGTTTTAAGTGTTCTAATTCCTCTTCAACATTTTTTCCTTGTTGCATAACATAAACCATTACAATAAGTGGCATATGCCATTCATTACAAGCTTCTGAAACTCTTCCTAAATCAGCAAGCATCTTATCATCATGCTCACAACCTAAATTAATTTGCATGGATACACCATCTGCTCCTAATTTAATAGCTTCTTCTACACTACTGACTAATCTTTTATAATTCCTATTTTCACTAAAACCAATACTGGCAGACAAATGTAAAATAAGACCTATTCTTCTTGGTATCATATTGGATATTTGACTAAACATACCTTTATGTAAAATTATTGCATCTAGATTTGACTGTGCTACTTCATTTATCAATTCCTTAATATTTTCAATACCTTTTAATGGCCCATATGTCACACCATGATCTAATGGCAAAATTACACTCTTGCCATCTCGGAAATCATAAATTCTTCTCAACCTTGTATCTTTACACGTCATATCCACCGCCCCATCACTTGTTTTTATTTTACCTTTTAAATTAAAGTCCCTATACTAGACTTTGATATATTATATCATGATTTTTTTAATTCTAAATATTTATTTATATTTTTATAAATAATTTTAATGAAATTATTTATATTTTGTATTATTAATTTCATTAAAATTATTTGTAAAATTAGTTATTATTCTTTTTATGTTTACTCGACAAGACATAAATCCTATTATTATTAAAATCAATTTAATTTATCTATATACAATAATTAGTTGTTTTTTTGTTAAATGGATATAAATCCAAGAATAAAATGCGGTTTTCTCATAAATTTTTACTAATTTTTAATTATCCCATTTTCAACTATAGACATAATAAACAAAATAAAGTAACTTTTATGTTTTTATACCTTTCTTCATATTTAATAGCACTTATTCCAAATGCATTAAAAAACCTATAATTTTTGATATTATATATATTTATTTTATTCTATCGATTTGCTTTCTTCTAAGGCTAGTTAATCTGTCATGATACTTTTACTTTTTGAGTTTGAACAGGCTTATAAATAAAAAAGTAGCTAAAGTTTTACTACTAATAGTAATAACTTTAACTACTTTTTTAGCCTTATGCTATCAATTACATTTCAACTACAATTTCATTTTCTGCATTTAATTTGCTTGCAAGTATATAGTTACTTTCTAGTTTTTCACCATTTAAGTAGCAAGCTTTTACGCCACCTTGTGCACCATTTGGATTTTTAACTGTGATATTAAGATTTTTACCACGGAATACTTTTTCCATTGTGAATTCATTCCATGTACTTGGAATAGCTGGCTCAATTTTGATACCATCAAGGTCAGGACGAAGTCCTAAGATACCTTCTACACATCCTACCATTACTGTAGAAGCTGTACCTGTAAGCCAGTGAACGTGTGAACGTCCTTCAAATGGACTTTCAACACTTTCTGTAAATTGACCATGAACGTATGGTTCAAGAACACGAACATCTGCATTGTCATTTTGAGCTGCTGGTGCACTTTCCATGAAGTATTCAAATGCACGATTACCATGTCCCATTAATGATTCAGCCAAGATAATCCATCCTTGTGGTTGTGAGAAGATACCACCATTTTCTTTTGTTGAACCATTGAAAAGAAGTGCTAATGCGCCATCAAATGCATGATTTTTGAAAGATGGTGCCATAACACGTGCACCATATGCTGTATTAAGTTCTCTATAAACTGATTCAAGCGCTTTTTCAGCTTGATCCTTAGTAGCAAGTCCACTAATAACTGCCCAAGATTGTGGGTTAAGCCACATACTTGCTTCTGGATTTTTCTTAGAACCAATTACTTCACCGTCTTCTTTGAATCCACGGATGAAACGGTCATCTTCCCAGCAGTTATTTTGAATTGTATCGCCAAGTACTTTTTGTACTTCATCTAAGTAAGCGATATATTCTGTATCATTTAAGTCTTTTGCGAAGTCGCGAAGTACGCTCATTGCATAGTAAAGTTGGAAAGCTACGAATGAAGACTCACCTTTTTTACCAAGTCTTAAGCAGTCATTCCAGTCAGCATGTAAACCTGCTGGCATGTGGTGAGCACCAAGTCTTTCCATAGAGAAGTTAATAGCTCTCTTAAGGTGATCGTATACTGTTCCTTCTTCTTCATTTGCATAAGGAATTACTTCATTGATGAATTCTTTATCTCCTGATTCCCCAATGTATTTTAAGATTGTTGGGAATAACCATAATGCATCATCAGCACGGTATGCTGGATGTCCTGTTGCTTGAACGTAAGACATATCATCTGGTGTATCTTCGTGACCAGCGTTGTGATTGAATTTAACAAGCGGAAGTCCTCCACCATTGTTAACTTGTGCTGATAACATGAAGATAATTTTTTCTTTAGCCATAGCTGGATCAAGGTGAATGATTCCTTGGATATCTTGAACAGTATCACGATATCCATAACCATTTCTAAGACCACAATAAATGAATGATGCAGCACGTGACCAAATAAATGTAATAAAGCATTGATATGCATTCCATGTATTGACCATGTTATTAAATTCGCTACTTGGTGTTTTTACAATAAGATTGCTAAGTTTACCATGCCAGTAACCTTTAAGTTCTTCTAATTCGTTTGCTACTGTCTTTACATTCTCGTAGCTTGCTAAGATTTCGTTAGCTTCTGCATCATCTTTTTGGCCAAGTACAAAAGTAATTTCTTTTGTTTCACCTGGTGCTAAAGTAATTTTTGTTTGAAGCGCACCACAACCATTGCTATTGTAGTTTAATGTATTATCACATTCACCTTTTTCTACTGCAATTGGGTTACCATAGCTACGGTAACGACCAATAAAGCTTGATTTATCTCCATTATAAGATACAACTGGTGCACCAACGAGTCCTAAGAAACGTTCATTGTGGTTGCTACCATTGCAATCTTTATGACAGTTTTCATTAATTGTTTGAAGGATTTTATTTCCTTTGAAATATGTACGTGTAATAAATAATGTATATTGTAAATTAACTTGGTCATTTTCGTAATTGTTTTCATTAGTGAATTCAGCATAACCAAATACAGAAAGATTTCTAGGTTTGTCACCTGTATTAGTTACTTTAAGATGCCAAACTTCATATGTTTTATTAAGTGGTACATAGTATAAAACTTCTGAATGAATATCTGTATAATCAGCTTTAATATTTGTGTAAGCTGTACCATGGTGACATTCACTTTTGTATTCATCAAGCTTTTACCTACTGGTTGCCAAGATGCTGACCAATAATCACTTGTTTCATCATCTCTTAAATAAATGTAACGTCCTGGTTTATCTTCTTGATTGAAGATATAACGTAAGATACGACCTTTTGCTCCACTCTTAACAAAACTATATCCACCTGCATTATGAGATACAATTGCGCCGTATTCAGGAGATCCTAAATAGTTAGCCCAAGGTGCTGGTGTATTTGGATTAGTAATAACATACTCTCTGTTTTTTTCATCAAAGAAACCGTAATTCATACTTAACCTCCGTTAGTTTATTGACCTATAATTATATAATAGTATAAAAAATAAGTATCTTATTTTTCTTTATTTTATTATTAATTCTAACATATAGCAAGGACTTTAAGTTAGAATTTTTAATTTTAGTCAATAAATTACTTAAAAGCAATTAATTATTATAATAAATTTACACAATTTTTATTAAACTCTTTCAAAAAAAGCTGTAGTACCATTGTAAAATGTGCCCTATAGAGTAGACATTAATAAAAAGTATACCCTATAGGGTATTTTGGTGTATAATAATTAAACATCAATCATTAAGCACGAAGACACATAAATGAGTAATAAGATTTTTACAGCTACTGAAATTGAAATACTATCAATGAATCCGCATGTAAAGAAAGTTAGTTCAAAAGGAATAACTTATACCGATGAATTTAAAAGGATTTTTTATTAGTGAAAATAAAAATGTAACAGATTATTTGAGATTAGAACTGGCTACAGATACAATTCATACTCTAAAAAAGAGTGCAGTTCAACTACATAAAGATGTATTTATTCACTCAGATTAAGGAACTCACTATACAAGCCCTAAGTATCAACAACTTGTAAAAGCATGCAATATGAAACAATCTATGTCACGACAAGGAAATTGCTGAGATAATGCTTCTACACGGATTATTCTTTAGACATTTAAAAGATGAAATAACTTTAAAGGAATGTAAAAATATAGATAAAGTAAAAGAAGAAGTAGATGAGCATATCAAATATTATAATGAGTATAGATGCCAATGGAACTTAAAAAAGATGACTCCTGTAGAATACAGAAATCATCTTTTTAGTATTATCTAGCTTTTTTTAATGTCCTTTACAAAGGGTACATTTTATTGTACTACAGCTTTTTTCCCTTTTTATTAGTATAAAGGATATTTAGCAAGTAAATCAGCTACACGTTTTGTACATTCTTCCTTGTTTGCTTCAAAGTTAGAAAGTGTTTTGAAGATGATTTCTGCGATTTCGTCCATATCTGCTTCTTTCATTCCTCTTGTCGTAACGGCTGGTGTACCAAGTCTTACACCACTTGTTACAAATGGAGATGCTGGATCAAATGGAATTGTATTTTTGTTACATGTTACACCGATTTCATCAAGCATATGTTCAGCTTCTTTACCAGATATGTTAAGACTTCTTACGTCTAAGCTCATGACATGGTTATCTGTACCACCAGATACGATGCGTAATCCTCTATCCATTAATCCTTTTGCAAGTGTCCTTGCATTTTTGATGATTTGTTCTTGATAAGCTTTGAATTCAGGTTGTAAAGCTTCTTTGAAGCTTACAGCTTTTGCAGCGATTACATGCATTAATGGACCACCTTGAATACCAGGGAAGATTGCTTTATCAATCATTGGTGCTAATTCTTTTGAACAAAGAATCATACCACCACGAGGTCCTCTAAGTGTTTTATGTGTTGTTGTTGTTACGAAGTGTGCATATGGTACTGGGCTTGGATGAAGTCCTGCTGCCACGAGACCAGCAATGTGAGCCATATCTACCATAAGGTATGCACCAACTTCATCAGCGATTTCTCTAAACTTCTTGAAGTCGATGATACGTGAGTAGTTACTTGCACCAGCAATAATCATTTTGGGTTTGTTTTCAAGAGCAATTTTTCTTACTACTTCATAATCAATAGTTTCTGTTTCTCTATCTACTTCGTAAGATACAATATTGTAGTGTTTACCAGAAATATTAACTGGACTACCATGAGTTAAGTGTCCACCATGACTAAGATTCATACCCATTACAGTATCTCCTGGTTTAAGTACTGCGAAGAATACTGCTTGGTTAGCTTGTGACCCTGAGTTTGGTTGAACATTAGCGTGTTCTGCTCCAAAAAGTTCACAGGCTCTATCTCTTGCTAAATCTTCTACTTTATCTACTACTTCACATCCACCATAGTAACGTTTTCCAGGATAACCTTCTGCATATTTATTTGTAAGTGTGCTTCCCATAGCAGCCATAACTGCTTTTGATACAAAGTTTTCTGAAGCGATTAATTCAATTTTATTGTTTTGTCTACTCGTCTCTTCTAAGATAAGAGCTACCATTTCTTGATCTACAGTTTTTAATTCATCAAGTGTGTACATATATTTCTGCCTCCTAAATTATTGTTTAAAATTATATATGATAAAGATAATATCTATATACCTTATTTATTTTGATATGCTGCATAACCTCTTCTAACAGCTTCTTTATTCATTTCGATAGTATGTGGTGGAACTGTTTTTTCTACAAGTTCTTCCCATTCTTTAATATCGTCGCCGATATATGCTGCATAAGCACCTATCATAATCATATTAACCACGCGAACGCTTCCTAATTCCTCTGCAATAGATAATGCATCCATTAGGCAAAGATTTTTGCAACTTGCTTTAAGGGTTTCTTCAATATTTACTGGATAAGGTTCTACACCCATAACAACTGGCATAGGATCAATTTCTTGTGTATTTGCAATAAGTACACCATCTTCTTTTAAGAATGGTAAGTATCTTAATGCTTCTAATTTTTCAAAAGCAAAGATAATATCCGCTTCTCCAAGTTCTACAAGTGGAGAATAAACTGTATCACCATATTTTACTTGCATAACAACGCTTCCTCCACGTTGTGACATACCGTGCACTTCAGACATTTTTACATCATAATCTTTAGATAATGCATAGTTTCCAATGATACGTCCTGTTAAGAGGGTACCTTGTCCACCGACACCTACGATTAATATATTTTTAGTCATCTTAGTTTTCCTCCTTCCCAATAGCGCCTTTAGGACAGACAGTAGCACATACGCCACAACCTGCGCATAAAGCCGTATTAATAGTTACTTTATTACCTACTTTTTGAATAGCAGGACAACCAAGTTTTAAGCAGGCACCACAGCCTACACATTTATCATGACTACATTTGTATACTGGCCATTTTTCTTTGATGATTAAACGGCAAGGTGCTTTTGTAATGATTACAGATGGTGCATCTTTAGCTGTTTCTTCTCTAAGTGCTTTTTCTACAGCTTTCATATCATAAGCATTAACTGTTACAACATTATTAATACCTACTGCTTTGCAAAGTGTGGCAAGATCAAGGGCATAAGTTTGTTCCCCTTGTAATGTTTTTCCTGTACCTGGGTTTTGTTGATGACCTGTCATACCTGTAATTGAGTTATCTGCAATGATAATTGTAGATACACCTTTGTTATAAACGATATCTACAAGTCCTGTAATACCAGAGTGAATAAATGTTGAGTCTCCGATAATCCCTACTACATTTTTAGTAAACTCTTTTCCTCTAGCTTTTTCCATACCATGGGCCATACCAACACTTGCACCCATACATACGCAAGTATCAATTGCTCCATGTGGTGGTGCTGAACCTAATGTATAACAGCCGATATCCCCTGTAACTGTTAATTTAAGTTTATTAATAACTGTATAAACACTTCTATGTGGACATCCTGGACAAAGTACTGGAGGTCTAACTGGTGTTTTTTGTGCTTCTCTATATGTAGGAAGTGCCATACCAAATACTGATTTAAGTTGTCTTACAGTAATTTCACCTTGTCTGCCGAAAAGTTCTTTACCTTTTACATTGATACCAGCTGCTTTTACTTGTTCTTCAATCACTGGTTCTAATTCTTCTACAACATAAATTTCATCTAAACCTTCTGCAAATGCTTTAATAACTTCAAGAGGTAATGGATTAAGCATAGCAAGTTTCATAATATTAGCTTCAATGCCTGTTTCTTTAACATATTGATAGCAAATACCACTTGTAATAATACCTACTTTATTATTGGCTTTTTCAATACTAAAGAGTCCTAATTTTTCAGCATCAGCACTTAAGCGTTTCATGCGTTCCTCTACAACAATATGTCTAGGTTTTGCATTAGCTGGTGTCATAACATATTTTTTAATATCCTTTTCATAAGGTTTAAGTTCATAAGCTGTTTTTTCACCAAGTTCTACAACACTTTGTGAATGAGCAACTCTTGTTGTTAATCTAACGATAACAGGTGTATCATATTCTTCACTAATTTCCATAGCTTTTTTAACATATTCTTTACATTCTGTACTATTAGATGGTTCAAGAACTGGCACATTAGCTGCTCTTGCAATCATTCTTGTATCTTGTTCATTTTGTGAACTATGCATTCCTGGATCATCTGCTACAAATGCTACAAGTCCTCCATTAACACCTGTATAAGCTGCTGTAAAAAGTGGATCTGCTGCAACATTTAATCCTACATGTTTCATAGCTACTACTGATCTCGCGCCTGCTACGCTACTTCCTATTGCTACTTCCATAGCTACTTTTTCATTTGGTGCCCATTCTGCATAAATATCATCATATTTAGCAATGAACTCTGTGATTTCTGTACTAGGTGTTCCTGGATAAGCAACAGCTACTGTAGCTCCTGCTTCATAAACACCGCGTGCAATGGCTTCATTTCCAAGCATCAACTTTTTCATTTCACCCTTACCCCATTTCCTCGGTTAATAATTTTTTGCTTCAAATACAAATGTATATATATCATATCATTATTGCTTTGCTAATTTCAATATTTTATATACAAATAGAAATTTTAATAGACAATTTTTGCAATTTTTCAATGCCTTTACACTATTTTTTTATAAGTGTATACTTTTCATGACCTTTAAAGTGAACTTAAGTTCAAGTATTTTTTTTAAATTGCATATACTCTAAAGGAAATAATTTTATAAGGAGGGATTCAAGTGGTAGAACCTCATCTCCATGAACGTATACTAAACTTTGCTGTATCTACTGGTGAGTTTATGCTCAAAAGCGGCGCTGAAACTTATCGTGTAGAAGACACTATTACCCGTATCTTAGAAGTACATAAATACAAAACAATCGATACTTTCGTTATTCCAACGGGTATTATGGTCACCATTAATGATGACTCCTTCGCAATGGTTACTAAAGTTGTTCGTGTTAAAAATAGAAGTACGAGACTTGACCGTATTGAAAGCCTTAATCAGCTTTCTCGTGATTATGTAGACGGCAAATTAGATGTCTATGAAGCCAGGCTAAATTGGAGGAGCTCAAAAAGGCACCAAGCTATTACTCTTCTAACCTGATTATCTTATGTATTGGTATTAGCTGTGCCTTCTTCTCTGTTATGTTTAATGGCGGCATTTTAGAATTTATTCTTTCATTCTTTATTGGCACAGCTATAGGCTTCTTACAGTCTCTGCTTACAAATAAAAGCATCGTTAATTTCTTTGTTTTATTTTTGTGCGCTTTAGTCATAGGGTTTGCTGCAAGCATTTGCAGCTTCATCTTTAAAACAGCTATTCACGAAGAACCTATTGTTATCGGCTGTATTATGCCTCTTCTCCCTGGAGTAGCCTTCACAACTGCTGTTCGTGATGCCATTGGCGATGAACTCATTTCTGGCATAGCTAGAGCTGTAGAAGCACTCCTCGTGGCCGTTGCTTTAGCTGCTGGCGTTGGTAGCTCTCTTGGACTTTCTCAGTGGATTGGAGGATTATTATGATTATTAGTGTCATTAGTGCTTTTATTTCTACCATTACTTTCTCAGTGGTATTTCATGTACAAAAAAAGCACCTACTTATTTGTGGCGCTGTAGGAGCACTCGGCTGGCTCATTTATTTACTTTGTTTAGATAAAAATCTTTCACCGATTATTTCTACTTTCATTGCTAGCTTGCTAGTTACGCAGCTTTCGTATATTCTTGCAAAGAAACGTAGAACGCCAGTTACAGTCTTTTTGATTGCTGGTATCATTCCGCTAGTACCAGGGGTTGGTCTTTATCGTACCATGTCAGCCATACTAGATTCTAACTATAGTTTAGCTGTCAATTATGCAACTCTAACATTTCAACTTTCTGCCGTTATTGCTGGCGCTATCGTTATCATTGCTTTACTGCCACTTTTATGGCGTAAGCCTCAGCGTAGAAGAAAAATATAAATGCTTATTTTATTAATGAATATTTATATTTTTCTCAATTTATAGAATTTTAAAACTTTTATTCCATATCATTTTATACTAAAGGTACTTATTTTAAATTATCTATAAGGAGATATAAAATGATATGGAAATCACACCTTTACACGCTCTCAACCTGTTTAACTCTTCTCTTATTATTTACAGGCTGCCATGAAATCAAACTTCAAATGATTCACCTACTTTATGTACCGAATTTAATGTAGAAGGCTATTTACCTTTACGTGTTTTAGTTCCTAAAAATAACGATAAAGCCTATGTCATTGCACTAGATATTCATGACAATCCTAAAGACCTTGATTTTTACGCCTCACCTTTAACCACAGTTCTAATCTTAGATTATACTTCTAAAGGATTTGTTAACCCTAGACCTATGAAGCTTCCAGAGGACTTTACTTATAGCGTAGCAATGACAATTGATCCAGCTGGTAAAAATCTTTATTTTTCTGCTAAAAATCCAGCTTTCTTTGCTAATAATTTTATCAATATTGCTCATGGCACATTGAATGAAATACCCTTACTCACGTAACCTCACTAGATGCTATTAACACAAAAACTAATCAACTTGTTACAGCTCTTGATGATCACTATAATATGCTTTATCTTGGCACACTTACAAGCCTCTAAAACCAAGTATTTTATGCTTCAGCCATAATACCACTACGCCTACTAGTCAGCTTATTATTATGATTCCCCTTTAGGTACTTTTAACCTCATTGCAACGTCGCTTAAGGATGGCCACCCCAAAAACAGTATTCTCCTAGACTCTACCATTAAAATATACTCCCTACTATCCGTGGCGATGGCTCTACTGTTTATTTCTATCAGATTACTAGAAAAGGCAGTTATAGCGGTAAGCTCCAAGACGGTGTCCTTTATAAAATCAGCTTAAAGGGCTTACTTTCATACTCTGGACCAACCTGTCTTGAAACAGATAAGTCCGCTTGGGATAGCCCTGTTTGGTGGCGAGTCGGTACGAGTCACTATTATGGCATTTTTAACGGCGCCATGCCTAATTTTTCTTAACTATAATAATCCTAGAGTTCGTGAAGAAATCAAGGAAGCTGCTACTAAATGGCTCAGCTTATGTGTGGATGGTTTTAGACTAGATGCAGCTATTCATGTCTATAGCGATCATGAATTCAACAAACAAAATAATCAAGAAGCTCATAACATTCAATGTTGGAATGAATTTGCCACTGCCTGTGAAGGCATTAATCCTACTGTTTATCTAATTGGTGAAACTTGGGATGACGATAATGCTTTTCCAAACTATGTACATCCTTTTTACCATTAAACCCTTTGATCATCATAGATGAAATGAATGCGATGATATGTGAGTACTGAGATTTAGAATAAAATAAATCAAGATTTAACTTATTTAGGAATTTGATTATATCCAAAGAATCATTAAGTATTTATGTAATCTCCTTATAATTATGTTTTTTGTCGACTTAATTATATCAAGAACTGTCATAAATATTTTTTATTTTGCTCAAAATCGTACTGGAAAATTATTGGTACTAATTTTACACGTTTATAGTTTCTATTTATTTAATGAATTATTATAACATTATTTTATCATATTTATATTCTACATATTTGTATGTTAAACTTGTTTTATCATAATCGTAAACTTAGTCCTAATCTTTTCCAGTAATAATGAGTTGTTCTAAATAATATTCGATTTTAGCGTAAGTTGTTTGTCGTAAACGTTTTTTCATGTAAAGACAACTTTCCTATTCTATAGATAACATTAGAAAGCCTTTCGTAAGTATATAACGTTATCCTTTTGAGTGTGTAAAACTGATATAAGTCAACTATAATCAATGTGTAAAATCTTTGGATACTAACGCCTTTCCCCTGATTATGAAGCATTGTTTGATTGATACAATCATGATACAATCATGATACAATCATAAAGTAGCATTGTAAGTAATGCACCTAGCAATTTTCCATACAGAATAGCTTCTACATATTTAGTTTTTCCGACATGCATTTTATCTATAGAAAGTATATTTTTTAAAACCTTAAAAAGTAACTCTATTTGCCATCTCATACGATAAAGTTCTGTAATAATTGAAGCATTAAACGTTTCTCTATTGATGTTAGTAATCATAAGATTCCAGTGTAAAAACTGACATTTGTATACATCGATATCAGCACCATTATTTTGTATAATAGCCTTTCTGATACATTTAGTTGCAATGTCATCAGAAAGTTTTACACCTACTAAGCAGACTTTAAGCTTGTTATATTTTTCGGTTCCAATAGAATCTTTACTTTGGCTAAGAAGTTCTTCTAACTCCAGTTGTTCATAGATAGCATATCTTTCTGAAATTGATTTGTAACACTTTAAATTTGTTTTGATACGACTAATGAAAAAATTTTTCTTGTAGTTTACGAAGAAAA